>JBGAIU010000019.1:0-32311 GCA_044225315.1 Polynucleobacter sp.
GTCATTCCATTAGTGATTACTACTGCAAAACGTTCCCCTGCTTTACCTAACGTACCAACAATTTCTGAGAGCGGTTTCCCTGGCTTTAGCGCTCCTGCTTGGTGGGCAGTCCTTGCTCCAGGCAAAACACCTCCAGCAGTGATTGACGCGATGAATAAAGCATTAAATAAAGCGCTGAAGAATCCTGCTGTGGCTGCAAAATTTAAAGCTCAAGGTATTGAAGTGGTCGGCGGTAGCCCAGAGACTTTGCGTGATTTCATCGGCAAGCAAATCGCGATTTGGGGCAAGTTCGTTATTGAAAACAACATTAAAGAAACAGCTCAATAAGAGTCATCTCAATAAAGGTATTTATGTCAGAACGTTTAATTCCTTATCAGCCAATGGATTTGGCTGAGCCAGCCGAGTTGGTGGCTGCGATTCGTAAGCGTCGTGGTGGCCAATTTATTAATTTAGATCGCATGTTGTTGCATAGCGTGCCAATCGCGGAAGGTTGGAATCATTTCATTGGTGAAATTCGTAATAATCTGTCACTAGATCCAAAGCTGCGCGAGTTGGCAATGTGTGGTGTAGCGGTTCTGAACGGTGCAGAGTATGAGTTCTTTCATCATGCGCCTCCTTTTAAGAAGGCTGGTGGTACGGAAGAGCAAGTCCAGGGCTTGCGCCTTATTGGACAGTCTAATTTTCCAAAAGAGCTGTTTTCACCGATTGAAAACGATGCTGCTGAGCTGACTTTTCAGATGACGCGCAATATCAAAGTCGACCCTGACTTGATGAAGCGCTTGCAAGTAGCTTTAGGTAATACAGATACGGTTGAGTTGGTCACTGTGATTGCTGCCTACAACATGGTTTCTCGTTTTTTGATTGCGCTCGACGTTAATCCTGAAGATCATCCTCCAGCTTAAAGATGTTAGATTTATAGATATGATTCGCAACATTCAAACCATTATTCTCGGGATCTCTACCTCTGATGGTGCTGGTGTGAAGTTGCGCCGCAGTTTAGGCGGGCAGAATCAGGTAAGGCTAGACCCTTTTTTAATGCTCGATGAGTTTTCATCTAACGACCCCAATGATTATGTAGCAGGTTTCCCAGCCCATCCGCATCGGGGTTTTGAGACAGTGACCTATATGCTTGAAGGCCATATGCTTCATGAAGACCATTTGGGTAATCAAGGACATCTGAAGACAGGTGGCGTGCAATGGATGACAGCGGGGCGCGGCATTATTCATTCAGAGATGCCACAGCAGGTGAGTGGCGCGATGCGGGGTTTTCAGTTGTGGATTAACTTACCAGCCAAAGAGAAGATGAAGCTAGCAGGCTATCAAGATATTCAAGAAGAAAGTATTCCAAAGGTATCGCTTGCTGATGGCGGTTCGGTAAAAGTGATTGCGGGTTTATTTCAGCATGGCAATCAAACTATTACAGGGCCAATACAATGCATCAGTACTGCGCCTGTATTTTTAGATGTGCACTTACCCCCAAATGCCGAATTTGAATACCCTCTTGCAAAAGAGCTCAATGCCTTTGTGTATATCTATGAAGGCGGCTTAGAAATTGGCAGTCCTTTGAATACTGGCCCCAAGCAAGCTGCGATCGTTTTGGGTGAAGGCGACCAACTCAAGGTAAAGGCGGGCACTGAAGGTGCGCAGTTTATTGTTTTGGCTGCATTACCTTTGCATGAGCCAATCGTGCAATACGGCCCCTTTGTCATGAACACTCGCGCTGAGATCGAGCAAGCTATTGATGATTATCAAAATAATCGTTTTGTAGTCTCTTAATGATTTATTGGAATGAAGGCGGGCAACAATGCTCCGCAAGCTGGCATTCTGAAAACGGGATAGCGCCCCATCAAAAAATTCAGATTGGCGATGACACCTTAACTGCGGATACGGCTTATCGTTTGGCTTGCGAGGGTACAGCTATTTTGTATCGAGGTGATTTCCAAAATGCTAGACAATTGTTGCAAGCTTTGGTTCGAAGGGTGGACAAGCCCTCTAAAAAATCGAAGAGGACTAGCAAAGGCTCTAAAGATCGGGAAGTGAAAGAAAAAAGCCCCCTAGATCTTTTTAATTTGCATCGCCTGTCACAATCGCAACGCGCCCGCATTTTAGGAATGCTATTAATTCAGGTTGAGGCGGATCACTCTATCCCACTCAGGCGCGCCCCTGATGTTACCCAAGCCTGCCTTGAGGCTTATGGACTTCAATTACAGTCTTATGTCATTTCTTTGCGGGAGCTATTGGGTGTCATTAGCGCTCACGAGTGGCGCAAGAAAGGCGTTCCCATTCTAGCTAGGGATGATGAAGAGATTCGCATTCATCCGCACTACGGCGTATTTTCTCCTGTTCGTGGCAAATATATTGAGTTGATCCTCAAGGCGCCTCTACCAAAAGCGCTTTTGAAAAGCTCTACAGCATTTGATATTGGAGTTGGCACTGGAGTTTTATCTGTTGTGTTGGCAATTCGAGAAATTCAAAACATCATTGCAACAGATCAGGATGATCGAGCCATTGCTTGTGCTAAAGAAAACATTGATCGTCTGCGCCTAAGTAATCAAGTAAAGATTCAGAAAACCCATTTATTTCCCGATGGTCAGGTTGCCCTGATTGTCTGTAACCCACCTTGGTTGCCTGCAAGACCGAGCTCCTCCCTTGAGCATGCGGTATATGACCCAAACAGTCAGATGCTCAAAGGCTTTTTGGGTGGCTTAAGAGGCCATCTTTTTCCCGAAGGTGAGGGTTGGTTAATTCTTTCAGATTTAGCTGAGCATCTTGGTTTGCGCACTCGAGAAGAGTTGCTCAACTGGATTGATGATGCGGGTTTAGCAGTGATTAATCGCATAGATACTAAACCACATCATCCAAAGGCCTTTGATCAAGCTGATGCCTTGTATGCAGCAAGATCAAAAGAGATTACTTCTTTGTGGCGTTTGGCTGCTAAATAAAAAACAAAACCCCTCCAAAGATTAGAGGGGTTTGTCCTTAATGGTGGGTCGGCGGCGATCGAACTTCAATCAACTTTCTTTTATAAATTCAGTCGCTTGAACGAATGCATAGAGGTTCGAATTTTAAAGACTACCCCCAAAAATACCCCCAAATTCCAGTCTTACAATTAGCAACTTTTTCTGAGGAAGATGGCAAAGACAAGATTATTTCTAATTAGATCTAATGTTGAACATTGGCAAATAGAAGTTATATATTCGTTCATTTGTCATTGAGGGTTGATCTCAGTAGTTTAAGACCGCTAATGAGCCAAAAGCCAATCGCAACCCAAAGTGTGATCCACCAGCTTTGTATATCAAAGCGGTAATCTGGTACATAGTAGAAGTTGTCTTCTGGACGTATTAGCCCATCAGATCCGCCACCAGTTTGCGTAATCAGAAATGGATATACATTGCGATTGGGTAAGTCATTTTTATCATCATGTAGATAAAAATTTAATGCCACTACGTGCCCATTTACGAAATGTGGAGGCTCGCTTGGCATTTCAAAAATATCCTTTTTACTCAGGGTGATATAGCCGGTAATTGTTTGCGCATAAATTGGTGGATTCACATCCGGAATATTTTGTCGATTGGTTACATCTCTTGCGATCCAACCGCGGTTGACCCAAACAATTTGTCCAGTATTGAGCAGGAAGGGCATCATGATATGAAACCCAGAAGTCTTTTTGCTAGAGGGCTTGGGAGAGTCCTCCGAGACCCGATTTTCTAGATAGACCTGGTGATTCGGAAGAAAAGCGCCCTCGAGTCGAACTTTACGATAAAGAAGGTCTTTGCTCGCATCTGGCTCGTAATTGATTGAAAAGGGCAGGCTAGTCATTACTGGTAGGGTCGCTCTCTCGTTGAAGATGACTAGCTTAGACGCATCTTCTCTTACTGACCGCTCCTTTTTTTGGATAAAGAAAATGCACACCACTAGCACTAAAAGCGTAGCAAGGCTAATGAAGGGTCTGGCAGAGATAATTCTAGGTATCATTTGACAAAAATAACATATCTATGAAATTTAAATTTAAGAAATCTTCTACTGCAAACACTGAGCTCGAAAATAGCTTAGTTATTGCTCGAGCAGAGTATCTTAGAAGTAACTTATATGTCGCCAATGTAGGTACTACCTCAATTATTTTGGTCCTCTGCTATTTTTTTTGGGGCGAAGACCTTAAGTTTGATTTGTATGAATGGGTGGCTGTAGGCTCGATTAGCTCACTTTTTAGATTGGCCCTGATGCTGCACTATCGGGCGCCAAATTGTTTTGAGGATGAGCCGGGAATAGCAAAGAAATATCTATATCTGCATACTTGTGCCACTATATTGGCAGGTATTGCCTTCGGTTATGGCTGGCTTAGTTTAATCCCACATTTGTCTGCTTTTGAGCAAATCATTTATTTGCTGTCGATTGTGGCTTTACTTTTTGGGGGATTATTTGCCTACTCACCATTTTTTCCTGCTTACCTTGGATTCTCATCAATGGCGCTTTGGATTTCGCCATTACTTCTGGACTTCACTCGAGAGATCTACATTACGGGTTTGGCATTTGGTATTGGTTTGATATCTTTAGTTTCAACGATGTTTGCTTATCGATTTAGTGAAACCTTTAAAACAAGTCGTGAACTGCAATTCAACGTTTATAAACTCTTGTCCGAGGTGACTCAGAAGCGCGATGAGGCGGTAGCGGCAAACCTCGCAAAAACACGCTTTCTAGCCTCTGTTAGTCATGATCTACGTCAACCTATGCAAGCAGTTAGCTTATCTCTAAATACCTTGCAACAGTTAATTGTGCATAAGGCTGGTCGGGAAAATAATCAGCGCTTAGTAGAGGATAACTTGGCAGGTCTCCATCACAGCGTCCACTACCTGAATTCGATGTTTGAGGCACTGCTAGACATTTCGCGTTTAGATGCAGGCGCATTAAACGTTAATATCGATTTCCAGGAAATTCAGAGTTTGTTTAAAGGTCTGGAGTTCGAGTTCTCAAAAATTGCGCAGCAGGAGGGGCTGCACTTTGAGATTGCCATCCCTGAACATTTCGATAAATATCGAGTTCGAGCCGACCTCAACATCTTGCAACGCTTATTGAGAAATCTCATTACTAATGCCGTTAGATATACCCCTAGGGGAGGAATACGTCTTGCTGCAAGGATTAGAGGTAGGCAAATTGATATCCGCGTCATTGATACGGGCATGGGTATTCCAATTGGGATGCGTACCAAAATTTTTGATGAGTTCTTCCAATTACGTAATCCACTAGCCAAAGATAAGAATGTGGGAATGGGCTTGGGACTATCTATTGCTAGACGCCTGTCTGGAATCTTGGGGGCAAATATCCGTCTTTACTCACGAGAGGGAAAGGGGTCGGTATTCGCATTTAAATTACCTCTAAAGAGTTCTTCAACAGCGATGGAAAGTGTGCCTCAGTCGATTCAGACACATCATGCCGCAGATGCTGTTCAAGGCGCCTTTATTGTAGTTATTGATGATGATCCTAAAATCTGTAATGCGACAAAAGCAATGCTAGAGTTGCATGGGGCCGAAGTTATTACTGCTGAGTCAGGGGATTCTGCGGTAGCGCAAATGATATTTAGCAATCGATTGCCCAATCTTATTCTTTCGGACTATCGCCTAGTTGGAGAGACCGGTATTGAGTGTATTGAAAAAATTCGTAACGAATTTAATGAAGATATCCCCGCCATTATTGTGACTGGAGATACGGCACCCGACGAACTCAATTTATTATGCGCAGCTGGTATGGATATTCTTTATAAGCCTGTGCCTGCCGAAGCTTTGCTGTTGGCAATTGGAAATAATTTACGCAAGACTAAGTTCTGAGGGCTTATTTGCCAGGTACGATTGACTGTGTTGAGAGCTCTCTCTTGATGATTTCGATATTGGGATGATTTTGAAATAGATCATCTGGATAGTACCCAAAATTCAAAGCGCCTTTAACTCTAAGTATTCTCATTCAGCTAGCTAGTTCTTGACTTGAAATAGAATGGCTTACAGTCCAGTCTTTCGCTTGGAGTTCATACACCACTTTTTTATCAGCGCCAGGAATGGATTGCACTTTATCTACTAATTAATTTAGCCATTTGTTTGGGTTGCTAGCTTTTTCCATATATGGCATCGCCATGAGTGCAACCCAGTCAAAATTTTCCACGCCATCATCTATTGACTGTGCAAACCATTCTTGGGCGTTAGGATTAAGTGCTGCTTCAGCATAGTAATTTCTGGAAGTGCGTAATGGCTTTTTGTAATTTTCCGCGGCAGTTTTCATTTGAAGTGCAAAATTCGTCAGGAACTTTGTTTTTTGTTCAGCCCATTTTTGACGCATAACCGGATCATCTTGAATTGCTTTAATGTTGGTTGAAAGACCCCAATTCTTCGAGTAGTACTCTATAGCTGGTTGACTCGCATCTTCCTGGTCAGACAGAGTAGCATCGTCATGAAAAACAATGCCATCAAGATAGCTGTACTTTGCGAGATCTTCATAAATTTCTTGAATAAATCTTTTTGATCTATCCGAGAATGGACTCAATCGCATATAGCCGATGCCTTTGCTGCCATCGACTGAAGACACTAGATCTAAGTTTCTTAATTTTTCTTCCCCTGGGTTAAACGCTAGTAGAGGCATCCATGCGTATACATTGGCACTTAACCTTGTTCGTATTTGCCAACTTGTTCTGCCGAAAAGATCCGCTTTGGTAGGAAGATTGCGGTTTTTAAAGCAACTCCATTGCCATCCGCATCGGAGAAGGCTTGTAGATAGACTGTGTTAACTCCTGATGATTTAATGCGCTCTAGTAGTAGCCCCAAATTCTTTTCCTGTTGAATGGGGTCTTTGTCATAAACATAGTCAAGATCGACATGCATGACACGTATATCCCGTCTATTGGTTCGCAAAAGATCGGCGAACTCGGCAATCGTTGGATTTGATATTAAATATATGCGATTGATGCCTTCTAGAGGCTGATTGGCTAGGTTTTCACCATCATCCAATGTAATGGTTACGTCCATTCCCAATTGCTTTGCCATATTTTGAGCAATCGCATTGTATCGTCCATAAGGCCAAACAATAATGCGCGGTGATTTTCCAGTTTGCTGCTTAAGCCACTCATTATTACGTTGTAGATCAGCTTGTATGCGCTTCAAGTAATGCGAGTCTGTCTCGTAAGACTTTGTTTTTGGGTCAAAAGCAAAAGTCGTTAACGCCGGCATTTCATTTCCCTCGGCATTCCCCTGGATGCCCCGATGAAGGTTATATGTGTGTGACGCAATTTCAATGAGGGGGCTACGTGAGAGCTCTTTGAGTTTAGCAATAGAGATGAAGTGAGATCGCGGAACGGTCTTTTTGCCGTATTGAACTGTTCCTGATTCTGGTGTCTCGAGCCAGGATCCCACGATTGCTAAAGTTGCCGGGAAATTAAAGGCTTTTAAGAGTGAAAAAACATGTGTGTAAAAGCTTTTATATCCATCATCAAATGTCAGCACAATGGCATTGGGAGGCAGGCGTTTCAAGCCTCTTTTTGCATTAATGACATCTTGCATGGATACAACTTGGTATTTATTTTCTTTTAGCCAAGAGAAATGGTTAATTAAATTATCGGCAGTGACATCATCTAGCTCAAGGTTATCTGATCTAGCGGGAACTACATCATGAAAGCTGAGAACTTTAAAGTCCGCCTGACACCAAGCAGAAGAGCTAAGGAGTAGCAATACGTAAAGTATTGTTTTAAGTTTTCTCATTAGAATCGAGCCTCAAAGTTCAGATAGCCAGTGAGGTAGCCAGATTTTGTTCCATCAAATGGATAGCTTGTTCTACCGATAGCCCAGCTCAACATTCTTTTGTCGCCAATATTAAAGTCTTGACCATAACCATAGCGATTCATAGGCAGGGTTGAATACCCCTGTTGGGTAACCATTCCATATGATCCAAAGAGTCGATGCCAAAAGTCATATTTTTTAGTGGCCAGATCACGCCATTGCAAAATTCAAAGGCTAAGTGTTCCCGAGTATTCCGTTTGTCCAGCAGGCGCAAAATACCCCACATTCGGATTAGTGTTCTGCTGATTTCCAATCCAACCTTCTACGTCAAGCTTATAGTTGTATTGGGTCAAAACACGTTGAGTTATGGAGCCAAATACCTCTTGTTTTAAGTTATTCGTTAATACCCAGTAGCGATACCCAATGTACGAGTTGGTAGTGTCATCATTCTTTCACTTTAAATTCACTCCGCTTACATTTCCCGCAAATGTTGCATATAGGGAGCCTGGCAATAAATAAAAAGCATTTTTTTCATAGGAGGCGCTGGTTCCCCAGTGATCATCGAAATTTTGATTGGCCTCTACTCGTGCATAACCAAGATCGCCTACCTCAAGTTCAGCGCCTCGATTGATTCCGGTGTATTGCACACCCCCTCCAAATTCTTGAACATTTACTGGAATTGCTGGACCGCTGTTCAGCCCACGATAACGCGCAAAGAGACGGTAATTGTCATCAATCGGTGAGGTATACGTTTTTAAGTCTGCAGTCCAGTTATTATTTTTTTTGACACCGTAATCTCCATTACCCAATACAAAATTACCGGTGACATACGGTTCATTAAAATTTCCAGTCGTTCAGCAGCTTTTTGTACTGCAATCATGTCGCCATAAGGATTTTTGAGTTGATTCACCGTATTGATGAAAGGCTTGATATCTCCTTGACTCATCTGTGCATTGGCTATACCTACTTTAGCCTCAATATTTTTAAAATCCTGGTTGGCGGCAATTCTGAAGAATTCTTCTGAAGCTTCAGAGTTTCCTTGCCACTCGCTGATCGTTCCAGCCGCAATCAATAACTCAGTATTAGCTGGTGCTTCATTAAATAAAGCATTTAGCTTTTCGAATGCAGCCTGATGCCTATCTTGATATGACTCTAGAAAGACTTGATTAATCAGTAAGCCAGTGTAGTTAATCGCACTTGGTTCGAGGGCTTTAGAGCGCTGCTTAAATTCTGCTGTGAGCTTATCCAGAATGGCTTTTGCTTTAAGGTAATCGTCTCGGTCTACTAGGTTGTAATAGTATTCATAGGCCACCTCAGGATCTGAAAGATTTTTTTGATAAAGCGGCGCAAGAATAGCCGTAGCTTCTTGATATTGATGAAGTGCACCATATGAAATAGCGGCTGATAGGAGTGCGTAATCAGCTACTGCGATCTGTTGATTTAGTAACTCTTGGTAAGCATTAATCGATTTCTTCCATTCTTTGCGCTTTTCGTAGGCGGTGACCAAGTCACTTTGAATTTGAATGACAATCTGTGGGTTTGAACCAGTCTTGCTCTCCAGTGCCAATGCTTGATTCAGGCGATTAATTGCCTGGTCTAAGGATAAAAATCGATCTGGGTATTCCGTTGAATCAGCATCAGACCAACGAATATCGACCGCTCCAGAATTCGCCTCTGCTCGTAATCTTTGTTGCCGATTTTCTTTGGATAGCCCTTGTTGAATTTGCCTGAGGGCTAAATGAGGCATTCCCATATCAAGCAGCTGATTAATGTATTTACGTTCTACAACCGCATTTTTGGGGTATTGAGTACGCAATTGCTCATAAATTCGTAATGCTTCATAGGGCTTATTAGCATCCTCAAATACTTGAGCTCTCAGCATCCAAGCATTAAGCTCATTGGGATAATTTTTGACATAGCGCTGACTCCATTCAAGCGCGAGCTTAATTTGTTTTTTCTCAAGAGCCAGCTGTATTAACTTTTCCTCAATTGCTTGATTCTTCTGGCGTTTACTAAGAATGACTTTCGCAAGCTGATCAAGCTCATCTATTGAATAGGTTTGTAATGCACATGAAAAAATTGCATCCTGCACATATATTGGCGCACTGTCTAGGTAGCTACGATTGGCATATCCCAGGACTTCCTTGCATTCTTTGGCGTTGCTGGCTACAGCTATGTAGTCAGAACGAAAGCGTTCAATATCGGGGTGTTGCGTCATCAGAGTCTTTAATATTCGCGCTGATTCCTGATAGCTGCCGACTTTATTGAGCTTTAAGGCTTGTTGGTATTGCTCCTCACCTTTTTGCGCATAGCTTGGTAATGCATAAAAAACTCCTAGACAAATAGCTAGGGTCGTTATCTTTAATAGTTGAGCTTTCATTACCAACTTATTACTTAAAAAACATTTTCAGATTAAGAACTAAGCCATGCATGTATTTAAGTTCTTTGTGGTTAATTTTTCTACCATCATCTACAAACTCATAATGCTCTTGCTCGAGCAATTCAAACTTTTGATATGCCCTTAGAGCTTGTCTTGATGAGATAGGTTGGTGGCGACGAATATTTTCACTTCGTAAAATATGTTCTACTGCCGCTGTATTGTTATGCGCAGCATGCATTGCTTGAATAAAAAGATTGGCTGCAGTTTTTTGTTCAAAGGTGTGAGCCCTTAGAAGTCGTTTTAAAATAATAGGCCGCCTTCATTCTCCAACTCGTTAAAGCGGGAATATGGATCGAATGGGCGCTTAAATGTTCGCCGAATCCTGAAACATCATTAAATCTAGTTTCTAAATAGACATCGGAAAATCTGCTATTACTAGCAACTTCAATAAATTGGCGTAATTCAATCATAGTTGGCACTTATTAACGGCATATGCCTTAAGTCTCTTATTTCAACCGTTAATATACTACTTTAGTATTAATTGATAAAATCAAAGATTAATCAATAAATACCTTAAATTGATTAATTTTTGCGCTGCATTCGAATTTTTAGCAAAATCAATCGCATTACAAATACGTGATGGAGTCAATATGCCTGGACCAATAACTGCTCGTAATTACTCTGAGGCTGCGCAGCTAATTACTCGCAACCAAAATGCTATTTTTGGGGTGAATTCTGATGGCACGATTCGTACACAAAATTTAAAAGAAAAGATTGGTAATCTTGGGTTGCGGCTAATTGGAAAATTTGATTCTACGAAGACGGAAAAAGACGCCAAAGTAGCGACAAGCACTTCTGAGCCTGTTTCAAAAGGCAGGAGGCCCGCAAAATGCTATTTATACCCCTCAGCAGAATCAAAACTTGAGGCGGTTTTTTAATCCAATCCCTCTTCAATCCCGAAAAGCGCAGAAGGACATTAAAACAACCACTGCAAGAATTTTTATCAATGCTACCCAAGAGAAGCAGCCTACTTCATTAAAGTTGCCAGCGCATCAATTTTTCTTTGGCGTTATTTCTACTGCGCTCAAAAATTTATCTGAGGTTCCTGAATTGCAGCGGGACTCCACTGCGCTTGATGAGTTATCACGTAAATACTCTAAGGTAGAGCGGGACGTGAGGGAGAGTAATGCTGACGCCAAGTTAGCTGAATTAGTGGGGGACTTGAAGGCAATTGGTTTTGAGTTAGGTCGTGGTCGACTTGAAGAATATGATATTTCAGGGGGTGTAGAGACCTGGGTGCAAAACAATGCACCACAGGGTTGGAACCGCTAGGATAAAAATCATTGTCTTGTTAGTGACCTTAGTTAAGTCTTTTCTTCGCGGTCTATATTGATGTTGGAGACATCAGTAAGTTTTTTTTCGGAACTAAACTCCGGTGCGTTTGCAAATGCAATTACCGCAATCTGCTTTGGCTATCCTTTTGTCATGTCTTGGTACTGGATTGCGGGATCTCTCTTGTATTATTTTTTTCGAGAGCGTTTTCAGCCGCTTCCGGATAATCCACCAAAGTTAAAAAATTATCCTTTAGTTTCTTTATTGCTTCCTTGCTTTAATGAAGAAGAGCAACTGCGTGAAACAATGGCCGTATTAATGGCCTCTCACTACCCAAATTATGAAGTGATTGCGATCAATGATGGTTCTGCTGATAGAACCTTGGCGATATTGCACGAGTTACAAAGTCAATATGTAAACCTGCGAGTAGCTAACCTCACTCGCAATCAAGGCAAGTCTACTGCTCTCAATACTGGTCTTGTGCTTTCTAAGGGCGATCTAATTGTTTGTATTGATGGCGATGCGTTGTTAGACCCGCATGCGATTACTTGGTTTGTAAGACGTTTTTATTAGACAAGAGGCTAGGGGCGATTACGGGTAATCCTCGGATCAGAAACCGCTCTTCAATATTAGGCAGGTTACAGGTTGGGGAGTTCTCATCAATTGTTGGAATGATCAAGCGCACCCAGTCTATCGATAACGCTTTATTCACCGTATCAGGTGTTATCTGCGCCTTTAGAAAAATCGCCATCCTAGATGCGGGACAGTGGACGCCCCAAGCGATTACAGATGATGTGGATTTAACTCTTCGAATTCAGATTAAGGATTGGAAGGTCACCTTTGAGCCTAATGCCTTGTGTTGGATTCTGATGCCCGAAAAGTTAATGGGCTTATGGAAACAGCGGGTACGTTGGGCTGAAGGTGGGGCGCAAGCATCCATGCGAGTCTTGAAAGGCATCTTCGCATCTAAATCTTGGGGGCTGATGTTAATCATTTCCAATTTCTTTATCAGCACCCTGTGGGCTTACATCATGGTGTTTTGGTTTGTGTATGGAAATTTAGTCGACTTAGTTACCGGTCAACCTATTGGCGTCTTTAAATCATTTATCCCTGAGTGGTGGGGTGGCGTAGTTTTAGCCGCAACCTATTTGATTCAGTATATTTTGGGAATGCTTTTAGATAAACGCTATGAAAAAGGTTTGATGAGGGAGTTTATTTGGATCGTTTGGTATCCGCTTGCATATTGGGCATTGCAAACTTGTAGCTGTGTAGTAGGGTTCTATAAAGCACTGGTGAGACCTGCTAATAGTAAGGGTACGTGGATCAGCCCTGATCGAGGAATTCATTAAACATGGATAAGCCTATTGTTCCTTGGCCACCCCTGGTGAGATCTGAAAGAGTTCCATTGATTGTTTGGATTAGAGACTTAGCGCTTACCTTTCTTGCATGGGCTATTTTGATGTATTTCATGAAGGACTTATGGGTTTTGCTCTACGACTTCATCATCAATTTTTTCCTAAAGATGAGCTTAAGTACTCCAGTAGATTGGAAGTTGATTTGGAATAACATCGCACCTTTCGTTTACGCCGCTACCCTGCTTGTATTTTGGATAGTGCTATTAGGAAGTTTGAGAAGGCGGGCGATTCGGAGTACGGGCTTGATTCATGGAAAGCAGTCTTTTAGAACTGTGCAGCAACAATTTCCGCTAAAGCAAATTGGTATAGATATGCTTTCACAGCGATTTGGGGTAAACAAAACCCAGCTTGAGCAATGGCAGGCAATGCGAGATGTGAATGTAACTGTGGATGAAGAGACGGGTGTGAAAACGATCGTAGAAGTAAGGTAATTCTTCTTAGAAGCGCACGCCTAGACCATACAGTAAGTTGTATGAATTAGCTGTAAAGCTATTTGAATATCCATAGGAGGTTGATGATCCCGGAACAATAGCAGTGCCAGCGTCATTCACTTTGCCGTAGTTGTAATAGTTACCTTCAACATAGGCATATAAACTTCCCGAAACAATAGTCTTGTAACCAAGGCCCACTGAATAGCCAGAATAGCTAAGGGAATCTAAATTTGGCCCAGAACTCACATTTGCTCTGCTATATCCCACCTTTGCATAGATGGCAGTGAGTTTATCGACAGGAAAACTCGGCGAAAGAAATAGGTTGTAAGTATTGTTGAGCTTGTAGCTCGTAGCCGGAATTGCAGTGGTTCCAGCGGTAGCGCCACTGATAGCGCTGGATTTACCGGCAAATGGTGATAACTCGGCACCTAGACCCAATAAGAATCCAGGATTGACGGTGAAATCATAGCCTGCAGTAATCGTGCCGGTCATGCTCTGTGATGAGCTAATTTGATTGTTGGCGCCGTATCTTGTACCGCTTACGGTGTAGTTGCTCGTAGCGAGGCTAGGAGTGAAGTTTTGATAGCCCAAACCGATCTGTGTATAGAAGCCACCAAAGCCGCTGGCATTATTTGTCTGGTTATTTTGCGGGGTATAAATATTAGAAGTATTTTTATTATTCTGCGCAAAAGCATTGATAGCAAATCCACTCATAAGGCATAGGATTAGTCCAAGTCTCGCAGTCTGTAAATGAGCATTGGTCATTTAATCCCCCACCAATTTTTTAAGTTCAGTAGGATCGGTTACTCCAACGCTTCGCCCAACCTCTTTGCCGTTCTTGTATACCAAAAAAGTGGATTGCGTAGGAACCTTTAATTCGCGGCGCAATTTAGTGGCGGTATCAAAATCAACTTTGATAATGACGGTCTGATTTTGATCTTTAGGAATTTTTGTAAGCACTAGCTCTTGCGCTTTGCACGTAGCACACCAAGTCGCATGGAACCAGACTAATGTTTTTTTACCGGTGGTGATGCTCTCAGCTAGGCTTTTCAAGGGGTCGTAATCTGATGGCGATATTTAACTAAAGTATTAGTTTACCAACAAAAAACGGGTTTTAAAGCCTTAGAAATGGCGTTATAAGACCTAGACTTGGGGCTTGGGTGTAAAACTACAACAGGATAGCTGGATTAAGCCTTGGGGTCAGCCTTGAAGCCTAGCTTTTGGGCGGCCAGAAGGGCTTGGGTGCGATTGATCACGCCAAGCTCTCGGAAGATTGCGCTCACGTGCGCTTTGGCAGTTGCTTCAATGATGTTGAGAGTTTCAGCGATATCTTTATTGGACCTGCCTTGGAAAATCAGCAGAAGTACTTCAATTTGTCTTGGTGTCAGCCTAATCGGTTTGAGGTTGGCGATGTTCTCGTTGCCTTCGCTAGTAATTAGTTTAGGGTGAGATAGTTTTTCGCGAAGTAATCTGCCCAAGAACTCTGAAACTCGATCGGGTGGCGTAGACTTGCTTATGAATGCAACGGCGCCAGAGCCAATGCAAGCTGATACTTGGAGCTTATCGTCTGTCGCCGAGATCACAACTAAATTACTACCAGGGGCGGCTTCAGCTAATGCATGAATAGCAGATAAGCCAGAAAGACCTGGTAAGGATAAATCCAATAAGATTGTCCAGTCGGATAAATCTTTCTCAGATTTCTTGGAAACGATGGTTAGTGCTTCTTCAGCTGAGTTAGCGCTTAATAAGCTGACTTCGGGCAAGCTAACTTTGATGAGATTGCTGAGAGCCTGTCGGTAGAGTGGGTGGTCTTCCACCACTAATATAGTTTTTTTGCTCAACGAAGTATCTCTTTAAGGCTGGTTTCTTTTCAGATTATGCAGTCCGCACCGAACATGTGCAATGCTACTTAAGTAAGAGCAGGGGTGTATTACCCTCTGTACCGCATTTTTATCGAAATTAGCTAGTATTAATCGGCGCTTATACGGACACCATATTTATACTAAAGTAGCATTATCGAGTAAGATTGAGGCCATAAAACCAGTCTATTTAGGTGGGGATTCGAATCATGGAAGCGGTAAGCAATCTCTTAAAAGAGCTAGGACGTCACATTGGTCTTGAGCAATTAGAGTTAGATGAAGATGGTCAGTGCACTCTTGCCTTTGACGAAGACATCGTTGTGACTTTTGTGGCAGATCCAGACGGTGGTTTGAATGCTGTTAGTTTTGTTGGCGAATTATCAGAGTCAGGTGGTGAGTACTTTGTAAAAGGCCTTTTAGAAGAAAACTTCTTGCCTAGCAATCATGGTGGTGCTCGATTTGCTCTTGAGCCAAACTCTAATCGTGTTGTGATGGTAGGTCGCTGGGATGCGCAGAAGACGGATATTGGCCTTCTTAGTAGTCAGCTTGAGGCATGCGTTAATACAATCGATGCGATGCAAAAAACAATGGCCTCTACCAAGTTTGATGAGCAGCCTGCTGCTGAGAAAACTACGTCTGGCGGCGATTACAAACCACCCGCTGGTGCAACGTTTGCTTGATTGAATAAATAAGTCAAAAAAGGGCCGCAAAAGCAGCTCTTTTTTATTTTCACATCTTAAATTATTTATTTGGATTGGGTACCGGCATGAAGATCGAGTTCATGCTGTCTTGTGCCTTTTCGCCAGGTTCTAAATTGACGTTCGGATTGGTTGGAATCCGTGTGCCTTGCATGCTCTTAGGCAATTCTTGACGAAGCATCTTGTTGTTGCTGATCACTCCATTTGGCTGGTTGACTGAAACCGCCGCGGCCTGAATTGAGTCTTCACCAAGTACGCGTGGACTAATGATGTAGATACGCAAGAACTCGTTGTGCTGACGGGAGCGTTGACCAAAGAAGAGGCCTAAGATTGGCATTCTGCTTAAGAATGGAAAACCGGAGTCGGCATCGATTACTTTGCGAACAACCTGGCCACCAATAACTAAGGTGTCACCGTTATTAATGACTGCCTGCGTCGAGATCTGGTTCTCGGTAACTTGCGGAAGTCCACCAACTGGTGCTGCGTAATCAACAGCAGAATCCTGAATATTCAGGATCATTTTGATACGTTTTTCTTCATCGGTTTCACCCTCATTTGTAAACATGGGAGTGACACGCATAAATGTTTGCGCAGTGACAGAGGTCAATGATGCATCTTGGTTGCCGCTGACCTGTACATAGAAGTTTTGGCGAGTACTGAAAATCGCTTCCAGGTTATTTAGCGCTAGTACTGTTGGTACACTCACTACTTGAGAGAGGCCGCGAGTCTCTAAGGCGCTGATTCTAGATAGCAATTGCGCCCCTTGTGTACTATTCAAAATAATATTCGCTGGATTTGGGTTGGCAACTGCGGTTGGTGGTGCAGCGGCTGTGCCACCAGGCACTACGCTTCCCTGAAGGTCGCCTTTCCAGCTCAAGCCAAATCCTAATTGATTTGCCTCATTCATTTGCAAGTCAACAATATAGGCATCAATCTGAATCATCGGTGAAGCCTGATCCATGTAATTGATAAGTTGCTTATAGGTTTCGTAGTGATCGCTAGTATCGCGAACAATCACAGCGTTTTGACGTGGATCGGAGATCACACTGCGTTGCATCGGAATAGGATCAGACTTATTGGCCGAAGAGGATTCATCCTTGCTGGTATTGCTAACGAGGGTAGTGATTGGTGCATTCTCAATGCCACCAGCGATAGCTGGAAGACGGGGAAGATTGGAAGCAGTACCAGATGGGTCGTTTTTATTTACTGCTGGCGAAGTGGTAGGTTTAGCTATTTTCGGAACACCCGTTAGCTGACTAAACATCGTGACAACGCCCGGGATGTTTTGTATTGCACCACCAACGTTGGCAGCCTTATCTTCGGCCCAAGCATTTTTGAGCTTAAAGATCATCAGGCTTAACCCACCGGGCTGATTAGAACTAATCAGAATATCGCGAGGTCCAACTGCGGCAAGGCCGGCTGCAGATTTGCCAGAAAGACTTTGAATGAGATCTTTGCGGGCATCATTTGTTGCGCGCATAACGGCATCACCCTTAACGGCATTAATCCACCAGCTCATGCCAGTAATATTGATGTCGTTGCCTGAGGCACTTATGCTAATGTTAGAGCCACGATTTTTAAATTGATCGCTTAGCTTTCTTGCAACAGCGGCAGCCAATTCAGGATTGCCAATTGAGATTTGCTCGGTGGCTTTATTTCCGAGTGGAGCTAAAAATGCTTCGTTGTCCGTTGCTGCCCACTCTAAATTAGCGCGCTTGGCAAGTTGAGCTAATAGTTCGTAGCCATTCTTGCCGCTAAATTCACCCTGAATCATCATGCTTGGGTTGACGTCACCTTTAAGGGCAATCGGCGCACCCAAAGAGTATTGAATTTGATTGATAACTTCAGAAAGTGGGCGTGGTTCAGTTGCGTATGAGATGGACTTATTGGTAATGGCGGCTGAGGCAGTAGATCCCTGAATAAATTGCAGGCTTCCAACGGCGGTTAGGGCAACAACTAATTTTTTATGACGAAAGTGCATGCTTGAACCAAGTTGTGGCCTAAAGGCCTGTCTTATAAGTAATTTTTTGGATTTTAGCCCAAAAACTATACTAAAAAATAATAAAAACAGGGTAAATCCTGCCTTTTAGGCTTGAAACGCGGGATTGTTAGTCATCCGAGGGTTTCAGGTTGATGTCAAAGGCTAGGGCCTGATGCTTCACGATTTCCAGCCGTCCCTCATTTAAGGCTTGAGCATCTAATTCAAGGGTGATGCCTAGGCGCAGGTCGTGCTCCTCGCGATTAGCATCATAGGGCTTGTTCCAGCGTTCAGTCGCTAAAAGCTCTCCTTGATCAGAGGTAATGCCGTTAATAGGTGCATAAAAATCCATTTGATATTGAACGTTCCCATTGGGAAGTCTTACAAAATTTTGTGAGATAGTGGATTTATCGCCATTAATGAGTGGTGTAACAATGCGATCTGCAACTAGACTTCTCGATACATTGGTTAGCAAGCTAATAGGGGTTGCTTGATTGGCAATACAGGAAAGAGTTCTGGCAGCAACAGGATTTCCAGCAAATTCTTTAAGCGCTTGAATGCCTTCTGCACTCGAAGAGGTTTGGATGCTGTTACCCTTGGCATCTGTAAAACTATTTTTTTGGCGATGCACATCTAAAATATATTGATCTGCTAAACCAGAGACTTTGTCAATATTGCCTCCAACAGCATCGGTATCGCTAGTTAATGACCCTAGTCTTCCAATGATTTCACGGGTTTTCTTCTTATCAATCTGAAGAGAGTATTGTTTTGGTTGATTGTCGAAGATACGTTTACCAAGTTCGCTCAGGGACACTTTTTTGCCATGTGATAGTTGGCTGATTGATTTCTTGGAAACCTTGCTGGAAGCTTTGGATTGGATGGCCACCTCGCGATCACGTAATCTAGTTTGCGATTGAAAGTAACGCTCAAAGCCTGGAATAGAGCTTGGCTGCGAATCAGTCGGAGAGCCTGCATTTTCATGAAGTTGCACTAGCGCACTGGCAACGGCAGCATTGCGGGCGTCTAAATTGCCACGATAGTTGCCAACTAAAAAAGCGCCAAAAGATTTCACAGAATCAGCAAATGTTTTTTGTCGCAATCCGCCATCGGCGGTAGCTATTAGACTTTTGTTGGGATGAAGTGAAATAAAGTCTACAGCGGCTTGATAGTTATTTATTGACAGTGCCATTTTTCGCCTAGTTATCAAATCTTTCAGACAGCGCTCTAATTACCTCTGCTCTTGCAGATAGGTAGGGTGATAGAGCATCAAATATTTGTTTTGCCTCAGGAGAGGCTGCTTCAGGGTTTGGTTTGACATCCCCAATGACTCATGTCAAGGTTCCAACAGTATTGCCGACTGTTGATGGCGCTCAGATCATTTGGTGGCATTGCTCAATTCCTAACTCGTTTTAGACTTTAAAACTACTACTTAAGTATAGTATTTAGGTTAAATCTACAACTTGGGTACTCGGGTTTCGGTCACCTTAAGTCAAGAGCAAAGAAGAGGGCAAATCTTGATTATTTTTACGCTGGGCTGATTATCTCTAAGAAGGCTGGTTTTTAAAGGGTCTGGGAGTGGGTGCAGATTATCTTTTTGGCGGAAATAATCCGTGATTTTGTATTTTTTTAGCCAGATATATACTTAAGTCTAATTATTCGGTTTATTAGCCTCATTGACCTTGCTTGTTGAGTTAGGGGAGCATAAGCCGAAAAATAATTTCTTTACTGTTGTTGAGAAAGCTTGAGACTACCTATGCCATTAAATCTTGATCATTTTTTAGACGTTGCCGCAAATCGCACAACTAGTGAAATCTATTTATCGGGGCCTGATCATAGCGCCAGAGCTCAAACTCGAGGCTCCTTAAGATCTTGGCTAGTCAGTATTTTTAAGGGCAATCAAACGCGCAATCAGCGCGCTGAAACTACCCATGTATTTGTGGCTGCGCTGCAGGAGAAAGTATCTCTTAAATTAAGCGGTTTGCAAGGCGCCAGGCAGGAGGTAAGAGAACAGTATAACGAAGATGCTGATCACATTGTGCAAACCCTCAAAGGGCTTTTAGCAAATCAATTGAATGGTCAACGCGCTCTGACAGCGGATGATATTCGTAGGGCAACAGAGTTTATTGATAGTACTTTATCTTTGGCGGACAACGAAAAAGATGAGTATGCCGCAAGCTTAAATCGCGAAGAATCTATTCAGCTCTTAGAGACAAAAGCGCGATCTTTTTTTGGGCGCAACCGCATTGAGGACATTCACGTTTCAGACGCAGAAGCGGCTGCAAGAGATGCGGCCATTACAGCAGCACAAGAGCTCACTATGGCTGAGCGGGGTATTCGGGTAGTTAGTCGCGCTGCTCCACCTCCAGCGCCACCAACTTTGGTCAGTTATTTAAGGGGCTACATGCAGGGCACTCCTCCCAATATGACTCACGAAGAAAAGCTGGCGTTAACGCGCAGTATTCGCGATGACCTTCGCGAGATCAGACGCATTACCTCCACCGCTATTCCCTTATTTGAAACTTTAAGTAATGGCAGAACCGATGAAGAGGCGGCTCTAGGTAATGTGCCAGCACCTTTACATGCTAATCAATGGACTGCTGGAATCGAGTCTGGGTCTGATGAGGCAAAGAGTTACTTGGCTGCTTATAAAAATCTAGCAGAATGTCTCGGACCTATGCAAGCGCTTGAGTATTTTTTGTGCGCTGACTTGGCAGAGGAGAAGCGAGAAGAGTTTCTGGATGCTAAGACACATCCTCTCAATAGTGGGGGCAGTATTACGGGTGAGCGTTCTGTCCGAGAAATGCTGGATGATTTTCTTGATGGCAAAACGCTCGCAGAGGCTGAAGTGGCATTCTTAGGATCTGTGCGTCAAAGTCGAATTTTGAATCAGGCTGACCAATTACGTCCTGGTTTTAGGTTGGCCCCTAGCATGTCAAACCCCGCGTCTAATATGAGTCCAGTCATTAGAGCCGTGAACTCAACGCCGAATGATATTTGGGAGGTTGTCGCTAATGGCTTAGCATCAAATCCCCGCCAAACTTGGAGGCAGTAAATCGAGCAGCAAATCCTAGATCGTGGTGCGGAGATGTCGGAATTTAACGATGCTCAAAAAAGATTGCGCGAGATGCTAGGATACATTGTTCAGTCAGGGGGCAACTTGCAAGTCGCTAAAGAATTGGAGGAGAACGAGCCAGCACCCCAGCAACATGCGCATCATTGGAACCCAGAAGCTGCAGTGATTAATCGTCCCAAAATGGAGCAGGCCAATGCCAGTAATGAGTTGGATAAACAATTTTCACCAGATTTATTTGCTAGGGGTGTGAATCGCCAAGTACGCATTGATCCGGAAGCTACTCCTGCTAGACCAAAGATAAATGCAAAAGGTCAGTACACCAAAGCCTATGACGATGATGTGGACGCCGGGCGTTATGAGGCCGCAAATCCAAGCAATCCTGTGAGCGCTACATTAGTGATGCCAAATGACAAGAACTTAGCTATTGTTGATATTGATCTTGATGCGAATAAAGCAAATTCAGAAGCATTTGTTAATTGGTTGTCAGAGAAGATTAAAGCGGTACCCTTAGAAAGCTTATGGGCTGCAATTCCTCCTTTGGAAAAAGGGGGTTACTTCTTTCATGCGCTGAAAATAGAGTCTGCAGTGAAGTCGGAACTTGCGAGAGAAGCATTGGCACCAAATCAAAGTGCGCGAGAGGAATCTTGGGCGACACCTGAGCAACTAGTTGATATGGCCGTGTTTCTAGTGGGCAGTAATGAAGCTAATGATCGCCATGCCATCATTTTATTTGAGCGTCTTCGTGAACAAATGGAACAAGCCGTAAAGAGAATCGATACCGGCGGATTTTAATGGTTTAAGTGAATATCGCTACTAACTTCTGTTGAACAATGAACCCGATAGCTAAAAGCGCAGATCATTTGAATAAATCCCGTATGGATTATTTCGTGCACTTCTATCATGCGTTTCGCTTGGGATTTGTTCTGATATACGCAGGCATTGCTTCAATCATCCACGCCATCTTTCCATTTTTATTTCCGGCGTATAGCGCCAATAAGGTGACGTGGATGTATATCCGAGTTGTGCTCGATAGCGCTAACCCAGATATTCAAGGTTATAACTCGCAAGAGCTTGCGTTAAGAGATGCTAGGCAAGCACAGCGTAAACATTAATTATTAATGAGAGCTTCAGGCTCCTGCTTTACCGGGACCATTGAGCTCGCGATCTAAAGCAAGTTGTTGCTCGACAATTTTCTGGAGTTTTTCTTCTTCAGCAGATTTCCTTGTCAAGCGCTCAGTCTCTTTATTGGAGTCATTAATATTCTCAACCACTTTCTCGGCTACTGATTTTTCTGGCGGTAAGGAAAGTGAAAAGGGCCTCTCCAGTGGTGGCTTCACTGCGGGTTTGGCTGGCTTAGCTTCTGGCGTAGGCGCAACCCCTTCAGTTGTTAATGGTGTGATCGGACTGCTGCCGATGCCATCAATTGGATTTGTGCTCATATTTTCTCCTAGCGTTCCATGATGAGTAGATTGGCGATTTCTGGGTTAGATAGTACAGCGCGACCCCACAGGCTATGCTCCACATTGGCATTAAAAATATCTTTTACTTCAGTGTAGCGAGTTGTCCAATTCTGAATGACTCTCCCTTGCGGCTCCAAAGTTCCAGTAATGTGCTCTGCAATGGTGTCCCAGCGCTTGCCAAGATCTTCTAGAGCCTTTGGTTCAAGCATACCGCTCACCGCGACAAAAGCACGTTCTCTTACTGCTGGATTTAAAATCATTCTTGCGGTATTAGCATCAACTACCACCGGTAATCCAACATTGCGGATGCCAGTAACTCAGCGGCGATCTTGAGGTGCATGCCCATCAAATGAATCCCTTGGACGGGGACCAATGATTGCTTTCAAATCGACAGTTGCGTTTTGCAATGTTTGATCATTATCAATTGCGGCGATGCCGCCATAGTTGCCAGCCCCATTGAGCTTAATCATTCAATTGCCTTCGTGACGATCGAGCATTCCTAAAATGGCATCAAGCACTTCGAGATTGTTGATATCACGCATTGCATCTGGATTAGAAATAAGTTCATCCCTACGATGGATGGCGCTGCCGTGAGGGTCACGCGGAGGATAGCTGCCAATTTTCGCTGCAGTCTTGCCATTAATGACCTCAGCTAATAATCCTTGTTCGCCATTGACAAGTCCAACACCGCATTTGGGCATTAGGTCAAAGCCGAGCGCCTCGCTAATGCGGGTTGCTGCCACGTTGCGAATTTCATTACGAGGTTGTGATCCAGATACGCCGAGGTAGGAATTGATTTTGAGATTAGCATATTGAAATTGAATGGGCTTAAATGCCGCGGTAGTGCCATCATCATAAATAACTTGAGAAACCGTATTGACTGAGCCAGAACCCAAAGGTACTACATGGTGAATATTTTTGCCTTCAAATAAGGGCTCTATAAGTCGCTGATCATAATCAATCCCTGCACCTTGCCAATAAAGCACGCGGTTCCAGTTACCAGTTGTGTTGAGTGTGCCGTAGATACGAGAGTTACTGGCGTTATTGATGTTATGCAATGCTTTTTCTATACGAGTGCGTACAGCACTGATATCGTTTTTTAAAGCCTCAATTGAAGTCTCCGATCCTGCGATGCTACCCGCTTGAATTTCTTTGGTGATTTCATGCAGCTCCTCTTCAAGATCTGAGAAGCTCTCTAGTAAGTTGGCAACCTGCCCAGCGAAGCCTACATCATCGGCTGCTACTTGTTCTTTAAGGTTGTCATTCACTGCTTTGCCATATCGCTTAAGTAGTTTGAGGTCATAGTCTGGCTTGAGAGCTTGAATTGCTGCACCAATACGATCAGTGTCAGCGGCAGTTGGTACCACCCCCACTTGGCCGTGAGCTCTAGTAGTATTAATTGGCGCACCTTTATTGCCATAGTCTTGTTTGGTTAGACCTAGACCTTAGATGACTTGCTTAACTTGGCGAACAGTAATTGGTTTAGCGCTCTTTATACCTGCGCTTCTCATAATGAGGCTGGTGCGGTGAACATCATTGCCTGTCGCATCTAATATTGAATGAAATAGCTCATCGGCAGCGCGCAGTTGATTGGCAGTTGCTTGTGAACGCTCGCCTCTGAGCCAACGCATGATGCGACTGCCAAGCGAGCCATCTTGTACTTGAACTGAGAAGGTGCCGTTTTGTTCATCTAAGGGAATGCTAAGGAGATCATGATCTGCCTTGCCGTGAACAATAAATTCTGAAAAATTAATTGGCATAAAGTTCTTTCTTACTTTTGGTAACTGGCGAGTTGGGTGCTCAGTTGAGTGCTCGGTTGGGTACTTAATAATTGATTCTGAAAACGAATAAATTCTTTTAAATCATCGCCTTCAAGGCGTCGATTTACGCTGTAACTCTGAAAGCTTTGCTCGGAATTAATCGCTTGCCCATATTTACGTAGTTCGTAATGCAAATGTGGCCCGGTCGATTTGCCAGTGCTGCCTACATAACCTAACAAGGTGCCTTGAGGAACAGTTTGATTTGCTTGAATATTGGCAAAATTACTCAGGTGTCCATACACAGTTTCATAGCCATTGGCATGTTCCAAAATAACTGCGTTACCGTAAGCGCCTTGATTACCTTTTATCTTGACTTTTCCTAGCTGGGTAGCGCGCACCTCAGTACCGACAGGCGCCCCAATATCAATGCCCTGATGGTTGGTCCACTTGCCAGTAAAGGGGTCGGCCTTAGTCCATAGTTAGAAGTTTTGCGAGTGTAGAGAATGGGGGTTTTCCAAGAAAGAGAACTCAGTATTTCGCCATCAACTGAGTAGTAATTACCAAGCTTATCTTCTTTGCTTTTCCACCAATAGCCTTGAACATTTTTACGAGGGGTATTAATGGCGCTATATAGAATCTTTCCTGTGGCAATAGGATGGTTATCCCAGTAGACCACTTCATACTTCATTGTGAAGCTGGAATCGCGAGTGAGGTCTCTTAAAAAGTTAATCGATCCTGAAAAAATTCGTACAAATTGTTCCGAGACTGCATCTGGAATGTCTTGTCGATCCATGACGTTAAAAAAGTTACCGTCAAAAGGACCAGACTTGTTCGCTAACTTCACCTGAGTTTTTTCATTGAGGTGAATGGCCTTCAATTTCGATGGCTGGTCGCTAGGTCGTACTAGCACCAAGACTGGTATCTCATCGATAGAGGTATTTGCAGTGCCACCTTCAAGACTTGGCTTTTTTGCCAAAGGAACTTTGAGGGTTTGAACCTTCTCGTTAGGCTCGACTTTGAGCTTAATCGGTAAATTGGCGGGTAAATTTGCCAATTCGTCTGCCAAACTGCCTTGATTGATCGCCCTGTAGATTTCAGGGTCGCCTATTTTGAGGCGTTCAAGGCATTGCTTGAGAGATTCACCCTGGTGAAGCTCGGTTTGATGGATTTTTGGGGTGACGTTCTGAGTTTGAGCCAGAGCGTTCAAAAAGGGGCTACAGATTAAAGCCATGCCAATAGCTGACCTGACAAGCAGGGGTCCAATTGTCTGATTCGGGGAAATAATCCGGTTTTTGGGCATTTAATGCGTGATTATGGCTAAAAACGATACTTTAGTATCATATGAAAAGCCAAAACCAACAAATAAATATGCCTATTTATAAACAGGTAATTAATAGCGAAATAGCTTACTAAACACTGAATCTAGCGATGTTTTGATTATTCCATAAATGCTCAATATTTCCGCCAAGCAGTTGAACCCTAATTTTCGTGCAGATGGTCTGCAGCGAACCCGGGCTGCTGGGCGCGCTGATCGCTCCGATCGTTCTGCCAAAACATCTAGCGCATCAGCGGATTTTGGTGCTGAGGTTGTCGAAGACCAAGAGTTTGTCTCCGCGATTGAATCTACTAGAGATAATTCTGATTCTCCAGAGGATCGCTTTGAGGATTTTCTGAAGCACTTGGTAGAAGAGGCTGATTCTGTAACCGATCCTGAAGAAGCGCAAGAGATTTCAGAGCAAGCAGATAAAGCTACTGAGTTTGTTAGAAAAGCGGTTGCTTTGGCAAAGCAAAAAAGTGGTACGGGTCAACTGAGTCAAAAAGAGCTAGAAGAAATCTTGCGCCAAGTAAGCGGTGGATCAAGTCAACGCGGTTTGGCAATTCTGAAAGTATTAGTAGAAAAATCGGAAGTCGATCTTCAGCTAAAAGAAGCGGGCATAAGTCCTGAGGCGGTATTAGATTACGCCGCTGAGAACGAACGGGGCTTAACCGCAGCAGTAAATGTCTCGGAGGCCATTGCCAGCGCTCCTAGCCAAGCTTCTGAGTCGGCTGACCGCATTCTGAATCTGTATGAGCAGTCAGTAGTGAGCAGTCAAGGTGTCTTGCAAACCTTTCAGCGCCTTGGCAAGACAGAAGGTATTAGCAAGATTAGTGATTGGAAAAAATTCTTAACTGAGGCGGTAGCTTCGGATCTTTCTAGTCAGCGCTCAAGCACTGATAAGAATAAATTGCAATTGATCTTGCAAGAGTTGAAAGGTTTTCGTCTCTTCAATACTCTTGTATCGGGTTTGGAGCGAGTCGGAAAATTTATCGCCGCAGGCAATGAAACCAAGCTCACCGAAGAAAAGTCATCACAAGTATTGCAAACCACACTAGATTACATTGAGCAACCCATTCGGGAATTTCCAACGGTGCAATCTTGGGTTTCTCATAAAGATACCCAAGATCAGATCTTGTTTTTCCAGGGTTATCGCAATCTTCTTAAATCCATGCCAGACGATTCTTTTGTGAATCCAGAGCAAAAGGCTAATTCCTTGGTGGGTTTACAAAAGAAGATCGATGACCTGACTTATGCGGAAGATTACGAGTAAATCTATGATCACAGCCGCTAACCTCGCCCAAATCAAGCAAGCGCTCAAGACCAAGAAGGTGAAGGCCCTCTTAACGCTGGGCCTAGCATTCGTCCTTGGTGTTTATGTGATTTTGTCTACCGCATTTGCCTCTATTAAAGAGAACTTATTTGAAGAGTATTTTTGGGTCTTAGCCCTTTTAGAGATTCTGCTTGCTGGTATCGCAGTTTTGATTTGTGCTCGCGTGGGCAATTTGAATGCGTTGAAGAGTCACGGCCCTGTAAGAGCGGTGATGCAAAAGTTATTTCGTCATTAATGTATTGAAATTAAATAAAAGAAAAATATGGAAAAGTCATTCTTAGCTAAAGTAGCTGATGCCCTAAGAGGACGCCAAGATATCATCTTGGCAGTTTTTGTAGTGTCCGTCATCTTCATGATGATCGTGCCTCTGCCAACACCACTGGTTGACGTGCTCATTGGTTTAAATATGAGTATTTCCGTGGTGCTATTGATGGTAGCGGTTTACCGTAGATCGCCGCTGGATTTTGCATCCTTCCCGGCAGTATTGCTGATTACGACACTTTTCCGTTTATCAATCTCCATTAGTACCACCCGTTTGATTTTGTTAGAAGCCGATGCGGGCTATATTATTCAGGCCTTCGGCGAGTTCGTGGTGGGCGGTAATTTGGTGGTCGGTATCGTGATCTTCTTGATTCTGACCATTGTGAACTTTGTGGTGATTACAAAGGGCGCGGAGCGTGTTGCTGAAGTGGGCGCGCGTTTCTCCTTGGATGCGATGCCAGGTAAACAGTTATCGATTGATGCGGACTTGCGTAACGGCGCAATCACTCAATCTGAAGCGAAGATACTGCGCGGAAAGGTAGGGCAGGAGAGTAAGCTCTTCGGCTCAATGGACGGTGCGATGAAGTTCGTGAAGGGTGATGCGATCGCCTCGATCATTATTGTGTTCGTGAACTTGCTCGGTGGCTTAACCATCGGAGTTCTACAAAAAGGTCTTACTGCTGGGGATGCATTGGTAACTTATGCCGTGTTGTCGATTGGTGACGGACTGATTGCGCAGATTCCAGCACTCTTTATCGCGATTTGCGCGGGCGTGATTGTTACCCGTGTTTCTGATGACAGTGGCGACAAAGACTTAGCGGGCGACATCGGTTCGCAAATCATGAAAGAGCCGCGCGCTCTGACGATTGGCGCCGTGATGTTGATCGTATTTGCTTTAATCCCAGGTTTCCCAACAGCCACTTTTCTGGGTTTGGCATTGCTGCTGGCTTCCCCAGCTATCTTAGGTTATCTGGGCCTAAAGAAGGGTACTGCCGATACTAAGGATGCGATTAAGCCCTTGGATACCTTGGTTGCTCCGCAAAAACAGCAGATGGAGCAAGAGAATTTCGCTGTTGAGCAGGATGATATTTTTTCGCCTACTACTCAATTACTAGTTGAGCTGTCATCCGATCTAGAAAAGCATTTCAAGGGCGTTAATCTGCGAGCGGAAATTAACAAGGCTCGTCTACAACTGTATTTTCGCTTAGGTATTAGCTTGCCACCGATTGAGGTGCGTAAGGGTGAGGCGCTTTCAGATAATCATTACCGCATCTTCGTCGCTGAGATTCCATCGGCTGATGGAGAAGTGGTACCTAATCACGTTTTAGTATTTGATGATGTGAAAAATCTAGAACTCTATGGCATTCCATATGAAGAGCGTGATGAGTTAGTACCACATATGAAAGCCATTTGGGTAGATAACAGTCATGTTGAGCAATTGAAAGCAGCATCGATTCGTTACAAGACCGATATTGAAGCAATTGCGTATCACGCAGAATTCGTATTCGCTAAATATGTTGGCAACTTTATTGGTATTCAAGAGGTGCGCCAGATTCTGACTCGTCTTGAAGGCCCATATCCAGATTTGGTCAAGGAGGTGCAGCGTATTGTGCCAATCCAAATGATGGCTGAGCTCTTTAAACGTCTAGTACAGGAGTTTGTATCGGTACGAGACCTGCGCGCAATACTGAGTGCCATGATCGAATGGGGTGCAAAAGAAAAAGATCCGGTAGTACTTGTTGAGCACATCCGTATTGCGCTCTCACGCCAGATTAGCCACCAATATGCCGCCAGAAACAATGTGCTCTCTGGCATCTTGCTTGATGGTGAAATCGAAGAGACTGTTCGTAACTCCATTCGTCAAACATCAGGTGGTAGTTACCTGTCTCTTAGTCCAGAAGTTTCTAAAAGGATTGTGGGCCGTATTCGGGATGTGGCCGTACCAGTTCTTTCAAATGGCTCACCTTGCACATTAATCACCGCAATGGATGTGCGTCGTTACATTCGCAGAATGATTGAAACTGAATTGCCTGAGTTGCCAGTGCTCTCATACCAAGAGCTATCAAGTGACATCACTTTGCAACCAGTGGCTCGAGTTGCTGGATAAAAGATGGTTAAGAAATAGACTAAGGAATCAAAATGGCAGACGATTTTTCCAAAAGCATCGCCGATATGGATAAGTATCTGGAGGAGCAAAAAAAGAAGCGCCAAGAAGCTGCTAATCAGCTTCAAGACATTCTCAATAAGCGTCCTTTGGGTAATTTGAATGTCGATCCTTTTTCCAGTGACTTTGCTCCTGCAAAGCTAGATATCAATCTCCAAAAGGAGCTTAGCGCTCAATTTGGCCTGAAATTCGATAGCCCTGAGAGCTTGGGCGCCAAGCCCAAGCCAGATGCCACACAATGGCGCTTGCGAACTAGGGCAATTCGTGTTTAAGTTGTTGATAATAAAAAATATTTATTGAAAAAGAGTGCTACGGCACCCTTTTTTATTGCTAGGACATTTAAGTGAAAAAAATAATCAAAAATACTCTCAATTAATCCAAATTTGGCATGCCTAGCTAAATTACTATACTTAAGTCTAATTAGTGCCAAAGTACTAAAACTTAAGGAAATTTTCACATGCCAGTTGCATCAACATATCAGTCAGCCATTCAGCTCCTAATTGGTCAAAGCGCAACTAATCAGGCCGTCCTTTTTGAAGTGAATACCGATGGATCTATTCGCACCCAAAATTGGAGAGAAAAATTAGGTAATTTGGGTGCGCGCTTAAACAGGCGCAATGAACTTTCTAATATTTGCTAATCCGTCTCTTGGAAATCTTTAATGCCATTTGGATTTAATCGAGTGCAGAGCTATGGGGACATTCTGAATGTTCTTGCTAAAGCACAAGCCGAAAATAAGGAAGTCACCGTCAGTACGAATGGCTCCGTCAAGGTTGAGGGTTGGTGGAGCCGTCGTTCACGAGTTTGGCAAGAGAGAGCTCAAGGACAGGATTGGGCAAATAATCAAAAGTTAGCTCGTAATGCGGCAGTAGCAAATAGTTTGAAGAATGCATTAGCCCGCGGTGGGGTTGATGTTGATGGATTGCCTCAGGATCATCGTCTACGTTTATTGCTGAATGCGGTTCCAACAAAACCAAACTTGCCTGGCGTGAAGCTTTTTAGTAATGGGGTGAAGCAGGTTTTCCCGGAATTTACCTTACGTGATCCGCACCTTGATAAGTTGCGCCCAGAAGATATTCAGCTACCTCCAGATGTACAGCATGCTCCATTGCCTGCAGCTAGATCTTTGGGTGATCGTGGAGTTGACCACGACGTGATGGTTTTTCCACAAGAAGCATTGGCTAATCCAGATGCTCCAGATGTGCCACTACCACCAAATTTAAAAAAAGTGCATGACAATGTTGAGAGGCTGGTGCATAAACATACTCAAAGACCTATTCGTTGGGCCGAGATAGGTAAACAGAATTTATTTCAGTTTGAGACTGGTGATGTAGGCTTAGGTCAAAATCTATCAAGGGCGCTAGACCCATCCAAAAACTATTTATACGCAATTATTCCGGATCAACAAGGTAAGTTGCATTTGCGTTTAGGTTTTGAGCATAACCCAACGCGAAGTTCTGATACTCGTCAGGGGCACCCGACTCTTATGCAGGATTTAGATTCAGAGGCGAAGGCTTTGATTGCAGGTGAGTTGCGCTTCAATCCGGCAAAAAATGGCTGGGAGATTGATGATTTTTCAGGGCGCTATGGTTCTTTCCCGCAGGGAGTGCTTGCTGCAGTAGGGGTGAGCAAGGAGGATGTGATGCAATATGCTGCCTTCCGCTTTGAGTCCGCTGGATTTCGTTTGGCTAATCTTAATTTTCACCGTGGTTAAGTATTAATCACCTCGAATTAATTACTTTAGGTAGTGTTGCTTGAACATTCATCTCAACCGATTTCGTAATTTAACTGAAGCCGACCCAGAATCTAGGGTAACGATAAAGTCTGGGAGCTCCGATGTTAAAACCAAAAAAATACTTTTGGCAATAAAGTCATTCAGTTTTTCTCTAGGCAGCAGACCCTACAGGGCGCAAACAAAGAAACTGCCGCTGCTTTTTATCATGCCCTGCGTAGTGAATATGGAGAATCAATTGCTAAGAGCGCGGTTAAGGATTTGAAAGGCTACCAAATACAGAATGGCGTGATTGAATTTAACGGCAGACAATTTTTAACCTCAAGAGTAATCAAGGCTGCAATTCAAACCGCTAGCGCCCTTCAAGAAAGAGTTCGGACGACACCAACGGTGGTTAATTTAGATTGGCCAAAGCCAAATCCTGCATTTGATATCGCTAAGGCGGAAAGTATTTTTAATGAATCTAGTATTGCTAGAAATTGGAAAAATGCCCAAAAGCACTTGCTCAAATCTCGGCCAGAAGATCTGAAGTTATTGATTCAGTATAGACAGCACGTAGTAAACAATATTGTTTCTGAAATTCAAAAACGTTATCCAGGGTTTGAGAGCCAATCAGTAGGCTCGACTGCTTTAACTTCGGATTATGACATTACATTTAAACCATTGCGCAATGGATCTCCCGACAATCGCGCACCAAATGGGGCGGTTGCAGCCTTTAATCAGCGCTTTAAGGAAATCTTCTCCCAAGAGTCTGGTGTTGTATTCGATACCAATGTGTATGCCCATAACTATGAAACAGGTCAGGTATTTACTGGACGTGGAAATGTCTTAGCCTCGGCTCTCCGCGAGGATCAACATGTAGCAGCGCTGTTGAAATTGCGTAAAGGAATGGATCCTGAAAAATGGCTTGCATTACAAGATGACACAATGGCAAAGCTTAATACTCGCAATGCACCATTAGAAGAGAAGGCGCAGCTTTTAAAGCGCTTTGAGGAGGCAGATGCCATTTTTACCTTGGGTGTTGCACATACCCTGGAAGAATTGCAGAAAAAGCAATCGATTACTTTACCTTTGGTAGCTGTTGAAGAGCTTAGTCGTGATGCTCAGGAAATATTAAAGGCTCTAGAAGATAAGCCTGCATATGGGGATGTACTTGCACAGTTTACGGGCCCCATTGCGCTACATAAAATTGAAGAAGAAAATCCGGATGCTGTTCTCCAGGTGCGTAATCGTTTGTATGAATCGGGTTTGGCTGAGCTAAGTAAACTCAATGAGCATCTTCTCAGTAATCCAGATTCTAAGGAGCTACATGCGGCACAACAACATCAAATATCCCTATGTTTATTTTATGCTGCCGAGGCTTACC
>JBGAIU010000020.1:0-28757 GCA_044225315.1 Polynucleobacter sp.
CATGAACCTATTTTTAATAACAAAGGCACAAAACTGACAGGATCTTTATTCAGACCACTTCTAAAAGTCTCCGACACGCAATTGCTCCGCTTATTCATGGAGGGGCTAGATACGATCTCTTCCTGGCATCGTAGTGGTCGTTACATCCCTGGAATTTTGCCCATTCCCGCACATGCAATTGCTTCCAGCGAATATGTTGATGCATTAAGCGACTTAATACTCAATTCTCGCCTACCAGTTGGATTAGTTGCGCTAGGCATTCAATCACTTCCCGAACCTAGTCTTGCCGATGCATGTACAGAGGGATTGCTACGCATGCGTCGCCTTGGTGTCTTACTTCACTTGATTCATTTCACCGGCACTCTAGAAGAAATTCAGTGGGTGGATGAATTCAAGATGGAAGAAATTCATCTCAATATGAGTGCCCTTCGCGAGCAAGCTCTTTCGCCTGATGTGCTTTCTAGCATCAGACGGGGACCATATTCATCAACCCAGATCTACGCCAGCAATATGACGCTTGTAAAAGATTTAGAAAATGCGAATGCTTGGCAAATAGATCTTTGCTATGGTGGTCTCATGATGCCTCCCATTAGCAGGCATCAGATGTTACAGATTAACGATAGTCGAATCGCTAAAGCCATTTTTTCGCTGCACCCTCATCAACACCTAAACCGAAATGGAGACAAGTAATGAGAAAACGCGTGATGTTGGTAGATGACCATCCTGCAATGCTGATAGCTCTAAAAAGTATGTTGCAAGACCAGTTGGTATTTGAAGTTGTTGGCCAATCCCAGAATGGGGAGGAATGTCTTCGATCTATTAAAGAAATTAATCCCGATATGGTGATTTTGGATCTGGATATGCCAAAGACGGATGGCTTTGATGTTATTCGTCGAATAGGAATCATGTATCCCGATATTCGCATGTTGATTTTGTCCAGCATGGATGAAACGGTCTATGGTGGGCGTGTTCGATCGCTAGGTGGGCATGGCTTCGTTAACAAAACTGCTGGGGCAGATGTGATTCTCGCAGCCTGTGTCGCGATTTCACAAGGCTACACATTTTTCACATATGGCAAAAATGGGAATAGCTCATTAACCGACAGTGAAAAACTAGCGATGATCTCAGATCGAGAATTGCAAGTCATGAAATATCTTGGTAAAGGAAGTACTAATCAGCAAATCTCTGATTTATTACATATCAGCAATAAAACCGTAGCCACATACAAAACCCGTGTCTTTGACAAACTTGGCATTAACAATATTGCCGATTTAATTTTGTTCTGCAGAATGAATAACATCATCGAAAGCTAAGAGCATCATGCATCGATTCTTTGTTAAGGCAGTTTTCTCTTACGGACTTCTTTTTGGTGGGGCTGTACACGCCACCACAATCAGCTCCGCCGAGCGGCGTTGGATCGATGCGCACTCTATTGTTCATTTCAGCATTCATGAAAAATATGCTCCTTACCTTTTGGGAGGTGAAGATGCTAGCTCTCATGGCATCTTTCATAAAATCTTGCAAAAACTCAGTCAGTACACCCAACAAGAATTTCGTCCGAAGTGGCGAAAGACCGAACAAGAAGGCTTAAAACAATTAGCCAATGGCGAGGTGGATTTCATGATTGATCCACCATCTCTGAACGATGAATACCTTCGCTTTGGATCTTTGTCGGAAGCGATTTTCTGGGGACAAGACGCCATTGTCACCAAAAGAAGCAATGACGATGAAATTGGATCGCAAGCAAAGCTTGGTTATCTGGATCGAGGCTATGAGAACCCTCCCGTCATTACGGACCCACAAACTAGTCCATCAAATAATCCAGAGAAGTTATTGTTGGGCTTGTTGGCGAATGACATCGATGCCCTAACCGATCCGTTTAGCTCAAAGCCTACTCAAAAACCAAGCAAACCAAGATTTGCAATTAGATGGAATTTACCAACGAGAGCCATTTGCTTATCGCTGGCTTATTTCGCATGAAGACAAACCCTTTCATCAACTTCTCGAGCGCTTTCTAAATCGCCTTGATCCCATTGAATCTCGACATCTTTTCGCACTTGAAACATACCCCAGCGAAGGTATTGCAGATCCAGCTAGCCCACTGGGCTGGTTTGCTAGCCTAGCAATTTTCATAATTGGCAGCGCTCTGATATGGGGTCTATATAAAAAGCGATCTGCCCAAGAGCAAGCTTTGGCAAGCCTAAACACCTCGAAAGAAATCGCAGAAAAAGCAAATGCCGCCAAAACTTCCTTTCTGGCAACTATGAGCCATGAAATACGGACGCCGATGAATGCAATCTTAGGCGTTCAAGAGCTATTGCTTAGTAGCAAGCAATTTCCTGCGCATGAAAAATCATTATTAAAAAGTGCGCATGCCTCTGCTGAGTCTTTACTCGGAATTCTTAACCAGGTTCTTGACCTCTCAAAGATTGAGGCTGGCATGCTCACTCTGAATTTAGAGCCATGTTGCCTAAATAGCATTATTGATAACCTTGATCATGCTTTTTCAGCAGTTGCCGCTAAACACAATTTAATTCTTCACACCTCCAAGGATCCTAGAATCGCTGAAGTACTGATGATTGACGCCCTTCGTCTTCGTCAGGTACTACAAAACCTTCTGAGCAATGCTATTAAATTCACCAACCAAGGTGAAATCTATTTCTCGATTAGCGTTCTAGCTGATGACCATGCGGGGCAGCTGATTGAATTTCGTATTATTGATACGGGCATTGGTATGGGCAAAGAAGAAATTGCACTAGCCTTGCAGCCATTTGAGCAAATACCAGGCAAAAGTAGTAGCGAGAGCGGAACAGGCCTAGGTCTCACTATTACCAATCATTTAGTAAGCTCAATGAACAGCCAGCTGTATTTTGAGAGTACGCCAGGGCTCGGTAGCAATATTCACTTTTCAATTGCATTCCCACGCACCAGCATTGCAGCCTCGCATACCTCATATAAAGAAGCTCCAGCGGTGGGCGCTAAGAAATTCATCTCTAGAAAACACTCGGATCAATCTCTTAAGGCCTTGGTCGTGGAAGATCATCCCGCCAGCAGGCAGATCATTTCTCTTCAACTTGAAGCTTTGGGCATTCAAGTTTCAGTTTGCGACAACGCAGATATAGCCTTACAGAAGATTCATCAAAATACTTTTGATTTGCTGATCACAGATCAGTCTATTCCTGGTATGCAAGGCTCTGGGTTAGCTAAATGTATTCGTGAGATGGGCTATAGAGACCTAGTGATTATTGGCCTTACTGCGGATATCTACGCACTGGATTCCCGCCATCACTTTTTATCAGCCGGAATGAATGGGGTCCTGATTAAACCGCTCAGTTTGCTAGGTCTTGAGAATAAATTGATGCGCTATTTCCCTATATCTACCGTAAAGTCTTCAGACAAAAACAATGAAGAGGAGAGCTTTTCTTTTGATGCATTCGCAAACCTAATTGCCAATGATCCCAAGCAGATATTAGTCATCCTAGATGAAATTAAAAAAGTGCATGATGAAGCGCTATTGAAATTAAACAGTCCGTCTATCAGCGAAGATGAACTTACTAGTCTTATTCACAAGGTAAAGGGTGGGGCCCTTTTACTACAAGCAACTCGTTTTGTTGAAAACTGCGAAGCCCTCGAGAAAGACGGTGATTTTGCGGGACGACTGAATGGCTTTAAAGATTTTCTACTTGAGCAAAATCGGCTTATTCAGCGTCATCAAGAAGATCAAGCGAGATTGATTTAACTTCCAGCCGTATCGGTTTATCCTATGCTCAATGAAAACCGTATCTCGTTTAATATTGCAATATCTACTTGCCATCCTATGTTTTTGCGGATGTATTTATGGCTTATCTGCAAAGGCTGAAGATAATCCCGACAACCCAATTCCTCGCGCTATTGTCAACAGTCTAGAGCGCAATCAAATCCCCCTTAGCGCAATCAGTATCTCCGTTACAGAAATTGAACCAGGAAAACCTGGCAAGCATCAGGGTAAAACTATTTTGGGTTGGCGCCAATCTGAACCCATGAACCCTGCCTCAACTATGAAGGTATTAACGACTTTAGCAGGTTTAGATATTCTGGGCCCACAGTACCGCTGGCGCACAAAAATCTTCACCGATGGCGTTATTCGACAAGGCACCCTCCAAGGCAATCTCTATTTACAAGGTAGCGGGGATCCGAAACTAATCCCTGAAGAGCTGGCCAAGCTCATGAAGGATTTGCAAGCCCTTGGCATTCAGAAAATTGATGGCAATTTATTTTTTGATCGTAGTGCTTATGCACCAAGTGTGATGGAACACAATACAATCGATGGCGAATCCTTAAGGGCTTATAACGTTCCTCCAGATCCATTGCTTTACGCATTTAGAACCCTGTCTTTTCAGCTTGGTAAATCTCGCACTGCCGACTTTATTGACATTAACTACACGCCAACCCTTTCTCAACTTAAAGTTGTTAATCAAATGCAACTGGTTGATCGATTCTGCGATAACTGGAAAAGCAATATGCGCTTTAATCTAGACCCAGAAACCGTAGCAAGCACTGATCAAGTTATCACCGCCCAATTTTCAGGATCTTTTCCAAGCGCATGCAAAGGTGTGAACTTCAATGTTGTGGCGCTCGATGCCAATACCTTCTTGACGCAAGGATTTGCTGCAGCCTGGGAGCTTGCTGGTGGTTCTTGGGCAAAACCCCCAGTCGGGAAAGATGGCGCTGTTTCGCTGGCAGCTAGACTCTTATTGCAATTTGAAGGAATTCCTCTTGCCGATGATGTGCAGGACATTAATAAATATTCCAACAATGTAATGGCCCGCCAACTTCTACTGACTTTGGCATTAGAAAAAATGGGCAAACCTGCCACCACTAATAATGGCGAGTTAGTTATCCAGAGCTGGCTTAAACAAAATGGTCTTAATTTCAATGGACTCGTGATTGAAAATGGATCAGGCTTATCTCAAAATGAAGCAATTTCTAGCGAGCAAATGAATCAGCTCTTATTGAAAGCGCGAAACCTTCCCGTTAGCGAAGTGTTCTACAACAGCCTTCCGATTGCCGGTACCGATGGAACAATGCGCAATCGCTTAATGACTCAACTACGAAAATTTTTACATCTCAAGAAAAAACCTGAAGTCAGAATGAAGACAGGTTCACTTGCAGATGTTCGCGCCATCTCAGGGTATGTGGTGAGCAAATCTAGAAAAATGTATGCGGTTAGTTCGTTCATCAACCACCCCAATGCCTGGAAAGGGCTAGAAGCCCACGATCAATTACTCTCATGGCTACTTGACGATGGCCCAGAACCAAAGCACGCACGTTGAAGGCGATCTCTCACCCCATCCCACTCTTCGCCAGCAGGAGGCTCTGGAAATAGTATTAGATCCCATCCCTGCTCATCCAAATCTCTGAGCGTACGATATAGGCGACTTGCAAAAGCAGTGCTATCGCTCGGCACCTCCACCTCCTCAAACTGCGCTGATGGATGCCCATCATCTCCTAAAGAAGATTCAGAGTCCCAAACCGCAACAGCAACCCGTGACTTCGTATCCGGGAATTCAGTTAAGGCATCGAGTACGCGGCCAGGAGCATACAAGCGCAATGGGGTTGTAGGTGCGTAATGGGCTTTTAAGCTACCCGAAACTCTTGGTAAAGATTCAGTGTGGGTGTTTGTATCAACTGCCTCTTCAAGCCCATAAACTGGCACGCCTGTTTTAGACAGTATTTCTTTCGGGGTAATCACGCCTGGACGCAAAAGCACTACACGATCACCACTTGATACATCCACAATCGTCGATTCAATACCAACCTCACAATCACCGCCATCAATTATCAATAAATCTGTATCGCCTTCAAATTCACTCCGAACGTCTGCAGCGCTTGTTGGAGAAACTTTGCCAAATCGATTAGCCGAAGGAGCAACAACTCCTCCCTGAAATTTTCGCAGTAAATCTTGAGCAATTGGATGCGAGGGAGATCGAATGGCAACCGTATCTTGACCACCAGTAATCTCGTTAAGAACATGCTTATCTTTTTTAAAGACCAAAGTTAATGGGCCGGGCCAAAAGGCATTCATCAGCTTGAGAGCGTCCTCGGGAATATCTCTTGCCCATGGCGCTAAAACTGGCACCCAATCAATTTGCCCATGACCCAACTGCTCAGGAGCAGCGAGATGAACTATCAAAGGGTGGTTGGATGGTCTACCTTTTGTTGTAAATACTTTTTGAACCGCACTGGGATTGCTGGCATCAGCACCTAAGCCATATACCGTTTCAGTTGGAAAGGCGACCAAGCGACCATCACGCAGGGCCTGAGCAGCTTCATTGATCACTAACGATTGTGGCGATGAATCACCAGATATAACCCCAGACATTTCTAGGGTTCTATTCCCAGCTCAGTAGCCACAGCAGCACAATTTTGGCGAGCTTCGTTTAACGCTTCACCCAAGCAATTGATGTGCCCCATTTTTCTACCCATGCGAGGAGCAGATTTTCCATAGAGATGCAACTTCGCATCAGGATGTGCAAGCACTTTATTCCATGCTGGCTCTTGTGCTTGATCTTCATTGCCGTTAAACCAAAGATCACCCAAGAGATTGAGCATTGAGACTGGGGCTAACTGTCGGGTATCGCCCAATGGCAACCTTGCCATTGCTCTAACCTGCTGCTCAAACTGACTACTGACACAAGCATCCATGGTGTAGTGCCCCGAGTTATGTGGTCTAGGGGCAATTTCATTGGCAACGATATCGCCATTCTTTAAGACAAAGAATTCGACACACAACACGCCAACGTAATCAATCTTACGTATCAGTGCTTTGGCAGCATCAATGATTTTTTTCTCTTGCGCCGGCTTTAAAGAAGGTGCAGGCACTGTAGAGGTATGCAAAATTCCATCACGATGGACGTTTTGTGAAACTGGATAAGCAACTACTGAATCGTCATAACCTCGCACTACCAAAGCAGAGACTTCGAAATCCAATTCCATGCGCTTTTCTAGTACACAAGGAACTTTACCCAACTCCGCCCACGCATCCGTTAATTGTTCTGCGGTATGAACGGTAATTTGACCTTTGCCGTCATATCCCATGCGTGCCGTTTTCAGAATCCCAGGAAATAAATCCTTGGGTACATGAGCAATATCAGCATCATGCTCAATGACAAAATTAGGTGCCGAGCCAATATTGGTTTCAGATTTCCAGGTCGCCAAGAAATTCTTTTCGGCAATGCGATTTTGCGCCAATGAAACACAACTACTACGTGGCGCTACAAACACCCCCAAAGACCCAAGCTCATCAAGTGCTTGGGCAGGAACATTTTCAAATTCAGTGCTGACAGCTGCGCACAAAGCCGCCATCTCTTTTAAGGCGACAGAGTCTGTGTAATCAGCCTGAATAAATTTCTCTGCGATTGAACCAGCGGGACTATCAGATCCTGGATCGAGTACGCAAACTTTGTAACCCATGGCTTGGGCAGCTTGCGTAAACATCCGCCCTAACTGACCGCCACCTAATATTCCTAAAAATGAACCCGGCAAAATGGGTTCCATACGATTTGCCATCTAGTTATATCCTGGCAAATTTATTGAACGAGCTGCATCGGATTGTTTAACGCGAAACTCTTCCAAGCGTTTCGCTAAATCGGCATCATGCAAAGCCAAACCTGCAATCACATGCAAAGCCGCATTTGCAGCACCAGCCTCGCCAATCGCGAAAGTAGCAACAGGAATCCCTTTAGGCATTTGCACAATCGAATATAAAGAATCTTCACCGCGCAAATACTTACTAGCAACCGGTACGCCATACACAGGAACAATCGTCTTTGATGCCAGCATACCTGGCAAGTGAGCAGCGCCACCTGCACCAGCAATAATGGCTTGCAAACCATTTTTCTGGGCGTTCTCGGCATACTGAAACATATCATCTGGCATGCGATGGGCTGACAATACCTTAGCTTCGTGAGCTATACCAAACTGCTCAAGCATTTGAGCGGCATGCTGCATAGTGTCCCAATCTGAATTGGACCCCATCACGATTCCGACAACTGGCTTCTTGCTCATCTAGCTCTCCAAATAACTAACGCCTTTTAGGGGCTCTATTATCCCTAAGATCCTTGGGTTAAGCGAGTAAGCGCTTCACGATACTTTTCAGCGGTCTTTTCAATCACATCAGCAGGCAGCTGAGGAGCGGGCGCTGTCTTTGGCCATAACTTACCATTTATTTGGGCAGTTTCTAACCAATCGCGTACAAATTGCTTGTCATAAGACGGTGGGTTTGAGCCAACATAATAGGTTTCAGAAGGCCAAAAACGAGAAGAGTCTGCAGTCAAAATCTCATCCATGAGTACTAATTGCCCAGCATCATCTAGGCCAAACTCAAACTTGGTGTCCGCAATAATGATGCCGCGTGTCGCTGCATATTCAGATGCTTCTTTGTATAAACGAATACTGATATCGCGAATTTGATTGGCCAATTTTTCACCAATCAGCTCAACTACTTTTTCAAATGAAATATTTTCATCATGCTCAACCACTTCTGCTTTTGCAGCAGGGGTGAAGATTGGCTCTGGCAATTTTTGAGCATTTTCCAAACCAGCAGGCAATTCAATTCCACACACCTTGCCAGTCTCTTTGTAGTCTTTCCAACCACTGCCAGCAAGATAGCCGCGCACAACCGCTTCAACCAAAATTGGCTTTAGGCGCTTAGCTACAACTGCACGTCCCTTCACTTGATCTACCTCATCAGGAGCGACAACAGTTGCAGGATCGATATCGGTTAAATGATTAGGAATAACTTTTCCTAACTTATCAAACCAAAAATTAGCCATTTGATTCAGGACAACACCCTTCTCAGGAATAGGCTCGCCCATAACCACATCAAATGCTGACAAACGATCTGTGGTGATCATTAATAATTTGTCATCGCCTAGCGCATATACATCACGCACTTTTCCTTTGGAGAGGAGAGGTAAAGACTTAATGGAGGTAGCGTAGAGAGCAGGCATAAAAATCACTTCACAATCTGAGCTAACTTACCGCTCTTGTACAACTCAGCCATTTTCTCTAGCGGAATAAGCTTAATCTTGAATGCTTGGCCAGCAGAACCAAAAGCTTGAAAGCGAGCAATACACACCTTCTTAGCTGCTTCACGAGCTGACTTCAAATAATCACGTGGATCAAACTTGCTTGGGTTCTCAAATAGATAGCGACGAATCGCGCCAGTCATTGCCAAACGAATATCGGTATCAATATTAATTTTGCGCACGCCGTTCTTGATGCCCTCTTGAATCTCTTCAACAGGCACGCCATAGGTTTCCTTCATATCACCACCAAACTCACGAATCTCTGCGAGTAGTTCTTGGGGAACGCTGGAAGAACCATGCATCACCAAATGGGTATTCGGGATACGCGCATGAATTTCTTTAATGCGGTCAATTGCCAAAATATCGCCAGTAGGTTTTTTAGTGAACTTGTATGCGCCATGGCTAGTGCCGATAGCGATTGCTAAAGCATCACACTGGGTAGCCTTAACAAAGTCAGCAGCCTGTTCAACGTCGGTCAACAACTGCTCTCGGGTCATCACGCCATCAGCACCATGACCATCTTCCTTGTCGCCCTTCATCGTTTCTAACGAACCCAAGACTCCGAGTTCTGCTTCAACCGTCACGCCAATGGAGTGAGAGAACTTAACAACTTCTTTAGATACATCGACGTTGTATTCGTAGCTGGCCACTGATTTTCCATCGGCCTCTAACGAACCATCCATCATCACGCTCGTAAAGCCACTCTTAATAGCCGCCATACAAACTGCTGGACTTTGACCATGATCTTGATGCATTACAACAGGAATATGTGGATAAGCCTCAACCGCTGCAGAGATTAAATGACGCAAGAATGCCTCACCAGCATATTTTCGAGCACCAGCAGATGCCTGCATGATGACTGGAGAATCCGCTTCGTTAGCGGCTTCCATAATCGCAGTCACTTGCTCTAAGTTATTAACGTTAAATGCTGGCAAGCCATAGCCGTTTTCAGCCGCATGATCCAAAAGTTGTCGTAAAGATACTAAAGCCATGATGATCTCTTAATTTGAAATAGGTTTAAGGTTGTAATTGAATATTGATGATGTTGATTTACTTCACATGAATAATTTTTAGGGTATTGGTACCACCTGGTTCACCCATTGGCTCACCTGAGGTAAGCACCACGGTATCGCCTTGCTTAACAGCACCCAAGCCCTTTAGGCACGCCTCGATCTCATGTAATGCGGTATCTCTATCTTTTGTGTAATCCAATCCAATTGGAGTGACATTACGGTAAGTGCTCAACGCGCGTTGTGTTGCAATCTTCGAAGTCAATGCAAAGATTGGTACATGAATATTATGGCGACTCATCCAAATTGCAGTTGATCCTGAGTCTGTTAAAGCAGCGATCGCATCAGCATTGAGATGGTGGGCAGTAAACAAAGCGCCTAGAGCAATTGTCTGATCAATACGTGTAAACGTTTGGTCCAAGAAGTCCGTATCCAATTGAACACGATCAGATTTTTCAGCCTCTACACAAATCTCTGCCATCGCTTTAATTGTTTGCACAGGGTACATACCAGCCGCAGACTCTGCTGAGAGCATGACCGCATCAGTACCATCCAGCACCGCATTAGCTACGTCACTCACTTCAGCGCGAGTTGGTACTGGAGCATTAATCATGGACTCCATCATTTGGGTTGCTGTGATGGTGAACTTATCAGCCTCTCGCGCCCAAGCAATCATGCGCTTTTGCAATGCTGGCACCGCGGCATTACCCACTTCAATTGCAAGATCACCGCGTGCCACCATGATGCCGTCACTCTCAGCAATAATGCTTTTCAAAGCTTCTGGCTCGATTGCCTCGGCACGCTCTACCTTGGCAATGGTTCTAACCTTACCTACACCATGCTTTTTGCTGGCTGCGTCCGCAAGCTTACGGGCATAAGCCATGTCAGCACCATCCCTAGGAAAGCTAATTGCCAAAAAGTCGACGCCCATCGCAATCGCAGCATCCAAATCAGCGATATCTTTTTCGGTCAGCGCAGGCGCGGTCAAGCCACCACCTTCACGGTTAATACCTTTGTTGTTAGAGAGCGGTCCGCCCTGCTCAACCAGCGTGAATATTTTTCCGCCCTGAACGCTTTCAACACGCAATACCACCAAGCCATCATTTAATAACAAGCGATCGCCCTGCTTCACATCATTTGGAAGCTCTTTGTAATCCAAGCCAACACAATCCTGATTACCTAATTCGCAATCCACATCCAAGGTAAATTTATCACCTTCTTTGAGCAAGATTTTGGTGTCAGCAAATTTACCAACACGAATCTTCGGCCCCTGCAAATCAGCCATGATGCCGACTTCTTTGCCCACTTCAGCAGAAATGCTACGCACCAAATCGTGACGCGCTTTGTGATCAGCAATAGTGCCATGAGAAAAGTTCATGCGCACTACATCCACACCCGCACGAATCATGTCACGCAGAACTTCTGGTTTCTCAGATGCAGGCCCTAAAGTCGCAATGATTTTGGTTGCTCTAAGCATATTTAATCTTTCGCTCTCTCAGCCAACACTGCAAAGGCCGGTAACGTTTTGCCTTCCAAGAATTCCAAGAATGCACCGCCGCCAGTAGAGATGTAATCCACTTGATTTTCAATGCCGTATTTAGCGATCGCCGCTAAGGTATCGCCACCTCCAGCAATTGAGAACGCTGGAGAATGTGCGATAGCTGCCGCCAACATTTTTGTGCCGCCGCCAAACTGATCAATCTCAAATACGCCGAGCGGGCCATTCCAAACAATCGTTCCCGCATGAGCCAACATGATAGAAAGTCTTGCAGCAGTCTTTGGCCCAATATCCAAAATCATGTCATCTTCAGCAACCTGATCGGCTGGTACTCGGTTTGCGCGCGCCAATGGTGAGAGCTCATTCGCAACCACCACATCTTCTGGAATAGGCACATGTGCGCCACGCTTTTCTATGAGATCCATAATTTCTTTTGCTTCATTCACTAAGTCAGGCTCCGCTAAGGACTTGCCAATAGGCAAACCTTTAGCCAACATGAATGTATTGGCAATGCCGCCGCCAACAATGAGCTCATCCACTTTTTCAGATAACGCCTTCAAGATGGTTAACTTGGAAGACACTTTTGAGCCGGCAACAATTGCCACCAAAGGACGCTTGGGGCTAGCGAGCGCACGACTCAATGCATCCAACTCAGCAGCCATGAGTGGACCAGCGCAAGCGACTGGCGTAAATTTAGCAACACCATTTGTGGTGGCTTCCGCACGATGCGCAGTGCCAAAAGCATCATTTACATAAACATCACAGAGCGCAGCAATTTTCTTTGCCAACTCATCGCTATTCTTTTTCTCACCCACATTTAAGCGACAGTTTTCTAGGAGCACCACTTCACCTGGGCTCACTTCAAACCCACCTTCTACCCAATCGCTAATCAAAGGTACTTTTCTGTTGAGTAATGTTGCAATTCGATCCGCAACCGGTGCCAAACTATCTTCAGGTTTAAACTGACCTTCAGTAGGACGACCCAAATGGGATGTCACCATGACAGCAGCACCCGCATCTAAACACATTTGCACAGCGGGCATTGATGCACGAATACGGGTGTCCTCAGTAATATTTTCAACATCATCTTGAGGAACGTTGAGGTCGGCGCGAATGAGCACTCGCTTACCCTTCAATTGGCCCGATTGGGCTAATTCGCTTAAACGCTTCACTTTAAATAAGGATTCAGGCATGAGATAGGCTAAATATGGTGGTTTTTGGGGAATACTCCATTCTAAATCGTCCCGCCTCACAACCCCCTAGGTCCTTACCTACAAATGGGTTCGCCTGCTCTACAATAGAGGCTTGGACGCACTCCGAGCCAAATGGTCATAGACCACCTGGCCTGGCGCCCCGATTAATCCGCTATTTACAGATAGCCTATAGACACAAAAGGTAGAAAAAATGTCGATGTCCGACCGCGATGGTTTTATTTGGTCTGATGGGAAGCTGATTCCTTGGCGTGAAGCTAATGTTCACGTATTAACCCACAGCCTTCATTACGGAATGGGCGTTTTTGAGGGTATTCGTGCCTATAAAACAGCCCAAGGCACTGCTATTTTTCGCTTGCCAGAGCACGTAAAGCGCTTATTTAATGGCACCAAAATCTTCCAAATGAGCATGCCATACAGCCCTGAAGAGATTAGCAAGGGCATTATTGATGTCATTAATAGCAACAAGCTTGAAGCCTGCTATGTCCGCCCGATCATCTTTATTGGCTCACAAAAGCTAGGCATCTCCCCCAAAGGAAACAGCATTCATACCGCAATCGCCGCTTGGGAATGGGGTGCTTATTTAGGTGAAGACGGCATTAATAAAGGCATTCGCGTTAAAACATCTTCTTTTACACGCCACTTTGTAAATTCATCTTTGGTTCGCGCCAAAGCTTCAGGCTATTACATCAATTCTATTTTGGCTAATCAAGAAGTAACTGCCAACGGATATGACGAAGCTTTATTGCTCGATACAGAAGGCTATGTTTCTGAAGGTTCAGGCGAAAACCTGTTTATGGTTCGCAACGGAATTGTTTACACACCAGACCTAGCTTCTTGCCTAGATGGCATCACACGCGACTCCGTCATTCAGATTGCCAAAGATCTTGGCTATGAAGTACGTGAGAAACGCTTAACTCGTGATGAAGTGTATTCCGCTGACGAAGCATTCTTTACTGGCACTGCTGCCGAAGTAACACCTATTCGCGAACTTGATGATCGCACGATTGGTGATGGCAAACGTGGCCCGATTACTGAAAAAATTCAGAAGACTTACTTTGATGCTGTTTACGGCAGAAACGATAAGTACAAATCTTGGCTCACCTTCGTTAAATAAGTTAGCAGTATTTAGCCCCTAGAAAGCAAGCGATGACTCAATCTCAAGCTGTGATGGTCGATGGCAAAGATCTTCCTTTGCACTGCCCCACAAATAAAACGCCTGCATGGAACTCTCATCCACGCGTCTTTTTAGATATCACAAAGACCGGGGAAGCGAAGTGCCCATACTGTGGCGCAGAGTACAAACTGATTCCTGGCACCGAGCCTCACGGGCACTAAAGCGCATCAGCACTCCTTTCACTAGGGGTGCTGAGTCGGGATACATCTCATGCAAGGTATTCTGATCATCGCCCCAAACTGGATTGGGGATGCCGTCATGACGCAGCCATTATTAGCTGCTCTGAAGAATCAATATCCAGAGTCCAAAATTGATGTGCTTGCTAGTAATTGGGTTGCGCCCATTTATCGCGCGTGCACTGAAGTCAACAATGTAATCGAGGCCAATTTTCAGCATAAACAATTGCAGTGGGGGTTACGCAAGCAATTAGCAAAAGATCTGCAATCGAAAAATTATCAAGCTTGTTTTGTTCTTCCAAATAGCCTTAAGTCAGCACTCATCCCTTGGCTAGCAAACATCCCTTTTCGTATTGGCTATCGAGGTGAATTGCGATTTGGGTTGATTAATGTAGCGCTCGACAACCCAAGCAAAGTAAATCGCCCACCCATGGTGGAACATTACCTGGCGCTGAGTCAGCTGCTTTCAGATGGGGAGTCGCTCGCAGCAGGACCGCTTACACCCAAGCTCAATGTCGCTTCAAGCGCTAGCCAATCCATCAATAAAAAATTGTTAGGCGCAAATATTGACCCCAATTCAGTATTTGTATTTTGCCCAGGTGCTGAATATGGCCCATCAAAACGCTGGCCCACCTCTCATTTCGCTGCATTAGCAGATAACCTTACCCAAACTCATTCGAATGCAAACATCATTCTTCTAGGCGGCAAAGGCGATCATCAACTAGCTAAACAAATTCTTCAGCAATCCCAGAATCGAACAAACATTCATAATTGGTGCGGCAGCACATCTCTGGATGAGGCCATCGCATTAATTGGCGCATCTAAAGCCGTTGTCAGTAACGATTCCGGATTAATGCATATTGCTGCGGCACTCAAAACACCTCAAGTAGCCATCTTTGGCTCAAGCGATCCAGCGCATACGCCTCCTTTATCAGAGAACGCCAAGGTAATTTGGCTAAACCTACCATGCAGTCCTTGTCATAAAAAAGAATGCCCTCTAGGCCATCTAAAGTGCCTAAAAGATATCCTCCCGCAACAGGTATTCGCTACACTGAATACCTTGCTATAGCCAACAGAAACACTAGCCATGACCAAGCTCGCTAGACTTTTTGATAATGCCGATGATGTGGTTGATGCTTGGTGCGACGCTCTGCGTCACCGTGATGTGCAAGGCGCCCTAGCGATTTGGTTAGATGATGACTCCATTACCTGTGTGCTGCCAGAAGGACATCGACTCAGCGGTCATGCTGAAATTCGGGAAAGCTTAGAAAGATTACTTTCAAAGCAACCTTTATTCTTAGAGCCCATCACCTGTATCAGCCACTCTATTTTGGGTGCGGCTATTTATGACACTACTGAAGCCGTTCATTTCAGGGCCGATCAAATTGAAGCGGAGTTTTTTCTAAATATCACGCTAGTACTTTTGCAAGATAGCCAAGGTTGGCGCATTGCGCATTTGCATGCTAGCCGTTCAACTGACGACACCTTCGACGCCCCATCAACACCTCACGGTTTCCACTAAATACATGGATGAGCAAGTTTTACGCTCACTCATCAAATGGCCCAATGTGCCAGATTGCTATGGCTGGCTTGCTTTAGATCGTAGAGGTCAATGGCGTATGCGTGACGAATTCGCTCAGCAAAATGGGTTGCCCGGCCAAGTAATTGAACATGATGCTCTCAAAGAATTTATTACCCGCAATTACGCATGCGATAGCGCAGGGAGATATTTTTTCCAGAACGGTCTACAACGGGTGTTTATTAGCCTCATTACTACTCCATGGATTGCGCGCATCGTTCCAAATGAAACCACCCAAAAAATAATCACGCAATGCCAAACTGAAATACATCCCACGTCAGCGTTTAGTGATGAACACGGCAACATTTATATTGCCGGCTCAATGAAGCAAAGCATTTGCAAAGATCTAACAGCTCAGCAGTTTGAGACAGCAGAATGCCCCGGGATTGCGCTACTGCACGATCACGACTTGGATCAATTTTCTGAGCTTGCCAAATTGCGTGAAGAAGCTTGTAGCTTTGGCGGTTCGTGGAATTGGGAAGGCAGACAACTAGCACTTGATCCCATTCACTCCGAAGAGCTGAGCAAGCGCTTTGGATTCATTAAAGATCCCAAGCCACTTTAATAAGCAAGGCTAGCCAGGGAATTGTTTTCCCTGCTCTTTTAACTCGTCTCGATATTGCCTCTGCATTTCTCTTAGGCGCGCATCAATGCTGGAGCTTTGATAAAAATCAGCGCCACCCGCACTTCGCGCAATCTTGAGCTGCTCAATAGCGGAAGGCCAAGCCCCCTCTAAGGCGTACTTTTCACCCAAAGCGAAATGTCGCATTGGAACATTTTTCGCTTGATCATATGCGTTAGAAAGCATGCTCCACCAAAGGATTTCATTAGGCTGCGCACGTGTTCTTGTCTTTAACCAAGCAATAGCAACGTTTGTGCGTCCCATTTTGAGCTCCGCATTAACCATTGCGGCACCAGCAGCATATGACTGAGGGTAAGCGCGTAATGCATTTTGTGCGATTTGCAATGCTTCTTCGTTTCTTTTTTTTGCCAAAGCTAATTCAGAAGCGGTGATTTCAAGCGACAAACTTTGACGTTGAATTGGAGAACCCGGTGCGCTTGCTTTCTGAGCTAAATTGCGCGCTTGCTGCAAATCAGATTCAGCTTGATCCCACTTTCCTTGTCGTTGCGCGATCAAAGCCAAACCATAGAAGCCTTCCATTTGCTTACCCACTTGGGATTGCTTACTCAAGCTATCAAATGTATTTTTTAAGTCGTAAAGACCGCTAGAGGTACCCGCCTGCTCCATTCTTGCTCGCGCTTTAATGAAATAAAACTCCACAGCCGTGGGAACATTGCGCGGTGGAACAGTACGGGCCCGATCTTGCATATCTGCAATACGATCTGTTGTGAGAGGGTGAGTACGGACATAGGCAGGAACACCTTTATCCATGATTCCAGTCGCTTTTTGCAAGCGCTGAAAAAATTCAGGGGCCCTATTAACGTCATAGCCGCTGGCATCCAAAATCTGAAAGCCAATACGATCCGCTTCCCGCTCAGCATCTCTAGAGTAAGAAAGTTGATTATTAATCGCTGCGGCTTGACCGCCTTGCATTAAACCTGCAGCTGCTTGAGGATTGCGAGACATAGCTAGCGCGCCCAATACCATGCCAGCAATCGCGATCATAGTATTAGTAGTTTGCTTGTCCATTTGTCTAGCTAAGTGGCGCTGCAATACGTGACCAGTTTCATGGCCCATTACAGAGGCAACTTCAGAGTCAGACTCTGCACTCACAATCAAGCCTGTATGAAACCCAATAAATCCACCAGGCAATGCAAACGCATTAATACTGCTGTCCTTCACGGCAAATAATTCGAAGTTGTAAGCTCCGCTACCTTGTTCATTTGCTCCGCCAAGTTGTAGCTTCTTAGCAGCCTGCAATAGACGTCGCTCCATTTGATTGAGGTAATCGTAAATGGGCAAATCATTTGAATAATCTGCATCAGGTCGAATCTGACGCATGATCATTTCGCCATACTTACGCTCGTCTACGCGACTTAAGGCATCACCGCCTGGATCACCCATATCAGGCAACACAATCGTAGGCTGGCTTTGTAGGTTATTTCGAGTTGGGGCGTTCGTAGGTCGCGCATCGGGAGACTGCATGGCACGATTGATATTCGAAATTGCCGCTGAATTGCCCTCTACTGAAACATCCCCAGCTGAAGCAGCCCCAGCAGAATAAGCAGAGGGAGTAAAAGAACACCATAAAGCCAGCACAAGCTGACCCGCTACCAAGCGGCGCCAAATTGCGGTATTTTGTCCTGACTTCAATTCCTTCATCCCTATATGGTAAAACTTATCCCATGAACAAACTAACTCATTTTGATGCTAGCGGCCAAGCCCACATGGTAAATGTGGGAGATAAGCCCCATACACATCGCATAGCCATTGCGACAGGCAAAATTACAATGCTTTCGGAGACCTTCAAAATGGTCGAAGGCGGTACTCACAAGAAGGGTGATGTTCTTGGAATTGCCAGGATTGCAGGTATTCAGGCATCTAAAAAAACAGCGGATTTAATCCCGCTTTGCCACCCGCTAGCATTAACCCATGTCAGCCTAGAGTTTCAGCTAGACCCAAAAACCAATAGCATTGGCTGCCAAGTTAGAACAGAAACCACTGGGCCAACTGGTGTTGAAATGGAAGCCCTCACAGCAGTACAAGTAGCTCTACTCACAATCTACGATATGTGCAAAGCGGTTGATAGAGGAATGGTGATAGGTGATGTCAAACTGCTTGAGAAGAGTGGCGGCAAGTCTGGTGAGTGGAAGGCGCAATAAATTCATTTAAATGAACCACCAAACTTAGGTGGTTCATTTAACCTCAACTAGCTACTTACTGATTCTGCACTCTGAAGGCAATAGCTGTGGGATTAAATTGGTTTGAATAGATCTACAAGACCAACCGCCAGCCCAAGTTGCGCCTTTTGGCATAGATAAATCAATTGCTTTTGGTGAATTCGCATCAGGCTCATTAGTAGGCACTAAATGCAAAGTATTTTTCCCTTCTGGCGCTACGCTGACCTGGTAGTCAATTGCGATGGCTCCTGATGGAGTAATTTCAATCAACTTCACGCTTTTTGTGGGGGTAAAGGTAAAAGATCCATGAGTGGCTTCATCCATTGGAACAGTACCACGACTAGCAAAAGCTTCAGTAACTGCGAGCTTAGCGCTTGATGATAAGTTTATTCCCTCTACAACACGAGTTCGAGCAATATAGTCTTGATACTGTGGCACCGCTACCGCCACTAAGATACCAATAATCGCCACCACAACCATTACTTCAATCAATGTAAATCCAGCCTCACGTTGATCTTGTGCTATTTTAATTTCTTGAGAACTTATTTTCATATCTTCTACTCCTGAGGTCAAATACCTCATATTCCAGTCTATACCTCCTTTGAACAAGGCAAAAGAAAATAAAAAAGCCGGCTACGATAACCGGCCAATCCTGATTTTCAATTCAGAAATAAATTACGCTTTATTTAGCCTTTTATTTAGACTCTTTGCTGGCATTTTTTTTCTTCAAATATGAGCCCAGCAAGATAACGATTGCCACACCAATGCCCTCAAAAATCATATGAGCATCCTCAAATGCAGCTTGCATTGACTCTTTAATTGCAGGGTCTTCCACCAACATACCACCAGCCAAAAGACCTAATAAGCCAGCGCCTAAAGTAATAATGATCGGAAAACGATCCATGACTTTTAACAACATTGTGCTGCCAAAAATAATCAATGGAATAGACAGGCCAAGACCAATGATCAGTAGAGCTAAACGGGTTTCTTCCGGCCCTTTTTGAGCGGCAGCAGCAACAGCCAGCACGTTATCTAAACTCATTACTAAATCAGCAACTAGGATTGTGCGAATAGCGCCCCAAATATTGGAACTACCTTCCATCTCTCCTTCATCGTCACTATCAGCCAATAACTGCACTCCAATGTAGACCAATAAAATCGCGCCAATGATCTTTAGATATGGCAAGGTCAATAACTGCACCGCGGTCACGGTCAACACGACGCGCAAGATAATCGCTGCAGCACTACCCCAAAAAATTGCTTTCTTTTGCTGATGTGGGGGTAGGTTACGCGATGCCAAAGCAATCACCACCGCGTTATCTCCAGATAACAAAATGTTGGCAACAATAATCGATAAAAGTGCAGCCCAAAACGCTGGGCCTGAAAATGCTGAAAAATCCATTGTGTCTCCCTACAGTATTTATCTTTTTATTTACAACACTTCAAATACTACAAAAAGGGCGCTGTTTTTGCAGCGCCCTTTTTTAATTACAACATTGCCTTTAATAGCGCAGCCATCTCAGATGGGTTCTTAGTTACCTTGAAACCACACTCTTCCATGACGGCGAGCTTGGCATCCGCAGTATCAGCACCGCCAGAAATCAATGCGCCAGCATGGCCCATACGCTTTCCAGGGGGAGCAGTTACGCCAGCGATAAAGCCAACTACTGGCTTCTTTATGTTTTCTTTGCACCAGCGTGCTGCTTCAGCTTCGTCTGGACCACCGATTTCACCGATCATGATGACAGCATCAGTTTCTGGATCTTCGTTAAACATACGCATCACATCAATATGCTTGAGGCCATTAATTGGGTCACCACCAATACCAACCGCTGTAGATTGACCCAAGCCAATTGCAGTTAATTGACCAACAGCTTCGTATGTCAAAGTACCAGAACGGCTTACTACACCAATACGGCCTTTCTTGTGAATATGGCCAGGCATGATGCCGATTTTGATTTCATCAGGAGTAATAATTCCTGGGCAGTTTGGGCCAAGTAATAAAGTCTTTTTACCACCCTTTGCTTCTTTGGCTTTCATCTTATTACGCACTTCAAGCATGTCGCGTACTGGAATGCCTTCAGTAATACAAATCACAAAATCTAGATCAGCATCAACAGCTTCCCAAATTGCAGCAGCTGCGCCAGGAGGCGGAACATAAATAACTGAGGTAGTTGCACCTGTTTGCTGTGCTGCCTCTTTTACAGTTGCGTAAATTGGAATATCAAAAATAGATTCGCCAGCTTTTTTAGGATTCACGCCAGCAACAAAACAGTTTTTGCCGTTTGCGTATTCCTGACATTTCTCAGTATGAAACTGACCGGTCTTACCAGTAATACCTTGTGTAATGACTTTGGTGTTTTTATTAATCAAAATAGACATATTGAAATTCCTGGATTATTTGTTTTTAGCAACAGCAGCAACTACCTTAGTAGCAGCTTCGGCCATTGAGTCGGCGCTAATAATTGGCAAACCTGAATCAGCAAGAATCTTCTTACCGAGCTCTTCGTTTGTACCCTTCATGCGAACCACCAAAGGTACTGTGAGGTTTACCGCTTTACAGGCTGTAACAACACCATCAGCGATCACGTCACAACGCATAATTCCGCCAAAGATGTTGACCAAAATAGCTTCAACACTCTTGTTTTTCAACATAATCTTGAATGCTTCAGTTACTTTCTCTGCAGTAGCGCCGCCACCAACGTCCAAGAAGTTTGCTGGCTCACCACCGAATAACTTAATGGTATCCATCGTTGCCATCGCCAAACCCGCACCATTCACTAAGCAACCAATATTGCCATCCAAAGAGATGTAAGCAAGATCAAATTTAGACGCTTCAATTTCCGCTGCATCTTCTTCATCAATATCGCGATACGCGACGATCTCTGGATGACGGAACAATGCATTTGGATCGAAGTTGAACTTAGCATCCAAAGCCTTGATCTTGCCATTGCCTTCGAGGATCAATGGGTTGATCTCAACTAGAGATGCATCGGTATCCCAATAGGTCTTGTATAAATTCTTGAACACATCGCGTGCCATTGGAATAGACGCTTCAGGAACACCAATTCCTTTTGCCACAATGTCGCAATCCGCATCAGTTAATCCGACCAATGGGTCAACAAACACTTTGATAATTTTTTCTGGATGTGACTCAGCCACTTCTTCAATATCCATACCGCCTTCGCTAGAAGCCATGATCACATTCTTTTGTGTCGCACGGTCAGTAACGATGCTGAAGTAATACTCTTTTTTAATATCTGCGCCATCTTCGATCAAGAGGCGATTTACTTTTTGACCTTCTGGGCCAGTTTGGTGTGTCTTGAGTTGCATGCCTAAGATTTCAGAAGCATACTTCTTCACTTCGTCCATGCTCTTAGCCAACTTCACGCCACCACCTTTACCGCGTCCACCAGCATGAATCTGGGCTTTTACAACCCATACTGGACCACCCAGTTTTTCTGCGGCTTTAACTGCCTCATCAACACTAAATGCAGGAATGCCGTTTGGAACAGGCACATTAAATTGGCGCAGAAGTTCTTTGCCTTGGTACTCGTGAATTTTCATAATTACTCCGAAACGGTATCTTTTTTAGCAAGCGATGAGGATTTAAAAACAATGTCGCCAAAATCCTATACTTACCCAGGAAATGGCTAAATTAGCCAATTTTTGAATAAGTGCGAACGGCTTGACCGACTCTCTAAGTCTATCATGTTGCAATGCAGCAAATAGGGTTTCTAGATCCGTAATTGCCCTAATCAGGGGTCTGGCCACCAATAATCTTTGCCACCACATCTAGGCCAAATCCCTTGCTAGCCAAGAAGCGATATTGTCTTGCGCGCTCTTTCTGGTCTTGCGCTTTTGCCCCATATTTTTTTGACCAAAGCTCATATGCACGCTCAAACTCCGTCTCTCTCAAATCCGCCAGAAGTTTGGCTGACTGCTGAGCATCTACTCCCGCTCTTTGTAGATCTTCCTGAATTTTCCGGGTACCGTAACGCTCACTCCGGCGCCGGACCAGCGCTTCCGCAAAACGCTCATTCGATAACCAGCCACGAGCTTTAAAATCATCAAGAACCGCCTCAATGCTCAAAGCGCTTGCTTCTGAGGTTGACTCGGTCTCCGTCAACTTTGCCCAACGCGCCTCAGATTCAACAAGCTTTGCCCCTAAAGTTTTGCGACTATATTCTCGCAAGGACAAAAGGCGCAAAGCCCGAGCTTTGAGACTCGGGCTTTGTTTATGTTTTTTACTGCTGACTTCTGTCATCGAGTTATTCGACTTCCTCTTCCTCGCTTAGAACATCCGTCACTACAGCAGATCCAGCTTTAACACCTAATTTCTCGCGGATTTTTGCCTCAATATCTTTAGCGATTTCTGGATTCTCTTTCAAGAACTCGCGAACATTATCTTTACCTTGACCAATGCGATCACCGTTATAGCTATACCAAGAACCCGATTTTTCAACGATATCAGCCTCAACGCCCATATCAATGATTTCACCTTCTCTTGAAATTCCAGCGCCATACATGATGTCAAAAATGGCTTCACGGAAAGGCGGGGAAACCTTATTCTTCACGACTTTCACGCGTGTTTCGTTTCCAACAACTTCATCACCCTTCTTGATGCTACCAATGCGACGAATATCTAAACGCATAGAGGCATAGAACTTGAGAGCATTACCACCAGTAGTTGTTTCTGGAGAACCAAACATCACACCAATCTTCATACGAATCTGGTTAATGAAAATAACAGTTGTATTGGTACGCTTGATTGCACCAGTGAGTTTACGTAACGCTTGACTCATTAAGCGAGCTTGCAGACCTGGCAAAGAATCACCCATGTCGCCTTCAATCTCAGCCTTCGGAACCAATGCAGCAACTGAGTCAACCACGATTAAATCAATCGAACCAGAACGTACTAATGCGTCTGCAATTTCTAAAGCCTGCTCACCAGTATCGGGTTGAGAAATCAATAAATTGTTTACATCAACACCCAACTTACCAGCGTACTGAACATCTAATGCATGCTCAGCGTCAATAAACGCACAGGTACCACCAAGCTTTTGCATTTCTGCAATTGCATGCAAAGTTAAAGTGGTCTTACCAGACGACTCCGGTCCGTAAATTTCAATCACGCGGCCGCGCGCAAGTCCACCAACGCCGAGTGCAATATCTAAACCTAAAGAACCACTCGATACCACCTGAATATCTTGACTGATTTCAGCATCACCCAATCTCATGATTGAGCCTTTGCCAAATTGTTTTTCAATTTGCGCTAAGGCTGCTGTTAACGCCTTTTGCTTGTCTCCACTCATGCCTTCAAACTCTGATGAGGCTGACTTTCTTTTATCATCCAAGGCCATTTTTATTCCTTTTTCGCTTTGTATTAGGGTGTTTCCCGAAGTTTTATCTAATTTGTGACAACTTGGGATTTACTGTATATAAAAACAGTATCGTTTGCAAGCAACTTTTCAACAGAATTTTCAGATTTTTAAGTAATTCTATGCGCCATATAAGGTCCAATCAGCCTAGAATCAATAAATAACCTTTTAAAATCATATATTTAGATATTTTTATTTTGAAAATCAATCAAGTCTGCGTGAACTTGCTCAAGTACAGGACCCCAATCACCTAATTTGGGTTGGCGGTATATCTTCAAGCTTGAGTACCACGGGCTATCCTCTCTGTTGGCCAGCCAGCGCCAATCGGCGTTATATGGCAGCAGTAGCCAAGTGGGCCTCCCGATGGTCGCCGACAAGTGAGCTACGCTAGTGTCAACGCTAATTACCAAATCAACTAAGTCACAAATTGCCGCAGTATCTGAAAAATCTTTTATTGAGGAGCTTACATTTTTAATGCCCTCAAACCTATTTAAGAGTTTCTGATCGGCCTCTCTGATTTCATTTTGCAAACATATGTACTCAATTCCCGAGGGCAATGCAGAAATAAATTGCGATAAAGGAATGCTGCGGTAAAAATCATTTTTATGTGTACTAGCCCCGCTCCACACAAGCCCCACACTGTAATGGGCATCTTTCTTTATGATATCCCCCCCATTTTTCCCTCGACTCAATCTTGATAATTAAATTCTTTGGAGGCTCTGGAATACTTTCCAAATGAATTTGAAGCGCTAATGGCAGAGACATCAATGGGCATTGATAATCAAAATCGGGAAGTTGGTCGCCTCTTGCAACTACTTGATTGACACCCTCAATCCCCTGAAGAAGATTCACTAAAGAGGGCTGGACCTCAAGTATCACATTGGCACCTAATTGAGACACCGACTTTGCAAAGCGACAAAACTGAATTGAATCTCCATAACCCTGTTCCGCATGCAAAAAAATCGTTTTACCGATAAGCGACTCATCTCCCAGCCAAAGTTTTTGCTTAAAACTTCTAGACCCCGCTGTTTTGCTCGTATCTAGACCCCGCTGTTTTGCTCGTATCTTGAATCTTCCAGCGCCATTCAAATCCCCTCCAGCCCTCATCAAAATCACCCAACTGAAGTTGACACAAAGATAGATTCCAGTAGGCCTCTGGATAATTACCATTAATAGAGATTGCTTTTTTATAACTAGCAATCGCCCCCTCAAGCTGTTGTAGCTCTTGTAAGGCATAACCACGATTGCAATAGGCATCCGCATAATCGCCCTTAATGGCAATGGCCTGGTTATAGTCCCTGATAGCCTCTTCCATGCGTCGTAGTCGGTGATATAGATTGCCACGACTCAGGTACGCTTCAGCATAAGATCCATCGCACATAATTGCCCGATCGTAACCAAGAATAGCTACATCAAACAATTGCAATTCTTCAAGGGCTCTAGCTCGGTTAAAAAAAGCTTGAGAAAAATTCTGACTTAAAACAATAGCCTTGTCGTAACAAGTTATTGCATCCTCATAGCGGGAAAGGGCAAGATAAGCGTTTCCCAAATTATAAAAACACGGCGCTTGATTACTTTGTATTTTTATCGCCATCGTAATTAAATCAATTGCTTTGATGTACTGCTTTTCTTCGAGATAAATCACACCCAAAAGTTGTAGCGCATTAAAGTGGGCTGGATTGACGCGCAATATCGCCTCGTAGATTGCCTTGGCTTTCTCAAGACCACCTTGCTGATGCAACGCTAAACCTTGATGAAATTGAATTTCGATCTGATTGTTGTTCAACTTTATATTTCGCTTAAATTCGCTAAAGAGATGCTACTAAATTGGTTAATCTTAAGTAAATTTTGAAGAAACGAGAGGCATTTCTACTTATCCACACTCGATTGGGGTTCGATCCCAATAGAAAAACAGGGGAATGGCTACTGCCCAAACCGCGCCAATCAATACTAATCCGACTATTTGGTCACCTGGACCCCATGACCCAGCCCCCATTCGGATTCCAGCTTCATAGGACATTGGGCCGCAAATACCCCCTAAAACAGCGCCCAAAATAGGCCTGCCACGGAGCCAAGATAGCGAACCATTGATGGTTGTGGCTACCAAAACCCATAAAACCCACATCCATACCGGAGAAAGATGGCTTGTTGGCCAGGAATCTTGGAAATTCAAGTACCCGAGCTGCACCAGGAAGCTATCAGTAACGATGCCGTACAGCAATGCCTTGCTTAATAGGCGCAAGGATTGCCAAGGCTCATCTAAATACCAAATATGGAAGGCAATGTAGGCCACCGTCACAAGGACTGCTAACAATACCCGTTGGTTTGCTGCACCCAAGACGCAAGCGAACCAGCCGAGCTGGAAAAACACAAAGTTCCAAAATTTAGCCATATCTCAATATCCAGCCAACTTAAGAAAAAAGCCACTGCCGCTGGGCAATGGCTTTTAGATTTGGTGGCGAATCAGGGATTTGAACCCCGGACCTGCGGATTATGATTCCGTCGCTCTAACCAGCTGAGCTAATTCGCCGAAGATGTGATTGTATCAAAACCAGCTCACTCTGGCACCAATATCAAACCGGCTTTTTGAGCAAAGGGCTAATGGTTTTTATATTTTTTATATGCTCCAACATCAAAGTTGAGTCTATCAAGGCAATTGATTGCTTTCTTCCCAATATGGGATCCATTAAATCCCTGCACTTAGCTACCACCTCCTCTCGACTCATTGGATTTCGAGTGGTGCCGCGCACAGCATCGACCCGGTCAGTCAAAATAGTCCCATCCTTTAATTCAATTTCAACAATAGCAACTCTTACTGGCAAAAATTGTGTGAGCGCGGGGTCTGGTATTAAAAATACTTTTGAGCGCACACTATTCACCTCAGTATTTTGCATTCTTGAAACATCATGCGCTGCTTTAAACGAAGCGGTCTTATCAATCAACATCACTGCAACCATATACTGTAAACAAACATCTGGCATTTCGCGATTATCTACTACCCTCCCTACAGATGGCTCAAGTTTCACGCGGACTGCTACCACTTGATTTAATTCAAAAGGATGTTTGCGACGAATATTTTCAATCGCATCAAGCGGCCATTGAATTGGAGAACCAACAGACCACTTTTTGATATCTGTCTGAGTAACCTCATAACGCTTACCCAAACCATCCACTAATATCTCACGCTCAACATTAGGTGCGGTTGCTAAAAAAAGTTATCTGCGCCAGAGAAAACATCATTAACTCCAGTCCAACCCGCATGCACAACCAATGCTGAGATCACGCCATTTTTTGCCGGCATTCCTCCAAATACAAATGCCTTCTCAATATGATCTATATCCCTTCCCCAAGAGCCCACTCCTGAGGATTGTTGAGCTGTGTAATCCAAAAGCCAGCGCATTTGCTGCGCATCTAGACTAGCCGCACTTCCTGCAGCAGCCGCGGAGCCAAAGATACCAGCAATACTGTGCGAACTCTTATGACTTTCATAGCTAAATTTTGGTCCGCCAATCGACATTAATAAGCGAGTACCCACGTCATATCCCAGAGCAACTGCTCGCAAATAATGCGAACCACTGATATTGAACTTCTCAGCAACTGCATAGGCAGCCGGAATCACAGAACAACCTGGATGAGAGCGTGATCTTGAATGGGAGTCATCCGTTTCATCGGCATGACCCATTACGCCGTTTACCATGGCGGCGTCAGCGGGGCCAGAAGTCAAACGTGAAGCCATAATAGTTTGATTTCCTTTGCTTCCATGCATCTTGATGTACTTAAATGCAGCCTGTCCAGGCAAGAGCTCAGACCCAGAAATAATGGCGGCAAAAGTATCCAGCACATGTAACTTTGTCTGTTCTAGCACATCCGGAGGTAAAGCTTGTGTCGCCGCAATCGCCATATACTCACTGAAGGCTAACATTTCTGGGCTTAAATCGTTTTTTAGTGAGTTAGCCATCACCATTGGCCCGCATAAACCTAGAGGAATGAGTGACGCACCACCTAAAAAGTCTCTTCTATTCATTATTTTTGTCTCTATTGATAATCTTTAACATCAACGCGGTTAATCATAATGTCAAGCATAACCACCTTTCCGACGCTCTTTATAAGGCCCTAAACTATCATGTCAAAATGAAAATAAACTTATTTATCCGAGTCCTGGCTTATCTAGGCGCGGCTACCTATGCGAATGCCGCTCAAATCTTCATTACCAACTACCCATCAGAAGCAAATGCGAAAGTGTTTGTCACTAAATATCCGTGAGGCTAATTGCATTGTTTATGAGACCCAATACTCCAGCGATAACGAACCCGGCGTATGGTTTATACAAAATACAAAAGTGATGCTCGTGCAGTCATTTATTACACTCAATATAAATCTGATGCTGACCTCATTGTCTATTACACGAAGTACAAGAGTGATGCTCGGTGCCGTTATTGACTAAATGACAAGCTTTTAATTAATGCGATTACTATCCATCTCTGCTGGCAAGGTAATGCCTTTATTTGGCAATCATCACCCGGATTACAAATCTGTTACGTCTGCGATTCGCAAAACTAGCATCAGTAATTTAGAGAACAATTCAAAAATTCAAATTGGTAAGCTGGGCATTCAGGGTGACGAGCAAGCTAATCTCAACGTACATGGCGGACTTGAAAAAGCTATTTATGTTTATCCATCAGAACATTACGCATTTTGGAATGAACTCCTCACTCGCGAAACTAAAAAACCAACAACACTTCAACATGGCGCTCTTGGTGAGAATTTCACCATTGAGGGTTTACTGGAAACCGAAGTCTTTGTTGGGGACAAGCTAGAAATTGGTGAATTGGAATTCGTGGTCACCAAATTACGC
>JBGAIU010000021.1:0-28604 GCA_044225315.1 Polynucleobacter sp.
TACAGCTGCAATCATTGCGAGAAACTGAACTCACGAATTGGTGGTTAAAGCTAAAAGGATTCAACCCCAACACATTTGACAAAGTTTGTATTGAGGTGGTTCAGGCTCAACAAAAGGCAAACGAGCTATTAAAGACTCACGCCAAATTGCTAACTCCAGAGCAATTGGCATTTATCAAGAACTTTAACGACAAGCTCAACGATAAAAGTAAACGCAAGAAATTCAAGCCTTCATCCGCTTATCCAATACTCAATCTTTGTACAAAAATTTACAGGCAAGCACACAAGAATGAAATGGTCGCAAGACAAAAAATTCAGGCACTTAGAAATCAATAACCTTTAAGGTAAAAACGCGGGTTGTAATATGACGGCTAATGACCCCGCACTGCACATGTTGACGGTAACGGCATGTGAATACAGGTGATGCCGCAGAGCAGTACGTGAGAACGTATTGAGAGTTCCAATCCATCAGTCTCTAACTCTGTTACCACGTGAAGCGAAACGATACTCGGATCAAAACACGTAACGGCGGCTAATAGCACCAAGGGTCAATCCTCGTGCTATAGCCGTCGTTCGCTCACTTAATCTAGATCAGTTCAATATCACTACTTGCTACTGCGTAGCAAGCAGCTTTAGTTCAAATCAAATCAAGTGCAAAACAATGTGAGTGAGCGTAAGCGAAACGAAACATTGTTGAAGCACAAGCGAACTGCAAGTTCGCTATTTACTTTTACAAATAAGAGGTAAAAGCCACCCATCAGTTAAAACTGATGAGTGGCTAAAAGTATCAATTATGAATACAAATCAGAAATTTTTGAACTGATCCTCTTCAAGACACATACTGCCTTCTTGCCCATCTCGTACTCAAGTAGCGCCTTCTCTTGCACTAAGGTGTACAAGAAAAATGCATACTTCAAGCGACGATTAACTTTGCAAACATTAATGATTGATTGAATGTAGTGATCCAATTCATCATCATCAACCAAGTCATCATTAGCTGCTGGAGAAAGCAAGATGTGGACGATGCTTTTGTCTGCGTACTTTTCAAGTTCACTTCTCTTTGTCATGTGAAACTGAATCGTGCCTTCAATCTTTTTCAAATTAAACATAGCTGTAACTAGCTTGCTTGTTACGCTAGTGTTAAGCGGATGGAGAAAGAGAAACACCATTTCATCAGCCAAGTTCAAGCCAGCATCAGCGTAAGATTCATGCAGCATTTTCCACTTCCTCTGTCTTTTCAACGTAAGTAGATGGCGCTACGCTATCAAAGAATGCTTTATTCTTTGTCAGGAAATTACGCCAATCATCAATTTTGAACGCCTCTTGAATAAGATCAATGCACTTGAGGTATTTCTCAGGTGTGCGTTTATGCTTATCAGTAGCAAACGCTGCCTCATTAGCCTCATCAATAGCATCAAGCATCACATACACGTTATGGTTAGCGATCATGTACAAGCTCAAAGCATCAAAATGATTCTTGGCATGTTCACCGCCTTTCACGTTTAAGTCACCCAGCACCATTGCATCACCAAGAGGTGAAGACTCAAAAAAGAACTGTTTAGTGCTGTTGCGATACTCAAAGCCTTGAGGAACCAAATCCGCAGACAAAACCCAAGAGCCCACATTCCTGCTCAGCTCTGGTGAGTTGTACGCTTTTTGGTATTTCATTGCAGCCTGAAATGGACTACTGGAGTCATACGTAACAGTAAAGTCATCGTATTGCTCACGCAGCGCATTTTGAATAGCCGTCAAAAAGACTGACCATTTAAGCGTGGAAACACCTAATACATGCAGGTTAGTGCGCCCATCCTCAAAGGCTCCGTCTTCACGCATACGCAAAATTGTGTAGAGCGTTTGAAGGATGCCACCGTTTGCACCTGCACCACCAGCCAGTGCCCAGCCACTAAACTTGAATGGCTTGACTGCGTCCCACCAGTAGTCAATTTCAGTCGTAGAAAGACCTTGTACGACGTTTAACCACTTTGTGAAACCCTGTTGGTGCGTCTCAATGTAATGAAGATTTTCAACAGTCAATGCTGTTAATTGCTCAACAGTACAGCTTGAGAAGGCTGACTTTGCATCAGGGTCATGCAACACCCAAAGCGGATGATTCAATGTCATCGCATGAGTAGTAAATGACTCGCAAAATGCTACGACCCACTTACGCACACGGTTAGCAACGTGATCCCAACGTTCAAGCACTTGCGCTGCTGGCATCTTTTCAGCGAATTCAGGGAAGCCTTTCAGCTTTCCTGTACCCAGTTGAAAGCCACTACTATCACCAAAGACCATTACCTCATCTTTGTTAGTGCGAGTAACTGCATTGTTAGGCCAGTCACCTACCTTGTACATACCTGCTGAATTCAGAATGTGTGGGTAGTAAAACAACTTGCTGTTCTTATCCCAAAAGTTGAGATCATTTACCGTAAATCCGCTAGGAAACTGACGAGTGTCATTCACTTCTTTCAGGATGCCTGATGCAAAGTCGTTAATTGCTGGCAAATAAATCGCCTTATTTTTTGTGTTGAATTCTTTCATGATTAAATTCTCCAAAGGTTAGTGTCTTCGTCCTGAACAAGGCCGCCTGTTTCGCTGTAGTCGTCAACTACGCCTGCTGTAGCTAACTGATGAATAAACAGCTCTTCCTGCTCTGCAGCTGTCAATTTGCGAACCGTGGGTTGATAGCTCTTAAATGCAGCTGTCATACGCTCTTTCTTTTCCGCATCAAAGGCTGGCACAGCTACCAAATAGCTTGCTGCACTAGTCTTGAAGTTGAAAGTAAGAACGTTTGCATCTGCCTTGATTACAACAGACCCCTCAATTGGCAAATTACCCAAAGCAACAAGCACAGGCATGATGTCTTTGGTTAAGAAGTTGCATGAGTACAGTTCATCCGTTGAAGCGTCATCTGTATAAGCAATGGTTTTGTGCTTAACAAACTTGCCTTCCTCGTAGTCGCTGCTAATCACCATAAAAGCACCAGTGAACTTGATGCCAATTTGACTGTACTTAAATCGAGCAATCTTTGTCCCTAAGTCTTGCGTCCAAGGCGTAGCAAAATCCCGAGTGATCTCATAAATTGCATTGATTGGCAACTCAACTTGAAGCGACAGGTTTTTGTTGTACTCAGAGTTGTAGACAGGCTGGCAGGACTTGCTTACTGTTTGCTCGTTGAATGTTTTGAACAATAAGCAAAAATCTTGAAAACCTTTAACTTTGGAGTTCACATTCAAAAGATGGCTATAGACAAACTCGCCATTAGCAGCAACAGGAATAACCTCGGGACTTGGTGTTTCATACAAGTTAAAGTCACCCGTACCAAGCAAACGTACCTCAGCCATAGTTGTGCTGTATGTGGCCATTGCAACATCGTGCTCAACGTCTTCCATTACATCCTTAACTGGCTTGACCATAGTGACCACTCCAGTATTCATGCGAGCTGGACTAAGAACGAATTGCTTTGATTTGCTAGATACAGCAAGCGAGTACGAGCGATCTTTTCTTCCCCTTCAAGCTCAGGGTTAGGATTGATCTCAAGGATCTCGCGACTTGTAGCCATGTTCCATGGAGCAAGCTGCGTACGAAGTGGCTCACAAAGAATACGCAAGTTGTAAGGAAGAGCTTGGTATTGCTTGCGATATGCCGCTACACGAGCTGAGTCCACTTGCTTAGGATCATCATTCGCATCCACAAATACCAAATGATCACCCTGACGCTTAACAAGCACTGACGAATAGCCATCTTCAGTCATAGAAATCGCTGAACTGAAATTGACTACGTTTTCTACACTTGCTTTTGCCCAATATTCATCAGCGGCCTTAGTCAGGGATTTGACTTTTTCCACTTCGTTAATGGGCTTAGCCTTCAGCTCTTTAGAGCGAGGCATAACTACATAGTTAATGCCATGACTTGCAAGCTCTTCGTTGATTTTTGAAAACGCTTCCGCTTGCTCTTGCTCGTACTTCTCAGCACGTTCTTCAAGAGTACCTTTGCTTTTGCCAAGCTCACCGTTTTTGTATGTAGTGTTGACCACCGCTACAACTCCACCAGACTTCTTAATGAAGCCAGCGAGCTTTTTGATACGGTCATACACATACACCTCTGGGTTTGCTTGCACTTCGTTATGAAGTGCATTGAGCAAACGCGAAGCACGATTTCGCTCTTGATCGCTCAAAGTATTGTTGAACAACACTACAAGCAAAGGCGAGAAGTTAATGCCGTGGTTAACGGCATTGTGCTTATAGCTACCCAGATGGCTTGTTAAGCCTTCCACCAGCCCATCAACACGCTCGCATCTAAATACCAAAAAAGAATCTTGGCAGAGTTCTCGTACACAGCTTGGCGTACGCTTGACAAAAGTTTTTGAACATCAGAGCACTCACGCTTTAAGTTCTCAAACTCACTATGCAGGCGTTTTTTGTCCGCTTGCAACGACATTACTGATTTAGTCATTTAAGACTCCTTTTTCATTAGCACCTCTTAAGTTGATAGATTGGTGCGATTTCATTTATTTGCTGTTTGATCATTTGTATTGCGTCTCGCTATGCCTTTCTGCAAGGCCACTGTGAAACACAAAGTTGCAGATCAAACCGCTCTTTTGAGTCAAAAACGCGGTTTGGATTTAGGCTTTCAGCCTACAGGCAATAGGCACCAAACCGCGCGGACTCTTACGCTCTATCCATCAATAAATATTCATTGCGTATCTCCGTTGCACAGCGAAATAGCTGCATGCCTAGAGGATATTTTTTTACGAAAACATTAGCCATTCCTGTAAAATAATTGTTTCTTACAAGTTAATGTTTGGTACATCATGGCAAGCTACGACGAAGACATTTTTGAAAAGATCTTCCTTAAAGAAAGGCAAGTCATTAGCTGCATTGATGACATTTCCAGCGCATATGCACCTGAGCTAAGGCTTGCTTTCTTGCGACTTAGCCCGTCGTATAACTTGGCTATCAAGTTGCTAGCGCAGCGAAAGAAACTTGACACACCAAAGGTTGCTGAAGAAGTAATTCAGCTTTACGAACTACCTGCTCATCAGCTGAAAAAAAGTAAGTTCTTTAAGGGAAATCAAGAGCGATTCAATGCTGATCAAAGAGCAAAGCTGGTAGAAGGATTTCAGACGGTAATGGATGTTGCTAAGAAATTTGGCGACCTTAACGATGAGTTCAATGGCAAGTTGAAACGATCTTCTGATACTTACCTAACAACATTCCACAGCAACTTTCCATTTCTAGGTTTAGTAGGAGTCTGGGGTGAACGTGGTCAACCACACAGCAGATTTTTGAGTGATTTAGAAAGATTCAGTGAATGGGCTCAGGACAAGGACGGATTTGAGCCCGCACTTGTATTGCTCGTGCCCTTACGGGCACCCAAGGCTTATGTAAAGAAACGAGTCCTTGCGTATCTTGACGAATTTCGTAATCCGCGTATCAACCCTAAATATCCAGAAAAAATTCCGCTAAAGGGTAAACGTATACACAGCGAAGCAATTCTGAAAAAATTAAAGCTACTAATATGCAGGTACATGCACCCTGATCTTGCCTTATGGGAAATAGCACTCAAACTTAATTTGAGCCAAGAGTACACAGACAGACTGAAGGATCAAGGCGAATTGCATGAGGATGACATCATCAGGCTAAACATCATTACAAGCCGTATGTTGCTTCAGGCTAAAACCATAGCTGAACACGCTGCTCTCGGAAGTTTTTCTGTCACAAAAAAAAATCTGCATTCCTAAATACGATGCGGAAAAAATAATTGAGAGAGTAAAAAAAATATGGCCGGATCTAAAGCCGTAGCCCTGAATCCAAAAGATTCCTCTTGATAAGCATGGGGCTAAGCTGGCCCCGCTGTAAACACACTACCAACTTGATAGATTGCCCCAACCTAAAAGGGTAGACCTAGTACTGAGGCAATGAATTTGCTTGACAGCATTTTGAAACGTTTTACACTGATGCAAAACGCAGTACATTGTCATACACACTCATAGGTGCCACATGAAGCAGCCAAAAGACGAAACACTATCCATCAGAACCTTTACAGACATCAAGACTATGCTGCGCGAGGCTGCGGACAGAGAGCATCGCTCTATTGCTTCTATGGTTGAAGTCCTTGTCATGGACTATGCCCAAAAACATGGGATTCAGCCATCTCCAAATGTAGCTTCAGCTACTAAGAAAAACAAATAAGGGGTAGCAGCTCAATGGTATTCAGCGAAGACTCAAGAGTAAAAATTCCATGCATATTGCATCTAATGCGACTTGGGTACAACTATGTTTCACTAAAGAATGTGACATAGGATGAAGAAACAAACATCTTTCCAAACCTTTTCACCAATGCAATCTCCAAGATCAACCCAAATTTACCTGCGGATGAAATCCCACGCTTGCTAGCTGACGTTAAGCTGCTGCTAGACAACGAGGATCTTGGTAAAGCCTTTTACGACATGCTAACTGAACGATCAGGAATCAAGCTCATTGATTTTGAAAATTTCAACAACAACAGCTTTAACGTTGTCACAGAGCTTACTTGCAAGAATGGTGACGATGAGTTTCGTCCAGACATCACGCTATTGATCAATGGCCTTCTATTAGCCTTTATTGAGGTTAAAAAACCAAACAATCGCGAAGGCGTGCTAGCTGAACGAAATCGCATCATTACTCGCAGCAGGAACCCAAAGTTCCGCCGCTTCATCAACATCACACAGTTGATGGTTTTCTCCAACAACATGGAGTACGAGGACGGATCACCTCAATCAATTGAAGGGGCTTTTTATGCAAGTCCTTCCTACGACTCACCTGTTTTTAACTATTTCCGTGAAGAAGAGGCACTAGACCTAGCTCACATCTTGCGAGATGAAGATGACGCACGAGAAAACGAAGTACTTCGCGACAACAATCTAAATGTAATAAACACAGTCCAGAGTTCTTAAGCAACAAAGCTCCTGACACGCCAACGAACCGCATCTGCACATCATTATTCAACCGTGACCGCCTATCGTTTATGCTTCGCTTTGCATTAGCGTACGTCAATGAGAGCGATGGTTTGCAAAAGCACGTGATGCGCTATCCACAACTCTTTGCTACTAAAGCGATTGAAAAAGCATTGGATAGCGGAGTTAAGAAAGGCATCATCTGGCATACCCAAGGAAGCGGCAAAACAGCTCTTGCTTACTACAACACCCGCTTTTTAACGGATTACTTTCAACGCAAAGGCGTTATTCCCAAGTTTTACTTCATCGTAGACAGGTTGGACTTGCTTATCCAAGCACAAAGAGAGCTGGCTGGACGTGGACTAGTCGTTCACACAATTGACAGTCGCGAAGCCTTTGCAAAGGACATTAAGACCTCTCAAGTTGTACACAACAACAGCGGCAGATCTGAAATAACTGTAGTCAACATTCAAAAGTTTGAAGATGATCCAGATGTTGTGCATGTAGAAGACTACGACTTCAACATCCAACGGGTCTACTTCCTTGATGAAGTGCATCGTAGCTATAACCCTCAAGGCAGTTTCTTAGCCAACCTAAGCCAATCAGATAAAAATGCGATCAAGATTGGTCTTACAGGTACACCCCTTCTTGGTGAAGACTACAACTCAAGAGCATTGTTTGGGGACTACATTCACAAGTACTACTACAACGCCTCAATTGCAGACGGTTACACCCTACGACTAATTCGCGAGGAAATCGCGACTAACTACAAAATTTCATTGCAGGAGGCACTTGCAGCAGTTCAATTACAACAAGGCGACATTGATCGCAAATTAATCTACTCGCATCCCAAGTTTGTAGCGCCAATGCTTGACTACATTGTGCGTGACTTTGAGAAAAGTAGAACTGCACCTGGAGACTCAAGCATTGGCGGCATGGTGATTTGCGATAGCGCAGACCAAGCAAAGGAAATGCACAGAATTTTTAATGCAATTTATGCAAACGAAGCAACTCCAAACAGTGGCGATCCTGAAAGCTACGCAGCTAAAGAGTCAGAGAAAAACCGTGTAAAAACTGCCGCATTAATTCTTCACGACATTGGCAGCAAAGATGAACGCAAGCAATGGGTGGAGGACTTTAAGGCTGGCAGGATTGATTTCTTGTTCGTCTACAACATGCTTCTGACGGGATTTGATGCCAAGCGTTTGAAGAAGCTATACCTTGGACGAATTATCAAAGCGCACAACTTATTGCAAGCTCTGACCCGTGTAAACCGCACATACAAGGATTTCCGCTACGGGTACGTTGTTGACTTTGCAGACATACGCAAGGAATTTGACAAGACCAATAAAGACTACTTTAACGAGCTGCAGTCAGAGCTTGGCGACGAAGTGGAGCACTACTCCAACCTATTCAAGTCATCTGAAGAAATTACACAAGAAATAGAGACCATTAAGGATGTATTGTTTAGCTTTGACATCTAAAACGCAGAGGAATTTTCACGCCAGATCAGCCAAATTCAAGACCGCACAACGATACTGGCACTTAGGAATGCGCTTGCTGATGCCCGTAATCTTTACAACTTGATTCGTTTGCAAGGAGATTACTCACTGCTTTAGCAGCTTGACTTCAAGAAGCTCAATCAGCTTTACCGTGAAACTAGCAATTACCTTGAGCTGCTCAACCTAAAAGAAACGATTGAGACTGAATCAGATACTAGTAATTTGCTAAATGTTGCACTGGAAGATGTGATTTTTAAGTTTGCCAAGATCAAGGAAGAAGAGCTTGTTCTTGCAGACAAACTTAAAAACACGCTGCGTCAAACCAGAGAAGCTATGGCTAGCAACTTTGATCAACAAGACCCAAAATTCCTGTCTTTGCGTGAAGAGCTAGAGCGTCTTTTCAAAAAAAAGAAATTGAGCGAAGTAAGCCAAGATGAGATGACTGCAAACATTGGTGCTCTAAACGCCATACACGATAAGGTAAAAGAGCTGAACAGGCTCAACAACCAACTTCGCCACAAGTACAACGGCGATGCAAAGTACACACGCATACACAAGCGATTAAATGAATCTAGCGACTTCACCAAGACAGAGCGTCAGCTATTTGAAGCTCTAATACAAGTTAAGTTACAGGCTGATGATCATGTCCTTCAAAACACTCAGCTTCTCAATAACGAGGGCTACTTTGAGCGCATGATGCAGCCAATAGTCATTGGCGAGTTTTACACACGCCAGAACATCAAACTAACACCAAACGCAACCCGCATAATCAATCATCTGGTTGTATCTGAATACATGAACGAATTTTCTGCTGGCTCTCGCACGGGCAGCAACAATAACGTTGGAGCTCAATCTTGGTAACTCAACAATTTGAACAACGTACACGAGAGCTAATTGATAGCTTAAAAGCTATTTGCGCCTCCTATGGACTTGGTAATGACGGCAACGAGTTCAAGATCATCACACAGGTATTTCTCTACAAGTTTTTGAATGACAAGTTTGCCTTTGAGGCTAAAAAGGTAAATCCAAAACTTGCTGATGTAGAAAATTGGGAAACCGCAATCGCAGCTATGAGCTCTGATGAGCTGGAAATGCTGCAAATGCATCTAGGGCCAGATACAGCCAAACTCAAACCAGAGCATTTTATCGCTCATTTGTTTGGACGTCAGAATGCCCCTGAGTTTGCAAAGCTGTTTGATGACACATTGCGTGACATCGCTATTTCTAACAATGAGATCTTCGCTGTCAAAACTGATGGCGGCGCAAAAATCACTTTATTTGATCGTGTCAGCGAATTCATCACAGACCCTGCAAAGCGCGATGCATTCTGTCGTGCCATTATCAATAAGCTAGGCGACTTTAGCTTTGAGCGCATCTTCAATGAAAAGTACGATTTTTATGCAGCTTTGTTTGAGTACTTAATCAAAGACTACAACAAAGATAGCGGCGGTAAGTACGCTGAGTACTACACGCCACATGCGGTTGCAAAAATCATGGCTGCGATTCTTGTGCCTGACTCCATGCGCGGCAAGGTCAAAAATGTAAGCTGCTACGACCCATCGGCAGGTTCAGGCACGCTCCTAATGAATATTGCTCACGCAATTGGGGAGCAACGCTGCAGCATCTATTCACAGGATATTTCTCAAAAATCTTCCAGTCTGTTGCGATTGAACTTAATCCTGAACAACTTGGTGCACTCCATACCTAACATCATTCAGGGTAATACGATGCTGCATCCATACCACCGCGATGGAAAGGCGCTCAAGAAATTTGATTACATAGTCAGCAATCCACCATTCAAGATGGATTTTTCAGACTTCCGTAATGAACTGGATACAAAGGAACATCAAGAACGATTCTTTGCAGGTGTGCCAAACATACCTAAACAAGCTATTGAAAAAATGGCTATCTATCAATTGTTCCTGCAGCACATCATCTACTCCCTTAAACCTAACGGTAAAGCGGCAGTAGTAGTTCCTACTGGTTTTATTACGGCACAAAGCGGTATTGATGAAACAATCCGACAACATTTAGTGGAAAAGAAAATGCTAGCAGGCGTAGTGTCAATGCCTAGCAACATATTTGCTACTACAGAAACCAACGTTTCAATATTGTTTATTGATGCATCAAACAAAAGGGACGTTGTGTTGATTGATGCATCCAATCTTGGCACCAAAGTTAAAGATAGAAAGAATCAAAAAACCTTGCTCTCAACAGAAGAAGAAGACCGCATCATTGCTACATTCAATGCTAAAGAAGCGGTAGAAGACTTTTCAGTTCTAGTTGGTTACGAGCAATTAGCATCTAAGAATTTCATCTTGAGTGCTGGTCAATATTTTGATGTGAAAATTGAGTACAGTGTTTAACACCTGAGCAATTTACGCAAACGCTTGACGGTTTTATGAGTAATTTAGAGTCGCTGTTTGAAGAATCTTCAAGCCTTGAAATGAAGATCAAAAGCCAACTATCTGGACTTTACTATGAAGTTTAATGAGTCTAATTTTAATAAACACTGGCAAGACAAGTCACTAAGTGAACTTGGTGATTTTCAACGTAGAAGGTCACGGCATCGCCCAAGAAATGACCCTGCGTTGTTTTTAGATGGCAAACACCCATTGATTCAAACTGGTGAAATCAAGGCTGCGAATTTGTTCATAACAAATTACTCTACCGCATATAACGATTTTGGTCTTAGTCAAAGTAAACTTTGGCCAAAAAATACTTTATGCATAACGATAGCAGCCAATACTGCTGAGACAGCCTTACTTCAATATCCAATGTGCTTTCCTGACAGCGTTGTAGGTTTCAATGCATACGAGGATGAGTCATCTGAATTGTTTATGCACTATGTATTCACCTACATACGAGGGGCAATACAAAATTCAGCATCTGGCAGCATTCAAGACAATATCAACATTGAGTACTTAACGAACTTAAAGCTCAAAATTCCAGTTAAGGAATATCAGGACAAAATTGTTGCCGTCCTATCAGCACTTGATGAAAAAATTGAATGCAATAACCGCATTAATTCAGAGCTAGAGTCTTTGGCAAAAAAATTGTATGACTACTGGTTCGTTCAGTTTGACATCCCTAACAAGGATGGAGCCCCCTACAAATCATCTGGTGGACAGATGATATACAGCCAGACATTGAAGCGTGATATTCCAGAAGGCTGGCAAGTTAAAAACTTAAGCGCCATTGCAAACATAACAATGGGAACATCACCAACAGGTGAATCCTTAAACGAAGCAAAGGAAGGGGTTGAATTCTTTCAAGGATCTACTGACTTTGGTTGGCAATTTCCCACAGTTCGCCAATACACAACTGAACCAGTTCGTATGGCTAAAAAGGGGGACATTCTCTTAAGCGTTCGTGCACCAGTAGGCGACATGAATATTGCACACATTGATTGTTGTATTGGTCGTGGATTGGCGGCACTGAATAGCAAAGATGGATTTGATGGTTTTTTGTTCTATGTAATGCAATATTTCAAGACAATTTTTGATCGCCGCAACAGTGAAGGCACTACGTTTGGCTCAATAACAAAGGATGATTTACATTCATTGCCACTAGCATATCCAAATTTAGAACTACTTAAAAGCTATAACGATGTTGTCACAAAATACAACCAAGTGGTTTTTAGTAGAAGTATGGAAAATCAACAACTCATTTAACTTCGTGACTGGCTTTTACCAATGCTTATGAACGGTCAGGTTACTGTTGCTTGATATACATAGATCAATTGCCCATAACAAAAAGGGATTGCAATGAAAAAAGTCTGGTGCGTTCGCGCTGAATACGGAACATATACAAAACAATTTGTCTCTGGTGGCTATGTAGGAATTGGTTACGGCCTTATGACTAGTCTAGCAAACGTTAAAACCCGCGAAGAGCTTACTGCCCTTTATAGAGAAGCGCATCCTGACGAGTTCAGTAACTTGGTTATTGGGCAGCAAGTTGGGCAAATTACTCGCTTCTTGCTAGAAATAAGTGCTGGAGACTATGTCATTACACCAGCTGCGGACACAGAATTTCTGCATTATGGAGTGATTAGCGACAAGGGATACTGGTTTGATTACGAGCAAACGGATGGTTGTCCATATCTTCATAGAAGAGGTGTGATTTGGCATAAGGAGCAATTAAGCCGCACAGCTTTTTCTGTTCCATTCCAAAATACGATACGTTCCTCCTTGACTGTGTTCAGCATTAGCCAGCAAGATGAATTCTTGACTGCAATCAAAGCAGATGGACATGTCTCGCAAAAACATTTTGCTGTTTATGATCCGTACGAATCAGTCTTAGAGCAAGTGCTAGAGCTTGATGACAAAGAATTTGAAATTCTTGTAGGTCACTTACTAACTGCAATCGGGTTTGAAGAAAGCCAAGTTACTGGCAAGACAGGTGATGGTGGGGTAGACGCAACTGGCGTACTCAATGTTTCTAATCTAGCTAAAGTCAAAGTATTTGTTAAAGCTAAGCGTTACAAACGTGGCTCTAAGATAAATGCAAATGTCGTCAAACAACTTCGCACAGCTATACCAGTAGGCGGTCAAGGTGCATTCATAACTACTGCGGACTTTCAAAGTGCGGCAGCTGAAGTAGCAGTTGAGGCTGGCTTTCCGCGCATTGGCTTGATCAACGGTAAGCAGCTTGTAGATCTACTGGTAGAACATTGGAGTGATTTACCAATAGAGTTTAGAGACAGGCTTGGTTTGCGAATTGGTTTGATAAAAGCGTAATGCAGTATCACTGGGTATAGACGCAAAATCACCACCCTGAAGCAAATTAGTAGTTACACAAAATTTCTTGCAGCTTGAGATTTCTAGGGCTGCAGACCAGACTTGGGCTGCAAGCAAGCTGCGTAAAGCGACCTACAAGCAGCGCAATGCTCAGTCCTGCTACCCAAGCCAGCCTATTTAGCAAAAATGCTTGCAGGGCAATCTAGCAAGTTGATAAATTGTTGTGGCAGATGCGCCACGCTAGCCCACTAAATACAACTGATGTGTTTTTTCACAGAAACATATCAGTGCCGCTAAGTCATTGACTTTGCTGGATAAATTTAGGGGTAGGAAAACGCTACATATGAAAACATACTTATTGCACTTTTTTAATACCAGTAGAAGGAGTGCAAATGTCTAAACAAGCAAAAACTTTAAGCGAACGCAAGCTGCAACGCTTGCTTGAATTTGTAGCTACAACCAAAAGCCCAAAGCGAAATCGCACAATTTTGAGCCTTACTCATTTCGCGGGACTAAGAATTGGAGAATGCGCGGCATTGCGAGTTTGCGATGTACTTGCCCAAGACGGTACTGTACGTGAGCAATTTACGCTTAGCCCAAATCAAACAAAAGGAAGTAGCAGTCGTACTGTTATGCTCAATCAGCGTGTCCAAGCAGAACTGGCTACCTATTTGCAAACAATTCGTGTTTGTGACCCAAAACAGCCATTGTTTGCAAGCCAGCGAAGTGCAGGATTTACAGCTAGCTCACTCACTCAAGTAATTAACGGCATTTACAAAAAGGCTGGATTTGACCAATGTTCAAGCCACTCTGGCCGCAGGTCGTTTGCAACCCGCGCCAATTCCAAAGGCATTAGTATGCGTGTTTTGCAATAACTAATGGGTCACAAGAATATTCAAACCACCAGCATATATATCTATGCTGGAGATGACATGCTCCGCAACGCCGTTGAACTGATTTAAGCCAACTGCTTGGCCTTTTTAGAATCGTAAATGTCCGGCACGTTAATGTTTCCAAAGAACGCATTGTGAGCATTGGATGCTTTCACGTTCTTCGTGATCGCTTCACCCGTAGCCCTGTCATAGTGCTTCTGAATCATTACAACGCTATTGCCCAGCTGCTTTGACAGGTCACGAATTGGAACGGCATCCATATTCAATGCAGCAGTAGTAAACGCACTACGTATGCTGTAGAACACACGCTTACGGCCTGTCTTCGGGTCTTTTAGCAAGTTGTGATCTTCTAAGAAGCTATCAAACATATGGTTGAAGCAATCACACGCTTCTCTATAGCCATGATCTAAGTTCCAGTAAGACCTGAACACGTAATCTTCATTCTTGCTTTCTGTTAGCTTCTCAAGCGTTGTTGCATTCTTGCCCTTGTAGTTGCGTTTAACAATTTCGTTCAGAACTTTGTATGTGACACCAAACCCGTTTACTGTGCGATCTTTTGTCTTGCCGTACACATCCATGTAAACGGTCACATTCCATTCAGCTTTGCTTTGCACATTGCCCTCTGCATCGTATTTGGCATTATTATGTTCCAAGTCCATAAATTCTGGATCGTCACCTTCTCCAACTTTCTGGTCTGCTTTTAAGGGAACAGTAACGACGCCCCCAATTTGCACTTTCTTGATGCGGATATTTTTCCACTTCAAATTCAGCAACTCCTTGCCAGGTCTTGCTTCAGTCTCAATAAGCACACGCACATAGTCATGCATCACATGCCATCTTAAGTGCGGCTTTTCACGCTTAGCGCTATTGATCCATGCTGGCATGTGCGCCAATATTGCATTGATCTCTACGACCTCAAAAGTTGCATAGTTCTTAGACTTTACGCCTCTTGTTTCTAAGTACGGGATCTGGGTCTTGTGAACAAAGCCACGCTCTTCAGCTTCTTTGAAAATACGGTTGAGTACAACGTTATGTTTTCGCGCACTACTGTAGGCAAGCGGCTTACCCAGCTTTTTTGTACGCCATTTGTCATATTCAATCATGACTTTGGGTGTAATTGAATCAACATGCTTCTTCCCAAAATACGGAACAAGAAAGTCGCTGATGATGCGCTTGTATTGTGGAAATGAATCTGAGCCAGCTTCATAGCCAACGTTGTCATTCATCTTTTGGATTGCTAGCTTTGCTATGTCGCCAAACTTCTTGCTGACTACTGGCAGGTGACGCTGCTTGAGCGCCTTAGCTGTTATTAGGATTTCGTGCGCTTTAGGTATTGCTTCATTCAGGTCGCGCTCACCTGTAGTTTTTGAATGCCACTTCTTACCGTCAACTTTATAACGACATTGCCATGTTGAAGCGTCTGATCGTTTATAGACTACTAATTTTCTGTTTATTAATTGATGTGTACTTTCTACTTTTGCAGGCATGAATTTCTCTGTTTACTCTGCGCTGCACGGACAATTTTTAACCTAAAAAATTGTGCTTGCAGGCTTAAGTAAATATTAAATTCTGCGTGGTTTTAAAGCAAAGATTTTGACAAGATTGATCGCAACAACAAAACCAAAATTTACTCTGCCCTTCCACCGCACCAATAGTTGTTCATTGCCTTCAAAAACTCCCGCGTTATTGGGTAGCCAGAACTTGACCCAATTACAGTATCAATATTGCAATCTAGACAACGAGCAGAACGCGGCTCATCTTTGAGCTCTTCTACAAAGTCAAAAAACTCAACTTCTATAGGCTTCATTATTCTTAAACAGCTAATACATCCGCAGCTCTCACTGCTCTTTATTTCGTATTCGTTGTCATAACAATGCTTGTGTGCATCAAATATTTCGTCACGCACTTTTCTGTTAACTGGAATCGAAAACTCACTATCTTCATAAGAGTCGTCAACTAGGGTGAAGTGGTAGTCATCTTGCTTTTTAGCATCAACAAACCCAGCATCTAAAGTAAGACGCCAAACTTTTTCAAATAACCAGCCATTTGTCAAAGGGAATACTTCTTCAACATCAATGGCAATTGGGTACGTCCCAATTTGTTCGCCTGTTTTGATGTCTGTAATTTCAACTTTCATAAGCTAATAGGATTTCTTCAATTATTTGGCTATATATGTCAACCAACAATAATTTGTCGTGCAAGCATAATAAGTGCGACTAGTGGGGTGTAAAAACCCCATACTGAATATGACCTTAAAGCAGCAAACCAACGACTGCAACCACAACCGCTAGGTGCAACAGAATACAAATCAATTAGGGATAAATTGCCATCATGCAATTTAACGATGAAGGCGTTATATGAGTTGCGAAAACCTTTTTCAAGAGACAGGTAATAAACGTCTAAGCTTGCAAAAAGTATTGCTGGTACAAATGCTATCCAAGCAAATTGGGGCTTTCCTTTATCTGCAATGATGACCAATATCGCAGATACAACTGTGATACACCATGTCTTATACGACGTACTATTGCCTGCCATTCGTAAGATCGCACCCTGCAAAATTCCAAGGTGAGTTTGTACTGATGGAGATTTTTCATCTAACGGTTGTGAGTTTTTCATGAGCTAACCTCTTTGTTTGATTGCAACTTCAATCCATGACTCTAATTTATCCTTGATATCGTTGTATGCATCACTAGGATCTGGGTTGTAGCAATTAACCTTTGAAGAGAGCAGAGTTCCATTTTTGAATTTGAATTGATCAAATGGATTTTTTCCTTTTTGCCATTTACCATTCCTAGGGCATTTAATATTATGAATATGTATGCCCAAAAGACCTTTGCCATCTTTCCAAGCCTTTTCAATCTCATACTTTACCCAAGGACGATTAGCAGTCTCCTCCCCCACTAATACAACCACACATGAACGATAGTTCATGTTCTCATCAATCTATTTCTCAATACCAGCCTTGCTTTTTTCTTAACTTCTTCCCAATCATTCGCTGAAACTGGCTTATTGTCTTCAATAGCCCCCATGTTTCGTATTTGCTGGACACGCATTACGTCATAATCAAAATGAAAGCTATAGAACACTTGTCTCTTTGGCATCTCAATCTCCTTGAATGCATGTAGGTTTCATAACGATACTACTCAAAACGACTTAGTAGAAAATTATTGTGATAAAAAAACCCTCGCCATTGCTGACGAGGGTTTCGTATTTGGTGGGCCTCCCGTGAGTCGAACACGGCACCAACGGATTATGCTTACCACTACAGTTTTCACTGCCTGTTTCCAGTTTGTGGTCTGGACTGTCTCTTGTCTTTACGACCTACCCGTACAGTCTCTACACGTTCTAAACATTGCTGTTTAGCTTCGCTCGGGATTACCACGTTGCAAGCAACAGAGGCTTCCCCGAATTTGAGTAGTTTTACATGCAAGCAGAGTTAACTTACTCACATGCAACCCAATTGCAATTGACCGTAGCTTGCGCTTTAGGTCACTTGCCTTTAAGTCCGCCGCTCTAACCAAGCATGAGCTAGAGGCCCGTAAAACTGATTTTAGTTGTGCGATTTTGCTGTCAAGTTGCTAGCTAAAAATCGCACTACCGTGGAAGCGCCGTGGAAGCGGTTTTTTTCTTCACAACGCCTACAACCTTTTGATTTATATGGGTTTCCTTCTAAAAGTTGGTGTGACAGGTACCTTTATGAGTCCTCTGCTCTAACCAACTGAGCTATAGGCCCGTTAGTCTTTGGTTCAATCTTCCTCGAGGAAAGTCTTGAGCTTATCGCTGCGGCTTGGGTGACGCATCTTGCGCAATGCCTTTGCTTCAATCTGACGAATACGTTCACGAGTCACATCAAACTGTTTGCCTACTTCCTCAAGGGTATGGTCTGTGCTCATCTCAACACCAAAGCGCATACGCAATACTTTTGCTTCACGCGGTGTCAATGAATCCAGAACATCTTTCACAACATCACGCATAGAGTCATGCAATGCTGCTTCGGAAGGAGCCAGGGTATTACCGTCTTCAATGAAGTCGCCTAAATGAGAATCTTCGTCGTCACCAATTGGTGTTTCCATAGAGATTGGCTCTTTAGCAATCTTCATGATCTTACGAATCTTGTCTTCTGGAATCTCCATCTTCAGCGCCAAGGTTGCTGCATCTGGCTCATGACCAGTTTCTTGCAGAATCTGACGGCTGATACGATTCATCTTATTGATGGTCTCAATCATATGAACAGGGATACGGATCGTACGAGCTTGGTCAGCAATCGAACGAGTAATCGCCTGGCGAATCCACCAAGTTGCATAAGTAGAGAACTTATATCCACGACGGTATTCAAACTTATCTACCGCCTTCATCAAACCAATATTGCCTTCCTGAATTAAATCCAAGAACTGCAATCCACGGTTGGTGTATTTCTTAGCAATGGAGATTACCAAACGTAAGTTCGCTACAGTCATCTCACGCTTTGCTTCGCGGGCACGCTTCTCGCCAGCGATCATTTGCTTGTTCACTTCCTTTAACTCAGGCAAGGGAATTACCACATTCTTCTGAATGTCGATCAACTTCTGTTGTAGCTCTTGAATTGCTGGAACGTTACGTTGCAAGAGCGCGCTGTAAGGCTTGCCTTCCTTGAGTAACTTGTCTGTCCAACCTAAGTTCATGGACATCTTAGGGAAGTCTTTTAATACTTCACCACGGTTTACGCCCACTTTATCAACTAATAAGCTAACGATACCGCGCTCGAGTTTCCAAACTTGGTCTACTTGAGCGCGCATGGTGTCACATAACTTCTCAACACTCTTCGCTGTTAAACGAAAACCGAGTAACTCGGCACGAATTGCTTCTTGAGCTTTAACGTACGCAGGGCAGTTGTAACCATCCTTGTCAAAAGCACGACGCATTTTTTTTGCTTGAGTACGAACAATCGCAAATTTCTCCAAAGAGATTTGCTTCAATTCTTCGAGCTGTTCGGCATTCGCAGTTGCAGCTCCGCCACCACCGCCACCACCTTCGTCGTCACCCTCTTCATCACTTTCTTCGCCATCAGCATCAATCTCAGACTCTTCTGGTCCAAGCTTGATATCTTCAGCATTTGGATCTACCAAGCCATCAACAAATTGATCAATTTCTAATTCGCCAGCAGCGATCTTGTCCACGTTACTGAGAATCTCAGCAATCGTTACAGGGCATGCAGACAAAGCCATAACCATGTCTTTGAGACCAGCTTCAATCTTTTTCGCAATAACGATCTCGCCTTCGCGAGTCAACAAATCGACCGTACCCATTTCACGCATATACATACGTACTGGATCAGTTGTGCGTCCAAACTCTGAATCCACGGTAGAGAGCGCTGCTTCAGCCTCTTCTTCAGCCTCTTCTTCAGAAGCAGCCGCCGCTGTGTTGTCAGAAAGGATTAATGTTTCCGCATCTGGCGCTTGTTCGTAAACAGTAATACCGATGTCATTTAACAAGCTGATCAAAGTTTCTAATGCATCCGCATCAGACAACTCGTCAGACATCACGTCATTCATTTCGCCATGGGTTAAGTAACCCTTGGACATACCCATCTTGATCAAAGTCTTCAAGCGAGCACGACGCAACTCTTGTTGCTCTTCAGTACCTAACTGTTGCGCAGCAAATTCTTTTAAGAGCGCCGTTTCTTTTGCCTTACGCTCACGCGCTTTTTGACGATCTGTTAATACTGGCTCTGCGCCATCAGCGACAGCTTCTTTAGCTTTGCGGCCACGCTTCTTCTCTTCTTGTGGCGCAACAACTTCCGCCTCAACTGCTTTCGCTTTTTTGCCTTTTAATTCTTTTGCTTCTTTTACTTCCTCAACCTTTACAGCAGCCTTACCTTTTTTAGCTGGCTCTACTTTTACTTCAGCCTTAGCAGCCTTCGCTGGCTTTTCAACTTTTGCAGGGGCCTTAACTGGAGCCTTGGCTTTTGGAGCTGGTTTAGCAGGCGACTTAGCAACAACTTTTGCCTTTGGTGCAGGTTTAGTTGGGGCTTTAGCAACTGGCTTTGCAGGGGTCTTAGCTTTTGGCGCTGGTTTTGCTGGCGCTTTTGCCTTAGGCGCTGGCTTTGCAGGAGCTTTAGCTTTCACTGCAGCTTTTACCTTAGGCGCTGGTTTGGCTGGTGCCTTTGCTTTTGGGGCTGGTTTAGCGGGTTTTTTTGTCTTGGTATTAGGCATTTATTAGCACTTACTCACATAACTGTTATTGATCGCGACTGATTAAGCACAGCCCCGTAGTCCACTTACCCAGAATTTCCTAAAAACTAAGCGCAAGTGGCTGAATTAATTCATTTTTTTCTTGGGAACAGAGGATTATAGTCGATTGCGACTTTTTTGACCCCCGCTTACTTAAAAATATGGGGTATTTTTAAGTGATTTCTAGGGGTGTTTCAGAGAATTTTTAGGCAAATTTCAGCTTTTCGCCTAATTCCCTATACCTAGCCTTATCTTGCTCGCTGGCGCTACCCCCAGCAATTTTTTGGGCAATTTCGGTCATTTCTTGTTTCAGGCTTGCTTTCTCGAGCTTACTGAAAGCCCCCTCCAAATCAGCAGAAGCACCCTCAAGCTCAACATCGCTACCCATGATGCGCTTTCTTAATACTTCATACATAGAGGCAAGTTCGCTTCGGGAGAGCTGATCTTGGAACATGGCAAATGATCCAGCGCCGACGGTCATCTTTCCACTTTCATCTGTAATGAGTTCTACTTGATCACATTGAGAAAGCAAATCTGTCATTAGTGTCAAAGCATTTGCCGAGCGCTGCTCTGCTGCCTTTAATGCTAATGCGCGCTTACTCTCATTCAATGCTTTACCTAAATGAGGAAACTGAATAAGCACACGCAAAATTTGTTCTGCCAAATCCATTGGTGCTTTAGGTGGCTCAATCACTTGTGTAGCAACCCGTTTTGCGGAGCCCTTTGATGCTTGCCATGGCGCGCCCTGTCGATTACCACCAAGCATTGAATTTGTATTACCTGAATTATTGGGGTTGCTTTGCCCGTATGTTGATCTTGCTTGTGTAGCTTGATACGGAGATGTCTGTACTGGTGCCGGTACAACGCTGAGCCCGCAAAAAGATTCCAATTCTGCAGGGGTGGTATTAGTACGAATCGCCAACTCACGCAGCATTTGTGTACGTAAGGCGATTGGCGGCATCGATAGCAACAGGGGCTTAGCCGCATGGTGCGTTTGCGCCCTTCCCTCGGGCGTAGTCAACTCGTGGCCTTCGCTCGCCACCTTAAAGAAGAAGCTTGATAAAGACATCGCCTCTTTGATGACTTTTTCAAAAGCGGCTTCGCCATATGCTCTGACGTAGCTATCAGGATCATGCTCTGTTGGTAAAAATAAGAAACGAATTTCTTTATCGTCTGACATTAAAGGTAAGCAAGCTTCAAGCGCACGTTGCGCCGCACGCTGCCCTGCCGCATCACCATCAAATGAGAAAACGACTTTATCGGTTTGACGCAATAACATGCGCACATGGTTTGCTGTACATGCAGTGCCTAATGTTGCTACCGCATTAGGGAAACCCAATTGTGCAAGAGCTACGACATCCATATAGCCCTCGCACACCAAAACATATTCTTTAGCTCGAATTGCCTGTCTTGCTTCAAACAATCCGTAGAGCGTATTGCCTTTTGAGAACAATGGTGTCTCAGGTGAATTTAAATACTTTGGCTCACCTTGATCCAGAATGCGTCCGCCAAATCCAATGGTTTGTCTTTTTGGATTGCGGATTGGAAACATGATGCGATCTCGGAAACGGTCATAACGCTTTACGGGGCCACCCTCTGACTGCTCGCCCTGAATAATCAGACCGCCTTCGACCAAGGTCTTTGCAATTTCATCATTCGAGTAGGGTCCAAAGACTGCCTCAAGACCTTGCCAGCCGTCAGGGGCGTAACCAAGGGCATAGCGTTTAGCGATCTCGCCAGTGAGACCACGGCCCTTGAGGTATTCAACTGCGCGCGTACTACCTTTGAGTTGTTGACGATACCAATCGGCCGCCGAACTCATCACCTCACTGAGGGCCATTGCCTGCTGTTGGCGTGCAACATCATTTGCACTTCGCTCTTCACGCGGAACATCTAACCCAGCAGAGCGTGCGAGCTCTTCAATCGCATCGACATAACCTAAGCCGGAATATTCCATCAAGAAACTAAGTGCTGAGCCGTGAGCACCACAGCCAAAGCAGTGATAGAACTGCTTAGTTGGTGAAACAGAAAATGATGGTGACTTCTCTGAATGAAAAGGGCACAAACCTTGATAGTTTGCGCCGGCTTTTTTTAACTTCACATGCTGCCCAACCACATCAACAATGTCGACCCGATTTAACAAATCGGCAATGAAGGATTGCGGAATGAGCGCCATACGATCAGTATGAAACGGTTTTCTGAGTTTTACTAGTGAGTTACTTCAGAGTTACTTCGCTAGCGCAGCTTTTACCAAGCCAGATACTTTACCCATATCGGCTTTACCAGCTAATTGGCCTTTTAAAACACCAATCACTTTGCCCATATCCTGCGGGCCTGCGGCGCCAGTGGATTCAACCGCTGCGGCAACCGCTGCTTCAACTTCCGCATCTGACATTTGGGCTGGCAAATAGGTTTGCAAAATTGTCATCTCTGCAGACTCCACTGCAACGAGATCATCACGCCCCGCTTTCTCAAACTGTGAGATCGAATCTTTGCGTTGCTTAATCATTTTTTCAACAGTAGAAATCACTGCTGCATCATCGAGCACGATGCGATCATCTACCTCACGTTGCTTAATAGCTGCCAACAACAGACGAATAGTTCCTAAGCGTGCAGTTTCTTTTGCACGCATTGCAGATTTCATATCTTCAGTGATTTGATCTTTCAAACTCATGGGGTGATCCTAGTTTTCTGATGTGTGATTAAAAAGCAAAAACCCGCTGCGTTTCACCGTCAGCGGGTTTCAAAGCTTCTCGGTGAGGAGAGCTTTAAATTCTATTAGTAAAGCTTCTTAGGCAACATTTGGCTGCGAATACGCTTGTAATGGCGCTTAGCAGCTGCAGCCTTTTTACGCTTACGCTCAGCCGTTGGCTTCTCGTAAAACTCGCGTGCACGCAAGTCTGTCAAAAGACCATTTTTCTCAATGGTGCGCTTGAAACGGCGCAATGCCACTTCAAATGGTTCGTTTTCGCGAAGGCGGACTGTAGTCATACTTATTTAACTCGTATATGCTCGATGGGTATCGAAAAATTAACTGAATTGCGATTCTAGCACGACCAAGCGAAAAATGATCGTTTTAAGCATAGAAACTTCCTGCGACGAAACCGGGGTGGCGATTTACGACACCAAGCCCTGGGAAACGGGAAAACCTGCATTTTTAGGCATTCTAGGCCAGGGTTTGCACTCCCAGATCGCCATGCACCGAGATTATGGGGGTGTTGTTCCTGAGTTGGCCTCTCGAGACCATGTTCGTCGCGTTTTACCCCTTTTAGATCAATCTTTAGCCCAATCTGGCCTTAAATTGGGGGATATTGATGCAATTGCCTTTACCCGGGGGCCCGGTTTAGCCGGCGCCCTGTTGGTTGGCAGTGCTTTTGCTAAATCTTTGGCCCAAGGTCTCAATTTGCCCACAATTGGGGTTCACCACCTAGAGGGTCACCTCCTTTCACCACTTCTGGGTCAAACCGCCCCGCAATTCCCATTTATTGCCTTATTGGTTTCTGGGGGCCATACCCAGCTTATGAAAGTTTCCGGAATTGGTCAATACGAACTTCTTGGTGAAACTTTGGATGATGCTGCCGGGGAAGCTTTTGATAAGACCGCCAAATTACTGGGCTTGGATTACCCAGGCGGTGCAGCAATTTCCAAGTTGGCAGAAAAAGGTCGTGTCGGCATTTTTGATTTGCCAAGACCGATACTGCACTCTGGCGACTTGGATTTTTCCTTCTCAGGTCTGAAGACTGCCGTTCTGAATCAAGTGAAAAAGTTTGAAGCGCCGTCAATGAAAGACCCCATTGAAGTGGCGCAGTTTCATGCTGATCTTGCAAGAAGTTTTGTCGATGCCATCGTCGCAGTGCTAGTTAGCAAATCCGAAAAAGCACTCAAACATACAGGTTGCAAACATTTAGTTCTTGCCGGTGGCGTGGGTGCTAATTTGCAATTACGCAATGCACTCAATGAAAAAGCAATTAAAAATGGCTTTGAAGTGCATTACCCACCGCTAGAGTTGTGCACCGATAACGGCGTCATGATTGCATTTGCAGGTGCGTTACGTATGCTGAACAAAAATAATGGCTCCACAACTTCTGGAGCCTTTGACATCAAACCCCGTTGGGATTTGCAAAGCAATAATTTGGTTTAGCGTGATTTAGTTCCGTCTAGCGCGCTTTATTTCTTGTGCGAGATTCTGGCAAAAGCGCTGTGGTTATGAATCGATTCAAAGTTCTCAGCCTCAACCACAAAAGACTGAATACGCTGCTCAGCCTTCAAACGACCGGCGACATCGCGCACCAAATCTTCAACAAATTTAGGATTGCTGTAGGAATGCTCGGTCACCCACTTTTCATCTGGGCGCTTAAGCAAACCCCAAAGCTCGCTTGATGCTTCACTCTCAGCGGCAGCAACCAAATCTTCTACAGTCATTTGGGTTGCCGAATCTAAAGCGACTGTCATCGTGACATGTGAACGCTGATTGTGAGCGCCAAATTCCGAGATCTCTTTTGAGCATGGACACAAACTCATTACGGGCACTTGCGCACGCAAGCCCAACTCAACAGCTGTTTCACCGTTAGCATTTTGTTTGGCTGTTGCCATCCAAGTCACTTCGTAATCCATCAAGCTCTCAACGCCAGAAACGGGTGCCGCTTTTTTTACAAAGTGGGTATAGGTAAACTGGACATGACCTTCTTTGGCATCAAGCAAAGGCAACATCTCGCGCACGAGAGTAACTACTGTTGTGCTATCAACCGCCTGCTCTTGCTTTTGCAGCAACGCCATGAAGCGTGACATGTGCGTGCCCTTCACATGTGCAGGTAAAGCCACATCCATTTCAAATGTGCCTACAGATGGAAAGCTGCCAGATTTACTGCGAATCATTAGCGGGTGACGCACCCCACGAATACCGACTTGCTCAATTGGCAATGCGCGCTTGTCCAAAGTGGACTGCACGTCAGGCATTGCGCTAGCTTTTAGAAAGGCGGGATTCATGTCATTCATGGCTCTATTTTCAAGCAAAACGATCTTATTTGCCTGAAATCACCGAATTTGCCACGGATACCGCTGGAAAACGCTGCTTTATGGAGTTTGTAATGCCTTCAACATCAAGGCCGCACTTGGTCATGAGCAACTGATAGTCGCCATGCTCAATGAATTCATCAGGAAGACCCAATTGAAGTAAGGGCCTCTGAATTCCCAATTTTGTGAGCGCCTCAAGGCAAGCGCTACCAGCACCACCAGCAATCGCGCCATCCTCTATCGTGACAAAGTAATCATGATCTGCTGCCAGCGATTGAATCAAATCTACATCTAATGGTTTTACAAAACGCATATTGGTAACAGTGGCATCCAAACTTTCAGCGGCTTCTAATGCGCTATAGAGCAAAGTACCAAATGCCAAAATCGCTACCCTCTTACCTGCGGGTGCAGATGACTTGCGACGAATCTCGCCCTTACCTAATGGCAAAGTGCGTAACTCGCTTGAAGGAATCGTGCCCACACCAGAACCGCGCGGATAACGCACTGCAGTTGGATGCGGTTGATGAAACGCTGTTGTTAAAAGATCGCGGCACTCCGCCTCATCTGCAGGCGTCATCACCAACATATTCGGGATGCAGCGCAAGAAAGGAATGTCATATGCGCCAGCATGGGTTGCACCATCAGCGCCAACCAATCCCGCGCGATCGAGAGCAAACAAAACTGGTAAATCTTGCAAGGCCACATCATGAATCAATTGATCATAGGCACGTTGCAAGAAAGTGGAATAGATAGCTACTACTGGCTTCATGCCTTCACATGCCATACCAGCAGCAAAAGTAACTGCATGTTGCTCGGCAATACCTACGTCGTAGTAACGCTTGGGGAAATTCTTCTCAAACTCTACCAATCCTGAACCCTCACGCATCGCAGGAGTAATGCCAATCAACATCGGATCAGCATGAGCCATATCGCAAAGCCATTCACCAAAAACTTGAGTGAAGGTTTTCTTGCTGGCAGCTACTTTTTTTACGCCTTCTTGCGGATTAAATTTGTTAGGGCCGTGATACAAAACGGGATCCGCTTCAGCCAACTCATATCCTTGACCTTTTTTAGTCACGACATGGAGGAACTGTGGTCCGCGACCTTCCAATGCTAAACGGCGAACGTTTTGCAGCATCGGAACGAGTGCATCTAAGTCATGGCCATCAATTGGGCCGAAGTAGTTAAAGCCAAATTCTTGGAATATCGTTGCTGGTGACACCATGCCTTTAGCATGGTCTTCTAAGCGTTTCGCAAACTCACGCAATGGAGGAGCAATCGAGAGAACGCTATCAATCCCTTTTTTGGTGGTGGAGTAAATGTTGCCACTCAGTAATCGAGCTAAGTGGCGATTGAGCGCGCCCACCGCTGGTGAAATCGACATATCGTTGTCATTCAGAATCACCACTAAAGGCAAGTCGTCATAGACGCCAGCGTTATTCATTGCTTCGAAAGCCATGCCGCCCGTCATGGCGCTATCGCCAATCACTGCAACTGCTACCTGACGCTCACCCTTCGTTTGGAAAGCGCGCGCCATTCCCATCGCCGCAGAAATGCTGGTTGAAGAATGCCCAGTACCAAAGGCATCGAATTCACTTTCAGCACGATGAGGAAAGCCTGAAAGACCTTTGTACTGACGCAAGGTATTCATGCGATCACGACGACCCGTCAGGATTTTGTGTGGGTAACTTTGGTGACCCACATCCCAAACGATTCGATCGCGCGGCGTATCAAATACATAGTGCAAAGCAATGGATAACTCTACGGTTCCCAAATTGGAGGACAGATGACCTCCTGTTTTGGAAACAGAATCCAATACAAATTGACGCAACTCATCAGCAAGAGCAGGTAGCTCTTCGCGCGTCAGTTTTTTGAGATCATCAGGAGAGTTAATCGAAAGTAAGGTCATTGCTTTATTGCATTAATTCTTTATTTACCTCTATTGACTACCAATAGAGCTAAATCTTTTAGAGCTTGAGCTTGATTACCAAAACCATCCAAACTAATCATGGCGATTTCTTGCAATTCTTTAGCCTGCTGCTGTGCATAGTCTAAACCCATCAAGGTCACATAGGTCGGCTTGTTTGCGGCAGCGTCTTTTCCAGCCGTCTTTCCAAGCGTTTGACTGTCTGCTGTCGCATCTAAGACATCATCAACAATTTGAAACGCCAAACCCAGCGCCTTTGAGTACTGATCTAATTTGGCTAATTGCTCTGCATTGAGATTGGCAGAAATGCCACCCAATTCAACCGCACAAGAAAGCAATGCGCCAGTCTTCATGGCATGCATTTGTTTCAAGCCTGCTAGATCCAACTTCTTGCCAACGCTCTCAAGATCAATCGCTTGGCCACCAGCCATACCACGGGAGCCTGATGCTGCAGCTAAGCAAGCAATCATTTTTAAACGTTGATTTGCATCTCCAGGCACATTAGCCAGAACCTCAAAGGCACGAGTCTGCAATGCATCGCCTACTAGTAAAGCGGTTGCTTCATCAAACGCTTTATGAACAGTTGGCCTACCCCGACGTAAATCATCATCGTCCATACAAGGCATATCGTCATGCACTAATGAATAAGCATGAATGCACTCCACTGCCACTGCTGCTGCATCGAGCATCTGCTCTTGATTGGCAGAAGATGAATTTCCTAATTGACCTGCTGCATAAACCAAGAGAGGACGAATACGTTTGCCACCACCCAGTGCGGCATAGCGCATGGCTTCATGCAAACGATGTGGAATAGTTTGCGGCGAATCGAGCAAACGATCTAAAGCAGACTCCACTCGTTCAGAGTGATTCTTGAGCCACTCTTGAAATGCAATTGCTGTCAATTAAGCCTCGAACACTCGCACTTGTTGCTCTACTTGAGCAAGAACACCTTGGCAATGTTTAAGCAGGGCTGCGCCACGTTGATAGGCTAATAGGGTCTCTTCGAGAGAAAATTTGCCGGACTCCATGTCGGAAATGAGCTTCTCAAGCTCCTTGACTGCCTGCTCATAACGCAGATCTGGGTCGATTTGGACCTCAAGGCCTGTTTTTGAACTCTCTGACTTTTTGCTTGCCATAAGCGGTTTCCTTCATATTCCCGATGCGGATAGCCCTACATATTAAAGCGAGAACATCCCCGGATGGGTATAATTCCCCCCCTTCCTTTCCAATATCGATCCGTCGATGGTTGGATTGGTTATTCCGCTTAGCTTCGGCTGACGTTTTCGGGGGTGGGGAGAATGACTAATCTGGCTACCGCGCAGCAGCTTGCGCCGTCCAATCTACAACTGCCGGTTTCGGCATATTTTGACGCTGATTTATATCAGCGG
>JBGAIU010000022.1:0-27481 GCA_044225315.1 Polynucleobacter sp.
AAACTAGAATAATATTTCCATATAAAACAATAACTTATATAAATATGCCCCATAAAATAGCCCATTTACACCCCACCAAACAGATCTCAAAAAGGTCGTTTCTGGCCCCTTTACTCCTGAGCTTGGGTTTTATCGGTGGCTGCGCCAACGTTATTCCGCCTTGTGGCGCCAAAATTAGTCCTCCCAGCAGTGAGCTACGCAATACCCGCTGGGAGCTCACTCGCTGGAATTTAGCGCCCAATAGCAAAGGCGAGGTAAGCGCCCGTCAAATACCCCAAGGAGAGGCCAGTAACCCTATCCAAATCGCTTTTGACGCTAATGGAAAACGCGTCAGCGGATCAACAGGCTGCAATCGCTTTACCGCAGAACTGGATGAAGATTCACGCGGTTTTAGCTTAAGCAAAATCGCTAGCACCAAGATGGCCTGCACCCCCCAGCGCATGGAATTAGAGAATGACTTTTTATATCAACTTAATGATTATCGTAGCATCATTCGCAATGGCGATCAATTGCTATTGGTTGGCAATGATCGCGAAGTATTAAGTTTTACTCAGCGCCAAACCACACAATCCACCAACAAATAATCCAAACGATTTAAGACTCTTAAGACCCATAAGACTGAATTGCTATGAAAAAATCTAAACTCCTTTTTTGCGCTCTCGGATTATTTTTTCCAGGTAGCGGCTTTAACTGCTTCTATTTGCTTGGTCTTAAATCTTTTTGGGGTTGGTCACAATTACTAGCAGTCCTTGGCGGGATTGTGGGTTGGAGCTTATTGAGGGATGCCCACTTTAACTCCGCCCCAGGCTGGGTGCTACTCACCTTTGGATTTATTGCCATTGAAGCAAGCTGGCTAACAACGATTACCTTTGGATTGCGTCCAGATGAAAAGTGGGATGCGCAATTTAATCCCGGTATCGCTGAGCATGAGCGTAGTCGCTCTGGCTGGCTAGTGGTATTGACAGTTATCTTTTCGCTGGTATTTGGCGCTGGCATCATGATGACATTTTTAGCTATTGCATTTGAGCAATTCTTTATTTCTCAAATCTATGAAGCAAAAAAGCTATCCCAATAATTGCGGATAGCTTTTAGATTGCTTGCTAAATTTTCAGATTAGAACTGCTCTACTTCCAAAGCGTTAGCAGAATAGCCACCTTCAACAATCGATGTCGCCAAGCCCTGAGCTTGAGGCAATAAGTTCTCGATAAAGAATCGAGCAGTAGCGATCTTGGTGTTATAGAAAGCAGGATCGCTGTCACGCAAACGTTCGGCAGCTAACAAGCCACGAGCCATTTGCCAGGCACCAAGAACCAAACCAGCCAAACGCAAATAAGCGCAGCTACCTGCATATACTGCTTTGGTATTTGTTTTTGCATTAGCCAAGATAAAAGCAACCGCCTCATCAAATGCAGCGCGGCCAATTGTTAATTGCTTTAACACTGCTTTTGCATCTGCGCTACCACTAGCCGCCAACTCTTTTTCAGTTTCTGCAATCTTTTCCGAGAATGCTTTGGCGGTAGCGCCACCATCACGCACAGTCTTACGACCAATTAAGTCATTTGCCTGAATAGCAGTAGTGCCTTCATAAATCGTCAAAATACGCGCATCGCGATAGTGTTGTGCAGCACCAGTCTCTTCAATGAAGCCCATACCACCATGGACCTGAACACCCAAGCTAGCAACTTCAATCGACATCTCGGTTGAGAAGCCCTTCACAATCGGTACCAAGAATTCATATAAAGCTTGATTTGATTTGCGTGCCGCTTCATCAGGCGCAGCGTGTTGCGCATCATAAGCCGCCGCAGCGTAATACGCTAATGCACGAGCTGCCTCCGTATAAGCACGCATCGTCATCAACATACGCTTCACGTCAGGCTGATGAATAATCGCCACAGGACCAGGTGATCCCGCTAGATCACGACTTTGTACACGGTCTTTGGCGTATTGCACTGCTTTTTGATAAGCGCGCTCAGCTACCGCAATACCTTGCATACCAACCGCGAAGCGAGCGGCATTCATCATCACAAACATGTACTCAAGACCGCGATTTTCTTCGCCAACTAAGTAACCAACAGCACCGCCGTGATCACCAAATTGCAATACTGCTGTCGGACTCGCTTTAATGCCCAGCTTGTGCTCAATCAAAACGCAATGCACATCATTGCGCTCACCCAAAGTGCCTTCTGTATTCACCAAGAACCTAGGCACAACAAAGAGTGAAATTCCCTTAACGCCCTCTGGCGCATCTGGCGTTCTTGCCAGGACCAAGTGAATAATATTCTTGGCCATATCATGCTCACCATAGGTGATAAAGATTTTGGTGCCAAAGATCTTGTAAGTGCCATCACCTTCTGGAACGGCACGTGCACGCACCATCGATAAATCTGATCCTGCTTGTGGCTCTGTCAAACACATAGAGCCAGTCCACTCACCCGAGATCATGTTGGGAACATAACGTTCTTGAAGCTCTGGGCTAGCAGCAGTTAACAAAGCTTCAATCGCACCATCAGTTAATAAAGGGCAAAGCGCAAAGGAAAAATTTGCGGAATTCACCATCTCAAGACATGCGGTGGAAATCAACTTAGGCAATCCTTGACCACCAAGATCTACTGGATGAATTACTCCCTGCCATCCGGCCGCTACATATTGAGCAAAAGCCTCTTTAAAGCCTGGAGTGGTTGTTACAACGCCATCCTTCCAAGAGCTTGGGTTTTGATCACCAGGCCAATTGAGTGGCGCAACTACGTCTTGGTTGAATTTTGCTGACTCTTCCAAAATCGCTGGTGCTAAATCAACATCAGCACCCGCCTCTGCATAGGATGGGTAAGCCACAACTTCAGATAGCCCCGCCAATTCGTTCATCACAAACAACATATCTTTTACAGGGGCTACATATGGCATTACAACTCTTATCGATTCAAATCAGTTACGTAATTACGAAAGCGCCTTTGTGAGCTCAGGCACAGCAGTAAAGAGATCAGCTACTAAACCATAATCAGCAACACCAAAAATTGGCGCTTCTGGATCTTTATTGATCGCCACGATCACTTTGGAATCTTTCATACCGGCCAAGTGCTGAATAGCGCCAGAGATACCAACGGCCACATAGAGTTGTGGCGCAACGATCTTGCCAGTTTGACCCACTTGATAGTCGTTCGGTACATAGCCCGCATCAACCGCAGCGCGTGAGGCTCCCAATGCAGCACCCAGCTTATCTGCCAAAGGCACAATTAACTCTTCATACTTCTCGCCAGAACCTAGACCACGACCACCAGACACAATGATCTTGGCTGCAGTTAGCTCTGGACGATCAGACTTAGTCAACTCACGACCAACAAAGGATGATTTATTTGCAGAGTCAGCAGCAGATGCTTTTTCAACTGCGGCAGAACCGCCTGAAGCAGCAACAGGATCAAATCCAGTAGTACGTACCGTAATCACTTTGATCGGGTCAGCGCTTTGCACCGTTGCAATCGCGTTACCCGCATAGATTGGGCGCTCAAATGTATCTGATGAAACTACTTTAGTAATGTCAGATAACTGAGCAACATCGAGCTTAGCAGCAACGCGTGGCAATACATTCTTACCATTAGCAGTTGCTGGAGCTAATACGTGGCTATAGTTTTTCGCTACAGAAAGAATTTGCGCTGCCAAAGGTTCAGCTAATTGATCGGCTAAATTAGCTGCATCAATTTGAATGACTTTACGGACACCAGCAATTTGCGCTGCAGAAGCTGCGGCAGCATCAGCACCGCTACCAGCAACTAACACATCCACTTCTGGGGAGCACTGCAAAGCAGCGGCAACCGCATTTAAAGTAGCGGCTTTTAAAGATTGATTATCGTGTTCAGCAATAACAAGTGCAGCCATTTAAATCACCTTCGCTTCATTTTTAAGTTTTTCAACAAGAGCGGCTACATCCGCAACCATGACACCTGCGCTACGTTTGGGCGGCTCTTCTACTTTGATGGTTTTAAGACGTGGAGCGATATCAACACCTAAGCTATCTGGGGTAATCGTATCGATCGTCTTTTTCTTGGCCTTCATGATGTTTGGCAAAGTTACGTAGCGTGGCTCATTGAGACGTAAGTCAGTGGTAATGACTGCCGGCAATGACAATGCAACAGTTTCTAGACCGCCATCAACTTTGCGAGTTACTGTAGCTTTACCATCAGCAACAACCACTTTAGATGCAAATGTCGCTTGTGGAATATCCATCAAACTAGCTAACATCTGGCCAGTTTGATTGCTATCGTCATCAATCGCTTGTTTGCCCAAGATAATGATTTGAGCTTGTTCTTTTTCAGAGAGCGCCTTGAGAATCTTGGCTACAGCTAAAGGCTGCAACTCGGCATCGGTTTCCACCAAAATAGCGCGGTCAGCACCAATTGCTAGAGCGGTACGGAGAGTTTCTTGGCACTGGGTAACGCCGGCAGTAACTACTACCACTTCAGTAGCCACACCAGCTTCTTTGAGTCTGACAGCTTCTTCAACTGCGATCTCATCGAAAGGGTTCATGCTCATTTTGACGTTGGCAATGTCCACACCAGAGTTATCGGACTTCACACGCACTTTAACGTTGTAATCCACTACACGCTTAACAGCTACTAAGATTTTCATCTGAATTCACAATCCTTAATGACTACTAACAAAAACAAACATAATATTTACTAAAAATGGGGGCAATCCTTATTTTAACGCCCCCATCATCGATAACTAGACATCGATTGCAGTGGCAGAACCAGCCTGCTTGCGCAATTCAAACTTCTGAATTTTTCCTGTCGATGTCTTTGGTAGCTCCCCAAACACAATCGCCTTAGGCACCTTAAAGCCCGCCAAATGTTGCTTGCAGTGGGCAATGATGTCAGCAGGCGTTACTTCAACGCCAGGCTTAACCTCTAAGAATGCGCAAGGGGTCTCGCCCCACTTTGGATCTGGCTTTGCTACCACAGCCGCAGCGATTACTGCTGGATGACGATAGAGAACATCTTCCACTTCAATTGATGAAATATTCTCCCCACCAGAAATAATGATGTCTTTACTGCGGTCTTTAATCTTGACATAACCATCGGCATTTTTCACCGCTAAATCCCCTGAATGGAACCAGCCACCTTCGAATGCTTCTTTAGTAGCCTTTTCATTTTTAAGGTAGCCCTTCATGGCGATATTGCCCTTGAACATAATCTCGCCCATGGTTTCACCATCGGCAGGAACAGGCTTCATTGTTTCTGGATCCAAAACATCAATTGCTTGTTGCATGTGATAGCGAACTCCTTGACGTGCATTCAGACGAGCACGCTCACCAATATCCATGTCATCCCATTCTTCTTGCTTCACACAAACTGCAGCGGGACCATACACTTCAGTTAAGCCGTATACGTGAGTTAAATCGAAACCTCACTTTTCCATACCTTCAATAATGGAGGCTGGAGGCGCAGCGCCTGCGATCAAGCCCTTCACGCCCGAAGGCACGTCGGCCTTAAGCTCGTCCGGGGCATTCACCAGCAAGTTATGCACGATCGGTGCCGCGCAGTAGTGAGTAACGCCATGCTCTTTAATAGCGGCAAAAATATGTTGTGCATCTACACGACGCAAGCAGACGTTAATACCTGCGCGCGCGGCAATCGTCCATGGGAAACACCAGCCATTGCAATGGAACATTGGCAGAGTCCACAGATACACTGGGTGCTTATTAATATCCCAGTCCAAGACATTGGATACGGCATTAATCGCTGCGCCACGGTGGTGATAGACGACTCCCTTTGGATTGCCTGTAGTACCCGAGGTGTAATTTAAGCAAATCGCTTGCCACTCATCAGCAGGCACTTGCCATGCAAACTGAGGATCGCCTTCAGCGAGTAATTGCTCATAAGTTAATTTGCCCAGCTTCTCACCGGGCACATCATATTCTTTTTTTTCCACATCAATTACTAAGAAATCACGGCCACTTTCTTTCTTAGCAATCTCAAGCGCTTTTTTCATAGCACCAGAAAATTCTGGATCGATGATTACCACCTTAGCTTCACCGTGATTGAGCATGAAGGCAACAGACTCTGGATCCAAGCGGGTATTCAAGACATTCAATACCGCGCCAGCCATTGGAATGCCAAAGTGCGCTTCCACCATAGGAGGTGTATTGGGGAGCATGACAGCAACGGTATCGCCAAGCCCAACGCCATGCTTTTGCAAGGCACTTGCTAAGCGACGGCAACGATCGTAGGTCTGCGCCCAAGTCTGACGTAACTTGCCATGCACGATAGCCACTTTTTTAGGATAGATCTCGGCTGATCTTTCTAAGAACAACAGTAGAGTAATCGGGGTGTAATTCGCTGAATTACGCTCTAGACCCTGTTCATAAATATTTGCCATCTTTTACTTTCAATAACAGTTGTATTTGTTAATGTGTTTGCTCTTTAAATATCAGCCAAGGCTTTGACGTGAGCCACGACACTACGACCCAATGCAGATAAGTTGTAACCATCTTCTAGGCAACTTACGATGCGATCATTAGCAAACTCATGCGCAACTTCTTTTAAGCGCTTAGTGATCCACACATAATCGTCTTCTACTAATCCCATTTGACCTAAATCATCTTCACGATGCGCATCAAATCCCGCAGAAATAATGATGAGTTGCGGTTCAAAATTGCGGAGTGCTGGCAGCCACTTTTCTTCAACAATCGAACGCACCACATCGCCACGAGTCGCTGCAGGCAAAGGCACATTGACCATGTTGTTGGCGTGATCTAGACCGCTGTATGGGTAAAACGGATGCTGGAAAAAACTGCACATCAGCACACTTGGATCATTGAAGAATGCTGCTTCAGTTCCGTTGCCGTGGTGCACATCAAAATCGATAATGGCTACACGTTCAATTCCGTATGTCTCCATCGCATATCGTGCGGCGATGGCAACGTTATCAAAGAGACAAAAACCCATTGAGCGTGTTGGCTCTGCGTGATGACCTGGAGGTCTTACTGCACAAAAGACATTTTCAACTTCGCCCTTCATTACGGCATCAACACCAGCTATAGCGGCACCCGCTGCACGTAAAGAGGCTTGCCAAGTATGCGGATTCATGATGGTGTCGCCATCAAGCATGGCATACCCACTCTGTGGTGCCTGCTCTTTTACAAAGGCGATATGGTCTGGACTATGTACCAACTCAAGCTGGTCTTCACTGGCCAATGGCGCATCTAAGTGATGAAGGAAGTGATTAATACCACTGCGGATCATCTGATCGTTAATCGCCTGAATACGCTCTGGACATTCAGGGTGATGACTGCCCATCTCGTGTTTCAGAAAATCGGGATGAGTTATGTATCCTGTTGTTATTTAGCTAAATCCTTAATAGCAAAACTGTAATTTTTATAATCTAATCAATATTGCTTAATTCGTTAAATCCTATGTCCCCAAATTTTCGCTTGCGCATCTACTACCCACTGCTCCTTCTGATGATGCTCGCCCTTGGAGCCTGCTCAAGCACGCCCACACAACAAAGCAATCCTCAGCAAGCCATCGTAAACCAAGCGGATGATGCCGCCTCAGAGGCGCGCTATAGCCAAAGTCTGAATGCTCTGTTAAATCAGGTATCCCAAACCCAAGAAATCCCTATTCAGACCCTAGAAATGGGCTTTTTAGATGCTAAAACGATTCCCTCTATACGCAAATTGGTATTACCCCCATCGGGAACCTTTAAGAAGAATTGGTTAGCCTACCGCAAGCGCTTCATCGAGCCAGTCCGACTTAAGGCTGGAAGGGCCTTTTTAGAGGAAAACCAAGCCTTTTTAAGCCAGGCTGAGCAGTCCTATGGGGTGCCAGCTGAGGTCATTGTAGCCATCATCGGCATTGAAACCATTTACGGTCGTCAAACTGGCAATTTTCGGGTGAAAGATGTTTTATCGACCCTAGCCTTCAGTTATCCAGATACTCCAAACAAAACTGCTCGAGAGCAGCTTTTTAAAGATCAGCTTCAAGAGCTTATATTGTTGTGCTGGACAGAATCAGGCGGTCAGTTACCAGCTAAAAATACCACCCAAGGGATTAATCAAAGTCGTTTTAATTCTTGTCTGAATCAGAACAGCTCTTATGCTGGGGCGATTGGTTTGCCACAGTTCATGCCCAGCAGTATTCGTAGCTTTGCGGTTGATGGGGATGGGGATGGACGCATTGATCTAAAACAGAGCCCTAAAGATGCCATCGTCAGCGTTGCCAACTTTATGAAAAAACATGGTTGGCAAACTGGCATGCCCATCTCCTTCCCAGTACAAGAAAGTGGCTTAAGTGCAGCTAAGGAATTGGCCGATGGAGAACCACAACTAAAACATACCGTTGCTGAATTAATTCAGAAGGGAATTCTGAGTCCACAACAAGGTGACTTGCAACGTGGTGGCGTAGAACCACAGAGCAAAGGGCTTATTGTTGACCTGCTTTTTCCTGGTAAAGATGGATCAGATCAGGCGCAATACTTTGTTGGCCTAAATAATTTTCTGACAATCGTGCAATACAACCGTAGCTATTTTTACGCACAAAGCGTGGCAGAGTTTGCAGAAGCTTTGGGATACAAAAACCAAAGCGTTGTACCTGTAGAGTCCCCACAGAAAGCTAGCAGCCCTAAAAACGCTGCTGATAAACCCAAAAGCAAGAGCAGCAAAAAATCTGGTGCTAAGAAAAAATCAAAAGCAAGCTAACGAATATTTAAAGCTATTCGCCTAGGCGGGGAAAACGCCTGTAGATAAGTAACGATCGCCACGATCACACACAATAAAGACAATCGTGGCATTTTCAACTTGACGCGCGATGCGCAAGGCAACCACTAAAGCACCCCCTGCTGAAATACCACAAAAGATTCCTTCTTCTACCGCCAAGCGACGTGCCATATCTTCAGCATCCGCTTGCGTTACATATTCAATTCGATCAACACGCTCACCTTGGTAAATCTTCGGCAGATATTCTGGGGCCCATTTACGAATACCTGGGATCTGCGAGCCTTCTTCAGGCTGCGCGCCAATAATCTGAATATTGGGGTTCATCGACTTTAGATAAGTCGATACACCCGTGATCGTGCCCGTAGTGCCCATCGCTGAAACAAAGTGGGTAATCTGACCATCGGTATCACGCCAAATTTCTGGGCCTGTAGTTTCGATATGCGCTCTAGGATTATCAGGATTGGCGAACTGATCAAGCAATCTTCCGCGACCTTCACGTTGTAATTGCAAAGCGTAGTCTCTTGCAAACTCCATACCACCTGAGGCTGCCGTCAAGATTAATTCAGCGCCATAAGCAGCCATACTTTGGCGACGCTCAATACTTTGGTTTTCTGGCATCACCAGAATCATTTTGTAACCCAACATTGCAGCCGTCATTGCTAGAGCAATGCCAGTGTTCCCACTGGTTGCTTCGATTAAGGTATCACCGGGTTTAATTTCGCCACGCTCTTGCGCGCGCATGATCATCGACAGCGCAGGTCGGTCCTTAACCGACCCCGCTAGATTATTGCCTTCTAACTTACCTAGAATGACATTGTTGCGAGTGTCATTTTCCAATCCCGGGATACGCTGCAAGCACACCAGAGGTGTATTGCCCACTGTCTGGGAAATGGTTAGGTAAGAAGGTCTGCTCATATGCTGATTTTAGCCGTAAGCAAACCTAAACCCTAAAGGGTCTAATTTCTGCGATGTGGCGCTGCACGCTCCGCTGAATTACGCCCATTACCCTGATGACGCGAATGACGGCGACTAGAAGAGCCACCTTCCTTCTGGGTACGCCCATTCGGCTCCCGAAAAGAACTTGGTGACTCAATGGTTAAACCGTTATCCACCATTTTTTCGACTGATCTCATGCCAATACCACGTACCCGCTTTTGCAAATCATTTGCATCCTGAAAATGGCCGCCATCTTGACGCTCCGCAATGATCGTTTTCGCCTTAGATGGGCCGATGCCTTTAATGCTTTCTAATTCAGATTGAGTGGCAGTGTTGACGTTAATAGGCGAAGCGTTTGCCATGCCTAAGCCAAATCTAGAAATTGAGATTACTGCTGAGACCAAAGCAGATCTCAGCATATTTTTGGCGCTTCCAAACTTTACATTTGTCATACATTCTCCAGAGATAAATAGAAAATCCACGGGCACTAAGTGCGCGTGGATCAATTACAACGAAGATGTATGGATCTAGTTGACTGGCTTACAGTGGGTTTGCCAAGAAATCAGAATTGGCTTCTAGCCACTCGATATAACGGCTGACGCCCTGCTCAACATTGAGGAAGGGTTCTGAATATCCAGCTGCACGCAATTTTGTTAAATCAGCCTGTGTGAAGCACTGGTATTTACCTTTGAGAGCCTCTGGAAATGGAATGTACTCAATCGCTTTTTCTTTAACCAATTCTTGCAAGCTTGCTGGTTGCGCCTTATCCAATTTGCGCATGGCATTAGCTACAGCATGGGCTACATCATTAAAGGGTTGTGCGCGACCACTACCCAAATTGAAGATACCGCTGATCTCTGGGTGGTCTAAGAAAAAGAGGTTCACTTTGACAACATCTTCAACAGATACAAAGTCGCGACTTTGCTCACCTGGTCCATAGCCGCCATACTCACCAAATAGTTTTACGTGACCGTTTGCCTTGTATTGATGGTATTGATGAAATGCTACGGATGCCATACGGCCTTTGTGTGATTCACGTGGACCGTATACATTAAAGTAGCGAAAGCCAACTACTTGAGCAGTATTTGCATTTTCAGCAAAACGCTTGCGCATCACCTGATCAAATAAGAACTTTGAGTAGCCATAAATATTCAAAGGCTTCTCATGCTCACGGCTTTCAACAAATACATCAGAACCACCATAAGTGGCAGCAGAAGATGCGTACAAGAGCTGAACCTTTTGAGCAGTACAGATATCGAGCAAATCCATGGTGTAGCGATAGTTATTCGCCATCATGAAAATGCCATCGGTCTCCATGGTATCGGAGCAAGCACCCTCATGAAACACTACTTTTACCTTACCAAAACGACCACTTCTAAACGCTTCTAGAAATTCGTCTTTATCGAGGTAATCAATAATGTCGAGATCGGCTAGATTGCGATATTTATCCGCTGGACGTAAGTCGTCAACAGCAATAATATTTTTTTCGCCACGCGCGTTTAAAGCCTGAACAATGTTCGCGCCAATAAATCCTGCGGCGCCAGTTACGATAATAGTCACTGTAATTCCTCTGAAGTAACGGTAGCAGTACCCAGCTTACCAACCACAATTCCACCAGCGCGATTTGCCAAAGCCATCGCTCGCTCTAATGGCCAACCCGCTGCCAAGGCAACAGCCAAAGTGGCAATTACCGTATCACCGGCACCAGATACATCAAACACCTCTCTAGCCTGTGCTTTTACATGACTCACACCAGCTTCGGTATACAAACTCATGCCTTCTTCAGAGCGCGTAAGTAATAGCGCCTGGAGGTTAAGAGACTTTCTGAGATCTTGTGCTTTCTTTGTGAGATCTTCTTCACTAGCCCACTGTCCGACCACTTGACGTAGCTCACTGCGATTCGGTGTTAAAACGGTAGCGCCACGATATTTCTCATAATCTTCACCCTTAGGGTCAACTAAGATTATTTTGTTTTGCGCTCTGGCCTGCTCAATCATATGGGCAACCTGACCTAAAGCACCTTTACCGTAATCCGACAAAATCACAACGTCAGCAGAGCCAACTAATTTCTCAAAGCGCTCTAACTTGTGTGCTAGCGCCTTCTCGCTTGGAGCCTCTTCAAAGTCCAAGCGGATTAACTGTTGCTGACGTGCAATCACACGCAACTTCACAATCGTTGGAACTTTTGCATCAATCTCAAGTTGACTATCAACGCCACCAGACTTCAACAAATTGATGACGCGCTCGCCAGGTTCATCCTGACCCACTATTCCGAGAATAGTTGTTTGCGCACCAAGAGCAGCCACATTGCGTGCTACGTTCGCAGCACCGCCTAAGCGTTCATCGATCTTGCCAACCTGAACTACTGGTACTGGCGCCTCTGGAGAAATACGGTTGGTATCGCCAAACCAATAGCGATCCAGCATGACATCGCCTACTACTAGCAGGCGTGCCTTAGAAAATTGTTCGCGATTGGCTTTTTCCATTTGAATAACTTTTACTAATGACTTGTTTTAATTATGTCGCCCAATGCCGTGATATTCAATACCCAGTTCTTGCATTGCTTGTGGCTCATACAAATTACGTCCATCAAAAATGATGGGGCGAGTCAATTTTTGGAGAACCACATCAAAATTAGGACTGCGGAACGCCTTCCATTCAGTAACAATAATCAATGCATCCGCACCATCAAGCGTATTCATAGGGTTATCAACCATGGAAACTTTTTTCAGCCCCTGAGGATTGCTCTGAAAATCGAGCTCTAAGGCATGTTTTGCCTCAGGCATTGCCACTGGATCATGGGCAACAATCGTAGCGCCACGCTTAACCAACTCAGAAATAATGACGCGACTTGGGGCTTCACGCATATCGTCCGTGTTGGGCTTGAACGCTAATCCCCATAATGCAAATTTCATATTAGAAAGATCTTTACCAAAACGCTTTTCAATCTTTTCTACCAATACATATTTCTGAATTTCATTTACTGCATCAACAGCACCAAGAATCTTCAATTCTTTACCGTGCTCTTTGGCGGTCTTTGATAAGGCAGACACATCTTTCGGGAAGCAAGAGCCCCCGTAACCTGTGCCTGGGTACAAGAAACCAAACCCAATACGTGAGTCAGATCCAATACCTTGGCGCACAGCTTCAATATCCGCACCCACCATGTCGGCTAAATTGGCTAACTCATTCATAAAAGAGATGCGGGTTGCCAACATTGCATTAGCGGCGTACTTGGTTAACTCCGCACTCTTCACATCCATGTAATAAGTGCGTTCATGGTGACGATTAAATGGCGCATAGAGTTTGCGCATCTGCTCTTTGGCACGCAAGCCAGCTGGCGTGTTTTCTGTACCAATCACAATCCGGTCAGGGCGCATAAAGTCCTCTACCGCGGCGCCCTCTTTTAAGAACTCTGGATTTGAAACAACCGAGCACAGATCAGCAGGCAAATTACGCTTTTCTAATTCTTCAGTAATTGCAGCAGATACCTTATCTGCTGTTCCAACAGGCACAGTCGACTTATCGACAATCACTTTTGGAGTGGTCATATGGCGACCAATATTGCGCGCAGCTGCTACTACGTACTGCAGATCCGCAGACCCATCTTCATCAGGAGGAGTGCCTACTGCAATAAATTGAATATCACCATGCGCTACTGAAGCGGCAATATCAGTAGAGAACTGCAATCTGCCAGCAGCACGATTACGCTCAATCATTTCTTTTAGGCCTGGTTCATAGATAGGCACACCACCAGAATTGAGAATCTCAATCTTTTTTGGGTCTAAATCTAAACAGAAGACGTTGTTGCCTTGCTCTGCCAGACAAGCACCGGTAACTAAACCTACGTAACCACTTCCAACAATCGTAACTTTCATAGGTTCTCTATTTTCTCAGTATCTTATTTCTTTAAATCAATCACATTGAAGAGCCACTTGGCGCAACACCTTCTGAGCGTCTTGGTGAGTATGCCTCCCAATTGTTACAACCAGGGCACTGCCAATAGAATCTGCGCGCCCTAAAGCCACAGTTACCACAGGTATAACGAGCCAAACTGGTAGTGCGTTGGCGCAAGAGGTTAAGAATGGATTCCAACTCTGAGAGTCTTTCTGGGTTGGCGTTACCCTCCTCGAGTGCTATACGTGTTTCAGCAAGCTTTGATAAAGCACTCAAACTAGGTGAATGTTGCATGACTTCAGACAACATCGCATTGGCGGCTTCTGGACCCCGAATCTTCATAACCTGCTTGTGCACGATATCCAATAACTCGCCCGTAGCCTGTGTTTTCAAAAGGATGCATAAACGATCTAAACCTTCTGATTCTTTTCCTGAGGCAGCATGCGCAGTCATCCAACGATCCGCCAACAAGTGCATATAAGCAGGATGCGAATCAGCAACCACACCCCATACCTCGATAGCCTGAGCGGGACGCTCCATTGCCATTAAATAATCACCCTGCAGGATGAGCGCACGCGCATGATTTGGCACCGCTTGCAAAGCACGTTGAATAGATTGTTCAGCTTCTGATAAGTCTTTACGTCGCAAAGCGTCTTGTGCCAACTCACAATGGAACTGCGCGATTTCAGTGCGATGTGATTTGCCTTGAAGACTCTCAAGCTCAGAAGCAGCAATGATGGCCTTTTTCCAGTCACGCTCTACTTGGTACATCTCCAAGAGACTCTCTTTTGCTGGGACAGCATATTTGCCTTCACCCACACGGTTGAGCGAAGCTTCTGCTCGATCCAATAGACCTGCACGCAAAAAGTCTCGGCCTAATTTATAGGCAGCATGATCTCGATCACGTGGCTTTAAGTCGTCGCGATTGGCTAAGTACTGATGCACCCGAATCGCACGCTCGGTTTCACCACGGCGACGAAATAAATTTCCTAAGGAAAAATGTAACTCAACTGTTTCGGGATCTAACTGCGCAATCTTGACTAGTGTCTCAATAGCTTGGTCTGGTTGCTCGTTTAATAAAAGGCTCAAGCCCTTAAAAGTAGAACGCTGTTGACGCATGCGCTCGCGCTCATCCATGCGATTCTCAAGTCGCAAGTCCCAGCGCGAAGCCAGCCAACCAATACCAAACATGACTGGTAGCAACAATAACCAAGATGTCGCAATCTGAATCATGCCTAGCAAAAATCCAATAAAAAAATGGTCCGAATGGACCACTGAGGTTGAGCCTGAATACTAGGCACCAGTACCCTCTTTAGGGCTCGCCTGCTTCAGAGGCTTGTAATCCACTCGCTCACGCAACTCTTTGCCAGGCTTAAAGTGCGGAACGCGTTTTTCAGGAATCAATACTTTCTCACCTGACTTCGGATTGCGACCTGTGCGCGCAGGACGATGGTGAAGGACAAAACTTCCCACACCACGCAACTCAATACGCTTACCTTCAGCCAAGGCTTGAGTCATTGTGTCCAGCAATGTCTTTACCGCCATCTCCACGTCTCTAGGCAATAGCTGCGGAAACTGTTCCGCTAAGCTCTCCACTAGTTCGGAGCGGGTAATTGCTTGTTGCTCTTGATCTGTCATGATCTATCAATAAAAAATCGCCGCCCTCCTAATGGAAAGCGGCGATATTGATTTAGCCTTGATTATCCAATTTTGCTTTTAACAAAGCGCCCAAATTGGTTGTGCCAGACTGCGCATCACCTTGGAGCTTGCTCATTGCATCTTGTTGATCAGAGCTGTCTTTTGCCTTAATTGAAAGGTTGATTACACGTGACTTACGATCAATATTAATGATCATTGCAGTTACGCTATCGCCCTCTTTCAATACATTGCGAGCATCTTCAACGCGATCTGTTGAGATCTCAGAAGCACGCAAGTAGGCTTTAACTTCATCAGCCAAGTGAATGGTTGCACCTTTGGCATCAACACTCTTAACAGTGCCAGTAACCATAGCGCCCTTGTCATTCACAGAGGTGTAGTTGTTGAATGGGTCACCAGACAATTGCTTGATACCGAGAGAGATACGCTCTTTCTCAACATCGATTGCCAATACGGTGGCTTCAACTTCATCACCTTTTTTGTACTTCTTAACAGCTTCTTCGCCTGGCTCATTCCATGAGAGGTCTGAGAGGTGAACTAAACCTTCGATACCGCCAGGCAAGCCAATGAACACACCAAAGTCGGTAATTGACTTGATTGCGCCAGAAAGCTTGTCGCCTTTTTGTTGTGAACGTGCAAACTCTTCCCATAGATTTGCTTTGCACTGCTTGATGCCCAAGCTGATACGACGCTTGTCTTCATCAATATCGAGAACCATTACTTCAACTTCGGTACCTAATGCAGTAGCCTTGCTTGGAGCAACGTTCTTATTGGTCCAGTCCATTTCAGATACGTGTACCAAACCTTCGATGCCGCTCTCGATTTCAACGAATGCGCCGTAATCAGTCAGATTAGTTACTTTGCCGAATAAACGGGTATTTGGTGGGTAGCGACGAGCGATACCTACCCATGGATCATCACCAAGTTGTTTTACGCCGAGTGAAACACGGTTCTTCTCTTGATCAAACTTCAAGATCTTCGCGGTCACTTCTTGACCAACAGTCAACATCTCACTTGGGTGACGCACACGACGCCATGCCAAATCGGTAATGTGTAAGAGGCCATCGATACCACCAAGGTCAACGAATGCGCCGTAATCAGTGATGTTCTTAACGAGGCCAGTAACCACTGCGCCTTCTTTCAAGTTAGACATCAACTTAGCACGCTCTTCACCTTGGCTAGCTTCAACCACAGCACGACGTGACAACACAACGTTGTTACGCTTACGGTCAAGCTTGATAACCTTAAACTCCATCGTCTTACCTTCGTAAGGGCTGGTGTCTTTGATTGGACGTGTATCAACGAGTGATCCAGGCAAGAATGCGCGGATACCGTTCACCATTACTGTCAAGCCGCCTTTAACCTTACCAGTAACAGTACCGGTAACGATTTCTGCTTGCTCGAGGGCTTTTTCCAAATTCAACCAAGATGCCAAACGCTTCGCTTTATCGCGAGAGAGGATGGTGTCGCCATAGCCGTTCTCAAGAGCGTCAATAGCAACAGAAACGAAATCGCCAGGAGCTACTTCTATCTCGCCAGCGTCGTTATGGAATTCTTCAACAGGAATAAACGCTTCAGACTTTAAGCCAGCGTTAACAACGACGAAGTTATGGTCGATGCGAAGAACTTCAGCCGAAATAACTTGGCCGGTCTTCATATTCGATCGGGTTAATGATTCTTCAAATAGTTCTGCAAATGATTCAGACATGTATATTCACTTTGTGCCGCCAGAAGGCCTGACGGGTTAGGTTAAAAAAGTCTTAAAGAAACACGCTAAAGAAATAATCGCGTTGTGGAGTTTCTCAAGACACCAAACTACTACTTACAACTCACTGCTACTACTTACAAAACTGCGTTAAGCAATTGCAGATTGATACCAATCCAAAACCGTCTTAACTGCTTGATCTATCGATAAATCTGATGTTTCTAGCACTTTTGCACCGTCTGCGACTAACAAGGGGGCAGTGCCTCTACTACTATCTCTGGCATCACGCTCCTGCAAATCTTGCAGCAAATATTCAAGTTTAGCAGAAATTCCCTTAGCTATCAATTGCTTATAGCGACGCTCGGCCCTTGCGGCAGCAGTTGCGGTGAGGAAAACCTTCAAAATCGCATCTGGAAATATCACGCTGGCCATATCGCGACCATCGGCCACTAGGCCAGGGGATTGCCGAAAACTGCGTTGCAAGCCCACTAAGGCAGCACGGACCTCTGGATGAACCGCTACTGCAGAGGCTCTCAAACCGATGTTTTCTGCGCGAATAACCTCGGTCACATCCTCATTATTCAAGAAAACTTGATTATTTTTGAATAAAATCAATAACTTAGGAACTAAAAGACCTAATTCTGGACCATTTTTGGCATCGATTCCTTGTTTTTCACTGGCTAGGGCCACCAAACGATACAGGGCACCACTATCCAAATAATGAAAGCCCAGCTTTTGAGCTACCAGGGATGCAACTGTCCCCTTACCGGAAGCAGTAGGTCCATCAATGGCAATAACTGGGAATTGATTCATAAAAGCTTAAGAAATTACGCAACTACTGTCGCAAATTCCGAGAAATAGGTTGGGAAGGTTTTTGCCACACAGTTTGGATCATTAATCTTAAGTGTATTCGGCCCAAACGCAGCTAATGAAAAGCACATTGCCATGCGATGGTCATCATATGTATCGATACCTTCACTTGGAGACTTCCAATCACTAACTGATGCTGGTGCATTCACCACAATGTAGTCAGCGCCCTCTTCAATCACTGCGCCTACTTTTTTTAATTCTTTTGCCATGGCGGCAATACGATCTGTTTCTTTCACACGCCAGCTTGCAATATTGTTTAAGCGCGTTGGGCTATCAGCAAATAATGCAGCAACCGCCAAAGTCATCGCTGCATCCGGAATTTCAGTGCAATCTAAAGTGATGCCGTTGAGTTTGCCATTGATATTTTTTACACCAGCAACTTCTATCCAATCTTCGCCAGCAGTAATCTTGGCACCCATTAAGGCAAGTGCATCAGCAAACGCCACATCCCCTTGAATACTGTCTTTGCCCACACCCAATACACGCACTGGGCCACCGCCGATAGCACCTAAAGCCAAGAAGTAAGAGGCGGAAGAAGCATCACCCTCAACTGATAACTGACCAGGGCTTTTGTAGACCGCATCAGATGTTTTAGCTGGCATGACAAAAGACTGAGCATCAGGACATGCAACAGTTACTCCAAACCTTGCCATCAACTTCAAGGTGATATCAATGTAAGGGCGTGAAATTAACTCGCCTACTACTTCAATGCGTACTGGCTCAGTTGCCACCAAAGGCAAAGCCATCAGCAAAGCGGTTAAGAATTGACTCGACACATCGCCGCGTACTTTCACCACATCTTTTATCTGAATAGGTGAGGCCATAATCTTGATCGGCGGATAACCTTCTTGCAACTCATACTCAATCTTTGCGCCCACTTGACGCAAACCATCGACCAAATCACGAATGGGTCTCTCGTGCATGCGCGCAACACCTGACAGGCGATAGTTACCACCTTGCATTGCTAGGGCGGCAGTTAATGGACGAATAGCAGTGCCCGCATTACCCATAAAGAGATCTGCATCTTGCACAGGAAATTTTCCGCCACAGTCCTCAACCACGCAAACATGATTGTCTTTGTCGGTAACTGTCAAACCTAGCTTACGCAAGGCATTACGCATGACTTGGGTGTCATCGGCATCTAATAGATTCTTAAGGGTCGTCGTTCCTGAGGAGAGCGCTGCAAGTAATAACGCGCGATTAGAAATACTCTTCGAGCCTGGCAAGACAATTGAGCCTTGTGCTCGCTTGAATGGGCCAATACTGATATCAGGCAAACCACTCATTCAGATGCATCCAAATCTTGGCGCGCTTTACTTGCCTTATTAAACAATTTTTCTAAACCAGCGCCATCATTTTCCGCAATCAATTTACGCATGTGATTGACGATTAATAAATACTGATCGAGCTCTTTCAAAATAGCGGTGCGGTTACCAAGGCAGATGTCACGCCACATCTCTGGGCTAGAAGCGGCAATGCGCGTGAAATCCTTAAACCCCGCACCAACATGACCCAGTTTCTGATCTGCGTCTTCAGAGTTCACTACGCTAGCCATTAAGGCGTAAGACAAAATGTGCGGCAAGTGCGAGACTGCGGCATAAATCGCATCATGCTGCACAACCCCAATTTTCTTCACTACAGATCCAACTGACTCCCAAAATCCAGCGATCAGCGCAGTATCTTCTGGCGAATTTTCTTGCAGCGGGCAAATAATGGTTTGTTTGCCTTGAAACAAATCTGCTCTTGCTGCGCTAGCGCCATGTTGCGCACCACCAGCAATTGGATGCGCGGGCACAAATTGGCAAGCCTTTTTACCTAAAACTTCTTTGGCAGCCAAAATCACATCGCCCTTAGTACTTCCAGCATCTGTGATCATGGTGCGTGACTCGAGGTGCGGCTCCATTACTTCGAATGCTGCGCGCATCTGCGCAACTGGCACACAGAGCACGATGACATCTGACTGATTTGTAGCTTCTACCAAATCAACTACGCTATCAATCGCGCCCATCTTTTGCGCTTGATCTAAATTTTCTTTACTGCGTCCAACACCGAGAACCTTTGTGACAACGCCTGCTTTTTTGAGAGCCAGACCCAGAGACGCGCCAATTAAACCAACACCCACAATGGTGACAGTTCCGTAATTGCTAGAAGGATTAATGATGGTCATTCGCTTGCCAAGATTGCTTTTAATGCGTCGATAAAGGCTGCACTCTCTTCTGGCAAACCAATCGAGATACGCAGCCACTGCGGCAAGCCATAGTTACCAACTGGACGAACAATAATGCCGCGCTTAAGTAGAGCCAAATTCATGCGCGCGCCCGCTTGATCGTCATCGCCTACCTTCACCAATACAAAATTACCAGCTGATGGCAAATAGCGAAGACCTAGCTGATCAAATGCTTTCTTTAACTGCTCATAACCAGCGCAATTGAGCTCAAAGCCTTTTTGTAAGAACGCCTTATCCTGGAAAGCGGCAATTGCTGCAGCTTGCGCCAAACTGTTTACATTGAATGGCTGACGAATACGATTTAATAAATCCGTTAAATGTGGCTGAGCAACACCATAACCAATGCGCAGTCCTGCAAGACCATAGGCCTTGGAGAAGCTACGCGACAAAATCATGTTCGGGAAGCGCTTCACCCAAGCAATCGCATCGTAACGTTGCTCTGGAGTGAGGTATTCGTTATAGGCCTCATCCAATACCACCACAACATGTGATGGCAGCGCCACTAAAAAGTCTTCAATCTCCTTTGCAGTGAGATAGCTTCCAGTGGGATTATTTGGATTGGCCACAAAAACCAATTTCGCCTTATCACCCGCTAACTTAACGGCAGCGAGCATCGCTGGCAAATCATGCCCGAAGCTTGAAGTTGCTGCAACCTCTACTGCTTTTGCGCCAACCGCCTGAGTCGCAAGTGGATAAACAGCGAAAGCGTGCTTAGAAAAAATCACTTCATCACCCGCTTGCGCAACTGCACGAGCAGCTAATTCCAAAATATCGTTACTGCCATTGCCAAGCGTTATCCAATCAAACGGCACGCCTAAAGAAGCGGATAAAACATTCTTTAATTCAAATCCATTAGAGTCAGGGTAGCGACCTAAATCGCTCGCAGCCTTCAGCATGGCTTCTTGAGCAGACTTTGGCATTCCTAATGGGTTTTCATTGGATGCCAACTTCACAATCTTGTTTTCATCAAGACCATATTCACGCGCTACTTCACTAATGGGACGGCCACCAACATAGGGAGCAATCGCATGAATATGTTTTAAGCCAATCTTAGAAGTCATTCGAATTTACTAGAGTGTTTGCTAATTAATCTTTTGAAAGCTTGCTAGACGCTTGCTTATGCGGAGTGAGGATAAGAGCCAAGGTTTTTATAAAACGCGGCCACTTGCTTTAACTCATTCAAAGCAACTACTACCTTCGCATCATCAGCGTGACCAGCAATATCAATGTAGAAGTGATACTCCCAAGTACCTTTGCGCGCTGGGCGAGACTCAAAGCGGTTCATAGATACACCGTGTTTTGCCAATGGCGCTAGCAAACGATGTACTGCGCCTGGTTGGTTGTCCACAGAAAGCACTAATGATGTTTGGTCTTTACCTGTAGGCTGGCAAGCATAGTTACCCACTACAACAAAGCGAGTGCGATTATGCGGATCATCCTGAATCTGCGCAGCAACTGCCTGCAAACCATAAGCTTCTTGAGCAGGATCACCAGCAATAGCGGCCAAGGTGGGATCGTTAGCGGCTAGACGCGCTGCTTCTGCATTACTGCTAACTGCTTGGCGCTTTAATTGTGGCGCATGCACGCTTAACCATTGCTGGCATTGAGCTAGCGCTTGTGCATGAGCGCAGACAGTGGTCACACCATCTAAGTTGCCGCTCTTTGTTAATAAGTGATGACGAATAGGGAGAACAACTTCACCGCTAATTCGCATTGAAGAATCTAACAACAAATCTAGCGTACGAGAAATCGCACCTTCGCTTGAGTTTTCAACAGGTACAACCCCAAATTGCGCTGCGCCCTTCTCAACTGACTTAAATACTTCATCCAGGCTAGCACAAGGCAGGCCAGCAATTGAGTGGCCGAAATAAGTTTGCGCTGCTTGCTCAGAAAAAGTGCCCACTGGTCCAAGATAGGCAATCGTTTGACGAGCCTCTAAGGCGCGGCAAGCAGACATAACTTCGCGCCAAATAGCAGCAATACCATCAGGCAACAAAGGGCCTTGATTAATTTCTTGTAAGCGAGCAACGACTTGACGTTCACGTTCAGGACGAAAGACTGGCGAAGAGAATCCACCTTTGACATGACCCACTTCTTGAGCCGCTTTAGCGCGCTGAGTGAGTAAATCTAATATCTGCGCATCCAGCGCATCAATCTTTTCACGTAATGGCGCTAGGCGCTGTTCTTCAGTGCTCATTAAGCCCGCCTTTCAAAGTCGCGCATAAATTCAACTAGAGCTTTTACACCCTCAATCGGCATTGCGTTATAAATACTGGCACGCATTCCACCAGCAGCTTTGTGACCACGCAAAGCAACCAAACCTGCGGCATTCGATTGCGCTAAAAACTCCGCATTTAAATTCTCATCTTTCAAGAAGAAAGTTACATTCATGCGTGAGCGATATTCTTTGGTAACGCGGTTCTCATACATACTGCTTTGATCAATAAACTGATAGAGCAAATCCGCTTTTTCTTGATTGCGTTTTTCAATTACTTTTACGCCACCCTGCTTTAAGAGCCACTTAAACCCGAGGCCCGCCATGTAAATAGCAAAAGTGGGAGGGGTATTGATCATCGATTGCGTATTCGCCTGAATAGCCCAATCCCAAATCGTTGGCGTAATGCCCATGCTATGACCAATCAGATCCTTGCGAACAATCACAATCGTGACCCCAGATGGGCCAATATTCTTTTGTGCACCACCAAACCAGACGGCGCACTTATTCACATCCATCTCTTTAGAGAGAATGTTGCTTGAGATGTCGGCAACTAAAGGAATGTTTCCAACATCGGGCACATCAGGAAACTCAACGCCACCAATTGTTTCATTAGCGCAGTAATGCACATAAGCGGCATCACTTGATAATTTCCAACTAGATCTTGGTGGGATCGTATTAAATTTTTCTGCAGCAGATGATGCTGTTAGATTTGCAGTGCCGTACTTCTGCGCTTCTTTGTAAGATTTTTCAGACCAAATACCAGTCACTAAAAAATCCGCCTTTGGGCCATTCTTCGCCAAAGGCATTAAGTTCATTGGTATGGCTGCATTTTGCCCAAGACCACCACCTTGCAATAGCAAAATCTCGTAGGTATCAGGTATGTGCATCAGCGTACGCAGATCTTGCAAAGTCTCTTCGTAAACCTCCATGAACTCTTTGCTGCGATGGCTAATCTCCATCACGCTAGTGCCAAGCCCACGCCAATTCAACATCTCATCTGCAGCCTGCTTCAATACCTCTTCAGGCAAGGTAGCAGGCCCCGCAGCAAAATTGAAGATGCGGTGATCGAAAGTCATCGCCTTACTGATCTTGATCGGCTACTGGGTCTGCAGAGACATCGCTATCTTCTGCATCATCAGCACCCTCATCATCCGAATCGCTTTCAGCAATACGCTGCAAGCCAGACAAACGTGTGCCTTCATCGACGTTAATCAAGGTAACACCTTGTGTAGCGCGACCCATTTCACGAATCTCAGATACACGAGTGCGAACCAACACGCCACCAGTAGTAATCAACATGATTTGATCTTCTGGTGACACTAGTGCTGCTGCGACTACTTTACCGTTACGCTCAGTTGTCTGAATCGCAATCATGCCTTTTGTACCGCGACCATGACGTGTGTATTCTGCGATTGGAGTGCGCTTACCATAACCATTTTCTGTAGCAGTTAGCACACTGCTTGGAATAGCAACACCATTCTCATCAACTACCGCGGCTTCCGCGCCCTCTGCTGCTTCTGCGGGCGCTACCAACATGGCAATCACTTGATGTCCTTCACCCAAGTTCATACCGCGCACACCGCGTGCAGTACGACTCATCGGGCGCACATCGTTTTCATCAAAGCGAACTGCTTTACCAGCATCTGAGAACAACATCACATCGTGTTGACCATCAGTAATCGCAGCACCCACTAAGAAATCATTCTCGTTCAGGTCAACCGCAATAATGCCGGCCTTACGTGGGTTAGAGAAATCAGACAAACGTGTCTTCTTCACTGTGCCTAGACGAGTAGCCATGAATACGTAGTGATCGTCTTGATAGCCCTTGATCGGCAGGATCACAGTGATCTTTTCACCATCAATCAATGGGAACATATTGACGATTGGTTTACCGCGCGAGGTACGACTTCCTTGTGGAACTTCCCACACTTTCAGCCAGTACATGCGACCGCGATCAGAGAAGCACAAGATCGTGTCATGTGTATTCGCTACGAATAAAGTGTCAATCCAGTCTTCGTCTTTTGTTGCTGCTGCTTGCTTACCGCGACCACCGCGTTTTTGCGCACGGTATTCGCTAAGCGGCTGACTCTTCATGTAACCGGTGTGAGAAAGCGTCACAACCATATCTTGTGGAGTGATCAAATCCTCAGTAAAGAGTTCAGTTGCATTCATCTCAATGAATGAACGACGACCATTATCTGTACCTGCAGCACCAAATTCAGATTGAACTTTTTTCAGTTCATCTTCAATCACTTGGGTCACGCGTTCTGGCTTCGCTAACAAATCCAACAAGTCAGCAATTTCTGCCATGACTTCTTTATACTCGTTAACAATCTTGTCTTGCTCAAGACCAGTCAAACGTTGCAAACGCATTTGCAAAATTTCTTGCGCTTGACTATCAGACAGACGATAGAGACCAGTACTTTGCATGCCGTACTCAGGCAACAAACCTTCTAGACGATAAGCATTGCGGCCGCCTGGTGTATCACTCTCAGCACGCGCCAACATCTCGCGCACCATTGAAGAATCCCAGGCTTTGCCCATCAACTCTTGCTTAGCGATCACAGGATTTGCAGCCGCTTTAATAATCGCGATGAACTCATCGATGTTTGCTAATGCAACAGCCAAACCTTCAAGAACGTGGCCACGCTCACGTGCTTTACGTAATTCAAAAATCGTACGACGTGTAACTACTTCACGACGATGTTGCAAGAAGTACTCAAGCATTTGCTTGAGGTTTAACAAGCGTGGTTGGTTATCTACTAAGGCCACCATGTTCATACCAAAGTTATCTTGTAATTGAGTGCTCTTATACAAATTATTGAGAACGACTTTAGGCACTTCGCCACGTTTGAGTTCAATCACAACGCGCATGCCGGATTTATCTGACTCATCACGCAAATCAGAAATGCCTTCGATCTTTTTCTCATTCACCAGCTCGGCGATACGTTCGAGCAAGTTTTTCTTGTTCACCTGGTAAGGCAATTCATCAACGATGATGGCCTGACGGGAACCCTTATCCAAGTCTTCAAAATGGGTCTTGGCGCGCATAACAACGCGACCACGACCAGTCCGGTAGCCCTCACGAACCCCTTGGAGGCCGTAAATAATGCCGGCGGTCGGGAAATCTGGGGCTGGAATGATCTCAATAAGCTCGTCGATAGAGCATTCTGGGTTGTGAAGCACGTGTAAACAGGCGGAAATCACCTCATCCAGGTTATGGGGAGGGATATTGGTGGCCATACCCACAGCGATGCCAGAACTGCCATTTATCAGCAAATTTGGCACTTTGGCCGGCAAAATCAGGGGTTCTTTCTCGCTACCATCGTAATTTGGCCCAAAATCGACGGTTTCCTTGTCCAAATCGGCCAAAAGCTCATGGGCGATCTTGCGGAGGCGGATCTCTGTATACCGCATCGCAGCAGCGTTATCGCCGTCTACGGAGCCAAAGTTGCCCTGGCCGTCAACTAGCATATAGCGTAGAGAGAAATCCTGGGCCATACGAACAATGGTGTCATAGACCGCAGAATCACCGTGCGGGTGGTATTTACCGATCACATCGCCAACTATACGGGCAGATTTTTTGTAAGCTCGGTTCCAATCGTTGTTTAATTCATACATCGCATACAAGACTCGGCGGTGAACCGGTTTGAGACCGTCACGCACGTCTGGCAAGGCTCTGCCGACAATGACGCTCATTGCGTAGTCCAAATAGGACCGCCGCATTTCGTCTTCGAGGGATATTGGTAGTGTTTCTTTAGCGGCTTGTTTCATCTAGAAATAATATCATTTTGATGACAGAGGGGCGCTATGCTAAGATTCTGTCAGTTTGTAAGAAATTAAGATGTGTCGCTTTGCAGTTTTGGCTTTAAGGTAGGGCGAATTACATTTCAGTTTGACTTTAATTAAAAAAGAGATTTTTGAGGACTAAAAATGAACAAAACCCTAAAAGTGTTGCTCGCTTCTGTTATTGCCGTTTTTGCTTCTGCAGCAATGGCTTCTGACAACTGGCAAAACGGCGACGGCGCCCTAAACTGGAAAAACGGCGACGGCACATTGTGCTGGCGTGATAACAACTGGACTCCAGCTACTGCAGCCAAAGGTTGCGATGGTGCGTTGACTGCTGGCGCAGCTGCTGCTGGTGTAAGCCAAAGCAAAATTACTTTGCAAGCTGACACACTTTATGACTTCAACAAATCTGACTTGAAACCAGAAGGTAAAGCTACTTTGGACAAGATCGCTGCTGATTTGAGCAAGATCAAGTTAGAAGTAATCATCGCTGTTGGTAACACTGACAGCATCGGTACAGATGCATACAACATGGCCCTCGGTCAGCGTCGTGCGCAATCTGTTAAGACATATCTCGTAAGCAAGGGTGTTGACGGTAGCCGTATCTACACAGAATCTAAAGGCAAGAGCAATCCAGTTGCATCGAACGCAACTGCTGAAGGCCGTGCTAAGAACCGCCGTACTGACATCGAAGTTGTTGGTACAGCAGCTAAGTAATTCGTTTTACTTGTAAAAAAGCCCGCTTTTAGCGGGCTTTTTTATTTCCGCTATATTCGTTACATCAATATCTTTTGCAGCATTAACAACAAGCCCAACATGAACGTCGATCAATCCGAAATCGCCAAATTTAGCGCCCTAGCTCATCGCTGGTGGGATCCTAATAGCAAATTCAAACCATTACATGCAATCAATCCATTGCGTTTGAATTGGATTAAATCGTTTGTGTCACTTGAAGGCAAAAAAGTAGTTGATGTGGGTTGTGGTGGTGGCATCTTGGCTGAATCTATTTCTCAATCCGGTGCCGATACAACCGGTATCGATTTATCTGAAAAAGCACTCAAGGTTGCCGAGCTTCATGCATTAGAAGTTGGTGCCAATCTCACCTATCGCTCGATCTCTGCAGAGGATTTAGCAGATGAACAGCCCGAACAATATGATGTGGTTACCTGCATGGAAATGCTCGAGCATGTTCCTGATCCAGCATCAGTAGTTTGTGCCTGTGCCAAACTTTGCAAACCAGGTGGCACACTATTTTTTAGTACCCTGAACCGTAGTCCAAAGTCCTACTTATTTGCGATTATTGGCGCGGAATACATCCTGAAATTACTACCCAAGGGTACCCACGAATACGCCAAATTCATCAAACCTTCTGAGTTGGTTGCGTTTACTCGCCAAGCTGGATTGGAAATGCTTGGCATGAAAGGTCTGAGCTACAACCCTCTTACCCAGGTTTACAGCCTGAGTGATGATGTAGAT
>JBGAIU010000023.1:0-26506 GCA_044225315.1 Polynucleobacter sp.
AGGGCAGCATGTCCTTCAATCTCACGCAACACAGCAGTCTGTCTAGAAAGAATGGCTGTAGGAACAAATTTGAGGCTAATTTGGCGCATTTGCTCACCAAATCCTTGCATTTCTCGGGTGCCTGCTTCAATGGTCGCTTCTGGGGTCACATCCCGTCTTGATGGGCCAGTGCCGCCAGTGGTTAAAACTAGGTCACAACCAAAATCGTCAACAAGTTCAACAATGGATTCGGTAATGACCTCAGACTCGTCGGCAATAAGACGCTCATGGAAGGTGCAGGGGTTACTGATAGCTTTCATAAGCCAAGTTTGCAAGGCAGGAATTCCCTCATCTTGGTAGACGCCTTTACTGGCTCTATCAGAGATGGAAATAAGGCCAATTTTGACCTCGTTTGGCGACTTGCGTTGCAGGGCTTCGGTATGCTTCATGTTTCTATTCTAGCTATTATTGAGGCATGTTTACATATTCATCTCACCAGTTTCAGGAAATTGTCGATTTCATGCTCAAAGAGGCCAAAAGAAGGGGTGCCTCAGATGCGGTTGCGGAAGTTTCCGAGGGTCAGGGACTCTCAGTCACTGTTCGTAAAGGCGAGGTTGAAACTATTGAGCAAAGCTTAGATAAGCAAGTAGGCGTGACTGTATTTTTAGGGCATCGCCGCGGCAATGCCAGTACGAGTGATTTTTCTAAGGCATCGCTAAAGGCAACAGTTGAGGCCGCGTATCACATTGCTCAGCATACAGCTGAAGATGATTGCGCAGGTCCAGCAGAAGCGAAGTTGCTAGAAAAGAAGCCGAGAGATTTGGATTTATTTCATCCGTGGGATATCGATGTCGCGCACGCAGTAGAAATTGCGCGATCAGCAGAAGGCGCTGCGTTTGCAGTGAGCAAGCAAATTCAGAATAGTGATGGTGCATCTGTATCAGCGCATCATGCGCACTTTATGATGGCAACCTCTCAAGGATTTATGGGTGGCTATCCATTCTCACGCCACTATATTTCTTGCGCGCCGATCGCAAGTCTTGGTGGAAAAAAATCGCAGATGCAAAGAGATGATTGGTATTCCAGCTCTCGAATTCCAAGTGAGCTCGCAGATCCCGCGTCTATTGGGCGCTATGCGGCGCAAAGAGCCTTATCCCGTTTGAAAGCAAGATCATTGACTACACGCCGTTGTCCAGTGATTTTCGAAGCACCACTAGCAGCGGGCTTATTGGGTAGCCTGGTTCAAGCAGTGTCAGGTGGCGCCTTGTATCGCTGCTCTAGTTTTTTATTAGATAGTTTGGGCAAGCAGGTGTTGCCTAAGCACATCAGCCTCTTTGAAAATCCCCATCTGAAGGCGATGACTGGCAGCGCTCCTTTTGATGAAGAGGGTGTAAAAACCAGTGCACGAACAGTTGTCGATAAAGGAATATTGCAAGGCTATTTTTTATCTACTTACTCGGCGCGTAAGTTGGGTATGAAAACGACTGGTAACGCAGGTGGATCTCATCACCTGCGCTTACAAAGTAAAAAGACGCCCAAGGGCGGATTGCCAGCGCTATTAAAAGAAATGGGTACTGGCTTATTGGTCACCGAATTAATGGGGCAGGGCGTGAGTTATGTCACAGGAGATTATTCACGTGGCGCGTTTGGTTATTGGGTTGAGAATGGCGAGATTCAGTATCCCGTTGAAGAGGTAACCATCGCTGGAAATTTGCGTGATATGTTGATGGATATTGTGTCTATTGGCAGTGACTCGCTGATTCGTGGAACCAAAGAAACGGGCTCAATCTTGATTAGCTCTATGACGGTTGGCGGAAAATAAGCCAGACGATAGAATCAAAAACTAAATTACTCCAAAACATGGAAGGAAGATAACAATGCAAAGACGTTCGTTTTTAAAGAAAGCAAGTGTAGGTGCTGGCGTTGCAGCGCTTGGGGCTCCAGCAATCGCGCAGAGCTTACCAACCCTGAACTGGCGTTTGGTATCCAGCTTCCCAAAATCACTGGATACTTTATATGACACTCCTGAAGTATTTGCTAATGCATTGCGCAAGGCTACTGACGGCAAATTCAATGTGAAAGTATTTGCTGCTGGAGAGGTTGTTCCTGCATTGTAAGTATTGGACGCAGTACAAAACGGTACTGTTGAATGTGGCCATACAGCGAGCTACTATTATCTTGGCAAGAATAGCGCATTTATTTTTGATACCGCCGCTCCATTTGGCCTAACAGCGCGTCAACAATTTGCTTGGATGTTGCATGGCAATGGTATGAAGCTCATGCGTGAGTTATATGCCAGCTACAACATTGTGAATTTCCTTGGTGGCCAAACTGGCACACAGATAGGTGGTTGGTTCCGCAAGGAAATTAAATCACCAGAAGATTTAAAGGGTCTGAAATTCCGTATTGCAGGCTTTGCTGGCCAAGTCTTATCAAAGCTAGGTGTTGTGCCACAACAATTACCCGCGGGTGAAATTTACTCTGCGCTTGAGAAAGGCACGATTGATGCTGCTGAATTCGTGGGTCCATATGATGATGAGAAATTAGGCTTGGCTAAAGTTGCTAAAAATTACTACTACCCAGCATTTTAGGAAGGCGCTGCTGGACTCTCATTCTTAGTTAATAAGAAACAATGGGATTCATTGCCACCGTCTTATCAAGCAGCTTGGGAAGCGGCCTGTTACGAAGCGCATACTGATATGTGTGCTAAGTACGACGCGCTCAACCCGCCAGCTTTACAACGTCTTTTACAGAATGGCGCGGTGTTACGTAAGTTCAGCACATCGATCATGGAAGCATGCTTTAAAGCAAGCCAAGAAACATACGCTGAAGAGTCTGCAAAAAATCCTCAGTTCAAGAAGATTTTTGATGACTATCGTGCATTTAGAAACATGGAAGCACAATGGTTCAACGTTGCAGAGCAGGCTTTTGCGCAATTTAGCTTTAACAAAAAACTATAAGCCGATCTTCACCGTATTTATGGGGCTCAGGTCCCATGTTAAAAGGGCTCATCGAGCCCTTTTTATTTGTAAACCAATTAAGGTCTAATTAATACTCTTTGCAAGAAGCGAGAGATATCCATTAGCTCTTCGCGATTGACAGAATGCTCCATGGGATATTCATTCCAATCAACCTCATAACCCAATTTTTCTAACACAGCGCAAGAAGCTTGGGCGCGCTCAGGAATGACCACTTGATCGAATTCTCCATGTGCCATAAAGATAGGAGTTTTGGTATTAGCGGAATGCTTCTCAAGATGGAGTGTCATTGCCAGTGGTAGGTAGCCCGATAAAGCAATAATGCCTGCGAGTTTATGTGGGAAGCGGAGGCCAATATGTAATGCCATAGCGCAGCCTTGAGAAAATCCAGCTAAGACAATATTGTCATAGGCGATACCTTTGCTGTACTCGCGTTTAATCAGTTCTGTAATGGCAGATGCTGACCGCAAAATGCCGTCGGCATCTTCGCGGTCCATGAGATTTCTACCGATGATGTCATACCAAGCTGGCATGACATAACCGCCATTCACTGTTACTGGCATGCTAGGTGCGCTCGGAAAAACAAAGCGAATACCAGGGCAGTTTGTTAGCTGGAGTTCTAGAATGATGGGCACAAAATCATTGCCATCGGCGCCAAGACCATGCAGCCAAATAACTGCGGCACTAGGATTGGGAGCGGTTTCAATTTCGATGCAAGGGAGCATATTTTGGTAGCTAATTATTGGTTTATGTAGGCTGACTCATTGTAGGTTGAAACCCAGTTAGGCCTATATATTAAGAAGATTGCTAAGAGCATGCCGGACAAAGAGCCCTCCATGAAGGCAATAATGATGAGCCCCAGCAACCAACCTTCAAGATCGATATGTGTTCCTGCGCTGGCAAATAGCATTTTGGCAATCAGCAAAATTGTTCCAGATAGGATGACGCTCATGAAGGCGGCGACATAGCCATTTCCAAGTATCAGAACAAACAAATGCTTGGGTATATAATTTTTGAATGACCCGAATGCTGAGGTAAGCGAAAACGGTGGGTAGGACGCAAACCATCAAATAATGTTGCGCCGCTTCAATCAATCCTCCTTGAAATACAAAGATACCCAAGAAAGCAACAGGGAACAAAATAGTGAGTGCAATCGCTGGCCCAAACATGGCTGTCAGCAGAGCGGCACCATAAAAGTGGAAGATGAGTCCATAAAATTTTCCAGGAGCTTGTCCTGGTAATGTGGGCGATACATTCCAGGCGATAGCCAAAAAGAGGATGGCCGCCACTGCAAGAATTGAGAGTAGAGGTTTGGAAAAGACAGCTGGCGGACATTTGTAAAGTGCCGCAAGAAAAATAACGATTGCTAGGCCAATCCAGATCATATTTGGTCTTATATATAAGGAGATCGAGCCAGTCTAATCAAATGCGGGATAAATCCCATCCGCACTTTCACTAGGGATGGCTTGGTTTATAGCATGGATAGGGGTGTAATATGTTCTTAAGCGATCGACCATGTTGGAGATTTAGATGAAGCCCTTCTATATTGATTACCCACAGGAAAAAATTGAGGAGCACCAGCACGCATATAGATGTGCGCACTGCAAGATACCAACAACGATTATTTTTGGGCTTCTTGAAAATCATGCTGAAAATTGCGCTTATCGAGCCCAACAAAGCAAATGGACACAGATGGCGGCTAAATTAAAACCCCATAAAGAGCATTTTGATGAACCCCATGCTGACGAGGTCGATTAAATGAAGACTTATCCTATCGCAATTGAACTAACAGTTTGGTTTGATCTAGGATTAAATCAATATGAGATCACTATCGATGGGGTCTCAAAGTTATCGGTGAAGCGCACAGATGATGTGCTTCATGGTAGAGAGCTTTCTGAATCCGAGATAGAGCGATTGATTGAAGCGATCAAATCTATCGCAGTACCGGTGAGCAAGGAAATGTCGGCCGATGCTAGTAATAAAGCCTCATCAAGCTATGAGTTGATTATTGAATCAGCTCATTTTTCCCTAGAATTTAATTGGGAAAATCTCGATGTTGAGAATAGTCGTACACACGCATTCGAGCCCCTGGTGAAGCTTGCGGGCCTGATACAAAGCCTCGATTTAAATCATTAATTGGATGCGAATGACTCAATGGCTTTAGCCAAAGCCAGGATGCGTTTTGCATCCTGAATATGTAACTCTTCAATTAACTTGCCGTTGAGCACAGCAATTCCAGCGCCAGCCTGAATGGCGGCATCATAAGCGGCGATTCGCTCTTGTGCCTCAGTAATCTCTTGAGCTGATGGGCCAAAAAATTCGTTGGCCAATTCTATTTGCTTGGGATAAATTAAAGTTTTTCCATCAAATCCCATATCTCTACCTTGCACGCAAGATAGTCGCAAACCTTCTTCATCATCCAAAGATAGGTGCACTCCATCGAGTACACATAGTCCATGTGCCCTAGCAGCCAATACTGAGAGGGAGAGGGCAGTGAGTGTCTCTACTCGAGATGGTGTATGTCTTGCATGCAAATCTTTAACGAGATCAGAGGTGCCTAAAACAAGTGCTTCTAGCTTGGGGTGTGCGCTCGCGATTTCTTGTAACTTAAAAATAGCGATTGGTGTTTCAATCATCGCCCAAATCGTGAGATCAGATCTGGCGCCTGCCTTATCAAGCAATGCAGCCACCTCCTGAATTTGACTTGCTGACTCCACTTTTGGGAGAACGATGGCATCCGCTTTTGAATTGGCGAACGCACTTAAATCGTCCGCGCCCCAAGGTGTATTTAAGCCATTGATTCTCACAACAGCCTCACGATGACCAAATCCTGTTTCAAGCGCTGTAAGAATATTAGCTCTTGCGGCAACCTTTGCATCAGGGGCGACAGCGTCTTCCAGATCCAGGATAAGAGAGTCTGCGTCTAAGGTCTTTGCCTTCTCTAGGGCGCGCGTATTGGCGCCTGGCATGTAAAGGACTGAGCGACGGGGTTTGTGGACGTTAATCATGTTAAAAATGGGTAATGACTTATTAGTAAAGAATCAAAATACCATATCCGAATCGTTGTTTTCAAAAAAGAGGGAAAAATGAATTCTGTAGCCGAGGCAATCGATCAGCGTATGTCAGTGCGGGCATTCACAAACGAAGCAGTTTCACATGAACAAATTTTGAAACTACTCAATCTCTCGGCTCGAGCCCCATCAGGCACCAATACCCAGCCATGGAAAGCATATGTTCTTGAAGAGCAAAAGTTAAATACGCTATGCGATCAAGTTTGTGAAGCTTATGACAGCATTGCCAGCAACCCTGAGTTGGCAAAAGAGTATCAAGAGGCTTATGACTACTACCCGAGTAAATGGTTTAGTCCCTATATTGATCGCCGCCGCGAAAACGGTTGGGGTTTGTATGGCCTACTTGGCATTACCAAGGGCGATAAAGACAAGATGCATACACAGCATCGCAAAAACTTTCAATTCTTTGGCGCGCCAGTAGGCATCTTCTTTACGATTGATAAAGAGCTTGGTAGGGGGTCAATGCTTGACTACGGAATGTTCTTGCAGAACTTCATGATTGCAGCCAAAGGAGAGGGTTTGGATACCTGCCCTCAAGCTGCCTGGAATACCTACTCAAAAATTATTCTGCCAACGATCGGCGCTAAAGAGAATGAGATGCTAGTTTGCGGAATGGCACTTGGCTATGCCGACAAAGACAATATCGTGAATACCTTCCGCACCCCGCGTGTTGCTGCAGAAGAATTTACTACTTGGGTAGATTGAATATCACCGGTATTGGCTACGGGAATAGCAAGCTAACAGAGTGCCAACTTGTCCGTATATTTGCAAAATTTTTTAAATTCGCTTTTGAATTTTTAGGTATTATTTATTCAAGAGTTTCGCTTAAATGATATAAAAACCAATAATTAATCAAATAGAGACATCATGAGCATCAAACCAGAAAAGCCGTACAAGGACATTTTGTTTGAGGTTAAGGATCAGGTTGCATGGATTACCATCAATCGTCCAAGAGTTCTCAATGCATTTAGAGAGCAAACGCTCGATGAGATGATTGACGCGGTTAAGCTCACCCGCGAGGATCCTTCAATTGCATGTATTGTCTTCACCGGCGCTGGCGACAAAGCCTTTTTTTGCGGGCGGAGATTTTTATGCAATGAAGCGTCTTACTTTCACAAATGGTTCGATGTGGAATGATCGTATGCTTGGGTTGGCAATGGCTATTCGTGGCGTTCCAATCCCCGTAATCGCGATGGTAAATGGATGGTGTGTCGGTGGTGGTCACGAGTTAGCTTTATGGTGTGACTTGGTAATTGGTTCAGAGAAATCAGTATTCGGGCAGACCGGTGCAAAAGTTGGCGCTTGCCCGACCGTAGGAGCTACGCAATATTTACCCAGAATTGTTGGCGAGCGTATTGCACGTGAAATGATCTTCTTGGCTAAACGTTTTGAGGCTAAAGAGGCTGAAAGAATCGGTCTGATCAATAAGTGCGTCCCTGAGGCGGATTTGCTCAAGGAAACATTGGCATGGTGCGAAAACATTAAGAGCAATAGTTCGCAAACTATTCGCATAACTAAGAAGAGTCTCAATTTTGAATCTGATCAGTTATATGCATCATGGCAACATGGCATGGAGTTACTGGCATATGTATGGGGATCAGAAGAGAGCCTAGAGGGTATGAACGCTTTCTTAGAAGGCCGCAAACCCGATTTCCAGAAATTCAGACTTAAAAACAAGGCAGCGCTTGAGGAGTATTTGGATGGGTTTGGAAAAAATCTAAACGCTCCACCCGATATGCGCGATTAAGCCAAAGCCTATGAGCCTTGATAGAAATCCTGCATCTAGACATCATGTCGAAGATGAGGGTGCTTTAAGTGGCCTCAAGGTACTGGATCTCAGTCGAGTTCTAGCTGGCCCTTGGTGTGGTCAGCTCCTTGGCGATCTTGGGGCGGAAGTGATTAAAGTGGAATCACCGCATGGGGGTGATGATACGCGCGCCTGGGGTCCTTCTTTTTTGGAGGGGGAGTCCGCATACTTCTTAGGCTGCAACCGAAATAAACAGGGCATTGCGATTGATTTCTCCAGTGAGTCTGGAAAAGACTTGCTTGCAAAACTCATTCCTCAATTTGATGTGCTCATTGAAAACTTCAAGAATGGAACTCTTGAGAAGTGGGGTTTTGATAAAGATTGGTTCGAAAAGCATGCGCCAAAAATTGTGCGCTGCTCGATTACTAGCTATGGATCTGATGGACCGCAGTCGGATCTTCCTGGGTACGATTTATTTTGCAAGCGGAATCCGGTTTGATGGGCATCTCTGGCCCTGCTAACGGTGATCCAACTAAGTATGGAGTTGCCATAGTCGACTTGGCAACAGGAATGATGGCTGCGAATGCAATTCAAGCAGCTCTGCTCGCGCGCTACAGAACGGGTAAAGGTCAATATGTAGAGGTTTTACTGTTTGATACCTCAATTGCGCTACTCGCTAATGTTGGAAATAGTCATCTAGCCACCGGAAAAGAAGCTGGTCGATATGGAAATGGCTATCCAACAATTGTTCCTTACACCACCTATAGCTGCACTGATGGAATGATTGCTCTGGCAGTTGGTAATGACAAGCAATTCGCCAAGTTATCAACATTATTGGGGCATCCAGAATGGGCTGAAGATGAGCGATTGATTACAAATGCTACACGAGTAAAGAATAGAGCCCTCATTGATCAGTTAATACAAGAGGTGATCCTGACTTATACAAGTGCTGAGCTGATTGCGAGTTGTAGAGCAATTGGAATTCCAATTGGAAAAGTCAATACGGTAAGTCAGGCTTTGGCGCAAGAGCAAACCAGTGCTAGACGCATGATCTTGAACATGCAGCATCCAAAAATTGGTGAATTTCAATCATTAGCATCGCCATTGAAGTTGCATGGCACAAAAAATACAGTGAAAAACGCTCCTCCACAACTTGGAGAGCATACAGATGTGATTCTGAAGCAGTATCNNGTGATTGGTTAGAGGCGATTGGTTAGTTTTGAATTGCAAATAAGGGGTTCAATATGTGGACTGTTTTAAATAGACGATTCATTCAAGCTTGTTTCATTGCCTCTATGTTGTGCTTTAGCTCGCTTGGCTTGGCCCAGACTGATGCGTATCCCAATAGACCCATTAAATTAATCATCACCTGGCCGGTAGGGGGTTTTGCAGATACTTTAGGCCGCACGCTTGCAGGTCAGCTTGGGACGATCTTGGTCAACAAGTAGTTGTAGAAAACCGAGGTGGTGCCAATGGAATGATCGGAGCTGATGCAGTAGCAAAGTCAGCGCCAGATGGCTATACCCTGATGTTTCAATCCATTACTTCGCATGCGATAAATCCCGCGATGTACGGCAAGACTCCATATTCAACAGAAAAAGATATTGTTCCAATTGCAGTAGTGGCTTCAGTGCCTATGTTGCTAGTGGCAAATCTAAGTCTGAGCGCAAAGACTGTTTCCGAATTGATTGCCTTGGCAAAAAAAGAGCCAGACTCTTTATCGTATGCCACATTTGGTAATGGAAGCGCAAGTCATCTTGCCGGAGCGCTATTTACAAATCAGGCTGGTATCAAGATGACGCATATCCCATACAAGGGGGGAGCACCAGCTATAACGGATACATTGAGTGGTCAAACCCCTCTGAGTTTCTCTGCATTTGGATTGGCATTGCCCCATGTGAGAGCTGGAAAGTTGGTTCCACTTGGCGTTACGGGATCCACTCGATCAAAGTTGCTTCCTGATGTGCCCACGATTGAAGAAGCCGGAGGATTAAAGGGTTATGAAATGTCAATAGTGTATGCACTGTGGGCTCCAGCAGGAGTGCCGCAACCTATCTTGGCTAAGTTAGGTAAAGCGGTAGAGACAGTAGTTTCCTCCAGTGCTTTTAAAGAGAAATTGGTAGGTGATGGAGGTGAGGTGATGAACTTATCTACAGTGGCGGAGAGTAATGCCTATTTCCAAAAAGAAATGCAACGTTTGAGCAAAATTGTTAGAGATGGCAATATAAAGGCGGATTAATATGAATTACAAAAAATTGAAATTAGTCGGAGCACTTATTTTTTTGGGTTGCGTGAATAGTGCTGTACTTGCTCAAAACATTAAAGAGTCGAGCAATTATACCAATAGACCCATCAAAATTATCAATCCGTTAGCGGCAGGTGGCGCTGTTGATACTATGGCCAGATTGCTTGCCCCTGCATTGCAAGATGCTTTGGGGCAGCCCATTATTATTGAAAGCAAGCCAGGAGCTGGTGGCACGATTGGAAGTAACTTTGTCGCTAAATCACCGCCAGATGGATACACCATTTTGATGGTGTATGACACTTTTGCCGTAAATCCTCACGTTTATAAAAATCTTCCTTTTGATTCATTCAAGAATCTCACCCCAGTTACCGAGTTGGTAAAAATCCCCTTGTTACTAGTGGGTGGCAATAAGTTGCCCGCTAATAATTTACGTGAATTAGCTGAACTTTCTAAAACGAAAGCTGGGGGCATTAATTATTCCAGCGGCGGAGCAGGTAGCTCCGGGCATCTTGCCGCTGAATTACTCAAGAGTAATTTAGGTATCGATATGACCCATGTGCCTTACAAAGGTGGAGGTCCAGCCTTAACCGCAACGATTGCGGGCGAGACAGATATCACCATATTGGGCGCGGTAATTACCGTTTCTCAGATTAAAGGCGGAAACCTAAAGGCTCTAGCGGTATTAGGCAAAAAGCGTACACCGGCGTTACCTCAGGTTGCTACTGCAGGTGAGCAGGGTTTGTCGAATTTTGATGTGAGTTCTTGGGTTGGAGTATTAGTCCCTACCGGTACGCCTATCCCGATAGTTGAAAAGATTAACGCTGCTTTTAGTACGGCCTTAAAAAATCCCGCTGTACAAGCTCGCATGGCTGAGCAGGGTAATGAAATTGTCGCAAGCTCACCAGCCCAATTTGGCGCATTCCTTGCGCAAGAATCGTCAAAATGGGCAAAAGTGATTAAAGAAAATAATATTCAGCTCGAGTAGTTAACCTTCAATCTCAATTACGTTTTCAGATTGAGCAATCTCGCAGCATTACCACCAAGAATGCCGATGCGATCGGCATTACTTAATCCTTTGGTTGCCATGACGCGCTCAACCGGAAATTCTTCCCATGGTATTGGGTGGTCTGTGCCGATGACTACTTGGCTTGCGCCTACCTGCGACACCAAATAAGCCAGAGCCTCCGGAGTAAATACCAGAGAATCAAAGTACAACTGTTTTAGATATTCTGATGGCTTCTTTTTTAACACAATGTTGGGATCGCAATTTTGTGGGGATACAAAACAGCTGTGATCCATGCGAGGGGCGTATGAACCCAGGAAGCCGCCGCCATGTGCAGCCAGAATCTTTAGTTGTGGATATTTATCCAGCACTCCCTCATAAATGAGGTGCTGAAGGGCGATTGTGGTATCTAAAGGATTGCCTACGACATTGGACATCCAGCCATTGCCTTTAAAGCGTTGCGCTAATTGAGGGGTGCTTTGGGGATGAATAAACAGTGTGACATTGAGCTCTTGAGCTTTTGCGAGCACTGGATGAAATTTAGGATCCGAAAAATCCTGACCTAATACGCTTCCGCCAATTGCAGCGCCTCGCAGCCCTTGTTGCTTAACTGCATATTCAAGTTGCTCAACGGCAAGATCAGGGTATTGCATAGTGAGGGAGGCAAAAGCAGCGAATTTATCCGGGCGAAGCGCACAAAGTTCCGCTAAATGTAAGTTATTGAGGCGACAAATTTCCGCCGCAGTCTCTTTATCTTTGCGATACCAGTATGGATTAATGCTTAATACTTGCATATCGATACCTTGTGCTTCCATGGCACTTATGCGTTCATTAATCTTGATAAAGTGCTCCGGTACTCTTTTGGTTGGCGGAGGCACAGATTTAGCATCCTCACCCATCAAATCAATTGCATCCTGAAACATGCAATGCGCATGCACATCAATTGTTTTTATTCGTTTGCCGTTAATAAATACTGGCGTTACCCGTTTTGGAAATACTTCTTTGGAATCGCCCGCATGAGCAAAGCCACAGCCACAGAAAAATAGACCTCCTAAAGCTTTGCCAGAAGTTTTGAGAAATGAACGTTGCTGATTCATATATATATCCTTTTGTTTAACGTACAGGGTTCATGCCACCATTTTTAATGGATTCTATGGCATTTTTTGAGCTTAAGTAATTAATTAATTTCTTAGCCTCTGATTCATGCGAAGATCCAACAACGATCGCGGCTACGAAAGTTTGAATGAGTTGTAAGCTGTCTGGGATAGGTCCAACATAATCTACCCCAGGAATATTGACTAACTCGCTGCTCGGTTGAATGGCCACATTCGCATCTTTAGCCGCCAGTATTGCTGTGGCCTCAGATCCACGTTCGGTTACCTGAACAGAGATTTTGTTCGCAATACCAAGGCGAGGAAATACATCTTGAACTAAATAAATTCCACTCGTGCTGCCAGGTACAACACCCTTTTTTGCCTGTACTAAGGTATCTGTAAAGCTCTTAACTGTGGAAATATTGGGTCTTGGGTTGCCAGAAGGTATTGCAAGTCCTAGTGGTGCTTGTGCTAAATCCACATCGGAGCCCGCAAGAATTCTTTTTTGTTCCACTAGTTCGGCGAGACCCTCTCGAGACAGAATCACCAAGTCAGCAGTGACTCCCGCTGCCAATTGAGCTTTAATGGTTTTGGGTCCGGAGCCTTGTGATGCGCCTGACTTGGTAACAACCTTAATGCCAGTAGTCTTCTCAAACTCGGGAAGCATTTGCTTGTAAGGGCCGCTAAAGCCTCCCGAGATGATGACTTTAAGCTGTGCCATTGCTGATGTAGAAAAGAAAAGGGCGCTGAGGCATAAGAGAAAATATTTCATGAGTGAAGTTCATTTATTAAGTTTTCACAAATTTCTGTGCGCGTTTGCCTGTATCTACTTCAGTGGTGTAGACGCTGCCATCAGAATCAACGGCGATGTTGTGCACCCAATGAAATTGACCAGCATTACGACCGTTTCTACCAAATGAACCTACTTTTTGCCCGGTCTCACGGACCAACACAGTAACTTCATTGTTTGTGCCGTCGGCAATCAGGATGTATTTCTGACTAGCATCAGATGGAATGAGATCCCATACAGAACCCGAACCCTTAGTTTCAGTTTCAAAAGCCATCTCACGAATGAACTTGCCATTTTTCTCAAATACCTGAATGCGATTGTTGGCGCGATCGCAGACGAATAAGGTGTTGTCCTTCATTAAGCGAACACAATGCACAGGATTCGCGAACTGAGGAAAGCTTGGGTTAAAGTTCGCCATTTTTTCATCGCTAGGTACATTTCCATAAGCTCCCCAATGGCGTTTATAGGTACCAGTGTTGGAGTCAAAGACAATGACGCGTTTATTTAAGTAGCCATCGGCAATATAAATTTCATTGGCGACAGGATCTACGTTCATGTGAGCAGGACGCCCCAATTGAGTGGTGTCATTACTACCTAAGCTTGTACCAGGCGATCCAATTTGCAGCAGGAATTTACCTTGCTGGGTAAATTTCAGAATCATGTGATCAGATTGATCATTGCCGCCAAGCCAAACGTAGCCATTTGGATCTACATAAATGCCATGTTCATTTTTGGGCCAGTTATATCCAGATCCAGGACCGCCCCAGGCCTGTAATAAATTGCCTTGTTTATCAAACTCCAAAACAGGTGGCGCTGGTACGCAGCACTTTGATCTTTTGGGATTTATTGTTGCCCCCTTTTCGTCATCAGTAATTGTTCCTGGGCGATGAATAATCCAAATGTGATCATTTTTATCTGTAGCGACACCAGCAACCTGACCTAAGATCCAATTATTTGGCAAAGCTTTTGGCCATGATGCGTCCACTTTGTACTGTGGGGCTTTCGATGCTGGAGCATTTTGAGCAAGAGCTGAGAATCCAGTGAATAAGAATGCTAATACAGCAATGTAATGAGTAATACGTTTCATGCCATTCTCCTTATCGGCTGGCAGGTTTTGAAAGGTAATTCAAAGACTGTGCTTCACTCTTAAGTGGCGTCACCTTATCTGGGTCAAAGCGAATCATGAGGTAGTTGATGTGATCTGGGATTTCAGTAAACCAGTGACCAGTTCCTGCTGGAATAACCACTACATCACCAGGCTGCAGTTTTCTTGAGGTGCCATTCAGAATTTCACTACCGTTGTTTCCTGGACCATTAAATTCAACAACTGTTTTTTGGGTGGCGGGTCTGCGTTGACGATTAGTGATATCGGGACCCAGTACTAGCGTGCCCGATCCAGAGATGATGTGATAAACCTCGCTAATTTGATTGTGTTCAGCAACGGAGTCAAGGTTTGGTGCATCCAGTTTGCCGCGATACACCATGCCAATACCTACTCGTGCTTTACCAATATCAATATCACGAACTTGTTGATCAATATGACCTTCTTGTATTGCCTTTTTTGTATAGGCGTTTAGTTCATCAACTGGTATGAACGTGCCAGGACACATATAGCAAGTTGGTTGTGGATCCGTTGGATTCACTTTTGCTTGCGCAAGGACCAGGCTAGAAATAAATAGCAATGCGATACCGATAAGGTATTTCATGTTATCTCCTAGTTTTTGTAGTAGTGAAATGATTACTAGGAGCTTACTCTTAAACCCTCCCTCTAAATCAGAAATATTGGGTTATCCCTTAGGGGGCAATTGACCCTTCTTTAAGCCCTTAGTGCATTGCTAACAAAATCAACAAGGGCATTTACTCGGGCGGACGTTTTATTTCTTTGGGCAAAGACTGCGTAGATATCAGCATCGGGAGTGTGATAACTTGTCAGGATATGTATGAGGCGACCGCTTTTAATGTATCTAGCGACATCCCATTCCGCTCTTAACAAGATGCCTTGGTTATCTAGGGCCCAGTTAACCGCAATCTCACCATCGTTGGTAGTGAGGTTACCTCTGATTTTCACATCTTCAGTAGGCTCATTTTTTGCGCGAGTCTTACTATTTGCAAAGCGCCATAAGCCATAAGCCTCATCACCTTGGCGGATGCCAATGCAATTGTGCTTAATCAAATCATTGGGTGTCTTGGGCTCACCAAATTGCTTGAGATAGTTGGGTGATGCCACCAAGATTCTGCGATTAGGGGCGATCAACTTTGCAATCGTTCTGGAATCAGGTGGATGACCGAAACGAAAACACACGTCATATAAGTCATCGGTGATAGGGGGTGGGCTTACTGACAACTGTAATTGAATATTCACTTGTGGATATTTCTTAACAAACTCAGAAATCAGCGGCGCAATTTGTGTTCTACCAAAACCAAGCGTCGCATTGACCCTTAATAATCCTTTGGGTGTTTCTGTTGAGCCCCAAAGAATGGATTCCATGGCATCAATTTCACCCAAGATCTTGCGTGCATGTTCTAGATAGACTTCGCCCTCAGGCGTCAGGCTCATGCGTCGGGTAGTTCTGTTAATTAGGCTAAGACCTAAGCGTTCTTCGATTTGGGAAAGACGCTTACTAACAGCGGCGGTAGTAATTCCCAGCTCTCTCCCGGCCGCTCCTAGACTTCCTGAGGAGGCTAATGTGGAAAAGAAGCCCAAATCTGCTGGGTTGATGCCTTTAGCCATGGTGAAACCACAAGATCGTTGAATATAAGTTAACGATAATTTAACTTTATACATGATATTTAAGTAGATCTCAATTCTATAGTTAGCCCATTCTCAGAACAAATAAAAAACTGGGAACCACTAGTGGAGGGGCAAAGTGTTTAAAAAAGCAATTCAAAATGGTTTATTAGGTCTCGCGTTTTGTGGCTTAGTTAGCTCTGCAGTTGCGCAGTCTTACCCAAATAAAACGATCACCATTGTTGTTCCATTTCCTCCTGGAGGGACAACTGATGTACTGGCGAGAGCGGTTGCCAATAAATTGGGACCAGCCTTAGGGCAATCCGTCATTGTTGATAACAAGCCTGGTGCAGGTGCGACACTTGGCGCTGGTTTAGTAGCAAAAGCAAGCCCAGATGGCTACACCTTATTCATGGGTGCCGTGCACCACACTATTGCTCCTGCCGTTTACAAGACTCTGCCTTATAGCTTTGAAAAAGATTTTGCGCCAATCACAACAGTAGCTTTGGTTCCGAATGTGATGGTTGTTGCGGAAACTTCGCCCTATAAAACAGTGAAAGATGTCATTGCTGCAGCAAAGGCAAAGCCTGATAGTTTGTCTTATGGATCAAATGGCAATGGCACAGCGCAACACATGATTGGTACGCAGTTTCAGATGTTGACTGATACAGAAATCTTGCACGTGCCTTATAAAGGTTCAGCCCCATTAGCCACGGATTTATTAAGTGGCCAGGTAACCATGTCGTTTGACACTATTACGCCTGTATTGCCATTTATTCGTGAAAAGAAGTTAAGGCCTTTAGCTGTTACTACCGCAAAGCGCTCATCCACATTGCCATCTGTGCCGACCATGAAAGAGTCTGGCGTGAATATGGATATTGGAACTTGGTTTGGCTTATTGGCCCTAACAGCAACGCCAAAGGACATCACTGCAAAGTTAAACGCTGAGATAGTAAAAATTATTAAATCTGCAGAGTTTCAGAAGCAGATGTTTGACATTGGTGCCGAGCCGGTTGGCAATACTCAAGCGCAAATGGCCAAGCAAATCGCAGATGAAACGGTGAAGTTTTCTGGCTTGGCAAAAGCTGCGAAACTTACTATTAAATAAAGTATTAGTATTCGAAAAAAGGAGTAGTTTGTGAATAAACAAACTTCAGTATTGGACAAAGAAGCGGCGGTAGCTGATATTACTCAGGTGCTGTCCAAGTTCACATCCTATATTGGTAAGCGACTGCCAACGGATGTAACAACGAAATTAGGGGAGTTGCGCAGCAAGGAGGTGAACTTCTTGGCAAAAGAAGTTTTCGATTCCATGCGTGAAAACCAAGAGCTGGCAGACAAGCTGGATCGCCCGAGTTGCCAAGATACTGGCGTCATTCAGTACTTCTTGCAAGCGGGCTCAAACTTTCCACTTTTGGGTGAGCTGAAAGATATTTTGCTCAACGCCACTAAGGGCGCCACAAAAGAAGGCCCATTGCGCCATAACGCAGTAGAAACCTTTGATGAAAAAATACTGGAACCAATACGGGCTCCAAGATTCCATGGCTAGATTGGGAAATTATTCCTGGCGCTGATTACTGTATCGTTGATGTGTATATGGCGGGTGGTGGCTGCACTTTACCTGGCGCTGCAAAAGTATTGATGCCAGGTCAAGGATATGAGGGTGTAGCAGAGTTTGTATTTGATGTAATCACCTCAAGAGGCGTGAATGCATGTCCTCCATTGTTGGTTGGAGTGGGTGTATCTACTTCAGCAGAAACCGCAGCGCGGCTCTCTAAGAAAGCAATCTTGCGTCCAGTGACATCTAGTCATCCAAATGAGAATGCTGCAATGATGGAAGAGTTGTTGACTGAAGGCTTAAATGAGTTAGGGCTGGGGCCACAAGGATTAACTGGCGCAAACAGCGTTATGGGAGTCAATATTGAATCCTCTGCGCGTCACCCATCGACTATTGGTGTTGCGGTATCAACGGGCTGCTGGGCGCACCGACGTGGCAAGATCAAGATTAATGCCGATATGTCTTATGAAGTCATTTCTCATGAAGGATTCAAACTGTGAAGAAGATTCTACAAACGCCTATTAAAGACGAAGATTTAGAGGCTCTCAATATTGGTGATGTGGTCTATCTCACAGGTACTTTAGTGACATGTCGTGATGTGGCGCATCGTCGCTTAATTGAATTGGGTCGTGAGCTGCCTGTAAACCTAAAGGGTGGGGCGATATTTCATGCGGGGCCGATTGTTCGTCAAAAGGAAGATGGGGAGTACGAGATGGTATCGATTGGCCCAACCACCTCTATGCGCATGGAGAAGTTTGAAAAAGAATTTATTAAACAAACTGGCGTCAAGTTGATTGTCGGTAAAGGTGGCATGGGTATCGAGACTCAAGAGGGCTGTGCAGAGAATAAAGCGGTGCACGCAATTTTTCCAGGCGGTTGCGCCGTATTGGCTGCAACTAAAGTGGAAAAGATTGAGGATGCCCAATGGAAAGATTTAGGAATGCCTGAAACTCTATGGGTAAACCGTGTAAAAGAGTTCGGCCCTTTAATCATTTCGATCGATACTAAAGGTAAGAACTTGATTGAAGAAAATAAAAAAGTCTTTAATGCTAAGAAGGGTCCAATCCTTAGCAAGATTAATGAAAAGATTCGGTTCATTAAGTAGGGCCGCTATTTAAAAATTAGCACCCAGAAAGCAAAAAAGCCAACCTTTCGGTTGGCTTTTTTATCGCCTCTATAGGCGAGTATTGCTTAGTTGCCAGAATTCTTGCCAGCGTTGTAGCCAGCATTGTATTCAGAGGCTTGATTCTTTTTGTAGGCATCATAAGCATAGCCTGAAGCCGCGCCAACCGCTGCGCCACCAACTGCACCCCAGATTGGGTTGCCGTGGAAAATCGCCGCGCCAACACCACCTGCAACTGCGCCAATTGAAGCGCCGGACGAAGTGCGTTGCTTTGTATTGCTCATATTGGAGCAACCAGCAATTGCGATAGTGGCTGCTGTAATTGCAATAATTTTTTTCATGATCGTATTCCGTTTAGGTAATAAGGTAATTTATATAGAGACTACTTCTTGGCGCAAGGAAAGCGCATAGATAAGAAGCTCAAGCTGGATCATTCGCCAACATTGGAGCTGTCTGTGAAATGAACTGAACGTAATCCGCAATCACTTCATCACGTTTTGGTGCTGGTTGTTTAACGCAAATTGTGTTCTTTGCGCATTGTGGGTGACGAGTAGCTAAATAGGTGTCATAAATTGCAGTCGTATAACCAATACAGTAGCTACGAGAATCTGGGCTAGCTGGTAATTTGCAGTAGTTCACTAATTCTTGCGCGCTTAATACAGGAATCTTTTGGTCCGCGTTTGCATTAAAGGTAAATGCAGCAGCACAAACAGCTGAAGCGGCTGCTAGGGTAAATGAGAGTTTTTCATGAATTTTTCTCTGTAAAGTGTGGTTAAAATCTTAACACGAGCAAGGTTGGGCACTGCAGCAAAGCTGTGTTCTTATCTATTGCTTCTCATTGAATCTATCAGGGAAAGTATGAAACCTTCTAAAAAACAGTTAGCCCCACGTTTGTTAGCTTCATTGCTTTCGATTGCGGTAATGGCGCCGATGTCGCCGACTTATGTATTTGCGCAGCCCGCTAGCAGTCAAAATAATGCGCCCCTTTCGCAGCAGCAATTAAGCGCCTTGGTTGCCCCAATTGCCTTGTATCCAGATCCTTTGGTTTCGCAAATATTGATGGCATCGACTTATCCTTTAGAAGTAGGAGAAGCGGCTACCTGGCAGAAGCAAAATTCTCGTTTGACTGGCCCAGCTCTAGATAGCGCATTGCAATCGCAGTCTTGGGATCCTAGTGTTAAATCTTTGGTGAGCTTCCCACAAGCCTTGCAAATGATGGGTTCAGATTTAAGTTGGACACAAAAGTTGGGTGATGCTGTGCTGGCTCAACAGTCTGATGTCATGACTGCTATCCAAGCAATGCGCGCAAAAGCAAAGCAAGCGGGTAACTTAAGTTCTACACCGCAGCAGACTGTCAGCACTTCAGGTCAAACAATCATTGTTCAGCCAGCTAATCCACAAGTAGTTTACGTGCCGACCTACAACCCTGCGGTTGTTTATGGTCCATGGCCTTATCCAGCTTATCCACCGCCACCAGCTTACTATCCACCTGGATATGTAGCAGGCACAGCCTTGTTATCTTTTGGCGTTGGTATGGCAGTAGGCGCAGCACTCTTTGGTGGTATGCACTGGGGTGGTGGATGGGGTGGCGGTGGTTCCATTACTGTTAATAACAATACCTTTAATAACTTCAATAAAACTACTGCGAATGGAAACTATCGCGCAGGTTCATTTGCCTCTGGAGATAAATGGCAATTTAACCCTCAACATCGCGGCAATGTCCCTTACTCAAATTCGGCCTTACAGAATAAGTACGGTAAATTGAGTGGCCAAGTCTCTAATCAGGAACGCGATCAAGAGCGCCAGCAACTCCAACAGAGTCTTAATAGAAATGGTTTAAGCGGTGACCGTAGTGGTGCCGAAAACCGTGAACCAAATAGAGAGCCTTCAAAATCTAGTGCCAATCGCAATGACAGAGAAGCTCCTCGTGAGAATAATCGTCAGTCAGAACGCGAACTAGAAAGATTTGGTGGTGAGCGCGAGGGAGGCGGCGAGCGCATGGGTGGCTTCAGAAGATAAAGCAGTTTTATCTTCGGTCCCCACTAAAAAACCTTCACCCGAAACGGTGGAGGTTTTTTATTGCTTTAATTGAGTGGTGATACGTCTAGTTAACTTCGGTGGACTAGAGTCAATATGAAAGCGATGACGCTCTTCTTGCATCGCTAAGTCATCGGCAGTAAATCGATCAAATCGTCTTAGGTAATCTGCCCAAGTTTCAAATACAAAATATTCCAAGAATTTTCCAGCATGCTCGGCATCTTCAAACAGGCTCCATGAGAGAGCTCCTTGCTTTAATCGTGAACGTCTTGTTTTTGCCATCAGTTTTTTGAAAAGTTCTGCTTGTTCAGGGTGAATGTGATATTCAACGGAGATCATGACAGGACCTTCATCAAGATCTATATCTCTAGAAGGGTGTGGGCGCTCAATCGGGCATACAGGGCTGAGATCTTCTGCCTCATGCCCATGAATGCGATGCTTACGAATTAATAGTAAGGCGATGATGCCAAAAATAGCGCTGGCGATAACGCCTGTAGTTACATCAGTGGAATTGGTAATCTTGCCCCAAATAAAAGCGCCTAATGCGCTACCCCCCATAAGACTCATTTGATAGAAGAACATGCCACGCGCGCGAATCCAGTTTGGCAAAGAGAGTTGTGATGAGGTGCTTAGCGTATTGCCAACGCTAAACCAAGACATGCCACTCAATATCATGATGGGTGCCGCATACCAAAGGCTTGGCGCTAAAACTAAGCCAGCAGAGCTGAAAGAGAGAAAAATAATTCCATAACTAGCCATTTGTTGTGGCGTGAACTTTTCTCTCAAGTAATGCAGTTGTGAGCTAATGACGATTGCTCCAAAGCCAAGACAGGATAGCAAGAGAGTAAAGGTATTGGCATCGCCATTGAAATGGGACTTTGCAATCACTGGTAGCAAAGCCAACAAAATAGAAGATTGCATGTAAAACAAGAACGAACGAATCAAAATCGAGCGCATCGGTTTTGATTGGCGAATATATTGTGCCCCTACGCGCATGGCACCGAAGAATCGTTCACCTGGCAAAGTTGAAATATAACTCTCATTCTTCCAACGTAAGACAATTACGCTCATGGCTAAAGATAAAATCATATTGAGCGCAAATACATACTCCGTACCAATGCCAGCGATGATGAAGCCGGCAATCAAAGGCCTCAGAATGCGTGATGCATTCATGGCAATGGAATTTAAGCCCAAAGCTAAGTGAAGGGTGTCGCGAGGAACCAAGTCTGGAACAATTGCCGCATACACAGGCCAACGCATTGCTAAACCGACACCATTAATAAATGTCAGTAGTAATAAAAAGATCGGATCTAGGAGATTAAATACCGAAGACAAAAATAATAGTGTGGCATTGATGGCAAGTCAGGCTTGGGTAAATACGAGGAAGTGCTTGCGATTTAGGATATCTGCTAGCGCACCGCTGGGTAATCCAAAAAGAAGGACCGGCAAGTTGGCTGCAGTTTGAACTAATGCAATCAGTGTTGCTGAGCTCGTTAAGGATGTCATCATCTAAGCGGCAGCAACATCGTTGGTGTACATGCATACATTGGCGACTAGCCAAGTGGTCCAGAGTGCTTTAAAGACCGGAATTCTGAGAGGCGCCAACCAAACAGGTAGCTTGGATGGCGGAAGGGAATGCATGCTCACCTCTTAATTATTACTCAGAGTGTTATTTGTTGCCTAAGGAGATGAGGCTGGAGTTGAGGTGCCAATTGACCTAGCAATTCCATGGAAGATAAAGATTGCGAAGAAGATTAGTCCCAGAATCCAGTGAATCAACTCACTACCCTCATGAAGTTCTTCTGGGCCGTAGTACAGAAGCATTACTGTGATGACCAGAATTGCCAGGAAGATTAGTTGCGAGATTCCGCTAATGAGATTTTTCTTAGCCTTAAGACCAGCCTTGATATGAAAGGGCAGTACTGTACCAAAGGCAATTAAAGCAATTGCCGCAGAAACGCCGTGCATGATGAGTACCGTTCTTTCACCAAGTAGTGCACGCGAGATGTGAAACTCATGACCTAGTAAAAATGCGATACCCGATAAAGAGCAAATACATAGAACGCTAATCGTGAACCAACGTTGCCAGCTCGGCATCTTGCCTAATCCATGTTTCTTCATAGGGCGATTCCAATAGCTTGCGCTGAATATTTCTGAAAACAGGGGTGGGTACTCTCTTTGCTGATGGCAAAGACCTTAGTAAGTGCATCTGCATATATACATTCAGGTGCGATAACTGAGTATGACTCTGTAAATTTAATTTGTTCCATCGTTTGAGGATTAACAATATGCCCTTGATTAGATTTGGAGTCATCGCAGTAATAGAGCCCACTGCTGGCAATTGCGCCATTCTCAAGAAGCCCCAGTGATATCAGTTCACTTGGATTGATAGGGTTACGCACCTGAATTTCCTGGGAGGCGTTTCCAAAAACCCGTAAATCACCACCAGCATTTACATAGCCGGACTCAGCGCCACATAGTTGTAACGCCTCTATCGCTTTATCAACAGCAAAACCTTTTGCAATACCGCCTAGATCTAGGGTGAGCTGAGTTTTTGAAGAAATTAGGTTGGGTTCAGTGAGTATGAGGTCCATGATGCTGCCGCAGGATATATCTACGCGGTCGGAGTGCTTGGGCAGTAAGCCAGAGGTAACTAACTTTCCACCAACGCCACAGTCGAACATGCCATTTGTGTTTTCGCATAACTCTTGAGCAATTTGAAGAACTTGAAAAGTCCATTCATGTACTTTAATTGGCTCTAGGTTGGCGTGAGCATTGATTTGAGATGGTTCGCTATTGGGATTATGGAAGCCCATTAAGTCTTGAACCAATTGAATGGCTGTAAATGCCTGGTCAATGGCATCGGCAGTATTATCAGTATCAGCAGATATCTCGACATAAGTCCCTAAAAGCGGTTTGCAACGAATTATTTGGATTTTGGCTTTAATGCTAATTCGTACATCACCATGACTCTCTTGACGCCATCAGTTAAATGCTTGCAAGAGAGAGTAGCCCCAGAAATATTCTGAATATCTTTCTTAAGCTTCAAAGGATCTTCCGCAGTTTTGCCAACAAATTGCTTGCGCCAACTATCTTCAGCTACTTCGTATCCGTAGGACTCAACATATTCCATAATCTCAATGCCTTGCACCGTGCCATTTGGAGCAATACCAACCGCGTAAGTGATCATTTCATGTTTACCAACCACTTCATCTACGATGAAGTAGCTTCCATCGGCTGCTCTCCAGGTTCTGTCGCCTTTAAAAGGATGTCTTACGCTAGAGGCTGATTGCATCTTGTCCTGGATATCCTCGCTTAATACGATGGGGTATTTAGTAAATTGCTTATTGGGAAAGATCAGCTTCTGTGCTTGTTCGGCTGAGACATAAATCTTTGCTTGCGCATAGATGGGTGCACCCACTAGAGCAATGCCGGCGATTGCTATAAGCGGATTGGGATTCCATTTCATAAGATTGATCTTTATTAATGTGATAAGAATTCATTCGCCTCATAACAAAGCGTTTGTATTTCTTGACTACTGGATTTCGAATTGGATAGGGCGTCAAACATCATCAATGCTCTTTCTCTTGCGGTAGGGCATTGCGTAGTTTGAAACTTCAATAGATAGGTCATCGCACCAATTAGTAGATTCTGAATTTCCATGACATTTCTCCCGGAATAAAATTGGATGAACCTTAGTTCAGTGGGAATCCCACTTTGACAATAAATTCATTTTTGGTGTGGCCATCCCAGACGCGGTTACCCCAGCAATCGCCAGCACCAGTGTTGTGACATGTGCCACCGGGTAGTTGATAGCGCCAAGCTGCCGTTACCCACCAATCCTTTTCTGCATAGTGGACATTAGGGCCTACAAAGATGGCATTTTGTGTTGGGCTTTGCCACATATAGCCATAAAAATCGTTATGGAAGCGTGCCTCTAAGCCTACTGAGAGCTTAGGTATAAAGCGATAGCTTGCACCTACTAGTAAGTCGACTTGAGATTCTTGTAATAAGAAACCATTAGACTTCAGTTGCTCTTGTTCGGCGACTATATTTGCTGCCAGTATTAATCGATCATCGATAAAGTTGGATTGCAAGAGCAGTCGGTACTCGAGTGCATTTGCATTGCGACCTACGGTAGGTTCGAAGTACACGCCAACACCAACGGGTGAAGTGATTGGGTCTGTAATTCTGTAAATGGCTTCGAGTGATCCACCATCTAATCCAGTTTGGCTATAGCTGGATGCGCCAGAAGAGGTTACCCATTGAGGAACTCCAGCACCAGCGGTACATGGTGTAGCGCCACACACATCTGGGTTGAGGTAATTATTTTTGGCGGTGACTTTATAGGCATTTAAATAACCAGCCAGCTGAAAATCATCAGTGACGCCATATTCAATTTCTGTTCTGGAATACCAAGATTGATAAGTGCCAGTTGCTTGCCCCTGATTTAACTGTAGACGTTGCTCAAATTCTGCTTTTCCCTTGGGTTGAAGATCTAGCGTATAGATCCAGCCAAAATTGCCTTCACCTGCCTGAGCCATGGAGAAGTGGAATAGGGCTGCTAAGGCTAGGGCAAAGAAAAATAGGCTTTTAAGGCCTAATTTTGGGGTTTTTATGAACTTCCAGTAAATATTAATGAGAATCGTTATCATTAATATACCACAAATGAGAACCGTTCCTATTTACCTAAAGTTAGACGTCTATTAAATAGATCAAAGCTCTGTTTGGCTGATTAATTCGGTAGTGGTAAATTTTGGGCTAGGATCTGGTGGCGATATGTATAGATGTAGGGGTAGGTGGGGGTATGATCAATAATTATGACTAACACCCATTCTGAAAAGACAGTCTTACAGGACGATAAGAAGTCAGGTGATGATGCTGAGTCAATTATGGCTGAGACTTCAGGTAATGATGCTCCTGGTAGGACGAAGAAGGCACTTAGTAAGCGGGAGATTATGGAGCAGCTATCTCGCGAGCGATTTCCTTGGGATGAGTGAGCGCATCCTGCATCAGTCATCTAAAATTAAGCAATTAGCTTTAGCTGATTTGCAATCGCTTTATGTACGCTTTGATTCTTCGGAACATGGCTTAACTGAGGGTCAATGGCTTAGCAATCTGAATAAGTATGGCAATAATCAACTGCCCATTGAAAAAAGGGAGTGGGTTGCGATACGCTTTCTACGTAGCTTTCTTTCCCCGCTCTCACTGCTATTAATTTCTCTCTCCTTGCTCTCCTACCTGACAGGTGAGCACGGCGGAGCCATCATGATCGCCATCATGGTCTTTTTATCGACGATTTTGACATTTACACAAGAATATAAATCGAATAATGCTGCTAAAAAACTAATTGCACTGGTTAGCGCTAAGGCTCAGGTTATTCGTAATAGTGTTGAAATTGAAGTGGATCTAAAGTATTTGGTCCCTGGTGATGTGATTCGACTATCCGTAGGCGACATGATTCCTGCTGATGTGAGATTAATCAGCAGTAAAGACCTATTCATTAACCAAGCTTCTCTTACAGGTGAATCTCTACCCACAGAGAAATCATCCAATTGCCTAAGTACGCAAATAAGTTCTCCCTATGATTGGAGCAATCTTGCATTCATGGGTAGCTATGTGGTTTCTGGAATAGGAAGTGCCTTAGTTGTTCGGACGGAGGAGGGGAGTTTCTTCGGTCAATTAGCCCAGGAAACTACAAAGCAGGTAAAGCAATCTACCTTTGACAAGGGGATTAATCAATTTACTTGGCTCATGATTCGGATCATGCTGTTCATGATTCCGGCAGTTTTTTTGATCAATGGCTTGATCAAGGGTAATTGGGTAGAGGCTGCATTATTTGCCATCGCCGTTGGGGTTGGGCTTGCCCCTGAAATGTTGCCAATGTTGGTGACGGTCAATTTGGCAAAAGGCGCAATCGCACTCTCAAAGAAAAAAGTCATCATCAAACGTCTAAATGCTGTCCAAAATCTAGGCGCGATGAATATCCTCTGCACAGATAAAACGGGAACATTGACGCAAAACGAGATTATTTTAGAAAAGCATATTGATGTTGATGGGCAAGATAGCACTCAAGTGCTCGATTATGCGTATCTCAATAGTCACTATCAAACGGGACTCAAGAATTTAATGGATGTTGCCATCCTAAAGCAC
>JBGAIU010000024.1:0-25779 GCA_044225315.1 Polynucleobacter sp.
TTCATTCTTTATATAAGTATTTTATTGATACTTCTTTTATTTCTATTACATGTTTGATTTCAACGAAACCTTAGAGCAAGCACGTCAGCGCAATATTCAAGATGCTTTGATGGAAGATATTGGCATGTGCGATTGGACTGCCAAGCTTGTTCCTAATAAGACGGTGCAAGCACAGTTAATTGTTCGACAAGATGCCGTGTTGTGTGGTGTAGATTGGTTCGAGGGAACTCTTAAGAAACTCGATCCCAATGCCAAAGTGACTTGGCATTACATTGAGGGCGATCTCATGAAAGCCGGCACTAAAGTTTGCGACATCTCCGCAGACTCACAAGCCCTACTCTCAGCTGAGCGAACCTGTATTAATTTCTTACAAACCTTGTCTTGGACAGCGAGCATTACCCGCCAGCATGTAGATGCCATCGCTGGCGCCAGCCCCAATCCAAAAGGTTGTGCAGTGCTGGATACTCGCAAGACTATTCCTGGTTTACGCCAAGCCCAAAAGTACGCAGTGCGTATTGGTGGCGGTCAAAATCAACGCCTTGCGCTATGGCATGGCATTTTGATTAAAGAAAATCACATTGCTGCAGCTGGTAGTGTGACTGCTGCGCTAAAGAATGCGCAAGCACTAAATGCTGGCGTAGATATTCAGATTGAAGTAGAAAACTTTGCCGAGCTTGAAGAAGCCCTTGCTGCTGGCGCAAAAAGTATTTTGATTGATAACTTCACTACCGACCAGATAAAAGAGGCAGTAGCCCTTACTTCTGGCCGCGCATTACTTGAGGCTTCTGGCGGCATTAATCTCGATCAAATGCGATCCATCGCCTCTACAGGCGTTGATCGCATCTCTTTAGGAAAGCTCACCAAAGATGTGATTGCGGTTGATTTTTCAATGCGAGTTCTTGGCTAACCCTCTTTTATTCGTTATTGCTGGCTAAGCTTCCTTATCCTTATAAAGCATCTGCTTTTCTAGGGCATTACGAATAAATTCAATATTGTTACGTAGGCTATAGCACTCAGCAGTAGCTAGCTTTGAGGCTTTTGAATTAAGCACTCTGAGCTCCATAGCATTGAGTATTTCAATATATTGCTCTAGTCGATTTGGATCGAATGACTCTAGAGTTTCTTTTTCAAACTTATCAAGCTCTTTGTAAACAGAGTTAATCTGCTTTTTAGCTAAATTGGTTCGATAAGTTGGAATCGATTTGATGATTGGGTAAGCAAATGCTGCAAATGGCAAGAGAAGTACAAACATCCGCTCAATAAATTCAGCCAACCAGAATGGCAAGTATTTCATCAGCGCTGGCATACCCTTCTCGTAGTAATACTTTGCCTCACTACTCAATGGCGCTTCAGTATTGATATAACTTGGAAACTGTCCTGACTTTGCAAAGTAAGATTTCTTGCCATTGATTTCTTTTGCAGCCTCTAGGAATAAAGCTTGTATTGCTGGATGAAGGCGGTTATCAATCAATAAATTGGTTGTGGTTGATATAAGCTGAATTGGATAGTCAGGAATATTCCTCCCTAAATCAAAACCACCCATTGGGACCGTTAGCTCCTCAAAATACGGCATTAAACGGGCGTAGGCATTTGCTTTACCAAAGTTCGCTAAATGTATTTCTGGGTTTTTAATCAATCTTTAAACTGTATGAGATTCAAAACCATCCACCAAGATGATGGCATCAATCTCTCCGCGCTCTAAAGCAGCTGCCCCATCCGCATTTGATAGTGAAAGCAAATTTGGCGAATTGGTTTGTAGACTATTGAGCTTTAAGATATTCAATGCTTGGGTATGGGTGCCACTGCTAACCGGACCAATATTGATCTTCAGCTTAGCAATATCCCGATCAAGAATATGTTTTTTCTCATCGTAAAGTTTGTGGCGATAGAAGACCCATACTGGCTCAAAGTCCACGCTACCGAGTGACTCTACGCCTGATAAGTTATCAACATTAATCAAACCACCCTGAACAAAAGCTGCTTGTATAGGGTCTTTGCGGTCAATCAAGCGTTGCAGATTTTCCTGTGAGCCGTGCGTTTCTACTAATTGAAGGTGAATACCCATGCTTTTGAAGTAAGCCTGATATTGCTCACCCATCAACTTATAGGAACCGCCAATACCGGTTGCCATTTGCACTTTTTTTGGGGCGCAGGCTTTGCGAACCATAAAAGAATGGCAAGACCCAACAACAAGAGGAAAAGCAGTGGCCAGATTTCTTTTAAGAGGCTAAACCAGCTTTTTGCCTCATCAATGACGGTCTGATAGACGGCGCCAATGTGTTCTGACATATCCTCTTTAAAGCTAGCCATGGGTACTCCCAAATGAGATGCTTTAGCTTAGCATCAAACGCCTTAGAGGTTAAACAACTATGGTAATTTGGGAAATTGTGGTGATTTAGGAGCTTAGGCTTCTGGGGAGCTTTCGCTACCCTCCACTTGCGGAGTCAGAATGGTTGGGTATGACACCGCCCAAGTACCTGGATAGTCTCGGCTGTAATGCAGACCCCTACTCTCTCTTCTCATAAGGGCGGATCTAACAATCAATTCAGCGCACTCTAGAAGGTTACGCAACTCGATAAGGTCACGAGTCACTTTAAAGTTAGCGTAATACTCTTGTACCTCGTAGCGCAATAACTTAATGCGATGCAAAGCGCGCTCTAATCTTCGATTGGTTCGTACGATACCCACATAGTTCCACATCAATGAACGCAACTCATCCCAGTTATGCGCAATAACCACTTGCTCGTCTGCGTCTTCCACTTGACTTTCGTCCCAGAGTGGAAGGATTGGCATTGCTGGAGCTTTTAATTCTGAAATATCTTGCGCGGCTGCCTTTCCAATGACTACACACTCGAGTAACGAATTACTTGCTAGACGATTAGCGCCATGTAATCCGGTGTATGTAGCCTCACCAACTGCATAAAGACCTGGTAAATCGGTGCGGCCTTTGAGATCCGTGACAACTCCGCCACAGGTGTAATGCGCGGCGGGAACTACCGGAATTGGCTCTTTGGTGATATCCAGACCCAAACTTAAGCAACGCGCATAAATCATTGGGAAATGCTCTTTGATGAATGCTTCACCCAAATGAGTCGCATCCAGATGCACATAATCCAAGCCATGCTTTTTCATTTCAAAGTCGATGGCGCGTGCCACGATATCGCGTGGCGCAAGTTCATTACGCTCATCATGCTCTGGCATAAAGCGTGTGCCATCTGGTAGCTTTAATAAGCCACCCTCACCGCGCATCGCTTCGGTAATAAGGAACGTTCTATCACTTGGGTGATACAGACAGGTTGGGTGGAATTGGATAAATTCCATATTGCCAACACGACAACCCGCACGCCAAGCCATCGCAATACCGTCACCTGTAGCAGTATCGGGATTGCTGGTATAGCGATAGACTTTACCTACACCGCCAGTGGCTAACACTACAGATTTAGCAGCAATCGTTTCAACACGGTTATTTTTAATATCTAGGGCATACACACCATAGCAACGATTGGGTGTAGTGCGCTGTGTTTTAGCATCTAAATGACGATTGGTAATAAGATCAAGAGCAATCCAATGCTCCAAAATCTGAATATTCTTATGCGCTTTTGCTTTGTCTAGTAAGACTTCATGAATGGCTTTACCGGTTGCATCAGCAGCGTGTGCAATGCGACGATGACTGTGTCCGCCTTCGCGCGTCAGATGCAAACCCATTGGACCAGATTTATCTTCTGTAAACGGTACGCCTTGATCAACCAACCACTCAATCGCCTGCGCGCTTTCTTCAGCGATATAACGAGCTGTAGACTCCACAACCAAACCGGCGCCTGCATTTAAGGTATCTGCTACGTGAGCATCAATACTGTCATGCTCTTTATCCACCACACCAACAATGCCACCTTGCGCCCATGCTGTTGCTGCCTCACTTAGACCACGCTTGGCCATGAGAATCACAGGCTGGCTCTCTGCCATATGCAAAGCCACAGTTAATCCAGCAAGCCCTGCTCCAATGATAAGTACAGGCAACTCAGTTTGAGCGCCTTGAGCATTTTGGGTGGATGAGTTAAAGCTGACCATAAGAAGGTTATTTTAAGGGGCAAACCTATTTTGGTTTGAATGAATGCTTGACTACATGTACGCCTAAGTAAAAGGCTCCTGATGAAGCCCTTTTACTTGATTTGCTTCTTACTTAGATCCGCCCTTAGACATTGGCCATTAATTGAGGTCCGTTTGGTGCATTTGTGCCATAGCCCACCACTTTGGATGGTTCGCCACCCTTGGTTAGTTTGACTGCGCAGTACTTAAACTCTGGAATCTTGCCAAATGGATCTAAGGCCGGGTTGGTAATAAGGTTTGCTGCTGCCTCATAGTATGCAAACGGAATAAAGATGGAGCCTCTTGGAGTGCCATCATCTCTACGCACATGAATACCTACCTCACCTCGACGGGATTGGACCGTGATGACATCACCAGCAGATACACCAAGCTGAGTCATGTCTTCACCATTCATGGATACGGTGGCGAGTGGCTCAATTGCGTCAAGCACAGTAGCACGGCGCGTCATACTGCCGGTATGCCAATGCTCTAACTGTCGACCGGTAATCAGCACAAATGGGTACTCAGCATCTGGGCGCTCATTTGCCGGAATGATGTCTGCAGGAACCAACTTCACTTTGCCATCAGCAGTAGCAAATTTGTCATCAAATACGATTGGACGACCTGGGTCTTCTAAAGATAGGCATGGGTAAGTCACGCTAGATTCTTTAACTAAGCGGTCCCATGTAATTCCTTTGATAGCACCATGCATTGCTTGGCGCATCTCTTCGTACACCTCTGCCACACCAGCATCAGGACCTTGGTAGTTCCAGTTGAGACCCATACGTTTAGCAATTTCTTGGATGATCCACAAGTCTGCCTTGGCATCGCCTGGGGGCTCAACCGCTTTTCTACCCATCTGTACCATACGGTCAGTGTTACTTGCGGTACCAACCTTCTCCGGCTAAGCACTCGCTGGCAATACAACGTCTGCTAATAAAGCAGTCTCGGTCATGAAAATATCTTGCACGACTAAATGCTCTAAGGATGCCAATGCGTGACGTGCGTGATTCAAATCAGGGTCACTCATGGCTGGGTTCTCACCCTCAACATACATGCCACGAATCTTATCTGGGTCGCTATCAGGCGCAGTAATCTTGTGCATGATTTCCACGACGGTGTAACCAGGTTTCTTATCCAGCGATGTATTCCAGAACTTCTCAAACCAAGCATGCGCTTCGGGGTTATCCACGCGCTGATAGTTCGGGAACATCATCGGAATCAATCCAGCATCACTGGCGCCCTGAACATTATTTTGACCACGCAATGGATGTAAGCCCGAGCCAGGTTTACCAATTTGACCAGTAATACTGACCAAAGCAATTAAGCAACGTGCATTGTCTGTGCCGTGAACGTGCTGGCTAACGCCCATGCCCCACAAAATCATGGCTGATTTAGTAGTCGCAAACTCTCTTGCAACTTCACGCAGGGTCTCTGCTGGAATGCCACAGATTGGCGCCATTGCTTCTGGGCTATAGCCTTTGATATTTTCTTTTAAGGCTTCAAAGTTATTTGCGCGATTGGCGATGAAATCTTTATCAGCCAAGCCCTCTTCGATGATCGTGTAGATCATGGCATTGAGCATTGCCACATCAGTATCAGGCTTGAACTGCATGGTGCGCCATGCATGTTTACTAATTTCGGTTTTGCGTGGATCGCACAATACTAATTTAGCGCCACGCTTAGCGGCATTCTTAAACCAGGTTGCAGCTACTGGATGGTTTGCAGTTGGGTTAGAACCAATCAACATAATCAAGCTGGAATGCTCTACGTCATTAACTTGGTTGCTTACTGCCCCAGAGCCAACACCCTCTAAGAGCGCAGCAACAGATGATGCGTGGCAAAGACGTGTGCAATGGTCTACGTTATTACTACCAAACCCAGTGCGAACGAGTTTTTGAAATAAGTAAGCCTCTTCATTGCTACCTTTAGCAGAACCAAAGCCCGCCAATACCTTGAGGCCATGCTTATCTTTAAGCTCTTTGAGTTTGCCACCAGCTAAATCGAGCGCCTCTTCCCAAGTTGCCTCACGGAAGATATCTGACCAATCTTGTTTACCTTCTAAGATGGATTCATCTTTAGGTACGCCAGGCTTACGAATCAATGGCTTTGTTAAGCGCTGTGGATTATGGATGTAGTCCATACCAAAGCGACCTTTAGCACACAAACGATTGTGATTAGCTGGCCCGTCACGGCCTTCTACGCTCACAATCTTGTCATTCTTAATGTTATAGGTGATTTGACAGCCGACACCGCAGAATGGACATACAGAGTCAACTTTACGGTCAACGGTTTGTGAACCAATGAGACCTTTAGGCATTAATGCACCTGTAGGACATGCTTGCACACATTCGCCGCAAGCAACGCAAGTGCTCTCGCCCATTGGGTCATTTAGATCAAATACGATCACGCTATGCGCACCACGCATGGCATAACCAATCACATCATTTACCTGCTCTTCACGGCAAGCGCGCACACAACGATTACATTGAATACAAGCATCGAGATTCACTGCCATCGCTGGATGCGAAAGATCATTGTTGACTTTTTCACGACGAAGCGCTTTGAGCTCTGGACGTACAGTCACATCCATGCGCGCAGCCCAAGTGCTGAGCTCGCCATGTTGATGTTCTTTCTCTTCTTCTTTAGAGTCACCTACCCACTTAAATCCTTCATCAGGCATGTCGGAAAGAAGCATCTCTAAAACAAGTTTCTGGCTTTTAAGGGCGCGTTCACTGTTGGCCTTGACTTCCATGCCTGGGGTTGCGCTTCTGCAGCAACTTGGCGCCAAAGTGCGCTCACCATTGATTTCAACTACGCAAGCACGGCAGTTACCATCTGGGCGATAGCCATCTTTAAAGCACAAATGCGGAATATCAATGCCATGACGTTTCGCGGCTTTGAGAATCGTTTCACCCTCATAGGAAACAATCGTCTTGCCGTCTAACTTGAATTCAACAGTTTGCAATTCGAGTTCTTTTGGATTAGTTGGTGCGTTCATATTTGTCTCGTTCTTCCCAATTCTTTTTTATGCAATTTCTTGTGGGAAATATTTATGAATACAGCGAATGGGGTTTGGCGCCGCTTGACCTAAGCCACAGATCGAGGCATCGACCATCACAGTTGCTAAATCTTCAAGCGTTTCTTGATCCCAAGACTTGGCTTGCATGAGCTTTGCAGCTTTACCTGTACCCACGCGGCATGGGGTGCATTGACCACAGCTTTCATGCTCAAAGAAGTGCATAACATTCAATGCCATATCACGTGCTTTATCTTGATTACTAAATACCATCACAGCAGCAGAACCAATGAAGCAACCATAAGGCTGCAAAGTATCAAAGTCGAGCGGAATGTCATTCATGGTTGCTGGCAAGATGCCGCCTGACGCGCCTCCCGGCAAGTAACCATAAAACTGGTGACCGTCTTGCATGCCGCCACAATACTCATCAATAAGTTCTTGAATAGTGATGCCGGCTGGGGCTAATTTCACACCAAAATTTTTTACTCGGCCACTCACGCTGTAGCTACGCAAACCTTTGCGGTCATGACGGCCGTAGGAGCTAAACCACTCTGGTCCACGCTGGACAATATCGCGTACCCAATACAAGGTTTCAAAGTTGTGCTCTAGTGTTGGTCGACCAAACAATCCGACCTGTGCAATGTATGGAGGACGCATACGTGGCTCACCACGCTTACCTTCAATACTTTCAATCATCGCGGACTCTTCACCGCAGATGTAGGCGCCTGCTCCACGACGTAATTCAATATTAGGAATCGCAAATGGTGGATTCGCTTTGAGTTTGGCTAATTCTTTCTCAAGCAACTCACGGCAACCGTGATACTCGTCACGCAAATAAATATAGCAAGCATCAATACCTACTACATTGGCGGCAATTAACAAGCCTTCTAAGAAACGGTGTGGATCACGCTCAAGATAAGTACGGTCTTTAAATGTACCTGGCTCACCTTCGTCAATATTGACCGCCATTAACTTAGGCGCTGCTTGATCTTTCACAATGCGCCACTTACGACCTGCTGGGAAGCCCGCTCCACCTAAGCCGCGCAAACCAGAATTTTCTATGGCTTTGATGATGCTTTCGGCATCACGTTTGCCTTCAACGATTTCTTTGGCTAATGCATATCCACCTTTAGCGCGATATGACTCATAGCCTACATAGTCCGGTGAAATTGCTTGGTTCTGGCCTTGTGGCGACACACCATGCTCGGCCAGTGATGCTGGCTCGAAGTTAGCATCATCCTTTGCCACGGGATGAGTAGTCAGTTTGTTATTGACTGCCGCTTGCACCTTGTCAGTGGTAGCGAATATCACTGGGTATTGGTGCACAACTGCTACTGGAGCTTGCTCACAACGCCCTACACAAGGTGCCGCAACCACTTTTACATTTGGGTTGCCTAAGATGGCAGGCAGCTTAGCTAAGAGGTTTTGCGCGCCAGCTAGTTCACATGCAACACCGTCACATACGCGTACGGTGATGTCGGCAACTGGATCGTTGCCACGCACTACTTCAAAGTGATGATAGAAAGTTGCTACTTCATAGACTTCAGACATTGGCAAATTCATTTCTTTTGCCAGTGCAACTAAATGACGGTCATGCAACGCACGGTACTCATCATTGAGCTTGTGTAGATTTTCAATTAACAAATCACGGCGATGTGGCGCATTACCAATTAACTGTCGCACTTCAGCAATCGAGACGTCATCGGCTTGACGACCTTTTAATTTACTTTTGCGACGAATGGTCTCCCGTAAATCTTGTTCAGTAGCAACTGCAACCGCACTGACTTCCTTGGAAGGGTTTGGGTGATTCATAGTTTGTAGTCTCTTACTTTTTTATGTAATTAGCTTTTCGCAAATAGCGCACATGAGAGTATCCCTTTAAATAGGGATTTTTGCTCCATAACACCTTGATTTTGGAATATTTCTAACCCTAAGTCCTTGACGGAACTCAAGGGACACTAAAAGGGCTAATTTAAGGGTTTACTCTAGTTATAGCAGAGATGGGGAGGGCTTGTCGCCTGGCGGCAATGAATAGTCGAGTTTGCGCTCATAGAGTCTCGCTTTGTAGCAGTCCTGGTAGCCCTTGCTGCCGATTTGCCAACCAATCGAGGTGCAATCATCTTGAGCAGCCTGCTCTATTGAGCCGCAGGCGCTTATACCAGCAGTCAAAGCCGCAGCCAAAAAGACAGTAGGAACCCAATTTAAGCGCATTTTTGATGATTTCATGACTCAAGTCTAATGGATTTTGGGATTCTTCTTGCCCAAATTCAGGGAAAGCATCTACTTGTTATCTTGAATTCTTATCAGTAACAATGGGTACTGGTAAATCCATAATAAAACGGAGACGTAATGAATTTCACCCTCAAAAAGATAGCTCTCTCATTATTCTGCTTTCATCTAATCATTTGCAGCCCTGCAATGGCACAAAACCAAGATAGTTTTGTTGACCTTATTGACGGCGTTAGCCTCAATGGCTGGGATATCGTGGGTGATGCCAGCTGGGTTATTGGTAATGGGATGATTCAGAGCAATAAACCTACAGGATTTTTAGTAAGTACAAAGTCCTACAAAAATTTCATTATCAAAGCTGAATTTTGGGTTGAGTCCAATACCAACAGCGGTATTTTTATTCGCTGCCAAGATCCCAACAAAATTACCGCTGCTAACGGATACGAGGTGAACATTTGGGATACACGTCCTGAACAAGCCTACGCAACTGGAGCCATTGTGGACGTTGCAAAAGTCAATCCTGTTCCCAAAGCCGGTGGCCGCTGGAATACGATGGAAATCGTAGCTAATGGACCCCACTTCAAAGTGAGTCTCAATGGTGTAGTGACCGTAGGCGATGCGCAAGATGGTCGCTTCGCCGAGGGTCCGATCGCACTTCAGTCTGCGGGTGGCATTGTGAAATTTAGAAAGCTACAAATTAAACCAATTTAGGTTGATTTAGTTTTAATACACGCAAATAAATAAAGCCACCAATTTGGTGGCTTTATTTTCAGATATCGGCATGTAACCATGTTTATTGCGCCGGAGGGAACCCTACCTTTTGTGCCCACATATTGTTGAATACATGGATAACGGGTTTTTCATAGACGCCCGCTTTGGTAAAAGGTTCATTGCTTAACCACTCATCTACCGCAGCTCTACTTGGAAAATCCATTACCAAGAGACTTCCCGTAACGGATTTTCCATCTTCAGAAGTAAGCGGGCCAGCGAAAGCCATACGATCAGCTTGCTGTGCCAAATATGCACGGTGCTCAGGTCGAACTTGCACACGTAAATCAGCAGTGCCAGACCTATCCATCAACAAAATTGCAAAAATCATATTTAGTCCTTAATAATTTGGTCTATTACCAAGCTTGCTTTTTATCACTAAACTAGGTTTTCTAATGCTTGCTCAGAGCATAGCCGATATTGAAAACTGTGCAGTTAACCAATCTTACATACATATAGAAACCACCCAAAGGTGGCTTAGTCATGCAGATTAAGAACTAGTTTCCTACTGATAAAGCAAATTACCCGCCTTAATGGTTTGCATGACGCGGATATCCTTAATTTCCATTGGATCCACTTTCAATGGGCTCCGATCCAATACCACCATATCCGCAAGCTTTCCTGCGGTAATGCTGCCTTTGTTTGCCTCTTCCTTGTACATGTAGGCTGGAACAGCAGTAAAGCTTCGCAATGCTGTGTAGGGATCAATCCGCTGATCTGGATTTATTGTTTCCCCGTCATAAGTCTTGCGATTGACTGAAGTCCAAATAGTAAAGAGTGCGCTCGGTCCAGAAGATGGGGTGTCATTATGAATACCAAAAGGAAGACCTTTTGCTTGAGTCAAAGCCAGTGGCAGCATATTGTTGGTTCTATCACTTCCTAGAATTTTTTTGTACACGTCACCATACATCCAAATATGGTTAGGCATATATTGAGGAAGAATCTTGTTTGTTTTATATTGATTTAGTTGATCATCGCGTACAAAAATGAAATGCGCAATGACGGTTCGGCGATCATCTGCAATACCCGTCACACGTATCGCCTTTGCAATTCCGGCAAGTGTCATATCAATACCCGCATCACCATTGGAGTAGCCAAAGTATTGGATATTCTTTTCGTAGGCCAATTTTGCATAATGATCAATAACATCTTGGGTGGCAACTGCCATGCCACGCCAATCTTTTGGAAATCCCGTAGTATCAAGATAGGGTTTGGTGAAATAGGCTAGACGCAATTGCGGCGCACCGTCTGTAGAAACCAACATGCCAGCAACCTTAAAGCCGCCATCTCCATTGGTATAAATGCCAAATGGATAATGAGGATTAATTTCCAGCAAGCGATCAACCACATCAGAGGTGGGTAATGCAACTAAATCTAGAGAAACTACCCTCCGCTCAATTGCTTGGCGCATATTCTGCAAATCTTCAGGGGTAGGCTGATAACTTTGCGCTGTTGTATATCCATTGGATGCGTATATCCTTTCCGCTTTGCGATATGTCTCCATCAATAAGTCGCGAGAGTATTTACCGAAGGCTTTAGCTGTTGCCTCAAAGTTTGGACTACCAACCAATTCACCAGTGAGCTTTCCGGTTTGAGGATTAACCGGGAGCATTCCTTGTGTCACTTTAGTGGCTTTAGTAAAGCCCAGCTTCTTTAAGCCAGCTGAGTTAACAATTCCAGTCAAAGTCGAAATATTGTTCACAAAGACTGGTTGGTTCGGAAAAGCTGCATCCAACATCGCAATTGTCAGTGGGCCATCTGTCAAAAAGGCATCGGCATACTCCACTCCAATAATCCAATCGTTAAAAGGCTTAGCCTCTGTTTTTAAACGGCTGATGAGTTCTTGGGTGGTGTGTGGAGGCTTACGTGAAAAATATCCCAAGTTCACACCCAGAGTATTTTGAGCAATCAAGGTGAAATGACCCCAGGAATCAATAAACCCGGGTAATAAAGTTTTACCCTTTAAATCCTCAAGCATTGGATTGCTGCCTGCCTGCGCTAAAGCCTCTTGAATATTGCCGGTATAAACAATCTTGCGATCCTTAACCACAACAGCTTCAACATATTGAGGTTTTTCTTCTTCCATCGTCAGAATATCGCCGTTGTAGTACACGGTTGCCGTTTGTGCGATTACCAACAAAGGGAAAAGTGCAACTATGATTGCGAGGATCTTTTTTAGGTTCATATGCTTGAATGTTTGGGGGCTAAATTTCAGTATTTGCTTAATTTAAATCGTCGTCTTTGTAGTACTTGGTTCCTTTGGCGGTGATTTCTACCGCCAAACCAGAATCGATGAGTTGGTAAGCCAAGATACCGGGAGCCACTAATTGCGCGCCCTGATATGAATCCCCTTGGCCATCATACTTAGCCGCCGCTGAAGCTTGACCGCCAAAAGTCCAGCCTGAATTAACAAAACTATTCATAGAATCGGCCGTTTGAAAGATATAAACCATCTGAAATGATTTGATACCCATTCCAAGACCAGCCTGCACTTCAACCATATCCATGTAAGTGATTTTTTTGGGGCTAGCCTGATAAACAGCGCCCTTCCCTGAACCACCGCCCGCTATGAATATCTTCATTCCAAAATTACTGAACACGGCATAGCCAGGAGACTTTTCTATCAAGTCCTTCGCTCTTGGCTCAATTTGATAAAGCCTTTTAAGAATATTGTCATTCGTTTTCAGAATAGACTGTTGCTGTTGAGCTTTGGTTTGACTGGGTCCAAACAGGGAATCAAATTGAGCTTGCGCAACTCCGATACTCATAATTAATAGAAATAATGGGGCGCAACTTTGTTTTACAAGTTTCATTAATTATTCACCCCTTTTTAAATTCTTAAGACCATCTTAGTGCATCCGGAGAAATAAAAAACCACCCGAAGGTGGTTTCGTATTATTTGGCGGAAGGGGCGGGATTCGAACCCGCGGTAGGCTATTAACCTACGCACGCTTTCCAGGCGTGTGACTTAAACCGCTCATCCACCCTTCCGGAACCGATGATTATACGATTGCCGAAAGGGTTTTGCCCCAAATCCCAGTAAATACAGCTTAGAGAGACTCTTTGAGTTGCTCCAAGATTGCTGGGTTTTCCAAAGTGGATGTGTCTTGAGTCACTTCCTCGCCCTTCGCGATTACGCGCAAGAGACGACGCATGATCTTACCTGAACGGGTTTTTGGTAAGTTATCACCGAAGCGAACATCTTTTGGCTTAGCGATTGGACCAATCTCTTTGCCTACCCAGTTACGTAATTCTGTTGCGACCTTCTTAGCATCTTCACCTGTTGGTCGACCGCCTTTGAGAACCACGAATACGCAAATGGCTTCACTAGTTAAATCATCTGGGCGACCAACTACTGCCGCTTCAGCAACTAATGGATTAGCCACCAAGCAAGATTCGATTTCCATCGTACCCATACGGTGACCTGATACGTTCAAGACGTCATCGATTCGACCAGTAATGGTGAAGTAACCGGTTTCTTTGTTACGAATAGCGCCGTCACCTGCGAGGTAAAGGTTGCCGCCCAACTCTTCCGGGAAGTAAGACTTCACGAAACGATCTGGGTCATTCCAAATAGTGCGAATCATAGAAGGCCATGGACGCTTAACAACCAAGATACCGCCGTTTCCGTTAGGCACATCATGACCAGCTTCATCAACAATCGCCGCCTGAATACCTGGCAATGGCAATGTGCATGAACCTGGAATCATTGGTGTTGCGCCAGGCAATGGGGAAATCATGTGGCCACCAGTTTCGGTCTGCCAGAAAGTATCTGCGATTGGGCAACGTGAGCCACCCACATTTTCGCAATACCACATCCATGCCTCTGGATTAATTGGCTCGCCTACTGAACCCAAAAGACGCAATGAAGATAAGTCATAGCTCTTTGGATGCACCGCTTGATCATTGCTGGATGCTTTGATTAATGAACGTATTGCTGTTGGTGCGGTGTAGAAAATGCTTGCTTTGTGTTTTTGGATCATATCCCAGAAACGACCAGCATTTGGATAAGTTGGCACACCTTCAAACACAATCTCAGTAGCACCTACTGCTAATGGGCCGTATGTGATGTATGAGTGACCTGTTACCCAACCAATGTCAGCTGTACACCAGAATACGTCAGTTGGTTTGATATCAAAGGTCCACTTCATTGTGAGAATTGCCCACAAGAGGTAACCACCAGTTGAGTGCTGCACACCCTTTGGCTTACCAGTAGAACCCGATGTATACAGAATAAAGAGTGGATGCTCAGCGCTTACCCACTCTGGCTCACAAGTTGTAGCCTCATTAGCCACAATATCTTGCATCCAAACGTCGCGACCTGCTTTCATCTCAATCGCAGTACCGGTGCGCTTGCTTACGATCACATGCTTAACGTTGCCACATTCGCCTGTAGAGAGTGCTTCATCACAAATAGCTTTCAAAGGCAATGATTTGCCGCCACGATATTGACCGTCAGCAGTAATCACTGCTACTGCACCAACGTCAATGATGCGGTCACGTAATGCTTGTGCAGAGAAACCGCCAAACACTACAGAGTGAATTGCACCAATACGAGCACATACTTGCATTGCCACAATACCTTCGATGGTCATTGCCATATAAATAATGACAGTGTCACCAGACTTGATGCCCATCTTGCGCAGTGCGTTTGCCATTTTGCAAACACGCTCAAGCATCTCTTTGTAACTAACTTTAGTTACGGTGCCATCATCGGCTTCAAAAATAATCGCTGTCTTATCACCTAGACCAGCTTCAACTTGGTGATCTAAACAGTTATAGGAAGCATTGGTTGTGCCATCTTCAAACCACTTATAAAAAGGAGCCTTGGACTCGTCCAAAACTTTGGTAAATGGTTTTTTCCAGTAGATATTCTCTTTAGCGAGGCGACCCCAGAAACCGTCGTAATCTTTTTCAGCTTCAGCGCAAAGCTTTTTGTAGGCATCCATGCCTGGAATAGCCGCACCCTTAACAAAGTCTGCAGGTGGGTTAAAAACGCGGTTTTCTTGCTTTAATGGCTCCATGCTTCACTGCCCTCTATTTAATAAACAATGTTCTTTTTTTGCCAAAAACCAGCAAAATGATGGGTTATACCCCCTCAAGAATTACGAAGATAAGTGAAAACACTTGGGATTTGCTCTATGGCAAACCCTTAAAATAGGGGAAACCTTACTAATTATGTGGAAATAAGCCTAAAACCATGACTCAGATTAAACAAAACGACCTCATTCAAAGCGTTGCCGACGCATTCCAGTTCATTTCCTACTACCACCCTAAGGACTTTATTGATGCCATGGGTAAGGCTTACTCCTTGGAAAAAGGTGAAGCAGCCAAAGATGCGATTGCGCAAATTTTGACTAATAGCCGCATGTGCGCTGAAGGTCATCGTCCGCTTTGCCAAGATACCGGTATTGCAGTGGTCTTTTTGAAGATTGGCATGAATGTTCAATGGGCAGATGCCACTATGAGCGTGACTGAAATGGTGAATGAAGGTGTGCGTCGTGCTTACCTTAATCCTGACAACACTTTACGTGCTTCTGTATTAACTGACCCCGCAGGCAAACGTAAGAACTCCGGTGATAACACCCCCGCTGTTGTTCATTATGAAATTGTTCCAGGCGATGATGTTGAAGTTATTTGCGCCGCTAAAGGTGGCGGCTCTGAAAACAAAGCCAAGATGGTAATGCTCAACCCATCTGACTCGATTGTCGATTGGGTATTGAAAACTGTTCCAACCATGGGTGCTGGCTGGTGCCCTCCTGGCATTCTGGGTATCGGTATCGGCGGTACACCAGAGAAGGCCATGTTGATGGCTAAAGAAGCTTTGATGGGTCCAGTAGATATTCAAGAGCTCATTGAGCGAGGCCCTAAGAACCGCGTTGAAGAATTGCGCTTAGAGCTCTATGACAAAGTTAACAAACTGGGTATTGGCGCTCAAGGCTTAGGCGGTTTAGCCACTGTTCTTGATATCAAGATTTTGGATTACCCAACCCATGCTGCTTCATTGCCTGTAGCCATGATTCCAAACTGCGCAGCAACACGTCACGTTCATTTCCATTTACACGGTGATGGTCCTGCAAAACTACAAGCGCCCTCCCTCTCTGATTGGCCAGATGTCACTTGGACACCAGACGTTCAAAAATCTAAGCGCATCAATTTAGATACTTTGACTGCGGAAGAAGTCGCCAGCTGGAAACCAGGCGAGACATTGCTTCTTAATGGCAAAATTTTGACCGGTCGTGATGCTGTACACAAACGTATTCAGGACATGCTCGCTAAAGGCGAAGAATTGCCAGTGAGCTTCAAAAACCGTGTCATCTATTATGTTGGCCCAGTAGATCCTGTGCGCGATGAAGTTGTTGGCCCAGCAGGTCCTACCACCTCTACCCGCATGGATAAGTTCACCGAAATGATGCTGGCTAAAACTGGCTTAATCTCCATGATCGGTAAAGCAGAACGTGGTCCAGTTGCTATTGAAGCGATTAAGAAACATAAGTCCGCTTACCTTATGGCCGTTGGTGGCGCCGCTTATCTCGTTTCTAAAGCAATTCAGACTTCTAAAGTAGTTGGCTTTGCCGATCTGGGTATGGAAGCAATCTATGAGTTTGAAGTCAAAGATATGCCAGTAACAGTTGCCGTGAATTCGGAAGGCATCTCAATGCATGAGACTGGTCCAAAAGAATGGCAAGCAAAAATTGGCGGCATTCCCGTCAAGATTGCTTAATTCACTTTTATTGACTAATTTTTACTTGGTACTGAGTTGGCACTGAATTGTCGTTAATAGGCGTTTTTGATTCTGGCGTTGGTGGCTTATCCATTTTGGATGAGGCACTGCGCCAGCTTCCACAACACGACTACATCTACTTAGCTGATTCAGTAAATGCACCTTATGGTGAAAAATCTCCCGATTGGATTGCGCAGCGTAGCTTAAGTCTTTGCAAGCATCTTGCTCAAGTCGGTTGCGATGCCATCGTGGTTGCTTGCAACACTGCAACTGCAGAAGCAATTAAAGATATTCGCGCCACAATCTCAATTCCGATTGTGGGCGTTGAGCCAGGCATCAAGCCTGCAGCGATGCAATCAGCAAACGGCATCGTTGGCGTCTTAGCGACTGAAGCAACTCTAAATAGCGACAAGTTCAATGCCCTGCTCTCCACGTTGCCTAATCATTGTCAATTTATTAAACAAGCTGGTGCAGGCCTAGTGCCGCTGATTGAAGCAGGCAAAGCGAACGATGGAGAAACCTTAGAGTTACTTGCTAAGCATTTAGAGCCCATTCAGGTAGCGGGCTCCGACACGATTGTCTTGGGCTGCACTCACTATCCTTTTTTACGTAAAGCCATTCGCAAACTGCTTGGCGACAAAATTACCCTCATCGATACTAGCGAAGCAGTAGCAAAGCAGTTAAAGCGGCAATTAGAGGCGCTTGCGCTCAATCAAGCAGACTCCGCTAATGGCGATTCCTCAGAATATGGTGCCGTGCATTTTTTTAGCAGCAAAGATGAGCAAGCACTTCTGAAGATGGCGCAAGATTTAATGCATACCGATCTCAAGAACCATCGCGTTAGTACAGCGCAGTTGGGATCTATTTCATGAGCACTTTTTGGCATAAGTTGGATGAGCGCTTGCCGTTCACCAAAACTGAGCGAATCATTATCGGTATCGTGCTTTTATTGCATGCATTTCCAGCCCTAGAATTCTTACACTGGACCTCCAAACCGACTCGTGTCGATGACGAACGCGTCATGGCGAATTTAGTCAGCCCAGATACTGCTTCGAGCAAAAGTCAGCAACCACCTGCGCCACCGCCAAAACCTAAAGAAGAGCCAAAAAAGAAAACAGTGGAAGATAAGACTTCTCCAAAAACATCTCCACCCCAAACGCAAAATACCCCTACACAAAAGAGTGAATCATCAGCTCAAAGTCAGACACAAAACGCCGCTGTAGCACCAGCAACTTCTGGCGGAGCCAGCGGCACCCCCATACAGACAGACATTGGTAAACTGATTGTTGTATTCCAGCCTGATGCTGATGCGTATTACCCTTCTTTCTCTAAGAGATCTGGAGAACAAGGAACAGTAGTGGTGCGTTTAATTATTTCTGAAACGGGTGAAGTTGAAGATGTTGCAATATTGCAATCAAGCTCCTTTCCTAGACTCGATCGCGCCGCTACTGATATCGGTCGGCGTTATCGCTTTAAACCTTTTTTAGTAAATGGCTCACCCCAACGAATTTCAACAAATCTTTTAATTAAATTTAACCTCAAGAATTAAGCGCTATGAATACACCTTTTGGAATTGCGAATCTCTGGCTTGAAGGCGACGGCATCACCCGCTTTGTGGCAATTGCACTATTGGCATGCTCAATCATTACCTGGGTTATTTTGCTCACCCGCCTTTGGGAATTACCCAATCTTCGCAAGCTCAAGCCTGAGCTTGATCACTTCTGGCATGCGAACTCATTTGAGCAAGGCTTGCAATCATTTAGCGCTCCAGCTAACAACCCCTACTATCAGATTGCTAAATCAGCAAGCAGCGCTTCAGTGCACCACCAAGGTCAATCGAGCAATCATCGTGAATTACTCCAAACCTTGAACTATTCAGAGTGGATGGCAAGAAGCATTAAGAACAGCATTGATGGCGTAGCCGCTAGCCTACAAAAGGGTCTGACATTTTTGGGCTCAACTGGCGCAACTGCTCCATTTATTGGTTTATTTGGCACTGTATGGGGCATCTACCATGCGCTGATTTCGATTAGCAGCTCTGGTAGCGCTCAAATCGATCAAGTTGCCGGCCCCATTGGTGAAGCATTGATCATGACTGCCTTAGGTCTTGCTGTGGCTATTCCAGCGGTATTAGGATTTAACGCCATTAATCGCGCGAACAAATTGTTTGTTGCCGAGCTCAATCGCTTTGGCAATGATTTATTAGCCTACTTTGTAACTGGCGCCCGCGTGAATTCTGGAGAATAAGTATGGCGTTTCATTTGCAAGACGACCAAAACGATGACGCCATCATGGCGGAAATCAACATGACACCAATGGTGGATGTCATGTTGGTGCTACTCATTATTTTTATCATCACCCTGCCCGTCATTCAACAAGCTGTGAAAGTTGAGCTACCAAAGGCCAATAGTGTTCGTAATGAAGTAAAGCCTGAGTCGGTACAACTGACAATTGATGCTAAAGGTCAAATCTTTTGGAATAGTACGCAGATTGATCTCAAAACCTTTGATGGCTATGCAGAAAAAGCGGCTCAAAAAGATCCTCAGCCAGAGATAAATTTGCGCGCCGATAAGGCCGTGAAGTATGAGTATGTGGCTCAAGTACTTGCCGCATCACGCCGCGCAGGCTTGACTAAACTGGGATTTGTGACAGAACCTAACTAGCTTTTTAGAAGTTAGGTATGGCGCCTGATGCGTCTTATTTAGTAGTGACTCTGTAAGGCATCTTCGTTAACGCGCAACTCTCTTCGCTCACATGTGTGCCATTACCAATCGTGGCACCCAAAATGCCACCCTGAATCTTTTCTACTTTTTTGAGCTTGCCAGTAATGGGGTCTAGCGTGATTTGCGTTGTTACCGTTCCGGCTGGATAGGCAACATCCATTATTTTTTTGGCTCGAAGTTCGCCTCAATCAAAATCAGGATGTTAGGGCGAGCCATGGTAACGCTCTTCACCATTTGCTTGCCATAAGCATCTGATTGATCCAAATCACGATCATCTAGATAAACCTTAGCCTTTTCACCACCCGATGCCAAGGTAACTTTCATGTCGTACTCCTCTGTGTAATCCTTTTCTTTTCTTGAGCAATGAAACTCCATCACGTCAATTGACCATGCTGAAGCGGAGATCGAATACAAGCAAAGACAGAGGAGGAATTTGGACAAATTCATAAGAAATGAATACGACGAATGATATTGGTGCCCGGGGCCGGAATCGAACCGGCACGACTGTTTAGGTCGCAGGATTTTAAATCCTGTGTGTCTACCGATTTCACCACCCGGGCTCGCACTAGCAATAACTGCCGCGCATGTAAATCAAGACAGGGGGAATTTTAGCATGTAGGCTAAAAAAACAGACTTTAGTGCCGCCTAAGACTTAAAATCTAACGGTGGATTGACCTAAATCATTACAATATTTATATGAATTATCAGGGCAAGATGGCAGGCTTTTACAAACTCTTGCGACCGCTTCGTTGGGTTGCTGGGGGTGCCGTATTAATAGTGCTTGCTGTTGTAATTGCTTATCTGTACTCAGCCCAATCCAATCCCTTTGGGAAAAGAACAATTAAAAGCTTAGGGGATTCTGTTGTTATCTCTTTTGATGAAACTGGTATCCCCCACATTCAAGCTAAAAGTCAAGCTGATGCCCTATTTGCACTAGGCTACCTGCACGCGACCGAGCGCTCTTGGCAATTAGAGATGAATCGCCGCATTGCTAGCGGACGTCTTTCTGAGATCTTAGGTCCTGATACAGTTGGCATAGACCGCTTTATCCGCACACTTGGAATAAAACGCGCCGCAGAAAAGCAATTTGATAAATACCCAGTAGCAGCTAAAAGATTACTTCAAGCTTATGCTGATGGCGTCAATGCTGGTAATGCGAACTTGGGATGGGCGCTTCCAGTGGAATATTTTTTGACTGGCTCTAAGCCTGGTCACTGGTCGCCCACCGACAGCGTTGCCTGGATGCTAATGATGGCCTATGACCTAGGCGGCAACTGGCAGAAAGAACTGCAACGACTTGAGATGTCGCAATATCTCAGCACCAAACAAATCTGGGAGGTCATGCCATCCTTTCAGCCCAATAGCGAACCCCTCACAACAGTAGATTTCGCAAAACTATATAAAGATCTTGGGGTGTTCAGCACTCGGAGCGGGCCATCTGATAGCAAATCTAAAAATTTACCCACTACCGAGCTGTCACATATTGATCTTCCAGGGGGTAAGGATGAGATTGGATCCAACAATTGGGCATTGAGCGGGAAACTCACTAATACTGGCAAACCTTTGCTCGCCAATGATCCACACCTTGGATTATCCGCACCTGCTATTTGGTATTTTGCTCACCTAGATGCACCAGGGCTCAATGTTATTGGGGGCACCCTACCTGGTATTCCAGCGATAGTTTTAGGTAGAACTGAAAAATATGCATGGAGCTTTACCAATACCAACCCGGATGTTCAAGATACTTACCTGGAACAATTAGATCCAAACAATCCAAGTATGTATCGCGGTCCAAATGGGATGCTGCCATTTACAGTCCACCAAGAAATTATTGATATCAAAGGCTCGGCGCCACTGACATTCATTGTCAAAGAAACGCGTCATGGTCCTGTGATTTCAGATTCATATGCTCGTGTACAGCGCGTAATTAATACCGATAGATATGCGCTAGCTTTGCGGTGGACTGCTTTAGATATAGATAATCAATCTGTCGCTGGCCTCTTGGAGATGAATCGCGCCAAAGACCTAGATTCATTTAAAGCAGCCCTACGTAAAAATTACGCGCCAATGCAAAACGTTGTGATGGCTGATATGGAAGGGAATATCGCCTACCAAGCAGCAGGCATCGCCCCCAAAAGAATCATTCACCAGGGCTTGTATGGCGTTGCCCCAGCCATTGGCTGGGAGAAGCAATATGACTGGAGTGGCTATGTCCCATTCGATCAGTTGCCAGCCAGCAATAATCCAGATCAGGGGTGGATAGCTACTGCGAATCAGAGAATCATTGCAGCGAATGATCCCAATCCACTCACGGGAGATTGGGACCTATCCGCCCGCTACGATCGGATTGTTGAATTAATTAAATCCAAAGATACGCATAGTTTTGCTGATATGAAAATCATGCAGGCTGACACGCTCTCGGTCAGCTCATTGCCGCTACTTGAGTTATTCAAAAGCAGCAAATCAAGCCATCCATTAGCTAATCAAGCAATGGAAATCGCCAAGGAATTTAATGGCGACATGAAAGTGGATAGCTCAGGAGCATTAATTTTTAATGCTTGGGCCGATCAACTCACAAGAAATATTTTTTCAAGGCTTGGCTATATTTTCACGCAAACATATGGCGATAAAAACTACCGAGGCGCAACATTGGGTATCTTAAAAAATCCTGAAAGCCCTTGGTGTGATGACCCTAAAACACCAAGCGTTGAGAACTGCCAAGATTCCGCAAATCATGCGCTTGATAAAGCACTAGATTACTTGGCGAAAGAATATGGCAACGATCCACAAAAGTGGGCATAGGGCAAAGCGCATATTGCAATATCCGAGCACCGCCCTCTTAGCAAAGTTCCACTCTTTGGAAAGTTGTTTAACATCAGTACGCCATTTCCGGGCGACAGCAACACGATTAATGTGGGACGACTTGAGTTATTGCGCTCAGACAACCCCTATGAAACATTGCAGGCTCCAAGCCTGCGTACGATTTATGACTTATCAGATCTTGAAAAGTCTCTCTTTATTTATCAGACAGGTCAATCCGGCTGGGTCCAAAGCCCTTGGTACAGAAATATGAATTCGCTTTGGGCTAAAAATGAGTACCTCCCTTTACAAATGAAGCCTGAGAAGACAACTCACACTCTAGAATTGAGCAATAAGTAATATCCAATACGGCAAAGATGCTTTTGCCGTATAAAATAATATTTAGGCTTAACCCTTAGTTACACCCCTCATTGATAAGGTTCCTTATGAAAAAGATTCTTCTTGCTACGCTGACTGCTTCAGCTCTTTTTGTTGCCGCACACGGAACTGCTAATGCGGCCTGGAAAGAACTTGGCTCCAATGCTGTCATGACGGTGTATATAGATTTAGATACTGTACAAACACAGGGTGAGAAAACACAAATTATTTCCATGCTGGACTTTAAGAAGCCAGGCGCCAACCCAAGCAATAAAGAACCCGTTAGTTCCATTATTGGCCTAAATGAGTACGATTGCCCAACAGTTAGCTACCGCCCTATTGCCTATAAAGAGTTTTCTGGAAACAAGGGTTCTGGAAAAGTAGTATCAGAGAGCAATACTCCTGATAGCAAATACGAACCTGTAGTTAGCGAAAGCTGGACAGCTGGAGTATTTAATTTTGTCTGCAAAGTAGCTAAGTAACGCAAGCAGACCTATGCGGGCATTTTGGATTGCCGCGCTTACTTTACTTACCTTAAGCGGTGCAACTTATCTATCCGGTTGTGCTGCGCCAATCGCCGCAATCGGCGCTAGCAGTACTGCAGCTGCAAGTTCAGCGGGTACTAGCGTTGCGGCTGTTGCGGTAGCTAACCCCGTTACCGCAACCAGTGTGGCATCAACTGTTACTACGGGTAAGTCACCTTTGGAGCATGCAGCATCTGCAGCCACTAAAAAGGAATGTAGCTTTACCAATATTGTTGGCCCTAAACCCATCTGCGAAGAGATTCCTGCACCCAAAGTCATCGATAAAAGCGTGCCACTTACTGGCCCAGCGGATCTACCCAAAGACCCCGCAAAGCAATAAGAGCTTTGAAATTAGTCATTGCTGAGCAGTAAAGGCTAAAATCAGGGTTTTCCAGCACTTTTTGCTTCTCAAGATGACAACCGAAAACTATTACCTTACCCTCACCTGCCCAAATAAACCTGGAATTGTGGCTGCTGTATCTACTTATATTTTTCAAGCAGGCGGCGACATTGAGGAAGCACAACAGTTTGACGACAAGGCCTCAAAACGCTTTTTCATGCGCGTTAGCTTTAGCTGCCCAACCGATGGCAATACTTTGCAATCAGGTTTTACTGAAATCGCAAAACGTTTTGAGCTCACCTGGAATTTACGTGCGGTCAAGGACCTCAAGCGCGTCCTCATCATGGCTTCTAAATTGGATCACTGCTTAGTTGATCTTCTCTATCGCTGGCGCATTGGTGAGTTGCCGATGATTATCTGTGGCATCGTTTCCAATCATCCGCGTGATGTTTATGCCAGCATTGATTTTTCCGATATCCCTTTCTATCACCTACCAGTGACCCCAGAGACCAAGCCTGCACAAGAAGCCAAACTCCTGGACATCATTGCCGAATCCAAAGTAGATATGGTGATTTTGGCCCGCTATATGCAAATCCTGTCTGATGATTTGTCTACCAAACTGTCAGGACGTTGCATCAACGTGCACCACTCATTCCTACCTAGCTTTAAAGGTGCAAAACCATATCATCAGGCGCACGCACGCGGCATTAAGCTGATTGGCGCAACGGCACACTTTGTTACAAGCGATTTAGATGAAGGTCCAATTATTGAGCAGGACGTCACTCGTGTTACACACGGCGATACTCCAGAAGATCTTGTACGCAAAGGTCGCGACTTAGAGCGTACCGTTCTCTCTCGCGCTCTGCGCTATTACTTGCATGACCGCGTCTTAATTAACGGCGCTACCTCAGTCGTATTTTCTGACTAATTGGCTCTTATTAATTAGTTTTTACATTCACTAAGGCCTTACCCCTGGAGATTCCAGGGGAAGACCTCGAGCGCGAGCTGCAAGAAACAACTCAAGTTGCGCCATTTCAGCAGAGCCATAATCAAATTGTTGAGCTCTGACACCGCTCATGCAGTTGCGCAAACGTCGCTGTAAAGAACCCAAGGTTTGCCACTCTAAGCGGTAGATTGGATAGGCATTGGGATGTCCTTGTGGAATAACTGCTCCACCCAATTTAAGCCCTGCACGTTCTTCATGACACTGTGCGCAAGATAAATTGAGCTGGCCCATTCGTTCGTAAAAAGTCTTACAACCTTTTTGCATAGCGCTTTTATTTTCAGGGGTTTCACGAACTGCGATAGGCAAACCTTTTGACTGATAGGCAACATATGTAGTTAGAGATAGCAGGTCTTTACTCTCGTAAGCCAGAGGGGTTGTAGCTTGAGCCTGAACTCTACATTGATTAATTTGTCCTTCTAGGGTTTGTAATTTACCCTTAATCATTTTGGGGAATACAGCAGCCACTCCAGGCATCGACTTCTTTGCATCACCATGGCAACTAGCGCATGATTTTCCATTTTTCTCAGAGGACTTATTCCACAGAGTCTCACCATCACCCACCCAAAACATCGCTGGATTTAAGCTTGCATCGTCTTGCATAGCTTTGTTCTCAGCCGACATGAGTTCATAACTCGACTGGAGCTTTTGATTGCTATTTTCAGGCGCGCCATTGACTGCAGAAGTAAAAAAGCAAAAAAGGCTTAATACAAAAGCCCAACTTTTTGAAATGCTCATGAAACCGTTATGTGAGCTTGGTTAATTGCTTCATAACCACCATCTCCGACCCATCTAAATTCAAGATTACCTGTTTCAGTAGCAATGGTGGTGAAGATAATTAATGGGTTGGCGCCAATACCTGGATAAAAATCTGCCCTGAACACCTCTACATTGTTATAGGTGCAGGTGAATTCACGAATAATGTCGCGAGGAATCAATTTACCGCTTTCGGTATACCGAAAACCAGACTCCATATCATGCTGTGCAATTGCGCGAATCTCAATAATCGAGCCCTGCTTTGCTGTTGCTGGCATGGTGATTGAAATGCGTGATGTTTTGCTCATACCCCCATCCTCACACAAGCTCTGTACAGGCTGAGAGCGTTACCAAAGTCTCTGCAGAGCCTTGGTAAAAATTGCCGTTGCTCATTTGCGCGATTGCCCAGACAGTTTGACTATCTGCCAAA
>JBGAIU010000025.1:0-24375 GCA_044225315.1 Polynucleobacter sp.
TTTTAGGATTTGTTACTGATTGACGCTTTGCTGGGGCGCCAACTAATACTTCGCCATCCTCAACGTAAGCGATGATGGATGGAGTAGTACGAGCACCTTCTGCATTCTCGACAACTTTAGGTGCATTGTTTTCAACGACTGAAACACATGAGTTAGTGGTTCCTAAGTCGATTCCGATAATCTTTCCCATAATGGCTCCAAAAAATAAAATTGTTTTGTTGTACTTCTGACTTGTTTCAATTTCAGTGGCAACCCAGTGAATTGCCCTGTATCGCCGCAAATATTCCAATACCCCATAGATGGGGTCGATTCATTTAAATTCAAGGGCTGAAATAGCAAAAAAGGCAGAAATCTGCCTTTTTTAGGTAATTTTTAAGGTTTTTTCCTTATTTTGGGGCGCTTACTGTCACTAATGCCGGTCTCAAAACTCGGTCGGCCACGGTATATCCCCGCTGCAATACAGAAACCACGGTATTGGGCTCTTGCTCTGATGGAACTGAAGCGATTGCCTGATGATGATGAGGATCGAATGTATCCCCTACTGCAGGGTTAATTTCAGTCATCTTGCCTTTTTCAAATGCAGATAAGAGTTGCTTGAGCGTAATCTCTAGGCCTTCTTTAAAAGCTTTTGCATCAACCGCATCCGTACTTAGGGCGGCATACAAGCTATCCGTAACTGGAACTAAATGTTCAGCAAAGTTCTCAATGGCGAATTTATGCGCTTTTGCTACATCTTCAACGGCGCGGCGACGAATATTCTCGCCCTCAGCTTTGGCGCGCAAAAAGTTATCCTGCAAATCCGCAATCTTTTGATTGAGCTCCGCAATTTTTTGTTCAGGAGTTTTAACCGCTGGCGCATCAGTAGTCGCCGCATTTTCAGCGCCAGATGGAGCTGTCGAATTCTCTTGCTCAGGGGGCGGATTTGGGTTTTCTTGTGTCATGGACGGAAATTCACTTTTCTATATTGAATGCAATTGCTTTGATATGTGGGGTCAGTTTATTCAATTTCAAGACTGATTCTTGACTAACTCAGCTCTCTCATGGCGCTCTGCGAGCTCTTCAGGAGATTCGGAACCTAATGACCACCCTAGTAAATGCGTATATGCAATATCGCCTAAAGCCTCAATCCACTTGCGGTTGCTGTTCAAGCAGGGAATATAACGATAGTCTTTACCGCCGCGTTCCAAGAACGATTTTCTCGCTTCCATGGCAATTTCTTCTAGAGTCTCTAGGCAGTCAGCTGGGAAACCTGGGCAAAATACATCGACACGCTGACAACCTTCTTTCGCTAATTTTTCTAATGTAGGTGCGGTATAAGGCTTTAACCATTCCGCCTTACCAAAGCGCGATTGGAAGGTCACAATATATTGATTGGGATCTAAACCTAGCGCCTCTCCAAGCAATCTACCTGTCTTTAGACATTCGCAATGGTAGGGATCGCCCTTCATTAAATTACGTTTTGGTAGCCCATGAAAGGACATCACCAATCGATCGCCTCTTACAAAATCTGGACGCCCATCTTTATCCCAACTGCTTAATACTTGATCGCGCAAAGCGGCGATATAAGCAGGATTGTCGTGATAATGCTTAACCAAACGTAACTCTGGTTGATTTCGCCAAGTGCTAAGCACCCGAAATACTTCATCAAAACTAGATGCAGTCGTGGTTGCAGAGTACTGAGGGTATAAAGGCAAAAGTAATAAGCGCTCCATCCCTTCTGCCTTCAGGCTCTCAAGCACTTCTTGGGTTGAAGGCTTGCCATAGCGCATTGCTAAATCCACTAAAACAGTGTGACCTTCATTGGCAAATTTCTCCTGAAGCCCTTTTGCTTGCAACCGGGAGTAATGCATCAATGGGGAGCCCAATTGAGGCAACCAAATAGATGCGTATTTTTTAGCAGATGCGCTACTGCGAATAGGTAAAATAATGCCATTCAGAATGAACCACCAAATGAAACGTGGAATTTCCACAACGCGTGGATCAGAGAGAAATTCTTTTAGATATGCTCTAACTGCCTTTGGCGTCGGAGCAGAGGGTGTCCCTAAATTTAACAACAATACTGCTGTCTTACTTGGACGCAAATGGGGATTTTGATTCAAGATAAATTTCTCAGTTAACTATTTAATATGAACTATAGATAGAGCTCGAGGTTCAAGAACTCAAAGCACCTGACAATAATTTAGACGTGATATCCACAATCGGAATCACCCTGTCATAAGCCATTCGAGTTGGGCCTATGACGCCCAAGGTGCCAACGACCTGACCATCAACGCTATATGGAGCACTAATCACTGCTAGATCTTCATAAGGCAAAAGATCGCTTTCACCGCCAATAAAAATCTGAATGCCGTCAGCATGACTCGATACATCCAATAATTGCATAAGTACTGACTTCTGCTCCAACATATCAAACATCTTGCGCAACTTGTCCAAATTGAAACTCAGGTCGCCAACATTTAATAAGCGACGCTCTCCTGAGAGCAACATATCGCCTCGGCTCATATCGTAGTCTGCCACTCCACTTTGCAAAGCTAATGCCATCAATCCGGAAATATCTGCTCGCAAGCTATCTAAATCAGATCGTAAGTGTTGGCGTACTTGCTCAAAACTCTTTCCAGCAAACTGTGTATTAATGTAATTACTGGCCTCCACAAGTTGGCTAAGCGTGTAATCTTGATTGGTTGGCAGAATGCGGTTTTGCACATCACCTTCTGGCGTCACCATAATGAGCAAAATTTTGCCTTCACCCAAACGTAAGAACTCGATGTGCTTAAACACTTGGGCTCGCTTTGGGGTCATCACCACTCCAGCAAAATGAGTGAGATTCGATAATATTTGCGCAGCGGAATTCAATACCCGCTGTGGAGCATCTGGCAAAAGACCTTTTTCCACCTCTTTTGCCGCCATCTCTTCCAATGGGCGCACTGTCACCATCGTATCCACGAAAAGTCGATACCCCCTAGGAGTAGGGACTCTGCCTGCAGATGTATGGGGACTAGTCACCAAGCCCATATCCTCCAAATCAGCCATGACATTACGAATAGTCGCTGCCGAGAGGTCTAAACCCGAGAATCGGGATAGCGTTCGGGAACCAATAGGCTGACCCTCCTCGATATAGCGCTCGATGAGGGTTTTTAGTAAGGCGCGGGAACGTTCATCCATGGTGGAAGGGATTTTATGCCTATGGTTTAATCATCATATGTTAAGCCCATCTCCCAATTCTTCCAAGAAGGCCTTCAGCCGAGTTGCCCTCGTGGGCAAATTTCAGGCAGACGGCATTGATGAGCATCTACGGGAATTGGCCAAACTGGTCAGCGGACTGGGCTGCGAGGTCTTTATCGAAGCTTCTACAGCTACCCAATTGAACTTAAAAGATTATCCAATCAAGGCTGCCGAAGATTTTGCGGGGGCGATAGACTTAGTAGTTGTTTTGGGTGGTGACGGCACGATGCTCGGAATTGCGCGCCAAGTAGCTGGTAGCCAAGTACCTCTAGTGGGAATCAATATGGGTCGCCTGGGTTACATGACTGATATTCCATTCCAATCGGTGCAAGACACCTTACCCAAAATTATTGAAGGTGAGTATGAGGCCGATACACGCACATTACTCGATGCGGTTGTGATTCGCGCTAACAAAGAAATTAATCATGCTTTAGCCCTTAACGACGTTGTTGTAAATCGTTCTGGCATTTCTGGCATGGTGGAATTAGCAGTTCATGTCAATGGATCGTTTATGTATAACCAACGATCCGACGGTCTCATTGTTTCTACCCCAACAGGCTCAACCGCATATGCACTCTCTGCTGGCGGGCCAATATTGCATCCCCATGTTGCAGGCATATTGCTCGCACCGATTGCACCGCATTCACTATCTAATCGCCCAATTGTTTTGCCACAAGATAGCGTCACCATTATTGAAGTCATCAATGGGCTTGGCGTGATTGTCAATTTCGACATGCAGTCACAAACTAATTTGCAAAGCGGTGACAAGGTTGAGGTGCGTCAGTCTAAAAAGACGATTACTTTCCTACACCCTCGCAGTCATAGTGACTACAAAACATTGCGCGAGAAACTTCACTGGAATGAATACCCATCGACTTTTTAATGTCGGATTTCTTGCTACGCCAATACATGCTTCAAACCATCTCCCTTCGTGACTTTGTCATCGTTGATCAGCTTGAACTCGACTTTGCCAGTGGCTTCACCGTACTCACTGGCGAAACTAGTGCTGGCAAATCTATTTTGCTAGACGCTTTAGGCCTTGTTCTCGGTGAACGAGCCGATAGCAGCCAAATTCGAGAAGGCAGTAATCGCGCAGAAATTTCGGCCACCTTCAGAGTAGAGCCCGAATTAGTCGCATCATTTGGCCAATGGCTTGATGAGCAAGGGTTTCCAAGTGAAGATGAGGGTCAAACTCTTTTGCTCAAAAGAACCGTGGAGTCCAATGGTCGCAGCCGTGCTTTTATTAATGGCAGTGTTGCCACTTTGACGCAATTACGCGAAGCTGGCGATCAATTAGTTGATATCCATGGGCAACATGCACATCAATTACTCCTTAAGAGTGGCGCCCAAAGAGAACTGCTTGACCGCCATGCTGGTTTATTGCCACTCGCCTCCGATGTTGCGCAAGCATACAAAACACTCAGTGATTCCCGTCGACGTTTAGCGCAAGCCGAGAACGCAGGACAAGACATTGAGCGCGAACGTGAAAGACTCGAGTGGCAACTAGAGGAGCTCACTGAGCTTTCTCCACAAGGGGGTGAGTGGATGCTTATTCAATCAGAGCATGCTCGATTGGCTAATGGGGCTAAATTAATTGGGGGCTGCCAAGAGGCAATACTAATCTTGAGCGAGGCGGATAACTCTCTCGAGTCTTCTCTCTCTAAGGTATGCGGCAATATCAGCACTCTAGCGGAACATGATGCAGCACTAAAAGATGTCAGCGAATCCCTAGAAAGCGCGCACATTCAACTAGATGAAGCGATTCATGGCTTAAATCGATATTTACAAAAAATTGATTTGGATCCTGCCCGACTTGAGCAAGTAGAAGAACGGATGCAGGCATTGCATGGCGCCGCTAAAAAATATCGGGCCGATGTGGATGCTCTACCTCAGCTTTTACTGGAAACCGCAGATCGCCTAGATGCGCTTACAGCTTCGCAAAATATAGAAGCGCTAAGAGAAAAAGTAAAACAAGAGGAAGCGGCTTATCTAAAGCTGGCAAAACAACTTTCCGATAAACGTAAGAAAGCTGCTATTGACCTGGGTAATCAAGTAACGGATGCCATGCAGGATTTATCCATGGTAGGTGGACGTCTAGAAATTGCCTTGAGCCCTCTTCAGGAAGGTGGCTCACATGGGCTAGAACAAGTTGAATTCTTGGTAGCCGGTCATGCGGGTAGCACCCCTAGATCATTAGCCAAAGTAGCCTCAGGTGGTGAGCTGGCTCGAATCAGTCTTGCGATTAGCGTCATCACTAGCAAAGCCTCATTTACTCCAACGCTCATATTTGATGAAGTTGATGCTGGCATTGGAGGTGCAGTAGCCGAAACCGTCGGCAAACTGTTACATCAATTAGGGCAATCGCATCAAATTTTGTGCGTTACCCATTTACCTCAAGTGGCAGCACAAGGCAACCATCACCTGAAAGTTAGCAAATCTCAGGCTGGAGATAAAACAGTTTCACAAGTTCAAGCTCTTGGAAGGTCGGAGCGAGTCGAAGAAATTGCCAGAATGCTTGGCGGCGCAACAATTACTGATACAACCCGCCGTCATGCACGCGAGCTGCTAGAGCAACATTAAGCTGTCTTTAAGCTGCACCTATGTTGGAAGAAGTTTTAAAGATTTCTTTCCACAGCAACGTGACACTGTCACGAGCAGCAATCAAATCTGGCTCATCACTTAATTTAATACGTGTTTTATCGGCGCCATCTAAGCGCAAACGATGCTGTCCTGCCCTTAACAAGCGATAGGCATCGCCAACTGCTTTAGCAATATCCGCTGAAATCAATCCAACCTCAGCAGCAATTCGCAATAAAGCAATATTGCCTAGGTTACCAATTAGCTGTGGGTATTGATGTGAATACGCCAATACTAAAAACTGTACGATAAATTCAATATCAACCATGCCGCCCGCGTCATGCTTCAAATCAAAGTAAGACGTTGGATTAGGATGCCCCTCATGAACCTTTCGCCTCATGTCAACGATTTCATTACGAAGATGATCAACGTTACGCTGTTGACTCAAAACCTCACTACGAACGACATTAAACTCGCCACCCACTGAGGTAATGCCTGCGGCAAAACGGGCACGAGTGAGTGCCTGATGCTCCCAAACCCATGCTGCATTGTCGCCTTCACGCATTTGATACTTTTTAAAGGCATCTACATTTGTCACCAAGAAACCTGCTGAACCATTTGGACGCAGACGCGTGTCGATTTCAAATAAGCTGCCCGTAGAGGTGAATGCGGTTAACCAATTGATCATGCGCTTTGCAAGCAAGGCATACATTTCTTGAGCGTCATAATCATTTTCTGCGGCTTGATATAAAAATACCAAATCGAGATCTGAGGCATATCCAAGCTCTTTACCTCCCAATTTTCCGTATGCAATGGTTGCGAAACTTGGAGCTACATTTTTCGCTAGACCAAACTTTTTAGCGACTATTGACCAGACACGCTCAAAGGTAGCCTGCAGAGTTAAATCAGCTAGCGCTGATAAATGATCGCTGACCTTTTCTACAGAAAGAGCGCGATCAACACCAATACCCAAATCCGCCAAAAGCGTAATGAATGTTTCGGTGTGATGAGTTACACGCAAAATGTCCATTGCTTGCTCCGATCCATCACCCTCGGCCATCACATCGTCTAAGCGCATATCGAGGTTCGCCTTCACCTCTCGCCAATAATCTTCAGGATGTTCGATCAACGCCCTTTCCATATGAGAGTCAATCAAATAATCGAGCAAATGAGGATGAGAAATAAGGTACTGCGCACCCCATTGAGAGGATTGCAGCAAAGCTAGAACATTCGATAACGCACCAGGGTATTCGGCCAATATCGCTAAATAAGCACTTCTTCGAGCAATCGCTTCAAGCAAATCAAAGAAGCGTGACAAAGTCCGATCAGCATCTTCTGAGTTACCTCCTTGGCTCTCGAGAGTATTGGCAGCGTTGCGCACCAAGTTATCAAAAATCAAACGGCTTTTCTCAGGCAACTGCTTTGCTTTAGCGCTGACGATCCAAGCATTCCAACGGGCTAATGATTGCGGGAACACTTGAGGATCTGGCAACCAGCTTTCTTCGACAGGCGCCAGATCAAGTCGTGTCTCATCATCCAATAAAAACGCTTTTTCAAACAGGCGTGCCACATTGTTCTGATGCTTTTGCAACTCACTTAGGAAGCTGGCCTCATCCTCAAAGCCCATGGAGGCAGCTAGGCGAGCACGAATATCTATCTCATCTGGCAAGTAATGCGTTTGCTGGTCATCCCAAACCTGAATACGATGTTCTAAGCGCCTTAAAAATACGTAAGCACGCTCAAGTTGCAATACATCCTCTACCGGCAAGATGCCCCGTTGGTGAATTAAATCCAAAACTCGCAAGGTTGGACGCACTCTAAATCGAAGATCTGTTCCACCCCGCATTAATTGAAACATCTGCGCTAAGAACTCAATCTCACGAATACCACCACGACCTAATTTAATGTCGTGCGAGCGTCCTTGATGCCCCGTTGATCGCTTCTCTGCCTCTCGCTGAATTTGCGCATGCAAATCACGAATCGATGCAATTACTCCATAATCCAAATGCCTGCGATACACAAATGGACGAATTAATTGCTCAAGACTTTTTTCACAATGGGCAAAGTCTTTGCTACCAGGTAACGGCGCGATCAATCTTCCTTTAATCCAGGCGTAACGCTCCCACTCTCTGCCCTGAACCAATAAATACTCTTCCAGCATATCGAGACTGCAAACCAACGGCCCAGAATCACCATTAGGTCGCAGACGCATATCTACCCGAAATACAAAACCATTTGCATCATGCTCCGATAAGAGTCTGATTAAACGTTTTCCCATGCGGGTGAACCACTCATGATTGGAGAGACTTTTTGGCCCACCCCTTGTCTCACCTTCATGCTCATACAAAAATATCAAGTCGATGTCGGATGAAAGATTTAACTCAAGACCGCCGAGCTTGCCCATACCCACGACCATCATCGGCATTTCAGAGTTAGTAGAGTCACTCCAAGGCACCCCAAAGCGAGCCTGTAAATCCCGACGAATAAATGTCAATGCGCAATTAACCGCCAGCTCAGCAAAATGACTCAAGCTATGAGTTACTTCTCTTAAATCGGCTAATCCATTGAGATCACGAAAAGCGAGCCACAACATTAATTTCTGGCGAGCCAAACGCAAGTCCGCCATAAATTGCGCCTCGTCTTGCTCGGCTTTGAGGCCATCAACCCTGCATGACTCTAAAAGGCCCTGGATTCCTTCTAAAGCGATTTCCTGAGACCCTATAGACTGCAACCAGCTCCGCCACTCAGGCTTGGCACTTAGCCAGCGGCGGGCGTAATTTGAGTGTTGCTCTAAAAACGCAATTTGTTTTGCAAAAGCATCCATGCCATCATCTTAATCCCGACTAGCGAGAGCGCCACAGAAGCTTGGCGATCAAGCAAAGGCTGACGGATAATAGAGCCCATGCTGCAAAACTTTTTCCCACCCCGCTTAAAAGGCCTCTTAGAAAAAGGTCTTCAGAATTTGGGTAAAAATTGGCACAAACGCGCCCTCATATTGGCCGCTTCTCTAGCAATACTATTTGTGCTTGCACACCTTGCCGTTAGATTTGTAGTTTGGCCGCAGATCGAAAAATCAAAAGCCTCTGTTGAAAAACTGATCGGCGCTCGAGTTGGCGTTAATGTATCCATTGATGATTTACGTGTTTCATGGACAGGCATCAAACCTGTTTTTGAAATTGACGGGCTACGCTTTACTGTCCCCGAACAAACAAAACCCTCACTCTCCATCGAAAAAATTTATGGTCAGCTGAGTTGGAAATCGTTCTACCATTTACTGCCTTACTTTCATGAAATTCATTTTGAAGGCGCTGAAATTTATTCCCAAAGAAATGCCAAAGGCGTCATCACGATCGCCGGCATTCCGATAGACAGCAATCCAAGCGACTACACAGCCCAGAACTGGTTATTCTCGCAAGATCTGATTGAGGCAAAACAAGTCAAACTTAATTGGGACGATAAGCTCAATCAAAAAACACCAACGCTCATTGAGGTGCAAGATCTTTCCTTAACAAATGGCATCCGTCGACACACTGGCTCTCTCATAGTTACAACACCGTGGAACGAAGGGCCCGCAGAAGTCAAAGTGAATTTTGCCCACCATCTAGGCGGGGAAACAGGCAATTGGCGCGACTGGATTGGAAGTGTTTCTTGGAACATCAATAATCTCGATCTCAAGAAAATTGCTAACGAATTTCAACTCAAATTAAATTCCTTGGAGGGTGTATTAAGCTCAAAAGGAAATTTGAAGATTGATAACGCCCATCCCGATGGGGGAGAATTTTTTGTTGCTGTTGATGATTTAGTAGTGCAATCCTCCAAAAGCGAGGATGCTATCGCGCTTGGGCGATTAGAAACAAACCTCGCCCAAGAAACTACCGATGGCTTAATTGCGATTACCACCAAAACATTTGCTTGGCGTAAAATGGGTAGTTCAAAATCTGCGCCACTTGAAAATCTTAGTCCCATGACGTTCCGCTGGAGACCGCCTGGTGCTGACGGAGAAATTAAGGAATTTGGTTTTTCATCACCCAAGATATCCGTGGAAGATGTTGCTTTGTTTGCGCTCAACCTGCCGCTTTCAAAAAAAGTGCATCAATGGATAAAAACTTCGCAAGCCGAGGGCGATCTTGAAGACGTCGATATTCAATGGGCCGAAAGTAAGTCGCCCTTGTCCGCCCTCAATATTCCAGGCGGATGGTTTAAATCAAACAAGCTAGATTTCAACATTAGCGCAAAACTCATCAACCTCAGTTTTGTCGGCATTAACAAATCGATACCCTTAGTTTCGAATTTATCTGGCTTCGTTACCAGCAACCAAAAAGAGGGCAGCTTTTCTGTCGACTCTAGGAATCTTGGCTTAGAAGTCTATGACTTATTAGATGATCCCAAAATTCAACTGGACCAAGCCATAGGTCAAATCAGCTGGTCTAAACAAAGGGGTAACTGGGTCATTAACACCAAAAAGCTTGCGCTAAGCAATCCAGAAATTAGCACCAACCTCAGTGTTAATTACAAGATTGGTAATGGCAAAGAACCAGACTACATGACCTTAGATATGGGCTTTGATCAAGCCAATCTCAAAACAGCGTATCGCTATCTACCCGTGGGAATGGAAAAAGATGTAAGGGTCTATCTCAGCAAAGCTTTTGGTAGTGGCATGATTCGGAAGGGGCAGTTACATATCAAAGGCGACCCCAACCAAGCCCCCTTCCCAGACAAACAACAAGGTGAGCTCACTTTAAATCTTCCGATCGCTGGCGCCTCTTTTAGCCCAGTGCCATTGTTGCCAAGTAGCCAAGGAACATGGTCAACATTTACTGGGGTAAATGGCAGCATCACCATGAATAACGCTCACTTCGCCGTAGACATTGCAAAAGCAAATTACAAACAAGTTGGCCTAGATACTTTCCATGCTGAAATTCCGAATGTCAGCGCAAACCAATTAACTCTAACTGTTAATGGAAATGTAAACGGGGATGCGCCTCAACTACTTGAATACTTTTACCAATCCCCCGCAGGCAAGAAACAAAGTGGTCTAGAACAAAACTTGCGCGTCACCGGTCCCGTCAATGCAAATATTGGTCTAAAAGTACCTTTATCAGGCTCCGCTGACACTAATGTGGATTTGAAATTAAACCTACCAGGCAATCGCGCCCAATGGGCAGATATCCCTCCGTTTGAAAACCTAAAGGGTGGCATACGGATTACCGAGGTTCACCCCGAGTTTGAGAATGTTTCAGCAAACTTTTTAGGTGGGGCGATCAAAATCACCAGCACGGAAGATATTAAAGATAAACAGCGCTTCAAAATTACTGGTGATGTCCAATCCAAATTTATTCAAGACTATTTTGCAAACTCTTCTTCAGAGACACAAGCATTTCTGAACGGCATGGGTGGTTCCATTAAATACGATGGACTCATAAGTTTTAATAAGGCTGGCAGCGATTCGAATTTGCAATTTGATCTTCGCAACTGGTCCATGAATGCGCCAGCACCCATAAAGAAAGCAAGTGGCTCAGCAATGTCTGGACAAGTCAATATTAAAACCTCGAACGACGTCAATAATGCGAATCGTATCAGTTGGTCTGGAAAGATTGGGGATCTTTGTAACCTTGATGGAAGCATTGGGCGCGACTCTCAATTACGTTTTGGCGTAGGCATTGGCGCTCCAGCAAGCTTCTCTCAACCAGGCTTTTATCTCAACGTGGCGAGCAATGAGCTAAATCTGGATGAATGGCAACGCTTCTTGCAAGCAAATAAAGTAAATCGCGCACAAGACGGCAGGGCAAGCTCAAGCACAATCAACGCCCAAGTCACAGCACAAATTAAAAAACTCACACTCTTTGATCGCCCTTGGCAAGATGTCAACTTATCAGCAAACAATAAAAAGAATATATGGGACTTGCGTATTAGCTCGCCTCAAGCGGCTGGACAGATTCAATATCAAGATGCGCAAAAATCAAATACAAATGGCCTTATTAGCGGGCGCTTTACCAAACTAAAAATAGCGGATCTACCCGCACCTACTGAGTTAGCAATAAAGCAAGCGACTTCTCCAAAGAAAGCATTAAGACCTGAAGCCATCCCGAGCCTAGATCTCGTGATTGATGATTTTTCCCTGGTCAAAGCTCATCTTGGTCAACTAAAAATCAAATCGAGTACGGTGGATAACATCTTAAAAATCGATTCCATTCAAACCAATAACCCCCAAGGTAGCTCAACCATCAGTGGACAATGGATTGGGGCAACAAAAAATACTCCTGACCATAGCACCCTCAATATTGAGATGTCTATAAAAGATGCCGGTCAAATTATTGCCCATTGGACACCCCAAAAATCTATTGAAGGTGGACAAGGTAAGGTTAGCGCAAACGCTCAGTGGGATGGCTCGCCATTTGATCCGAAATATGAAACATTGGTAGGTAAAGTCAGCTTGAACCTCGAAAAAGGTCGCCTCTTGGAGGTGAACACTAGCGGAGTTAAGCTATTAGATGTATTGAGTCTTCAAAGCTTATTTCGATTTGCTACGCTTGATCTCAAAGGAAGTCTTGGAAATATCGTTACTAAAGGAACGCCTTTCAATAGCATCAGCAGTAACTTTGATATTAATAATGGCATCGCACAGACTCAACAATTTAATATGAATTTAGACCAGGCCAATGTAGTGATGAGCGGTCAAATTAATATTCCAAAGCAAACTCAGGATCTTCGCATCACCATCTTCCCAACAATTGATGCCACTGCGGGCTCGCTAGCCGCCTTTGCAATCAATCCAATTGTTGGATTAGGCGCATTGGTTGGTCAATATCTCCTAACCAGTCAAATTAATCGCAGCTTGCAATCCGACTATTTAATTCAGGACTCATGGGATGACCCAGAAGTGATTCCGCTAGACCAAAAAGGTCAACCTGTTGATTCCAATACCCTAAATACGATTCGGAGTAAAAACTTACTCATCGAACAGAACAAGCCCAGCGCAAATGGCGCGACTAGTTCAACACCAACACCTACTAAATAAATCTTTCGCCTCTGATGAGCACAACAGCCAAACTAAATATCGCATCTGTACAAATGGTTTCGACGCCAGATCTTGAACAGAATCTCAGCACTGCCACCAGACTAATTAAAGAAGCCGCTCATGAAGGCGCTCAGCTAGTGGTATTACCTGAATATTTCTGCATGATGGGCTTAAAAGATACTGACAAGGTCCGTATTCGCGAGCCACTAAACAGTGGACCTATTCAAGATACGCTTGCTCGCATCGCTCAAGAAACTCAAATTCATCTAGTTGCCGGCACGATTCCACTTGAAGCCAAGGACTCAAACAAAGTTTTAAATACGACTCTTGCTTTTGATCCGAATGGTAAACAAATTAGTCGTTATGACAAGATTCATTTATTTGGTTTTCAAACCTCGACAGAGCGTTATCAAGAATCTGAAACTATTGAGGCGGGCGATACACCTGGACTCTTGAAAATTGATGTGAATGATCAAGAATGGGTATTTGGACTCAGCATTTGTTATGACATTCGCTTTCCAGAGCTTTATCGAGCCATGGGGACTGTTGATTGCCACATTATTCCCGCCGCATTTACTTACACCACCGGCAAAGCGCACTGGGAAATACTATTACGCGCCCGCGCCATCGAAAACCAAGCCTATGTCATTGCTTCGGCTCAGGGTGGCACCCACCTGAATCAACGTAAAACCTGGGGGCATAGCATGCTAATTGATCCATGGGGTGCGGTGTTAGCTGACCTTCCGGAGGGTGAAGGCTTTATCACTGGCGTCTTAAGCAAAGAAAAACTAAACGAGGTACGCTCTCAGTTACCAGCCCTTGCGCATCGCAAGCTTTAACTGACAATACAAAACATGAACGCGCCTCAAGCATTATTCCCCGCCAATTGGGCCAAAGCCAAAAGCCAAGCAGATCTTGTCAAGCTCGCAAAATCGATTTTGCTTGAACCAACAGGACTAACTGAAAAAGATTTGCATCGTACGTTTGGCAATATGTTTACCCATCGATTGGATGATGCGGATTTATATTTCCAACATACTCGTAGCGAAAGCTGGAGTCTTGAAGAGGGTATTGTTAAATCAGGTAGCTTTAACATCGATCAGGGTGTTGGCGTTAGGTCGATTTATGGCGATAAAACAGCCTTTGCCTATTCTGATGAAATTAATTTAGAGGCACTGAATAAAGCAGCGAAGGCAACGCGGGTTATTGGGCCCACTGGCGGCAAGCAGGCTATCGCTAGCAAAGTCTTCAATCCACTATCCAACAAGTTATATGGAGACTTAAATCCGCTGGATTCATTAAAGCCTCAAGAAAAAATTGCATTACTAGAAAGCATTGAGCGTCGTGCAAAGGCACGTGATCCACGCATCATTCAAGTTATGGCTAGCCTTGCAGGTGAATTTGATGTGGTGCTCGTAGCGAGAGCTGATGGATTGCTAGCGGCTGATATTCGCCCATTGGTGCGTGTTTCTGTTCATGTCATTGCCGAACAAAATGGTCGCCGTGAATCTGGATCATCTGGTGGTGGCGCACGTCACGATTATCTTTACTTCGATGCAGATCTCATCAATCGCTATGTTGATGAAGCGGTGGATGGCGCATTAGTCAATTTAGAATCGCGCCCCGCACCTGCTGGTCCTATGACAGTGGTAATGGGACCTGGTTGGCCTGGCGTGCTTTTACATGAAGCTGTTGGGCACGGACTTGAGGGTGACTTTAATCGCAAAGGCTCATCTGCTTTTGCTGGACGAATTGGTCAACGAGTAGCAGCTAAGGGTGTAACCGTTGTTGATGACGGTACTTTATCGGGTCGCAGGGGCTCACTCAACATTGATGACGAAGGCACACCTACACAATGCACCACCTTAATTGAAGATGGCATCTTGAAGGGATACATTCAAGATAGCCTGAATGCCCGCCTCATGAAAATGCCACTCACTGGCAATGGTCGCCGCGAAAGTTTTGCATCACTCCCAATGCCACGCATGACCAATACCTACATGCTGTCCGGAAAAGATAATCCCGAAGAAATTGTGGCGAGCATCAAGCGCGGACTATATGCAGTCAATTTTGGCGGAGGCCAAGTTGACATCACTAGTGGCAAATTTGTTTTTTCGGCGTCAGAAGCCTACTGGGTGGAGAATGGAAAAATTCAATACCCAGTCAAAGGTGCCACCATTATTGGTAGCGGCCCAGAGTCCTTAAAGCAGGTATCGATGATCGGGAACGACCTCAAACTTGACGGCGGAGTTGGGGTATGCGGCAAGGAGGGACAAAGCGTTCCGGTTGGGGTTGGACAGCCAACTTTGCGGATTGATAGCCTTACTGTGGGCGGAACTGCCTGATTTTGTTCTAAATACGGCTTAAAATAGCCGTATGAGCCACCAAAATACAAACCCTACTAATTGGTACTCTGCCGTTGATAAAACGTCAGATACCGACGACCAACGTATTGCCACAATCTCTGTTTTGCCACCACCAGAACATTTGATTCGCTTTTTCCCAATCTCGGGAACACCAACAGAAGCGTTAATCAGCAAAACACGTAAAAAAATCCGTGACATTATTCATGGCAAAGATGATCGCCTGTTAGTGATCATTGGTCCCTGCTCTATTCATGATCCTCGCGCAGCATTGGAATATTGCCACCGCCTTTTAGCGGAACGCACGCGATATGCTGGTGAACTCGAAATCGTAATGCGGGTCTACTTCGAAAAACCTCGCACCACTGTAGGCTGGAAAGGTTTAATCAACGACCCATACTTTGATGAATCCTATCGTATTGAAGAAGGTCTACGTCTAGCACGTCAAGTGCTGATGGAAATTAACCGCGTAGACATGCCAGCAGGTAGCGAATTCTTAGACGTGATTTCTCCACAGTACATTGCTGATCTCATCTCATGGGGTGCGATCGGAGCGCGCACAACAGAGAGCCAAGTGCATCGCGAACTTGCTTCTGGATTATCAGCACCAATCGGGTTTAAGAATGGCACTGATGGCAATATCAAAATTGCTACCGATGCTATCCAAGCCGCAGGACGCCCACATCATTTCTTATCTGTTCACAAAAATGGTCAGGTATCCGTTGTGGAAACTAAAGGCAATAAGGATTGCCACGTGATTTTGCGCGGCGGTAAAGAACCGAACTACGAAGCTAAATTTGTTCAAGCGGCTTGCGCTGAACTCGAGGCTGCCAAGCTTCCGGCTAGCTTGATGGTTGACTTATCTCATGCCAATTCCAGCAAGAAGCATGAGCGTCAAATCGTTGTGGCAGATGACATTGCCAAGCAAATTGAATCTGGCTCACACCAGATCTTTGGCGTGATGGTTGAAAGTCATCTCAATGATGGCGCGCAAAAGTTCACTCCGGGTAAAGACGATCCTAGCAAACTGGAATATGGCCGAAGTATTACGGATGCGTGTATTAACTGGGATGATTCAGTACAAGTACTGGAACGACTTGCAGCCGCCGTTAAAAAGCGTAGAGCTAAGAAAAAATAAAGTTTGAAACGCTGTTAAAGATGAAAAAAGGCTAATTTATTTAGTCTCTTTTTTTTCATGCTTCCACAACACATCAGATCCACCTGCGGCACGATTGAGAACTCGCGCCAAAACAAACAAGAGATCAGACAGTCGATTGACATACTGTCGTGGAGCATCGTACAAAGGCTCTTCCCAACCTAAACGCACGATTGAGCGCTCCGCCCTTCTGCATACTGTTCTGCATACATGAGCCTGCGCAGCGGCACGTGTACCGCCGGGCAAAATAAATTCAGTTAAAGGCGGTAATTGCTGGTTGTATTTTTCTAACCAAACATCCAGTTGAGCGACATGCTCAGGATTGAGTAATTTGTAGTTTGGGATGCACAGCTCGCCACCCAAATCAAACAAATCATGCTGAATCTGCAAAAACAGGGTTTTTAACTCCTCCGCAATACTTGGAGGAATGTCTTCGGTCATCAAAACACCGATTTCGGAGTTAAGTTCATCGACATCACCCATCGCGCAAATGCGCAAATGATCCTTTTCAACGCGGCTGCCATCCCCGAGGCCGGTCATGCCTTCATCGCCGGTTCTAGTAGCGATTTTTGATAGTCGATTTCCCATAAGCTTAATTATAGGTAAATGGCTAAAATGAATGTCATGAATATGGTGACCCCGCCCCCTGATTTAACCGCAATTAGCGCCCTTCAATCTAAGCTGGTTTCCGCTTTGCGCCCCATCCTTCCAGAGCATGCCCTGCTTTGGGAGCCTGAAGACACGATTCCATATGAATGCGATGGTTTGGCAGCTTATCGCCGCATGCCATTAGCAGTCGCCCTTCCCGAGACTGAAGAACAAGTAGCCCAGATTTTGAAGATCTGCTTTGCCATGGAAATTCCAGTTGTACCACGTGGATCTGGCACGGGACTTTCTGGTGGCGCTATGCCACTCTCTCAAGGCTTGGTTCTCTCCCTGGCTAAGCTGAAGAAAATTTTGAGTATTGACCCATTTACTCGCACTGCGGTTGTTCAACCAAGCGTACGCAATCTTGCTATATCTGAAGCAGTAAGTCATCTTGGTTTGTATTACGCGCCGGATCCTTCATTACAAATTGCATGTTCTATTGGTGGCAATGTGAATGAAAATTCTGGTGGCGTTCATTGTCTCAAGCATGGTCTCACACTACATAATGTCTTACGCGTTCGTGGCGTTCTTATGAATGGCGAGATTGTGGAGTTCGGAAGTCTTGCACCAGATTCTCCAGGTCTTGATTTGCTTGCCATCATGATGGGTAGTGAAGGCATGCTCGCAGTAGTTACCGAAGTAACCGTGAAGCTCGTTGCTAAACCTAAATTAGCGAGAGTGATCATGGCGAGCTTTGACGACATTGAAAAGGGTGGCAATGCGGTTGCAGCCATCATCGCTGCAGGCATTATTCCAGCCGGCTTAGAAATGATGGATAAAGCAACAACCCGCGCTGTAGAAGAGTTTGTGCATGCGGGTTATGACTTAGATGCGGAAGCGATTTTGCTATGTGAGTCTGACGGTACGCCCGAAGAAGTCGCTGAAGAAATTGAACGCATGACTCAAGTCCTAGAAAAAGCTGGTGCAAGTGGCATTCAGATTTCCAAAGACGAAACCGAACGTCTCAAGTTTTGGAGCGGGCGTAAAAATGCATTCCCTGCAGCTGGTCGTTTGGCGGCTGACTATTACTGTATGGATGGCACCATTCCTCGTCGCCACATCGCCACACTACTGAAACGTATTCAAGGCATGGAAACAAAATATGGTCTTGGCTGCTTAAACGTATTTCATGCGGGTGATGGCAATATGCACCCACTCATTTTGTTTAATGGCGCCGATCAAGATGAATGGCATCGTGCCGAAGAATTCGGTACAGAAATTCTGGAAGCTTGTGTTGAACTCGGTGGAACCATCACTGGTGAACACGGCGTTGGAATTGAAAAAATTAATTCCATGTGCGTTCAATTTGGCGAAGGTGAACGCGAATCTTTCTGGGGCGTAAAGGCCGCCTTTGATCCAGAGAAATTACTGAACCCTGATAAAGCCATCCTCACCCTCAACCGCTGCGCTGAATATGGACGTATGCGTATTAGTAATGGCAAATTACCTCACCCAGAATTGGAGCGCTTCTAATGACTAACTCCAATACACATCAGGTAGCGATTGACGCATTTCGCGATCAGATTCTGAATGCCGCCAAGACCAATACACCTCTTTCTATTGAGGGCGGCGGTACCAAGTCTTGGTATGGCAATCCTAATCAATATGCGGAATTAAATACACGCACCTACTCTGGAATTTTGGAATACCAACCAGAAGAATTGGTGATTACTGCCTGTGCTGGCACCCCACTGAAAGAAATTGAAGCGGCTCTCAAAGAAAAAAATCAAGTGCTTGCTTTTGAGCCTCCACATTTTGGCGAAGAAGCTACTTTTGGTGGAGCAATTGCCGCAGGACTTGCCGGCCCTGGACGCATCAGCGTAGGCAACTTTCGTGACTTTGTTTTAGGCGCACGCATTCTCGATGGCAAAGGACAAGATTTATCCTTTGGCGGAAAGGTCATGAAAAACGTCGCAGGGTATGACGTTTCTCGTCTGCTGCCTGGCTCTATGGGAACACTCTCATTGCTACTTGAGGCATCAGTCAAAGTATTACCAAAGCCGGCTGCAACAGCAACCCTGCGCTGTCAGATTAGCCAGGACAAAGCACTAAAAATTCTGAATGAATGGGCAGGTCAACCACTGCCACTCTCTGCAAGTTGCTGGATTGGAAATGATGGCGGCGATGGTGAGCTAACAATTCGCTTAGCAGGTGCGACAGCGGCAGTTAAGTCAGCCAGCCCTCTCATGAGTGCCCAGGTTAATGCGCAAATCGTTTCGCCAGATGAAGCTGAAGATTTTTGGAATCAATTGCGCGAACAAAACCTCTCATCCTTCACTAACCTCGGTGCTGATCAAACTCTGTATCGCTTAGCTCTACTAGCCGCCTGTGGTTCACTAAACATTCCTGGAGCAGAAAATGATGTTGTTCTGGAATGGCATGGACAGCAACGCTGGATCAAAGCCCCTGGCGATCAAGCGACTTTTGACTCCATCAAAAAATTAGTGAATAGTCATGGTGGGCATGTAACACGCTTTAAGCAAGGCGCCAATATCAATCCTGCGTTTGAGCGCTTTACCCTACTAGGCGAACAAGCCCATTCCAAAGCCCTTGAAGCAGTTCAAGCGCGCCTAAGATCTGCCTTCGATTCTGCCGGCGTATTTGCGACTAAACGCCTCCCATAAGCGCACTTCTTTCGTTTTCATATGCAAACTCAACTCGTTCCCCAATTTGCCAATACACCTGAAGGCATTGAAGCCGCACGTATCTTAGGTAAATGTGTTCATTGCGGTTTTTGTACCGCCACCTGTCCAACTTATCAATTACTTGGTGATGAATTAGATGGCCCGCGTGGTCGTATCTACTTAATTAAACAGATTGCAGAAGGACAAGCGCCCACTGAAAAAACTCGCTTGCACTTAGACCGCTGCTTAACTTGTCGCAATTGCGAAAGCACTTGCCCAAGCGGAGTTCAATACGGTAATTTAGTTGATATCGGACGCAAGTGGGCTGAAGAAAACACGCCTACACGCCCAATTGGCGAACGCTTTACTCGATGGGCTCTCAAAGAGGGTCTTACAAAACCAGCTTTATTTAACTCAGCGATGACTTTAGGTCGTTAGTTCGACCATTAATGCCAAGCGGCATTAAACGTAAGATTCCACTGGTTAAAAATAAGGCGCTGGATCTACAAATCAATCCTTACGCCAGACCTAATGCACACCATGCTCGCAAGATGCTTAATCTTGAGGGCTGTGTTCAGCCTAGCATGCTCCCCAACATCAATTCCGCAACTGCGAGAGTGCTAGATGCGCTCAAAATCCAACTTGTCAGCGCACCTAGTGCTACCTGCTGTGGCGCACTTCGTTATCATCTGAATGATCAAGCGGGTGGTCTAGACAACGTTAAGCAAAATATTGATGCTTGGTGGCCAATGGTAGAAAGTGGTGTTGAAGCCATCATCATGACTGCTTCTGGTTGCGGCGTGATGGTGAAAGACTACGGGCACTTATTGGTCAATGACCCTGCTTATGCCGCGAAGGCCAAAAAAATTTCAGAGATCACAAAAGATATATCTGAAGTCATGGCAAGCTTGCAAAATGAACTCGTCGCATTAATCGGCGCCGATCAAAAGCCGGGTGTGGTGTGTCACCCACCTTGCACCCTGCAGCATGGCCAACAAATTAGAGGTAAGGTTGAAGGCTTGCTTAGCAGCTTAGGTATTGGTGTTCGTCTATGCAATGACAGTCATCTCTGCTGTGGCTCTGCTGGCACTTACTCAGTGACTCAGCCTGAGCTTTCTGAACAATTGCGCAAAAATAAATTAAAGAATCTGACGGTTGCCTGCGAAGAGTCTGGCGCAGATGTCATTGTTTCTGGAAATATTGGTTGCATAACCCATCTACAGCAGGACGAAAAGCCTGTTTTACATTGGATCGAGATTGTTGATCAACTCATTAGCCAGCAAGCGCGGAGCAAATGAACTCAATCGTTGTCAATCTGATTCAGGTTAAGGAGCGCATTGAGCTTGCGGCCCTAGCGGCCAAACGCGAACCTGAAGAGATTGAGCTTCTGGCGGTCAGCAAAACATTTCCTGCTAGTGCGATTGAGGAAGCTATGCACGCTGGCCAATCGGCTTTCGGTGAAAACTACGTACAAGAGGCCGTTGAAAAGATTACTCAGCTTGAAAAGCTACGCCCTTGGTTGGTGTGGCATTTCATTGGTTCACTGCAAAGCAATAAAACCCGCGATGTTGCCGAGCATTTCGACTGGGTACATAGCGTCGACCGACTGAAGATTGCAGAGCGTCTTTCAAGCCAACGTGGTGAGTTTCCAAACTTGGCAGAATTACAAGTATGTATACAAGTCAACGTTAGCGAAGAAGAAAGCAAAAGTGGCGTGTCGCTCTCAGATGCTTTAGAGCTCTGTGATGCCGTGTGCAAACTTCCCAATATCGTTCTTCGAGGCTTAATGGCAATTCCGGAGCCAACTTCAGACCCACTAAAGCAGCGCGAAGCATTTGCGGCAGTACGTGAATGCTTTAAGCAAATTCAAACGAGTCGATTGGTCGACCCAGACTATCAATTCTTCGACACCCTATCCATGGGCATGTCAGACGACCTTGAGGCCGCCATTGCGGAAGGAAGTACGATGGTTCGGGTAGGGACCGCTATTTTTGGGAAGCGCGATAAGATTACAAAATGAGCCAACAAAATACCAATCAAAACAACAGCAACGCACACATCACCTTTATTGGTGGCGGAAATATGGGTCGCGCCTTAATTAGCGGCTTATTGGCCAATGGATTTGAACCTAATCAAATTTCTGTAGTGGAAGCGAATGCGACTACTGCTCTCAAGCTTTATGAAGATTTCGGAGTTCAAGGCATTGGCGCTCTTGAACAAATAGCATTTGACTTCACCAAGAATAATGTCGTGGTAATGGCAATCAAACCGCAAGACTTTAATGTCGTCGCTAAAGGTCTTGCATCCAAACTCAAACACGCTAGCGCGCCAGGTCCATTGATCTTAAGTATCGCTGCTGGCATTCGACTCAAAGACATGAGTCGCTGGCTAGATCACACCCGTTGCGTTCGAGCCATGCCAAATACTCCCGCTTTGATCGGCAAAGGCATAACCGGGTTATTCGCTGATGCAGCTGTCAATGCATCCGATCGCGCACTTGCGCAAACCATTTGTACCGCAGTAGGTCAAACAGTCTGGGTTTCCGATGAAAAGCTGATGGATGCTGTTACTGCAGTCTCTGGCAGTGGCCCCGCTTATGTTTTCGCCTTCTTGGAATCAATGCAATCTGCTGGTGAAAAGCTAGGCTTAGATGCCAAGATAGCTCGTCAATTAGCCTACGCCACGCTAGAAGGAGCTACTCAGTTAGCCCATAATTCTGATGAGCATGCTGGCGTTCTGCGCGAACGCGTCACTTCTAAAGGTGGAACTACTGCCGCAGCTCTAGATGTAATGAAACAGTATGGTTGGCATGAAACCCTAGAAAAAGCGATCGACGCAGCAAGTCAGCGTGGCAAAACGATGGGTGATGAACTAGGAAAACACTAATTGATGCTCAAGCCGAGCACGATTCCTAAGAACAAAAATCCACCCAGCCAATTGTTATGACGAAAAGCAAGGAAACACTCCTCGCGCTTTCGGGTTGAAACTAACTGCATGTGATAAATGGCGCAAGCTAGAGCCATAAACCAACCTACTAAAAAGTAGTTACTCAAATCCGCCAACTGCGCCACCCACAACTGAGTAATTAGCAGGATGCCGTAGCAAACACCGATTGCGGCAACATCGTGCTTTCCAAATGTAATCGCCGAAGTACGCAAACCTAAACGGAGATCATCTTCTCGATCTACCATGGCATAGGCGGTGTCATAGGCAATCGCCCAGAAAATGTTACCCACAAATAAAACCCATGCTTCTAAGGGAATAAAGCCCAAGACTGCCGCATAGGCCATAGGAATACCAAATCCAAAAGCAATACCAAGAATCGCTTGTGGCATTGCAAAAAAGCGTTTGGTGAATGGATAAATAAAAGCTACCAACAATGCAAGTACAGACAACTGCTTAGTGAATGCATTCAAAGGTTGTATTAATAAGAATGCAATCAATGCCAAAGCAAGGGCAACAGCCACAGCCTCTTTACCCGAGATCTTTCCGCTCGTTACTGGACGATTTTTGGTTCTTTGCACGTGACGATCAAAGTCGCGATCTGCATAATCATTCATAGCGCAACCAGCGCTGCGCATTAAAAAAGTGCCGACTACAAAAATAAACAGGGTATTGAGATCAGGCATTCCAGAGCTAGCCAGCCATAGAGCCCAAAGGGTTGGCCACAATAGCAAAAGAGTGCCAATCGGCTTATCCAAGCGGATTAGATATGCATAAGCTTGCAGTCGATCAAGAAAAGACATACCTGGAATTATGCCTTCAGAAATTCAGCACGAGAACCAAGCCAACGTTCCAAATGTCGCTCTACGATGTCGCCATGATCTGATAGCAAACGTTCTGCTGCCTTTTGCGCCAACTCAATTAACCAAGCATCCCGCTGCAGGTCAACAAAGCGCAACATGGCATTTCCTGATTGCTTGGCACCTAAAAGCTCTCCAGGGCCGCGCAAGGATAAATCACGCTCAGCAATTACAAATCCATCAGATGTTTCGCGCAAAGTCTGCAAACGCTCCTTAGCAGCCATTGATAAAGGTTCTGCGTACATCAAAATGCATACCGAATCGGCTGACCCACGACCCACGCGTCCTCTTAGCTGATGAATTTGAGCATATCCAAATCGTTCAGCATGTTCAATCACCATTAATGCCGCATTAGGCACATCAACACCCACTTCGATCACTGTGGTTGCAACCAATAGCTGGATTTCATTAGCCTTAAATGCTGCCATCACGGCAGCCTTCTCATCAGCTTTTAGGCGTCCATGAACAAGGCCCACCTTAAATTCCGGCAAGGCCTTAGTCAGCTCTTCAAAGCTCTCAACTGCAGTCTGTAACTGCAGCGCTTCAGATTCCTCAATCAGAGGACATACCCAATAAGCTTGCAAGCCCTTTGAAAGCCAGCTTTGCAATCCTTGAATTACCTCTTCTCTCCGGCTTGCTTTCACCACCTTGGTGGCGATTGGCTTACGCCCTGGCGGCAATTCATCAATTACTGAAACATCTAAATCAGCGTAATACGTCATCGCTAAAGTTCGTGGAATTGGTGTCGCGGACATCATCAGCTGATGGCAATAAAACAATTCTGAACCAACTCTCTGCTGAATCTCCAAACGTTGACGAACACCAAATCGATGTTGCTCATCAATTACAGCCAAACCTAATTTGGCAAAGTGCACATTTTCTTGAATCAATGCATGAGTACCAATGACGAGTTGTGCAACACCGCTCTCAATGAACTCTTGCGCTAATTTTTTTTCTTTAGCTT
>JBGAIU010000026.1:0-24149 GCA_044225315.1 Polynucleobacter sp.
ATTGATTTTGGGCGTAACGCTTCCGCTAGTGGTGGCGGTGGTGCGCTATCAAAAAGACCGCTCATTGATTAAGCTTGGATAAACAAAATCACAATGGCCGCCCAAGATAAACAAAAAGCGGCGATGTAGGTTAAGCGATTGCGCATCGTCATGAATGCTGCGCATTTAGCTTCATCTGCAAAATAATAGCGGTAGGTATTTTGATCAATATTTCGTTGAATAATCAGCGTAGATGCCATGATTAACAAGCCAACTGGGATGTAGATATGCAAGGCCACCCAAGCCACCAAAGCAGGAATAACTCCCCAGATCCAGGCGTTGCGATCTAACCAACGATCGCCTGTAGCCGCTTTGCCTAAATTATGCAAATTGGCACCCCAATGCAAAGCCCCCATAAAAGAGGTAATCACTGCGCCATATCCAGCTAGTGATTCGGCGCTTAAGTAGTTAACCGGAGTTGGCGCAAGTTGTACCAACAAAGCTAAACCAATAAATGGAATTAAGCCTGCATAACCAAGTTTAAGAACGAGTGGGGGAATGGGGTTATTGCTCACGACTATGTATTGATATTTATGATTAAAGATTATTTATCGTAGGTGTAAACGCCGCGTCCAGTTTTGCGACCAAGGTAGCCGGCGGCAACCATTTCTCGTAAGAGTGGGCATGGACGATATTTGGAGTCGCTAAAGTTTTCAAAATACACTTCCATCACTGCAAGGCAGGTGTCTAAACCAATTAGATCTGCTAGCGCAAGAGGACCAATAGGTTGGTTACAACCCAACTTCATGCCAGCATCAATGTCCTCTGGACTGGCTAAACCTTCTGAAAGAACAAAGAAAGCCTCATTAATCATGGGTAGCAAGATACGGTTAACCACAAATCCAGGAGAGTTCTTTACGGTAATCGGCTCTTTACCCACGCGTTTGGCCATTTCAATAATGGCGGCGTGCGTCTCATCGCTGGTCTGTAAACCGCGAATCACCTCTACTAATGCCATCAAGGGAGGTGGGTTAAAGAAGTGCATACCAATAAAGCGAGCGGGATTAGAGTCTAAGGCCGCAAGCTTGGTGATGGAGGGTGATGAAGTGTTGGTAGCAATGATGGTGTCTTTGCTCACAATCATCGTCAACTTGCTTCAGAATTTTTTCTTTGATTGCCTGATTTTCTGTTGCAGCTTCAATTACTAATCCAAGATCCTTAAGATCTGCGTAAGAAGTGCTGCCTTTAATGCGTATAAGCGCTGAATCTTTTGCTTCTGTTGTGAGCGTTTCTTTTTTAACCAAACGATCTAGGCTTTTGCTGATTTGATCAAGACCACGTTGAACTGCAGCATCATTAATATCAACCATCACAACGTCAAGTCCTGCAACGGCGCATACCTGTGCAATGCCATTACCCATGGTGCCTGCACCAATTACGCCAACTGATTGAATCTTCATCCTATTTCCTTCGTTGATACTGAGTTGAACCAAATAACTGCTCTCTAGCCTTGTCATCATGCAATGGCTTGCGTAATGCTGTTAATACTTTGCAACCGCGTTTTACCGCTGGGCGCTCGCCAATCATTTCAAACCAGCGCTTGAAATGCGGATAGTCATTGATATCGATCCCCTGATTTTTCCAATTACGCGTCCAAGGAAAAATCGCCATATCGGCAATCGAATATGTTTTACCCGCGATATACGTATTATCTTTCAGTTGAGTATCTAAAACTCCATAAAGTCGCTTGGCCTCATTGGTGTAGCGATCCACGGCATATTGAATCTTCTCTGGGGCATAGATACGGAAGTGATGGTTTTGACCAAGCATAGGGCCAAGACCGCCCATTTGGAACATTAACCACTGCAGAACTTCATATTTGCCTCTGGTAGTTTTGGGTAGAAACTTGCCAGTTTTGGCTGCAAGGTAGAGCAGGATCGCGCCAGACTCAAAGATGCTGATGGGTTTGCCATCGGGTCCGTGAGGGTCTACCAAGGCAGGGATTTTATTGTTCGGGCTAATTTTGAGAAATGCTTTATCAAATTGATCGCCTGCACCAATATCAATCGGATGCGCCACCCAGTCGCGACCTAACTTATAGCCACACTTCTCGAGCATGATGTGAACCTTGTGGCCGTTAGGAGTTGGCCAGCTATAAACATCGATCACATTGCCATCTTTACTTTTCTTGATTGCCATGGGTTTCTCTATAGTTTTTGAGTGTTTAAAGTTTTTGTAAACGATCTAATGCTGAAGAAAGTGTTTGTTCCTGCTTGGCAAAACAAAAACGAATGACGCCTGACTCAGTTGGCTTTTCATAGAAGGCAGAAACTGGAATGGCAGCTACGCCTACTTCAGTCGTTAGCCATTTGCAAAACTCTGCTTCATTGAGTTTCGCTTCAGGAATTGTTAGGGCGGTGTAATCAACGCACTGGAAATAGGTTCCTGGGGTTGGTAGCAATTTGAATGTCGTCTTCTCTAACCCCGCTCTGAAGAAATCGCGCTTAGCTTGGTAGAAAGCAGGAAGATTTAAGTAATGAGATGCATCTGATAGATAGGTCGCTAAGCCATATTGCATTGGCGTATTGACGGTAAATACATTGAATTGATGAACTTTACGAAACTCGGCACTTAAAGGAGCGGGGGCTGCAACGTAGCCCACTTTCCAGCCGGTCACGTGATAGGTTTTGCCAAAACTCGAAATTAGAAAACTGCGGGCTGCTAATTCTGGATGAGAGGCAACGCTATGATGACGAGCGCCGTCATAGACCATGTGCTCATAAACTTCATCACTCAAGATTAATGTCGAAGTATTTTTGAGTAAGTCCGCTAAACGATCGAGGTCGGATTTTTGCCAGACCATGCCTGTTGGATTATGCGGTGTATTGATGATGAGTAGGCGAGTATTGGCATGTATTGCTTTTGATAATGCATCCCATGGGATCTGATAGGAGGCTACTTTCCCGTTGCCGTCGCGAGTGGCCTCAAGAGAAACTGCGACAACTTTTCCGCCAGCTAATTCAATTGATGGTCTATAGCTGTCATATGCCGGTTCAATGATGACTACCTCATCACCTGGACTAACGCATGCAAGAATGGTGGTCAAAATTCCTTGTGTGCCACCAGCAGTGATCGTGATTTCAGAATCAGGGTTGTATTGATGCCCGTAAAGTTGCTCTATCTTATTTGCAATCCCATGACGTAAATTGGGAACCCCAATCATCGGAGGATATTGATTATGGTCGGCGAGCATCGCCTCATTGACGTCTGCAATCAATTTGCGATCACAGGGGAAATCGGGAAACCCTTGACCTAAATTAATCGCTTGATGTTCAGCAGCTAAAGCTGACATTACAGTAAAGATAGTTGTCCCCACTTTGGGGAGGCGGCTAGGAAATGAGGGAGGCTTTGGGGCGGAATTCATGGGGTCAAAGGGGGTTAAAAGTCTTCCGTTGGCCTTTTTGGCGAATAATTTGGGCAGTCGCTAGAATGGAAACAATACATATACAAATTGTGTCATGCTGATCGTACTTTCACCCGCCAAATCCTTAGATTACAAGACGCCTGTAAAGGTGAAGGCGCCAACCTTGCCGGAGTTTGTGGCCGAGTCTGCCAAGCTAATTGCCGATCTCAAGAAACTAGCCCCCAAGATGTGGCCAAGCTGATGGGTTTATCAGATCAGTTGGCAGTCCTCAATGTAGGGCGCTATCGAGATTGGTCAAAAAAATTCACTGAAGAAAACAGCAAGCCTGCCATTTATGCTTTTGATGGCGATGTCTCTGATGGTTTTGATGTCAAAACTCTAGATGCCAAGGCGGTTAATTTTGCGCAAGATCATATTCGCATTTTGTCCGGGCTCTATGGCGCTTTGCGACCCCTAGATTTAATGCAACCTTATCGCTTGGAAATGGGCACTGCTTTTAAGAATGCGCGCGGCAAGGATCTGTATGCGTTCTGGGGCAGCAGGGTAACTAACGCATTAAAAGAAGTGCTCAAAAAACAAAAGAAACCAGTCCTACTGAATTTGGCTTCCGAAGAGTATTTCAAAGTATTGCAGCCAAAAGATTTGGATTGCCCAGTGATTTCTCCTGTGTTTCAGGATGCCAAAGATGGTAAGTACAAGATTATCTCGTTCTACGCAAAGCGCGCGCGTGGCTTGATGGCGCGGTATGTTGTAGAAAATCGAATCACTGATCCGGCAGACTTAAAAGGTTTTAATTTGGATGGCTATAAGTACTATGCTGCCGACTCAAAACCATATAAACCCGTCTTTAGACGGGCGGAGAAGAGGTAATGGCTGTACATCGCACTAAACCGTCTCAACGCACTTCACCAGAGGTGGAAAAGCTGGTGGCAGATGCTATTTCCTTGGCTGCTTCAGGTAGCCAGATTGAGGATCGCTATTGGGAAGAGCGCTTGAATGCGCGTCTCATGCGTTTATTAAAAAGCCAGAATCAGAATGTAATTGATGCTGCACTGGATCAAACCTTTCGCATTAATACCGTTGCGTTCGAGGTTCTGGCTGATTCTGCGGAAACTTTGGCAGAGTCTCTCAAGATGGAGCATGAAGGACAGCAGTGGGATGCGCTGTTATTGGCTATGCCAATCGTTGCCCACACTCGCTATCAAATTCCTTCAGGACCTTTGCCTGCCAATATGGTTGAAGCCACTGCCAGCGCTTTGCATAGCGCTATCGCAGCAACTGATACCCGCATCGCGATTACTCCTTGGCTGTATAGCATTGATCAAATGCCGCACTCCCATTGTCAAACGCGTGTGTTAACAGAGGCGCTTGCTACTGCCGCAATCTCTGGCAAAGATGTCAAATTGGAGTTGCGGGATATGTCAGAGACGATTGCCGTATTGGCTGATCCTCGTTTCATCGTGGCAGCGATCAGTGCGCCTAGCGGCTCTCCGATTTTTAAGTGGCAAGAAGAGCCTCCCGCAAGACAGGAGCGCGGCGTCAGTTTGATTGGTTGGCAAAATGCGATGCAGGAACCAATAGCTTCGATGCTGCCTGGCTGCGAATTTGAATTGCTACTACCAGAAGCGTATTTCACAAACTGCCGTTTAGCAGATAAGCATGTTCGCCCATTAAGTATTCGTGCCGCCGTGAACTTCTTAGAGAGTACTCTAGGCATTCTTCCTGCTGGACTATCGTGTGTTGTAGGCGCATTTGGTGAAGAGCAGGCAGATGAATACCGCATTTCGTTTAGTGCAAAAGGCTCATCGGATGTGATGTATGGAGTGATTTGGCCTTTGTATGACCGCGAGAGCGTAGCAAACGATGCGCTAAATGATTTGTCGGATGATGAAAGCCCAATCAAAAAAATCTGCGATGCCTTGCATGATGCTGGTGTAGAAGATGTGTTTCGCCATGCGATGTTATTTGATCCAGAGCTTTGTGATGACTGTGGTGCGCCACTTTTCCCAGATCGGTCGGGTGAGGCAGTACATGCTGAGGTGCCTGAGAACACGCCGACACAGCAGCCTTTGTTTCATTGATAATTTAAACAGTAAAACAAGCAATAAAAAAGCCGAGGGTCACTCGGCTTTTTTATTAAATGCTACAAAAACTTTGTTAAAACTGAGATAACTTAGTTCTGCACAAACGGTTCAGCGCCAGCAAACAAATGCGGCAATTTACCGGCTTTCATTTCCGCTGTTTGGCAGAAGTCAGCAAGACGTGTTCCAACCTTAATATTGAAAAGCATTGCTTTGTTACCTAATACAACTAAATCAAAACCAGAGTTTGTATTTTTGTAACGCAAGCTACCAGGTAGAGAAGTTTGGCGATCTAAATCATACGTTTTAGATTCCCAAGTCAGACGAACTTTCTCAGTATTGCCAGTAGTCTTGAACTGTTTGCTTTCGCTGCAAGTCCATGTAAATACTTCTTCATTAGCGCTTACGTTTGCTGCCCCAGAGAGGCATGCTAGCGCAAGGCTAATGGTGAGAAGAGACTTCTTCATATGCAATATTCCTCAGTAAATTAAGGGAGCAAATGTTTAACGCCAGCTTGCTCTTCAAGCAATTCATTGAGAGTGTGAGTCATGCGCTCGCGAGAGAACTCATCGATCTCCAAGCCTTCAACCATCTTGTACTCGCCGTTTTCGCATGTGACAGGGAAGCCATAAATCACTTCAGCTGGAATGCCGTATTCACCTTTAGATGGAATACCCATGGTGACCCATTTGCCGTTAGTGCCGAGCACCCAATCGTGAATGTGATCGATTGTCGCATTTGCTGCTGAAGCAGCGGAAGAAAGACCACGTGCATCAATAATCGCTGCGCCACGTTTACCAACAGTTGGAATAAATACATCTTTGTTCCACGCTGCATCATTGATGGAATCTTTTACAGACTTACCATCAACAGTTGCAAAGCGATAGTCTGGATACATTGTTGGGCTGTGGTTACCCCAAACAACCAACTTCTCAATACCGGCAACTGGTTTGTTCAACTTGGTAGCCAATTGAGATAGGGCGCGGTTGTGATCGAGACGCAACATCGCTGTAAAGTTTTTTGCAGGAATATCTGGAGCAGATTTCATGGCGATGTAAGCATTGGTATTTGCTGGGTTACCAACAACCAATACTTTTACAGTCTTTTTAGCAACAGCATTCAATGCCTTACCTTGAGCGGTAAAGATTTGGGCATTAGCTGAGAGCAAATCTTTGCGCTCCATGCCAGGACCACGTGGACGTGCGCCAACCAAGAGGGCAACATCAATATCTTTAAATGCGGTTAATGGGTCAGAATGCGCTGTAACGCCAGCCAACAATGGGAACGCACAGTCTTCAAGTTCCATAATCACGCCAGCCAAGGCTTTTTGCGCTTTTTCATCAGGAATTTCAAGCAATTGCAGGATTACGGGCTGATCTTTGCCTAATAAGTCGCCATTGGCGATGCGGAATAGAAGGGAATATCCGATTTGACCGGCTGCACCGGTTACGGCGACACGCATTGGGGCTTTTGCCATTGCTGATAACTCCAGAGGAAGGTTAGTAGGGTTGATTAATAAAAACTTTTCTATTATCCATTCAAGTGTATGGACTTTGCCTTTACACTGTCAATGATGTCTTATATAAGACTAGAATTACTCAGAATTTTATCCAATTGATGTCCTAGTGGAGTGAATTTGTCAGAAGTAAATTTGCCTATCGCCTCATTTAGCCCTCTATACAAGCAGATCAAAGCCATGATTTTAGCCAGTCTGCAAGCTGGAGAGTGGCTTCCCGGCGAAGTTATTCCCAGTGAGATGGAGCTTGCGGCCCGATATGCGGTAAGCCAAGGCACAGTTCGCAAGGCGATTGATGAGTTAGCCGCCCAGAATCTATTGGTTAGACGCCAAGGAAAGGGCACATTTGTCGCGACTCACCAGGAAGATGATTGGCAGTACCGCTTTTTACGCTTAGCCCCAGACTCAGGGGAAAAGTTCCATCTGATTAGTCAATTTTTAGCCTGTGAGCAAACCAAGGCTACTGATTACGTAGCTAATTTGCTTAAATTAAAGGCAGGCGACCCCGTCATCTATATCGATCGCGTTCAAACGTTTGCAGGCCAACCTGTTGTTTTTGAAGAGATTTGGCTTCCAGGGAATCGATTTAAAGGACTTGATTTGGACACCTTTAACAATTGGCATGGTCCGGTTTATGCCCTCTATGAAAGCCAATACGCCACCCACATGGTGCGGGCAGAAGAAAAAATCAAGGCAGTTTCAGCTGATGAAGGTCTTGCTAAGCACCTCCAAGTTGCAGTCGGTGCGCCCTTACTCTCGGTAGAGCGGGTTGCATTCACCTACGGGAATAAACCAGTAGAAATTCGGCACGCAAGATACGACACTTCTGAGCAGCATTATGAAAATCGTTTGAACTGAACTTATCCGTAAAACCCTCTTTTAACCCTTATAAACCCTTAAAAGCCCCCACCAGACCCAAGGTTTCCAATAGAATATGTTGCGACACAACAAAATCAAACTGAACCTCCACCGAAAGATAGAGATTGCCCATGGTTGATGCACAGCAAAACGTAAAAAAAGATAGACCGGTTTATCGAAATATTGGTTTAGCCCAATTGGTGAAATACCGCCTTCCTTGGGCCGGTAAAGTTTCCATTCTTCACCGTATTAGCGGAGCAGTTTTGTTCCTCTTGTTGCCATTTATTTTGTACCTCTTTGATCAAAGCCTTGCTTCTGAATTGAGTTACCAAAAATTCCAAGCGTTCACAGGTAATGTCTTGGTAAAAATTATTTGCTTAGGTTTGATCTGGTGTTTCTTACACCATTTCTGTGCTGGCATTCGTTACCTCTTGCTTGATCTTGAGATCGGAGTGGAGAAGTCAGAATCTAATCGTTCCGCCATCATCGTGCTCATAGTTGGTTTGGCTTTGACTGCGGTAGTTGGTCTTAAATTATTCGGCTTGTACTAAGCGTTTCTTCATTAAGGAAATTTCATGCCTATTTATCAAATTGGACCAAAGCGCCCAGTAGTAGGCGCACATTACGGCCTTAAAGAATGGATTATTCAACGCGTTACTGCGATTGTGATGGTGGTGTTTACCGTTGTGCTGCTCGTGGATTATTGCGTTACTGGTAGCGCTACTTATGAGGGCTGGTCTGGCCTGTTTAGCAATCAGTTGATGAAGTTGTTAACACTCTTGGCTTTGTTCAGTCTTTTCTATCACGCATGGATTGGTGTGCGCGATATTTGGATGGATTACATCAAGCCTGTCAGCATTCGTTTGACACTCCAAGTGTTGACTGTTTTGTATCTCGTAGCGTGTGCGGCATATGCCGTTCAAATTTTGTGGAAAGTGTAATTCGATGACTGCAATTCAAAAATCATTACCACGCCGCCGTTTTGATGCGGTGATTGTTGGTGCAGGTGGTTCAGGTATGCGCGCTTCATTGCAGTTAGCGGAAGCTGGCTTGAATGTAGCTGTGCTAAGTAAAGTATTTCCAACACGTTCACACACAGTTGCAGCGCAGGGTGGTATCGGCGCCTCACTAGGTAACATGAGTGAAGACAATTGGCACTATCACTTTTACGACACCATTAAAGGTTCTGACTGGTTAGGTGACCAGGACGTAATCGAATTCATGTGTCGCGAAGCTCCAAAAGTCGTTTACGAGTTAGAGCACTTTGGTATGCCGTTTGACCGTAACCCTGATGGCACGATTTATCAGCGCCCATTCGGTGGTCACACAGCAAACTATGGCGAGAAACCGGTGCAACGTGCTTGTGCTGCTGCTGACCGTACTGGTCATGCAATGTTGTACACCTTGTATCAACGTAACGTACGTGCAAAAACTAACTTCTTTGTTGAGTGGTTGGCGCTTGATCTCATTCGTGATGATGAGGGCGATGTAGTTGGTGTAACGGCTCTCGAAATGGAAACTGGCCAGGTATACATCTTGGAAGCCAAGATTGTGATGTTTGCTACTGGTGGTGCGGGTCGTATTTGGGATGCATCTACTAACGCGTTTATTAATACTGGCGACGGTATGGGTCTTGCAGCGCGTGCAGGTATTCCATTGGAAGATATGGAGTTCTGGCAATTCCACCCAACTGGCGTAGCTGGTGCGGGCGTATTGTTGACAGAAGGTTGTCGCGGTGAAGGCGGCATCTTGCGCAATAAAGATGGTGAGCGTTTCATGGAACGCTATGCGCCAACTTTGAAAGATTTGGCTCCACGTGACTTCGTATCACGCTCTATGGACCAAGAAATTAAAGAAGGGCGCGGTTGTGGTCCGAATGGCGACTATGTTGTGCTCGATCTGACCCACATTGGCGCTGATACGATCATGAAGCGTTTGCCTTCTGTGTATGAGATTGGTATTAATTTCGCGAACGTTGATGTGACCAAAGAGCCAATTCCTGTTGTGCCAACCATTCACTATCAGATGGGCGGTATTCCAACCAATATCAATGGTCAAGTAGTTGTGCCAGCAAATGGCAAACACAATGAAGTGATTAATGGCTTGTATGCAATTGGTGAGTGCTCATGTGTTTCAGTACATGGCGCAAACCGTTTGGGTACAAACTCATTGCTCGACCTTTTAGTGTTCGGCCGTGCAGCAGGTAATCACATTGTGAGCTTGGATCTCAAGAATCGCGAGTTCAAGCCATTGCCTAAGAATGCTGGTCAGCAAACTATGGAGCGTATTGCGAAGTTGGATAACTCTACTTCTGGCGAGTACGCGCAAGACGTTGCTAATGACATTCGTAAGTGCATGCAGAAATATGCTGGCGTGTTCCGTAATCAAGAGTTGATGGACGAAGGTGTTCGTCAAATGGCGAAGTTGACAGAGCGCGCAAAACACTTGTGGGTTAAAGATAAGTCTGAGATTTTCAATACCGCGCGTATTGAAGCTTTGGAAGTGGCCAACTTGGTTGAGACTGCAAATGCAACCATGACCTCGGCTGCTGCTCGTAAAGAAAGCCGTGGTGCTCACTCTCATGATGATCACCCACATCGTGACGATGACAACTGGATGAAACATACGCTTTGGTATAGCGAAGGCAATCGCTTGGATTACAAGCCAGTTCAGCTAAAACCATTGACTGTTGATTCAGTTCCTCCAAAAGAACGTACTTTCTAAGCAAGAGAGATAGAAGATGAGCGATACCCGTATATTTGAAATCTACCGTTACGATCCAGATGTCGATGCAGCGCCACGCATGCAGCGCTATGAGTTAGAACTCACTGGTGAGCGTATGTTGTTGGATGCGTTGATCTCTTTGAAGAAACAAGACGAGACAATTTCTTATCGTCGTTCATGCCGTGAAGGTGTGTGCGGTTCAGACGCAATGAACATTAACGGTAAGAATGGCTTAGCCTGTTTGACCAATATGTTGACTTTGCCTAAGATCATCACTTTGCGTCCATTGCCTGGCTTGCCAGTAGTGCGCGATTTGATTGTCGACATGACTTTGTTCTTCAAACAATATTTGTCTATCAAGCCTTACTTGGTAAATGACAACCCACCTCCAGAAAAAGAGCGCCTCCAGAGTCCTGAAGAGCGTGAAGAGTTGAATGGTTTGTATGAGTGCATCTTGTGCGCTTCATGCTCAACCTCATGCCCATCTTTCTGGTGGAATCCAGATAAGTTCGTAGGCCCAGCTGGTTTGTTGCAGGCATATCGCTTTATTGCTGATAGCCGCGACGAAGAAACCGCACGCCGCTTGGATAATCTAGAGGATCCGTACCGTTTATTCCGTTGCCACACCATCATGAATTGCGTGGACGTATGTCCTAAGCATCTGAATCCAACGAAGGCGATTGGCAAGATTAAGGAGTTGATGGTTCGTAGGGCGGTATGACCCTCGGAAACGCAGAATTATATCGTTTAAAGAGTGATGCCCGCAGGGGATTGCTTGAAAATGATTTAATTCTGCAGCGTTTCTTTGCTCGCTACGGCGATCAGTTAAGCGTTGAAGATAGAAAAGTTTTAAGCCAGTTATTGGCCTTAGATGACAACGATTTGATGGATTTATTGATCGCTCGAAAAGATTCTGTAGCTGGATTGGAAAAGGAGATGCAGTCTGACTCCTTTAAAAAGGTTTTACAAAGGCTGAGAGAGAAGTAATTCAGCTTGTAGTCGCAGTAGTAGTGCAGGCGTAATCGAATAGTGAAGTAATCATAATTTTGAATGACTAAGGATTAGAAATGATTGAATCGGACATCAAGGCAAAACTCTCGTTTTCGGATGGAACACCAGATATTGATCTGCCAATTTACAAGGGGACAGTGGGTCCAGATGTAATTGACATCCGCAAGCTTTATGGTCAGACCGGTAAGTTCACTTACGATTCCGGCTTCCTTTCTACTGCCTCATGCAATAGCAAAATTACCTACATTGATGGCGATAAGGGTGAGTTGCTCTATCGCGGCTATCCAATCGAGGATTTGGCAGGCAAGTGCGACTTTTTGGAAGTTTGCTTCCTCTTGATCAATGGTGAATTGCCAAATGCTAAAGAGAAGAAAGACTTTGAAAACATGGTCATGCACCACACCATGGTTCATGAGCAGATGCAATTCTTCTTGCGTGGCTTCCGCCGTGATGCCCACCCAATGTCTGTATTGACTGGCTTGGTTGGCGCTATGGTTGCTTTCTACCATGATGAGATTGACTATAGCGATCCATATGCTCGCGAAGTAGCGCAAATTCGCTTGATCGCGAAGATGCCAACTTTGGTAGCGATGGCATACAAATATTCTGTAGGACAACCATTTATCTATCCAGATAACTCTCTGTCTTACACCGCAAACTTTATGCGCATGATGTTCGCAACACCATGTGAAGAGTACAAAGTAAACCCAGTATTGGTTCGTGCTTTGGATCGCATCTTCACATTGCATGCAGACCATGAGCAAAACGCTTCAACATCAACAGTGCGCTTGTGCGGTTCTTCAGGTACCAATCCATTTGCAGCAATTTCCGCTGGTATCGCTTGCTTATGGGGTCCTGCACACGGTGGCGCAAACGAAGCTTGTTTGCAAATGTTGAATGAGATTCAAGCAAAGGGCGGCGTAGATAAGATTCATGAATTTATCGCCCAAGTAAAAGATAAGAACTCAGGCGTTCGCTTGATGGGCTTTGGTCACCGCGTATACAAGAACTTTGATCCACGCGCTAAATTGATGCGTGAAACTTGCTACGAAGTATTGAATGAGCTTGGCCTGCAAGATGATCCATTGTTCAAGTTGGCAATGACGCTTGAGAAGATTGCATTGGAAGATGACTACTTTGTAAGCCGTAAGCTCTATCCAAACGTTGACTTCTACTCTGGAATTGTTCAACGCGCGCTCGGCATTCCAACTGAAATGTTCACCTGTATCTTTGCTTTGGCAAGAACAGTAGGTTGGATTGCTCAGTGGGAAGAGATGATTACCGATCCTGAGTACAAGATTGGACGTCCACGTCAGTTGTACGTTGGCGAAACCTCACGCAAGGTTCCAGATATTTCTGCTCGTAAATAAAGGTTTTAAGGTCTCTCATGTCTCGTACGCTTTATGACAAATTGTGGGATGACCACGTTGTTTACTCTGAAGAAGATGGCACAGCCACGATCTATATCGATCGTCAATTGCTACACGAGGTAACCAGCCCTCAAGCATTTGAAGGTCTTAATCTGGCTGGCCGTCCTGTTTGGCGCATCTCCGCTAACTTGGCTGTTTCTGATCACAATGTGCCAACGACTGACAGGAGTCAAGGAATTACTGATCCTATCTCTAAGTTGCAAGTAGATACTTTGGATCAAAACTGTGACGCATTTGGAATTACCCAATACAAGATGAACGATACCCGTCAGGGGATTGTTCACGTCATTGGCCCGGAGCAGGGCGCAACATTGCCAGGCATGACGGTGGTATGCGGTGATTCCCATACGAGTACGCATGGCGCATTTGGTGCCTTGGCATTTGGTATTGGCACATCTGAAGTCGAGCACGTTCTCGCTACCCAAACTTTGCTCATGAAAAAGAGCAAGAATATGTTGGTGCGTGTAGACGGACGCTTGCAACCAGGCGCTACGGCAAAAGATATTGTATTGGCTGTGATTGGCAAGATTGGCACAGCTGGTGGCACAGGTTACACCATTGAGTTTGCGGGTGAGGCTATTCGCAATCTCTCTATGGAAGGTCGTATGACCATCTGCAATATGGCAATTGAGGCTGGTGCACGTTCTGGTTTAGTTGCGGTAGATGAGACAACGATTGAATACATTCAGGGACGCCCTTATGCGCCTAAAGGACCTGCTTTATTGCAGGCTTTGCAATATTGGAGAACCTTGCACTCTGACGCTGATGCGAAATTTGATGCCGTTGTTGAGTTGCGCGCTGAAGAAATTGCCCCGCAAGTAACTTGGGGAACTTCTCCAGAGATGGTTCTCTCGATTAGCGATCGTGTTCCAGATCCAGAAAAAGAGCGTGATCCTAACAAACGTTCTGCAATTGAGCGCGCTTTGGAATATATGAACCTCACTCCAAATACACCGTTGAGTAGCATTACGGTTGATAAGGTGTTTATTGGTTCATGCACCAATAGTCGTATTGAAGATATTCGTGCGGCTGCAAAAGTGGTTGATCGTATTGGGAAAAAAGTGGCGCCTAATATCAAGCTTGCATTAGTTGTTCCAGGCTCTGGTTTAGTAAAAGCCCAAGCAGAGCGCGAGGGCTTGGATCGTATTTTTAAGGCTGCTGGCTTTGAATGGCGCGAGCCTGGTTGCTCTATGTGTTTGGCAATGAATGCCGACCGCCTTGAGCCAGGAGAGCGTTGCGCCTCAACCTCGAATCGTAACTTTGAAGGTCGCCAAGGCAATGGTGGTCGCACTCACTTAGTGAGCCCAGCAATGGCTGCGGCCGCGGCAATTGAAGGTCACTTTGTTGACGTTCGCAAGATTTCTTAAGGGTAATCGCAATGAAATTTTCTCCAGTTTCCCTAATTGCTAGATTGGCTATCGTCGGCATCATCGGCTTGGTGATTGCAGCTTGCAGTAGCACTCTTGAAGGCATGGGGAAAGATTTGCAGACAATGGGTAATGCGATGGGTGGCTCTGGCGCAAACACAACTCAACAAAATCAATCACAGACTCAGGGTAAAGATGTTGTTGTTACTCCTGTGAAGTAAGAAGATTTAGATTAAATATTTAGTGAAGTCAGAATCATGGAAAAATTTACGGTATACAAAGGACTAGTTGCTCCGCTCAATCGTGAGAACGTGGATACCGATGCAATTATTCCAAAGCAGTTTTTAAAGTCGATTAAGAAAACTGGCTTTGGCCAAAACTTATTCGATGAGTGGCGTTATCTTGATCATGGTGAACCTGGTCAGGATTGCAGCAAGCGCCCCGTGAATCCTGACTTTGTTCTAAACCAGCCTCGTTACAAAGGTGCTGGCATTTTGTTAGCACGCAAGAACTTTGGTTGCGGTAGCTCTCGCGAACATGCTCCTTGGGCTTTGGATCAATTCGGCTTTAGGGCGGTTATTGCCCCTAGCTTTGCGGATATTTTCTACAACAATTGCTTCAAGAACGGTCTTTTGCCTATCGTTTTGAGCGAGCTTCAAGTCGATCACCTCTTTAATGAGACCATGGCTTTTAGCGGATACCAGCTCACAATCGATTTAGAGGCTCAGCAGGTCATTACCCCTGATGGCACCGCATATAGCTTTGAGGTAGCCCCCTTTAGAAAATATTGCCTCCTGAACGGTTTGGACGATATTGGCTTAACTCTGCGTCATGCAGATAAAATTAAGGCTTTTGAAGCTGAGCGCATTCTGAAGATGCCTTGGCTGGCAACCCAGTTGCCTTAATTTGTTGATTTAAAGGCATTTTCATGAAAATTGCAGTTCTCCCGGGCGATGGGATCGGCCCGGAAATCGTTGCTCAAGCCGTCCGCGTTCTCAAGGCGCTGGGCCCAAAGTTTGATTTGGAAGAAGCCCCTGTAGGTGGTGCTGCCTACGACGTAGCGGGACATCCTTTGCCGCCAGCTACTCTTGAGTTAGCTAAGAAGGCCGATGCGATTTTGTTTGGCGCTGTTGGCGATTGGAAATACGACTCACTCGCCCGTGAATTGCGTCCTGAACAAGCGATCTTAGGTTTACGCAAACATCTAGAGTTGTTTGCCAACTTTAGACCTGCGATTTGCTATCCGGAATTGACTGCGGCTTCAAGCTTGAAGCCGGAAATTATTGGCGGCCTCGATATTTTGATTGTGCGCGAGCTCAACGGCGATATTTACTTTGGTCAGCCACGTGGTATTCGTACTTCTGAGTTACCTTTATTTAAAGGTGCGCGTGAGGGCTTTGACACAATGCACTATAGCGAGCCTGAAGTAGAGCGTATTGGACGTGTTGCATTTGAAGCGGCGCAAAAGCGTGGCAAGAAGGTATGCAGTGTTGATAAGGCTAACGTACTGGAGACATCGCAGTTATGGCGCGAAGTCATGATTCGGGTATCAAAAGACTATCCGGATGTAGAGCTGTCTCACATGTATGTAGATAACGCTGCAATGCAGTTGGTGAAAGCGCCAAAAGCCTTTGACGTTGTTGTGACAGGCAATCTCTTTGGCGATATATTGTCTGATGAGGCGGCAATGTTGACTGGTTCTATTGGTATGCTGCCTTCAGCGTCTTTAGACAAGAACAATAAGGGCTTGTATGAGCCAAGTCATGGTTCTGCTCCTGATATCGCTGGTAAGGGAATTGCAAATCCTTTAGCAACTATTTTATCGGCAGCGATGATGTTGCGTTACTCATTAGGAATGCCTGCTGAAGCGGATCGCATTGAGAAAGCGGTTCAGAAGGTATTGGCTCAAGGTTTACGTACTGCAGATATTTACACTGAGGGCACGAAAAAAGTCTCAACGGTAGAGATGGGTGATGCAGTTGTAGCAGCACTTGCGTAAGAAGTAAAAAGTAGACAGAAATTAAAGAGTAGTCAAATTCACTAAATAGTTGATGATCATGGCAAATACAAAAACACCTTTGGTAGGTTTAGTTGGCTGGCGTGGAATGGTTGGTAGCGTTCTGATGGAGCGTATGCTTGCCGAAAAAGATTTCGATCTGATTGAGCCAGTTTTCTTCAGCACCAGTCAAGCTGGTGGCGAAGTCCCTTTATTAAATGGTCAAAAAGTAACCAAGAGTGAAAGTACTCTACAAGATGCGAATGACATTAAGGCATTAGCTCGTTGCGACATCATTTTGACTTGCCAAGGTGGTGATTACACCAATGAGATTTTTCCTAAACTGCGCGCTGCAGGATGGAATGGTCACTGGATTGATGCTGCTAGTGCATTGCGCATGAAGGACGATGCAGTATTGATCTTAGATCCAGTAAATCGCCCTGTAATTGATAAAGCATTGGATGCTGGCGGTAAGAACTGGATTGGCAGTAACTGCACAGTAAGTTTGATGATGATGGCGATGGGTGGTCTTGTTAAGGCCGACATGGTTGAGTGGATTAGCGCCATGACTTATCAAGCTGCTTCTGGTGCTGGTACACAGAATATGCGTGAATTACTTTTGCAAATGGGTGCATTGCGTGACAGCGTTGCCGCAGAATTAGCTGATCCTTCTTCATGGATTTTGGATATCGATCGCAAAGTAACTGAAACATTACGCTCTGCGGACTTCCCGAAAAAGAATTTCCGCAATACCGCTTTAGCTGGTAGCTTGATTCCATGGATCGATGTGCCTGTAGAAAATGGGCAAACCAAGGAAGAATGGAAGGGTGGCGCTGAGTTCAATAAGATTCTCGGACGTCCTGCATTCCGTACTCCTGGCAGCATTCCAATCGACGGTTTGTGTGTTCGTGTTGGCGCAATGCGCTGCCACTCACAAGGCCTCACCGTGAAGCTGAAGAAAGATATTCCGCTGAAGGAAATCGAAACCATTTTGGCGAACGACAATCAATGGGTAAAAGTGGTTCCCAATGATCGTGAAACCACTGAGCGTGATTTGTCGCCTGCAGCGGTGAGTGGCACCCTAACTGTTCCAATTGGTCGTCTCCATAAGTTGGCGATGGGACCTGAGTACCTTGGTGCATTCACGGTTGGCGACCAGTTGTTATGGGGTGCTGCAGAACCTTTGCGTCGCATGCTTCGCATCTTGCTGGAAAATTAATTTCTTGATGTTGCGTAAGACCCAACTTGGCTTTCTAAAAGCGCTTTGCTTTATATGGCTTAGTTGGGCCTGTTCAGCTTGGGCGGTCTCCTTTGGATCACCTCAGTTGCAATCTCGTCCAGGCGAGCCACTGCGTGTTGAGATTCCAATTCGCATCAATGCGGATGAGCAGGGTGCCTTAGAGTCTTTGAAGGTGACGCTGCCTAATAAAGTGACCTATGAGCGCACGGGCGCCTCACAAAAAATATTAGATTTAAATCCGCAGGCGATGGTCTATCGCAATCGCCAAGAGCAGTTGATGGTCTTAGTAGAGACGGTCAACTCCGTGCCAATGACAGAAGACCCTTTTTTTGGATGTCTTGATAAATCTGACTTGGTCTAGCGGCAGCATTACAAAGACATTCACATTGCTAGTGGGTGATGCGCAGAAGGTGCTTGTAAAGCTCTGGTCAGACCTTATCGGAAATTGCCGCTTTTTGATGGCCCCGCAATTAGAAAGCGCAACGTTTGATCAAACCATTATGGCCTTATACAAAGCCAACCCAGATGCGTTTGCGAGTGGCAGCATAAATCGTTTGGCCGCAGGTGCTGAGCTTAATAGACCCAGTCAAGCGCTTTTGCGTTCAATTAGCCCTGCAGAGGCGAATCAGTTTGTAGCGCAAGCAAACGAGGAGTGGCGCTCTGAGCAGGATGCTAAAACAGGTCAAGGTGGCGGTAAGTCTGGTGCAAATAAGTCAGCAGAAACATCTGCTCGAGATCGCCTGAAGATTGGTTCCAGTGCTGAAGGCAGTGACCAAGAGCGTCGCTATACAGAGAATCTTGTTGCCCAAGAAAAAGAATTGGAACTGGCTAAAGCGCGTGTGGCTGAGTTAGAAAAAAATATCGCTGACCTGCAGCGCTTACTTGATAAATCTAAAGAAAAGAAAGCGGTCGACAATAATTTCGGCCTAGGTGGATTTGGACCTGCTATTTTGGCTATTGCTCTGATAACACTCACAGGATTGTTGTTGTGGGGCTTAGCTCGCCACGCTCGTCGTTCTGAGAGTCCAACTCATAAGGTAGTCGATTCCTCGGTTGCTTCTCCTGTTCAATTAAATACTGGTTCCTCAACCTTTGAAATGCCTGAAAGGGCGAAAGCTTTGTTTGCAGGCATTGATTTAGATTTATCTAAACCTGTAAAGGTTGTTGAAAAGACTTCAACCGAGTCAAGCTCAAACCCTTTGGCGGAAACTTTACGAGTTAAGCTCAATCTTGCTCGCGCTTACATCACCATTGAAGATTTTTCTGCGGCCAAAAAGTCGCTCGAAGAAGTATTGCGAGTGAGTAATACGGTGGATCCGGCAATCACAATTGAAGCCCAGGGCTTGTTGTCGAAACTCGCGCATCGTCAATCCTAAGGCGGGCAATGCGAATCGCGCTGGGTCTTCAATACGACGGTAGTCCATATTCAGGTTGGCAGCTCCAGCCTAAGCAAGTCACCATTCAGGGTGAACTCGAAAAGGCAATCGCGGGATTTATTGGGGAATCAGCCAACAAGGATGGGCCTGTTCAAACGATTACGGCAGGTAGAACGGATGCAGGTGTTCATGCTTTAGGCCAGGTGGTACATTTTGATACACAAGTAGAACGCGAGATGTTCTCTTGGGTTAGAGGTGTCAACTCTTATTTGCCAAAGTCGATTGTGGTGAACTGGGCTACTGAAGTCTCAGAAGAATTTAGTGCGCGCTTTAGCGCAAGTGAACGCACATACATATACGCTTTACATGCTGGCCCATGCAGTTCGCCCATGATGAATGAGAGGGCGGGTTATGTGATGTTGCCTCCCGATACATGGTTTGATGTCGATGCGATGCGTGAAGCTGCGACTTGTCTGATTGGCGAGCATGACTTTAGCTCGTTTAGATCATCCGAGTGTCAAAGTAAAACGCCAATTAAAACGATGTATTCCATTGACATCGTTTCTGAAGAGCCTTGGCTGTATTTCAAAATTCGTGGCAATGCATTTTTGCACCACATAATCCGTAATTTGGTTGGCTCATTTTTGATGATTGGTCGTGGAAAAAGAAAGTCTGAGTGGATGGCGGAAGTTCTGGCAGCAAAAGACAGGCAACTTGCTGCCCCTACGTTTATGCCAGATGGCCTTTATTTAGCCAAAATTACCTACCCAGAGGAGTTTGGCATTCCAGGGCCATGGTTAAGGAATTCTTGGCTCCCAAAGAGCTTGATTGAGGCTTAAGCCTTATTATTGACCCATGGGCTTACTGACATACTCACCTGGCCGCACAAGGGTCAAAATCTGTGGTTTACGCACCTCGGCTGATATTGATGCAGCGGTCAAGGCGGGGGTAGATGCGGTCGGCTTTGTGTTTTATCCACCTAGCGTACGTGCCGTAACCCCCAATATTGCTGCCCAGCTTATTGCTCGGCTTCCTGCTGGAGTAGATGCGGTTGGTTTGTTGGTAAATGCCAGTGACGAGGATGTTACAGCTATTCGTGCGGCTGCCCCAATTACCCTTTGGCAGTTTCATGGCGATGAGACGCCGGAAAGATGTGCCCAAATAGCCCAAAACGAGCCTTGGATGAAAGCCGCCCGCATTGGGAAGCAGTTCGCTTTTGACGATTTTTCCCTACAATATAGGGATGCAGACGCTTTTCTGCTGGACGCTCTCGTAGAGAACTACGGTGGCGGAGGCGTTCCTTTTGATTGGCAAGGGATTCCACAGACATGGGTAAGCGAAAACGCGCCTCGGGTCGTTTTGAGTGGTGGATTGAACACGCACAACGTGGGCGAGGCGATTGCTCGCCTTCATCCTTGCGCAGTTGACGTCAGTAGTGGCGTCGAAAGCAGTAAGGGTGTTAAAGATGCCGCGCTCATGACTCAATTTGTTCAGGCTGTGCGCGCGGCGGATGCTAAAACATCCACCTAATAATTTGCTGCAAATAAATCAAAAGAGGTAACTATGTACGACAAGCCAGATGCTCGAGGACACTTCGGTCCTTATGGTGGTGTGTTTGTTTCCGAGACATTGATGTATGCATTGGATGAGCTCAAACAAGCTTATGCAAAGTATCAACACGACCCAGAATTTTTAGAAGAATTCCATTACGAGTTAAAACATTTCGTTGGTCGTCCTTCGCCCATCTATCACGCAAAGCGTTGGAGTGAAATGTTGGGTGGCGCGCAAATTTATCTAAAGCGCGAAGATTTAAACCATACAGGCGCTCACAAAATCAATAATGTGATTGGCCAAGCAATGCTGGCAAAGCGCATGGGTAAGCCACGCATCATTGCTGAGACAGGTGCTGGCCAGCACGGCGTTGCTACTGCAACGATTTGCGCTCGCTTTGGCCTTGACTGCACGGTTTATCAGGGCGCAGTTGACGTAGCCAGCCAAGCCCAGAACGTCTTCCGTATGAAATTGTTAGGCGCTAAAGTTGTTCCAGTGGAGTCTGGCACCAAAACACTGAAAGACGCACTCAATGAAGCCATGCGTGATTGGGTTACTAATGTGGATAACATTTTCTACATTATTGGAACAGTAGCGGGACCCCATCCTTATCCGATGATGGTGCGTGATTTTCAGAGTGTGATTGGTGAAGAGTGCAAAGTGCAAATGCCAGAAATGACTGGCAATCAACCTGATTATGTATTGGCATGTGTTGGTGGCGGCTCTAACGCCATGGGAATCTTCTATCCCTATATTGATTTGCCGAGCGTTAAATTAATTGGAGTTGAAGCGGCAGGGCATGGCTTGACTAGTGGTTTGCATTCTGCAGCTCTATGCGTTGGTAAGCCTGGTGTTCTGCACGGTAATCGCACCTACTTGTTGCAAGATGAGAATGGCCAAATTTCCGAGACACACTCTGTATCTGCTGGTATGGATTACCCAGGTGTTGGCCCTGAGCATGCTTGGTTGAAAGACTCGAGGCGCGCTGATTATGTTGCCATTACCGATGAAGAAGCACTGCAGGCTTTTCATGATTGCTGCCGCATTGAAGGAATCATTCCTGCTTTGGAATCTTCCCATGCAATTGCACATGCTTGTAAGTTAGCCAAGACGCTGCCTAAAGATAAAACGATCTTGGTAAACCTCTCTGGCCGTGGCGATAAGGATATGCACACTGTGGCGCAGGCAACGGGCTCTGAAGGTTAATGGCTAAAGCAAATAGACGCAGAAACGAAAAAGAAAAGCAAAAAGAAAAATAAAAAAGAACCTCCTTATGTCAAAAATTACTGCACTATTCAAAGAGCTTAAAGCCACTGGGAAAAAGGGATTAATTCCTTTTATTACCGCTGGTGATCCAGATCCAAAACTGACTGTCGAGCTCATGCATGCATTAGTGCGTGGAGGATCGAGCGTAATCGAGTTAGGTGTGCCATTTTCTGATCCAATGGCAGACGGTCCCGTGATTCAAAGGTCATCTGAGCGTGCGCTAGAACATGGTGTGTCATTGCACTCGTGCTTAGAAATGGTTAAAGAGTTTCGTAAGACGGATACAAAGACTCCAGTGGTGTTGATGGGTTACGCTAATCCAGTTGAGCAAATGGGATCTGAACGATTTGCGAGCGAGGCAAAAGCAGCCGGCGTAGATGGTGTGCTGGTGGTCGACTATCCGCCAGAGGAGTGCGTTGATTTTGCGGCACGTATGCGGGCGGCTGGAATTGACTCTATCTTCTTGTTGGCGCCAACTTCCTCTCACGAGCGCATTAAAGAGGCGGCGAAAATCGCTTCTGGCTACATTTATTACGTATCTATGCGCGGCGTTACCGGTGCATCTCACCTGAACACCCAAGATGTGGCCAGTATCCTCCCTAAAATCCGCGAGGAAACCGATATTCCGATTGCCGTAGGCTTTGGTATCAGTGATGCCGCCAGTGCCAAGGCTGTATCTGCTAGCGCCGACGCAGTAGTGATTGGCAGCCGCATTATTCGCCTATTGGAGGATGCGCTCCCAGGTCAGGCGGTACAATCATTAGAAACCTTTATTCGTGAGATTCGCGACGCATTGGATAGCTAAAACTGATGAGCTGGATAGATAAATTACTCCCACCCCAAATTCAACATACCGATCCAGCGAATCGCAAATCGGTACCAGAGGGTTTGTGGGTTAAATGTCCGGGTTGTGAAACTGTTCTCTACAGCACAGACATTGAAGCAAATTTATCGGTTTGTCCAAAATGTAGTCACCACATGCGAATTGGTGCACGTCAACGATTAAATAGTTTGCTTGACAAAAAAGGGCGCTATGAAATCGGTGCTGATATCTATCCAACCGATCCTCTGAAATTTAAAGACTCTAAAAAGTATCCCGATCGTATTAAAGAGGCAAATGATGCATCTGGTGAAACAGAAGCATTGATTGTGATGGGCGGCAAGATTGAAAGTATTCCAGTTGTAGCGGCTTGCTTTGAGTTCCAGTACATGGGCGGATCAATGGGCTCAGTGGTTGGTGAGCGCTTTGCCCGCGGAGTTCAAGAAGCCATCAATAAGAAATGTGCATTCATTTGCATCACTGCAACGGGCGGCGCTCGTATGCAAGAGAGCTTGCTGTCACTTTTTCAGATGGCAAAGACAAATTCAATGTTGACCTTGTTATCAAAAAAAAGTTTGCCTTATATCAGCGTGTTGACCGACCCTACGATGGGCGGAATTTCTGCTAGCTTTGCATTCATGGGTGATGTCGTTATGGCTGAGCCAAAAGCATTAATTGGATTTGCTGGGCCACGCGTGATCGAGCAAACTGTTCGTGAAAAATTGCCTGAAGGATTTCAGCGTTCAGAGTTTTTAATACAAAAAGGTGGGATCGACATGATCGTCGATCGTCGTCAAATGCGTGGCGAGATTGCGCGCTTGTTAGCCTTATTGCAAAAACTTCCAGAGCCTGCGATTGCGGGTAGCTCAGCCGTTTAAGCGCTTGAGCACCGCACACCAAAACCCAATTCTCTTTAATAGCCTCGAGGCTTGGCTTAGCCACCTTGAAACTGCTCACCCAGTCGGAATCGATATGGGGCTTGATCGCATTAGTCGTGTTAAGGCTGCACTAGATCTCCATTTTGATTGTCCAGTCATTACAGTCGCAGGCACAAATGGTAAAGGCTCGACATGCGCCTATTTGGAAAGCATCTTGCTTGCATCTGGTTATCGTGTTGGTTGTCATACTTCACCCCATCTGCTGTCTTTTAATGAGCGTGCACGCATTAATGGTGAAGAGGTTAAAGATGCGCTTTTGCTTGAGAGTTTCACTGCAGTTGAAAATGCGCGCGTTAGCTTGATTGATGCGCCAACACTCACGTACTTTGAGTTCACGACTTTGGCAATCATGTATTTGTTCTCAAAGTCGAACTTGGATGCGGTAGTGTTAGAGGTTGGTATGGGCGGTCGTTTGGATGCCGTCAATATTGTCGATGCTGATTGTGCTATTGTGACAAGTATCGATATTGATCATGCTGACTTCTTGGGCGGTACACGCGAAGCAATTGGTTTGGAAAAAGCGGGAATTTTTCGTCCGGGACATATCGCTGTCTGTGGAGACCCAGTGCCAC
>JBGAIU010000027.1:0-23176 GCA_044225315.1 Polynucleobacter sp.
ACTTTCTTCATATCTTCCATGCCGGCAATACCAACAACTACCGTACAAAAAATAATCGGAGCAATGAGCATCTTGATGCCTTTAATAAAGGCATCACCAAAAGGCTTCATCTCCGTTCCCAGGGAGGGATAAAAGTGACCCAGCAGAACCCCCAAAGCCACTGCAACAAGGACCTGAAAATAAAGAATTTTATAAATTGGTGGCTTCTTTAAGGTAACCGTCATCGCTTTTCCTTTATTTGCTGGACTGGAAGCTCCTAGTGTAGCCAATACCAAATGCTGCCTCGCACCAATTAGGATGCCTCTTTATCGGATAATGTAGCCATGGAAGAAAAAGTACGCGTCTCTAAATTACTCTCAGAGCTTGGTCTTTGCTCTAGACGAGAGGCTGACTCTTATATAGAACAGGGACTCGTTACAGTTGATGGAGAAGTTGTGAATGAACTTGGCGTTCGCGCATATCGCCATCAAAAAATTGAATTGCAATCTGGGGCTAAGGCGCAGCAAGCCTCTCGGATTACCGTCATTCTCAACAAGCCGGTTGGATTTATTTCTCATTACGATGATGATCAAGAATATCAACCTGCTGCGTCATTAATTACGCCTGAAAATTATTTCGCCAATCCACTCGATAAAAATCGCAGTCCACGCTTTAACACTAAGGGCCTTGCACCTGTCGGTCGCTTGGACATTGACTCCACAGGCTTGCTTGTTCTGACCCAAGATGGTCGGATAGCCAAGCTATTGATTGGAGAAAACAGTCCAATTGAAAAAGAATATCTAGTGCGCGTTGAGGGCAAGCTTTCATATGAAGATTTGGATCGCTTAAGACATGGCCTATCTTTAGATGGTGTTACACTCAAACCCGCTCAAGTCAGTTGGCAAAATGAAGAGCAATTACGCTTTGTTTTACGAGAGAGCCGAAAACGCCAAATCCGTCGTATGTGTGAAATGGTAGGCCTAAGAGTGCTTGGACTAAAACGTGTTCGCATGGGGCGCGTTTCTTTGGGTCCTCTGCCACCTGGGCAATGGCGCTATCTCAAGCCAGGAGAGCAATTCTAGAGAGGCTTGCCCGCTTATAATTGCCACCGAACTAGATTAATCAGCGCAAAATTACCATCGATACCAATACCTCCAGCACTCCCGCCGCAGAAGTACTCAGACGCCGCAGCTTTGCCATCATCTCTCACCCAGATGCAGGCAAAACTACGCTTACAGAAAAATTATTGCTTTATGCGGGTGCAATTCAGATTGCTGGAAGCGTTAAGGCTCGAAAAGCCAGCAAACATGCCACATCTGACTGGATGGAGATTGAGAAACAGCGCGGCATCTCTGTAACAAGCTCGGTAATGCAGATGGAATATCGTGACTGCATTATTAATCTTTTAGATACCCCAGGTCACCAAGACTTCTCTGAAGACACCTATCGCGTTCTCACCGCAGTTGATTCTGCCTTAATGGTTATCGATGCGGCAAATGGTGTGGAATCGCAAACATTGCGCTTGTTAGAAGTCTGTCGCGCACGCAATACACCAATTGTCACTTTCATTAACAAAATGGATCGCGAAGTAAAGCCTCCAATGGAGTTGATGGATGAAATCGAATCAGCACTAGGCATCGAAGTTGTGCCTTTTACTTGGCCAGTAGGCATGGGTAAATCATTTGCAGGCGTAATTGATATCGCCAACAATCGTATGTGCATGTTCAAAGCTGGCGAAGATCGAGTAACCGAAGACTCACATGCAGTTATCGACATTAATGATCCGGCTCTAAAAGAGCGTCTTGGCGTTGATCTTGAAAATGCCTTGGGCGAGGTTGAACTTATTAAAGAAGCAATGCCTGCCTTTGATCGTGAAGCCTTCTTAGCGGGACGCCAATCTCCCGTATTCTTTGGATCTGCAATTAATAACTTTGGTGTTCGAGAAATTCTGAACACCCTCGTTGAATTAGCGCCATCACCAGGCGGTCGCAAAGCATTGCAACGCGAAGTCAGCCCGGCAGAAAATAAATTCTCTGCGGTAGTTTTCAAGATTCAAGCCAACATGGATCCTGCGCACCGTGATTGCGTAGCTTTTCTACGGATCTGTTCGGGTCATTTTGAACGCGGCATGAAACTCAAAATCTGTCGCAATGGCAAAGAAGTACGAACTAATAACGCACTCTCGTTTTTGTCACAAAGACGCGACATTTTGGATGAAGCGTTTCCTGGCGACATTATTGGCTTACCCAATCATGGGCTACTACGCTTAGGTGACACGCTGACTGAAGGCGAGCAACTGCAATTTACAGGGTTACCTTTCTTTGCTCCAGAAATTTTCCGTCTGGTTGAATCGGCCGACCCATTGCGATCAAAGCAATTGCGCACTGGCTTGATGCAGCTTGGTGAAGAGGGCGCCATTCAGGTATTTCGTCCGATGGCTGGGGGCACCATGTTGCTAGGTGCATTTGGACAACTGCAATTTGAGGTTGTGAGCCATCGCCTGCAAACTGAATATGGCGCTGAAGTTCGCTTATTGCCTGCGCGCTACAGCCTCGCTCGCTGGGTTAGCTCTGATGATCCTGTAGCACTCAAAAAATTTACCCAAGAGAATATTCATCGCATGGCTGAAGACGTTGTTGGTGCACCGGTATTCCTGGCATCTCATAAGTCTGAGCTAGATGTGGCGCAACAACGTTGGGAATCGATTCAGTTCCACGCCTTAAGAGAGCACGCTGGCCTGATTTATCAGTCAGACCTTGCCGGCTAATACAAGCATCAACGAGCTGAAATACAACTAAAAACTGTTGCCAGAGAAGAGTCGCCACTTTTATACTTGGCTACTTTGCCATACTGAGCACAATAGGCATTTGCTTTTTGAGTTAATTGATCAACCGACTCGCCATCCGCATTCAGAAAAGTGACATGGTTTGAATCTGATGCGTCCGTATATACCGGTATACAGGCCACTAATGCGAAAACACTCATCACCAAGCCAACAACTTTCATAATTAGCCCTTTAGCTTTTCAAGAACTGCTGCTGTAATTTTGGTTGCTAAAGGTCGATAAGCCAATATACAAACGATTGCGACAGGATATGCGACTAACCATACCTCTAACCATAGCCAAAAGAAATTCTCGACAACGCCAATGCGAACAAATGTTGTTGCAAGAGTAATGCTAGCGGACATTAAAAAGCCCATCACCAAAGCAAAAACAAAATTGGGAATATTGATCATGATTCAAATATAAATTAAGTGCGCTTGACCAGCATTCTTTTACTTAAGATCACCGTAGAAACCACCAAGAATGCGAACACCATATTCATTGCCGTCAAATGATCGCCCAATAAAATACTAGCGGCTACAAGAGTACAGAATGGTTGTATAAGCTGAACTTGACTGACTCTGGCAATTCCACCAATAGCAAGACCCTCGTACCAAAAGAAAAAGCCGAGAAACATTGGGAAAAGACTTAAGTAAATAAAGCTTGTCCAAGCAAGCGTATCAGCCTCCCAATACCCTGGCTCAAACAAATAGAAAGCAATGATGGCGTTAATTGGGAGTGACACCACCAAAGCCCAAGAAATAACCGCACGTGGATTCATACGACGCGACAACTCTCCGCCCTCAACATATCCAATACAGGCGCAAATACCGCCAGCAACTAAGAGGCCATCAATATAGGTAAAACTTCCTGCGTTTTTTAACAATGCATAAACCACAACCAAAGCGGCGCCAAGCAAAGACACCAACCAAAAGCCGATTGAAGGGCGCTCTTTAAAGCGGATAACGCCAATTACGGTTGTAGCCAAAGGCATCATTCCCAAAATAACTGCGCCATGAGATGAAGATCCCTCTTTCATAGCCACAGTGGTGAATATTGGAAAACCAAATACAACTCCAAGAGCAATGATGACAAACTTGATCCAGTCGGATTTTTGAGGCAAAGGTGCTTGTTTGTATATTAGGTAAGCCAAAGCAACCAAGCCGGCTAAAAGCGCTCTACCAAAAGCAATGAAATAAGGATCAAAGCTTAGGACAGCGATCTTACTTACAGGCAAGGTCAGGCTAAAAATCAGAATGCCGATAAAGCCTATCAACATCCCCTTGCTTTCTTGATTCACTCTTGTCCCTTTTAATATGTTTTAGCTCACTGTATTAATAATGCGCTGGCATTGGGCTGTAATATACAAACACTCATGAATACAAGATTGCCCTATATTCAGGCTATTTACATTGCCGCGACTGCTGGTGCGCCGATGCAAGAATTGCCCAAAGCCAAGATTACTCCGACGGGAATCGAAGGGGATCGATATGCCAACGGAAAGGGCGCTTACTCAAATACTGCTCCCAGCAAAATACGACACCTTAGTCTTATCACTGAATCTGGAATTGCCATTGCCAATGAGTGGCTGATGGCTGGAGATGAACCGACCTTTGATGCCTCAGAAACCCGCAGAAATGTTCTTATTAGCAATATGAGCGCGGAAGATCTCAATTCTCTTGTTGGGAAAATATTTTTATTGGGGCCTCTCATTCTCAAGGGTAGTGAATTGTGTACACCATGCCAAAGACCCGCTCAGCTCCTTAACAAGCCAGACTTCATTAATGCGTTTGAAGGTCGAGGTGGCTTAAGGGCGGAAGTGATGAATGTCAGAGAAATTTCAGTAGGCGATGTATTGAGTCTACAAATAAAGGATGAGTCATGATTCAGTATCGAGACGACGCTAAAGTTACAGCCGAAGAGGCAATTGATTTGTATATTTGCTCCACACTGGGCGAGCGCAGACCAGTTGATAACAAAGAAACTTTTGAGGCAATGCTAAAAAATGCCAACCTCACCATAACTGCCTGGGATCAAGGCAAGTTAATTGGTATTTCGCGATCACTCACTGATTTTGCTTATGTCACTTATTTGGCTGACCTAGCAGTAGATCAAGAATATCAACGCATGGGGATTGGAAAAGAGCTTATCGCGCAAACTCAAAAACGTCTGGGCCCTAACTGCATGATTGTTCTATTAGCAGCTCCAAAAGCAAATGAATACTATGAGCACATTGGCTTTGAACATAATCCCCGAGCCTGGACACTGAAAAATTAATATGAAAACAACTCGCTTTTGCCTAGTCCGTCATGGTGAAACCGATTGGAATGTTGCGCGTCGCCTTCAAGGTCACACCGACATTCCGCTAAACCAACACGGAATTGCTCAAGCAATACAAATGGCGAAGGCCCTTAAAGCAATTGATTTGCAATTTGATGTTTTGTATTCCAGCGATTTGCAACGAGCAGCCAATACAGCAGGCGCGATTGAAGAAAAATTTAGCGTCACAGCCATCATCGATCAACAATTACGTGAGCGTCATCTTGGCGCGCTTCAAGGACTCACTACGGAAGAAGGGCCCCAACTAAAACCGGATCTATGGGCCATTCACTTGAGTCGCGATCTCGATCACACCCTAGAAGGTGGAGAAAGTATCAAACAATTTGCCAATCGCATTCATACTGCCTTGGAAAATATTCGAATGCAGCATGCGGGTAAAACCATATTATTAGTGAGCCATGGAGGCGCACTAGACATGATGTATCGACTGGCCAGTAAGCAATCTCTAGAGTCTGAAAAGGCCGTGGCTGTGCCCAATGCATCTCTAAACTGGATTAGCCATAACGGACATTCTTGGCAGGTGGATAAATGGGCTGATACAAGCCATTTAGAAAATATAGCCCTAGATAATTTAGATCTTTAGGCCTCAAATGTCCTATGATGGTGGAATGAAATCCATGACAAAGCTCCTAGTCACTTTGGCAGTCACAATACTATCCATTTCAGCCTACGCTGTAGATTTAGAGCCCGTCGATGTACCTAATGGACTACCTGATCGCATTGTTGGTGACATTGGCGTCGCGGTCTACACCTCCAATATGCATATTGGCACAGAAGGCACACAATCTTTAGTGCTTCCTTATGCTTTTTTTGATTACAAACGTTTCTTTGTGCGCATTGATGAGGTTGGGATTAAGACATTTGAGTTAGGCAATGGATATCTTGAGTTAATTGGAAAAATTGACTTGAATGCCTACAAGGTCAAGTCTCCATTTAATGGTGCATCCATTAATCGTAGCGACCCAATTCCCCTGGGCATTGGAACCTATCAAGAAACACCGATTGGTGGCTTTTTTGCGAATGCATATCATGACTTTGGCAAATCTAAAGGCGCTCTTTATGAGCTTTTATATTTTGCTGAAGTAGAAACTTATAAAAATATTGTGCTGTATCCAGAGCTCGGAATTGAAAGACAGTCCAGCCAATACGCCAACTACTACTACAGCATGAATACCGGCGAAGCAAATGCAACTGGCTACAGTGCCTATGTTGCACCTGCCACCAATAATTTAATAGCAGGCTTCATGCTAGAAATTCCAGTGATAGATAACTGGTATGTCAATCTATACGGGCGTCGCAAATGGCTGGGCAATGGCATTAATAACAGCCCCGTGATGAACCGCTCTTTCCAAGACAATATTTTTGCCGCGCTAGCCTATCGTTTTAAATAATAAAAATAAGCCGCTTGTTAGCGGCTTATTTGGCAATCATTATTTTGCGGTATGCAATCGATTGTGACTAGACGAACAAAAGTCGACAATAACGTCTGCAAAACTGAGATACCGAGAATTGCTTTTTCCAAAACGATCAATTTCGGCAGCCAAGCGTGAAGTTTCATCTTTGAAACCAACATCTTCATATCCTGGATGGTACGGCGCTTCTTCAACAAATTTATTGCTCATATAAATACCTTACGTAATAAATCCTTAAGTAGCATTAAGGGTGCGTCAAAATATCCCGCCAATGCGGGACGCTAACAAGATGGATTAATTACTTAAGTTGAATTGTGCATACGGTACTCCCAAAGCGACCCATCAATCACACAAAAGTGGATGGATGCCGCTCCCCCCGTCCTTGATACCTGAGAGATTCATGCCAAGCTGAACTTGGAACTTACTCCTTCGGTGCGCCATCAATATGGCGACTCTTCAGACGGCCGTTAAATTTAAGCAGTACCTTCCTGTGGGATACCTGAGCGTTCATGGGAGTTTGCGCCTTCGGTGGAGGGCATGCCCTCACTCTCCTGCTTAATTGAAATTATATCTAGTAATTTTGCTATTTAACTAGTGAGTTTTACTAGGCTAGCAAAAATTGGCTGCCACAAAAAGATACCCCTACCAAGGCAATCGCGCTCTTTTGCCATCTACCACCCATTTGCATTACCTGCCTTGGCAAGCGACCGGCATTTCCCATAAAGGTTTTTCTTGGCTGAAATCGCAATTCACGCCCACTGGTGATGTGGTGCTCGCGAGACATCCGCCCAGACATAAAACTACTCCAGCTATCGATAACATTGAAGCAAATCTTTTCATAATCCCTCTTTGATTGGCGTCACTCAAAATTTTTATCATCTCATCCTAAACGAATCTATTCATATTATCGAATTTTCAGATCAATAAAATCAAAATAATTCGTTAGACTAATATCAAATTATTTCCTCATAATGATTCTATGGTGTTCGTTGATCAAAGGAGACTAAACCATGGCTACAAAATCAAATAAAACTGTAATTGACATTGGCATCAGCGAAAAAGATCGCAAAGCGATTGCCAAGGGCTTATCAGCACTTTTGGCTGACAGCTACTCCCTCTATCTGATGACCCATAATTTCCATTGGAATGTAAAAGGGCCGATGTTTAATACCCTTCACACAATGTTCATGGCTCAATATACAGAGCAATGGGCTGCGCTTGATCTTATCGCCGAACGCATTAGGGCACTTGGTGAGCCAGCGCCTGGAACATATAAAGAATTTGCCAAACTGACTTCCATTGATGAGGTGCAAGGAACTCCGAAGGCGATGGAAATGGTTAGACTTCTTGTGAAGGCGCAAGAGGCAACAGCTAAGACTGCACGCAAACTATTTCCGCTGGTCGAAAAAGCGAATGATCAGCCAACTGCTGACTTGTTAACTCAAAGGCAAGACGTCCACGAGAAAACAGCTTGGATGTTGCGAAGCCTGCTGGAAGAGTAAGGCGCTTGTACCCAAAAATCGCTAGTGGTTATCACATAAGCTCCGCTAGTATTTCTTGAAACAATCGCCATTAATAAAAACATCGGGGACAAAGATCATGAAGTATTTTTTATTAGCTATTTTGGCAATAGCTTCTTTGAGCGCTCACGCTGGAACAGATATTGTTTATCCACCAAGGTCTGAAATTTATTTAGTTCCAAGTTTGACTATTTCAGATAAACAGTTCTTAACGGGGGATAAAAACGGCAATGAAGTTACCGTAAGTGGCATTCTTCGATTCCCACCGAAGCCAATTAGCCAAAAAATACCCGTCATCTTTTTAGTTCATGGCTCCAGTGGTATGGGTGCCAATATTGACTATTGGTCAAATCATTTTCTAAATGAGGGCTATGCCACATTCAGCATAAATGGTTTTACAGGGCGCGGCTTGACGGTTGTTGGCCACAATCAATTTCTATTGGGCAGACCGAACCTGATCCTTGATAGCTATAAAGCGATGGAAATTCTAGCGAAGCACCCACGCCTAGACTCCAATAAGTTTGTCATGATGGGCTTTTCTAGAGGGGCCAAGCAACGCTTTTTGCCAGCGTAGATAGATTCAATAAGTTATGGAATAAGAGCGGCACTGTTTTTGCGGCACACATTCCGTTTTATGCTGATTGCGTCACGAGCTACATTGGCGACACTAAAACTACTGGAAAGCCTATTCAACTTCACCATGGCATTACTGATGATTACAACCCTGTAGCGGCTTGCAGAGAATATGTGGGTAAATTAAAAGCGGCCAACCAAAATGTGGAGCTTTTTGAATACGAGATTGGACCCCATGCTTTTGACTCGCCATTAGGAGCAGTGCCGCCTGTAGTATCGAAAGACGCTCAAACTGTTAGATCTTGCCGGATTATTGAAAAATCTCCGGGTAGTTTAATTAATACTCAAACCAACCAAGAATTTAAATACACAGATACTTGCGTAGAGTTAAATCCCCATGTTGGCAAAGATGATGATGCTACGCAGAAATCAACTCGAGTGATTGATACATTTCTAGCAAACTTGTTTAAAAACTAAAATGCCAAAACCACCCGAAGGTGGTTTTGGCATTTCTTGGTGGCCCGGGGCGGAATTGACCAGAGCCAAGGATGCTAATCCTTTCAGCCCACCCTTTCCTCTAATAGCCTCTTTAAGATTTTGACTTGCTCAGAGTACTCTTCTTGATAGCTCTCTAAGTCACTTACAGCATATCCACCATAACCATAAGTTTTTGAGTAAGCCGCATATTCAGCCGTGGCCACAGGATTGCCATTAATAGCATTTGCCAATGCGTAAGTTGCTGATACAGCTGAGTGTTTTGTGCCGTCTAGAGATTTAGAGCCCGGATGCTTATTGGCGAACTCAAGAATACTTTTTTGAAGTAGTTCAAATTTTTGCCTATCTAACTCGCCATTAAGATAAGACTCAAAATCTTGATAAGCCGTAATTGCTTCATCTAACTCTAGAAGATGGCGTATTCGAGAAGCACAAGCAAAACAGAACTGATAGCGAATGGCTTCTATCTCGGGATTGTTTAATCCTGAAGCTTTAACTAAAGATCGCAATTCACTATTCATTGGAAAATTCTATTTGAATAGCACAAATAAAAATAGCCCAACAAGTGGGCTATTGAGATACTTGGTAGCCCGGGGCGGAATCGAACCACCGACACAAGGATTTTCAATCCTCTGCTCTACCGACTGAGCTACCAGGCCAAGGCCTCAGATTGTACTATAAAGGCGGTGGCTTTTGAATGTTGGGGATAGCTCAGGATTAGCTATTCAATCTTTTTCTAATTGATTCTTGTGCAAACAGCGCAAGAGTTCTTCGATCCATGCCGCTAGGCACGGGCTCTAAAACCTCAAAACATGCTTTGATAGGACGATTCTGCAAAATTTGAACCACTGTCTTAAAAAAGGGAAGTTGCGGCAAATAAGCTGGTGCTTCAGTTCTTTCACCAGTATTTGCTTGAAGATATCTAATAGCAAGTGGATATACAGGTACATCTGTAATCAATGCAGAACTCTAGTAGTGAGGACTTAAATGGCAGAACCTCACTACTTAAATGAGTAGTTCCCTCGGGAAACATACACACACAATCACTCTTAAGGATAATGGCAAGCTCCTGAATAGTTTTTTTGACAGATAGCTTGTTATTTCTGTTAGTGAAAACAATCCCAGCGATTGTTGCAAGACTGCCCACCAAAGGCAAATGCTTTACCTCAATCTTTGCAACCACTCTACTGGGCTTTAATGCTTGCAAAGCAAAGTAATCTAACCAAGACACATGATTTGCAAGAAATAGAAAAGGTTGATCAGGCAAGATTTCTGCATTTTCCATTTCGACCTCTACACTAAGCAACTGCAAATAATCAACTATCCAGTTCTGAATTAATTTACGCTTATGCTTGAATGATGCAAATAGGAAATAAACACAAGTTACAAAAGCAATATAACCTGTTTTAGCAAATATTCGCATAAAAGGATAGAAAATAAAAATTTGTTTTCTCATTTTTGCTAAAGTTCAGCCGGTTAATTCTTCATACTACCCTTAAAAGTAAGGTATCTGCTTATTCAGAACTGATAACTGTCTATGCCCTGTCTAGAGAGGCTTGATGGAATGGGGCTGGTGAAGATTACTTAATTTCTACTTAAAAGAATGTAGACCAATCACATTGCCTTCACTATCGCCAATGATGGCAATAAACCCATCTTGCCCTACACTCCACTTTGATCTAAAGACTTGCCCCCCGTTTTTCTTAGCAAGCTCTGATTGAGTAGCGCAATCATCACAATGAAAATAGACAATCGTGCCCTCCAATGAAGGCTTACGCATTGGATGTTTTATTAAAGAGCCCATCGCGCCATTGCCAGGCATTTCGCCAGGAAAGTGATACGCCTCAAAACTTCCATCGGTTTTTTCTGGCAAAAGAGAAAAATCAAACACTGATTCGTAAAAGGCTTTGGCCCTAGCTAAGTCTTCGGCATAAATTTCAAACCAAGTGACGGGATTTGTGTTGAGCTTCATCTAGAGATTCTAAACAAGCCTACAGACTATTTTGAACAAAATATTTCGCCAGCTCAAAGCTGTCGATGCCAATTCAGGGAAATGTGAAACCGCTGGAATCCAATAGATTCGGTGCTTAGCGGGCAGGTGGTCTTGCTCGCTTAGACCCAATGTGCAGAGGACTGTTAATCCTCTTGCCTGCGTTTTTCAATCCTCTGCTCTACCGACTAGCTACAAGGCCAAGACTTGGAATTATAAAGGAAAGTGGGTTTTGGCCCAGAAAATACGCTTGCTGTCACTAATTGGCGGTAGTTCTCGTCTTTGAGCGGGCTGCGTGTAGTTTCTTATAGCTGTCGAGCAGGCGGTGGTGGCGGTCAAGGCCCTCTAGCTTAATACTGGTTGGAGTCAGCCCATAAAAACGCACTGAGCCATTTACCGAGCCTAGCACTGCATCCATGCGCTCATTGCCAAACATTCTACGAAGATTCACCTCATAGTCTTCAAGCGCTAGATCTTCACTAAGGACAATTTCTAGAACTGCATTTAGTGCCCGATAAAACAATTTGCGCTCTACTGTGTTGTCGTTGTATTGAAGAAAGGCGCCTACCAATTCTTGCGCTTCATCAAAGTTTTTAAGTGCCAACTGAATTAATAGCTTTAACTCTAATACTGTTAGCTGGCCCCAAGGCGTATTCTCATCAAACTCAATACCAATCAGCGTTGCAATATCTCCATACTCATCAAGCTCGTTGTTCTCTAGTCGATCCAACAATGCGCTGAGTTTTACATCGCTTAATGAATGCAAATTCAGAATGTCGTGACGGAATAGCAATGCTTTATTTGTGTTGTCCCAAACCAGGTCTTCTACTGGATAGACCTCGGAATAACCTGGTACGAGAATGCGGCAAGCAATCGCGCCCAATTTATCGTACACAGCAACATAAGCTTCCTTGCCCATGTTTTTGAGGATGCCAAATAATGTTGCTGCTTCCTGTGCATTGGAATCTTCGCCATGACCCGAAAAATCCCATTCAACAAATTGGTAATCAGCCTTCGCACTAAAGAAACGCCACGACACTATTCCACTTGAATCAATAAAGTGTTCAACAAAATTATTTGGCTCTGTCACTGCCTCGCTTGCAAAGGTAGGTGGGGGCAAATCATTCAAACCCTCTAAGCTTCGACCTTGGAGCAACTCGGTAAGGCCTCGCTCCAGCGCGACCTCTAGGCTTGGGTGGGCGCCAAAGGAAGCAAATACACCGCCTGTTCGGGGATTCATTATAACGCATCAATTGTAAACACCCCCAAGTGATGCATCCTTTACCAATACTGGAAATCCTTGCTCCTCTAGCCCCTGAATGCCCGCCAGAATGCTAGGGTACTTTTCAAGTACCGCGCGCGGCACGTCAGGCAAAGCAATTTCACCTTCCAGAATTTCTCTTTTGACTGCACGCTCAAATATTCTGACAAGACAGCCTGCCCGCCAAAGACATTTCCCGCTCATTCCATTACTTACGTAAAGATTCTCAATTAAGTTTGTCGGAAAATAAATTGTCTTGCCATCTGATTGACGAACATAAGGCAAACAACAGATACCCCGCTCAATGTTTCCAGAATTAGTATCAATCAAATGTGAGCCACGCAACTCACCGTCTGGATCAAAAATATTTAGGCAATATTGATCCAGAATTTCTGGTGGCAAAGCATCTTTGTTACCAGGCTTGAACCAGCGCTCATTTGGGTAATGCACAAATTCTTTATTGGCGATATCTTCACCCCAATATGCGCCCGCATAAAAATGGTTATTACTTAGTCTCTCAATATATTCGCCCAAAGCCGAGGCTAAAGCACTCTCTTTTGTCGACCCTTTGCCATTAGTAAAACACATTGGCGAATGTGCATCACGAATATGCAAAGACCATACGTTTGGAATGAGGTTACGCCAGGAAGCAATCTCAATCTTAATTCCCAGATCAGCTAATACTTTAGACATATTGGCAATGGTTTGCTCTAGTGGCAAATCTTTACCAACAATAAAAGTGTTTGTATCGGCGGCAGGCTTTAGGTTAAGTAAAGTCTGAGCATCGGCGTCTAGATTCTTCACCTCTTCAATGACAAACCCTGGGCCCGCTTGGATGACTTTCTTAACCGAGCAGCGATCAATAGAGCGCAAAATTCCTTGACGATCTACCGCAGAAATATCTTCAGGTAGTTCAACTTGGATTTTGAAGATCTGTTGATAGCGATTGTCAGGACTGCTGTTATTTTGTGGAGACATTTTTCAGAAATGTTGCGTGTATCGCAACATAGCTTCTACAAAGTAGGCCGCACACAAAAGCAGAAGATGCTAAAAAATAATCGAATGGTCCCAAAGAGCCATCACCCTTATAGCGGATAGGCTGGTCAGCAATCACTGTGAAGTCATCGAACTTAGCCTCTTGACGAAGCTTATCGAGAAAATTGACCTTAATTTCCATGGGAATGATTCCGAATAAGATGTGCCATCAACATGAGTCTTGCTGATTGTTTCAAACACACCCCATGTAAGAAATAATTTGCCAAAAAGTTATGGCCAATTACTGATAGATTTTATTGCTCGCCCTTGTTACGGGAGGTATCAATACCGAGAGCTTTCAACTTGCGATATAGATGGGTTCTCTCTAAGCCCGTGTACTCCGAAATCTTGGTCATGCTGCCACCCATGATTTGCATTTGATGCTCAAAGTAAGCCTTCTCAAATAAATCGCGCGCCTCTCTCAGAGGCAAATCAAAATAGGTTTTTGCGATTCCGCTGATGTACTCCCCCTCAAGAGGCGTAGCCACTGGCTCAGCCGCGGAAGGTTTTGTAGCGGCGCTAACTGGCAAGCCAGTAGCTAGCGTTTTTTCTTCTGCTGGCTCAATGTGTTTTGGCGAGCTCTCTAGAGCCTTGCTAACTGTCTTTAATAGCTTTTGTAAGGCGATTGGCTTCTCTAAAAAATTTAATGCGCCAGGCTGAGTTTCCCCTACAGCAGTATCAATCGTTGCGTGGCCCGACATCATCACCACAGGCATGGTTAATTGACCGGTCTTAGACCACTCTTTAAGCAAAGTAATGCCGTCAGTGTCTGGCATCCAAATATCTAGCAAGACCAAATCAGGCCGCATCTGTTCACGAATAGTGCGCGCCTGTATAGCACTCTCAGCGACGTACACAGTATGGCCCTCATCTGTGAGGATCTCATTGAGAAGCTCACGAATTCCCATCTCATCATCAACAACCAAAATACTCGCCATACTTAGGCAGCCTCTTTTGCTAAGTTCATAAACAAAATGGATGCTTGCGCACCAACCACTTCTTCTCTTCTGTACAATGATTCCGAATTTCTATTTTGGCACTTGTGATCATCAATAATCTTTTAACTACAGCCAATCCTAAACCTGTGCCTTTGGTCTTCGTAGTAACGTAAGTCTCAAATGCTCTTGCCAATATCTTAGCTGGAAATCCAACGCCACTATCACTTATTGTTAAGCGAACTGCATTTTGTGTAACTCCACTTTGCTCACCATAAGAGCCCAACTCGGTTTTAACTTCCACCGGCTCCGCCTGTCTATTGCCCTCCAGGGTTGAGTCTTAGCATTCTGGGAGCAAGTTGCGAATCAACTTGTCTGAGCTGAGTCGGATCTCCCATGATGCTGGGGCAACGGGAATCAAGCTGCGTGCGTATCGAACTTCCTTCGTAAAGCCCCAGTATTTCCGAAGTAAGCGTATTGACAGAAACTGGCTTTAATTGAGGAGTTGGTGTCTTAGCAAAATCACGGAAATCATTCACCATCTCTTTCATCGCCTGCACCTGACTAATAATAGTTTCAGTACTGCGATTGATCATCTCTTCTTGCTCAGAGCTGAGCTTGCCAGCCAATTTATGCTGCAATCGCTCAGCCGACAGCTGAATTGGGGTCAGTGGATTTTTAATCTCGTGGGGCCAAGCGTCGCGCCACTTCACTCCAAGCAATCGATCTTTGGGCGCTGACCACATCTGTGATGTCATCAAACACCACCATGCGAAGGTCTGTCGTTAGTTGGGTGCCACGAACGAACAAGGTTACACCCGGTTCATTTTCATATTCGTTGCTGGTTCGCAGCTGAATTTGCTTCTGCCAAATCAGCGCTGCCGTATTCTCCGGACCACCTTCAGCAACAGTTAGCTTCATCGTAGCAAAACCTTCCTTGATGGCTTCTTCAAAATCCAAAAGTGCGGGATTGCTACTCAATGGCTTTCCATCCAGCAAAGTTAAATCTTGGGCAAAGATTCGGTCTGCGCCTGCATTGGCTGATACAACGTTGTAATTCTTATCAAAAATACAAACGCCTGCTGTGAGGCTCCCCAGGACTTTTTCCAAGAAGGCTTTGGACTCCTGTAGCGAGGTACGTGTGTCAGCCAATTGCTTAGTCATGACATTAAATTGTCTTGTTAACATCCCCAATTCATCGCCCGTATCTAGCTCTGGCTTAGGAGATAGGTCGCCCTGTGCAACAGCTTGGGTGCCCTTAAGCAGCATTAATAATGGTCGAGCCAATTGGCGACCCAATTGCAACGCCAAAGTTACCGCGACAAATAGAGCGAAGAATAATGTGGTTAGGTGCTTTAAGAACATTTTCGTAGGCCAGTACGCCCTAATGATTTCTCCTGATACTCACTATAAGCAGACTCAACAGCATAAATATTTTTTGCCAGTGGCATCGGGATGTATCTCACCAGCTGTAAAAAATATCGATCTTCAGCCCCCTTACTAAGCAGGGCTTTATTACGAATTACTGGAATAATTGCCCGTCCATAGCCTCAGTTGAATTCATCCATTTCAACCTGATCTAAAAAAGTAATGCTTTTCTTTTTAAAGGCTTCAGAAAATAACCTCTGAACTTGGTGCCGGCAAATACTTTTCGACTTTAATTCGCTCGAAAATATTAAGCTGCGCTGCATATTAAAGAGGCTGACCTCTTGAATGCCAAACTGATTGCGTATCTTCATCACCATGGCGCCAACTTGCTCTGAGCCTGTGCCTGATGGAACTTGGGCAATTTGTTCGGCAATGAAATTGCCTTCGCCCAATATCTCTTCTTGGGCCACCCGCAAGGTCACGCGACCCAACTCTAAACCCGAGTTCAAGGCTGACTCAACTTGTACGTCAAACCAAGTCTCGATACTTCGCGAAACGAACTGGAGTGAAACGCCATACAGAATTAAACCAGGAACAATGCCTACCAAAGCAAAAATCATCGCAAGTTTCGCGATGAGGCGCGTTCCAAAGTGACCCCGATGCCAACGCACCGCAATTACGATGCCGAGCACCAAAATGACCAGAATTAAAGATGCGCCAATAATTAAGTTGGCCGCGTAAAGCCATATGAAATAACGGTCAAAGAACTCCGTGTTAGATGAAGCGATCGAGAGCAATACCAACAACAAGAGGGCAAAAACGCCAATGAGGCCTATCGCTCCAGGTAGTATTTTTTTGCGCCATAGCTTTGAGTCAAAAAAGCTTGATTGATTAGGTGCAAAGGCTTCTCTCATCACTTATCGCTTAATCGGACTTGGGCTACTTGATGAGAATGGAAAGCGTAGCCAATCGCTCGAAACATTCCATTCGCGACTATTGAGAGCATTTACTTGAAATGGTTTTGGAAGCCTGCTCAAATCCAGGCTCATCCCCAGACCAGCGCTATAAGATTTACTTAATAATTTGGCTACCATCAATTACACGCCAGCCGCCGATAGTTCCCACCGCCTGCAAGGCTTCAGAAACTGTTCTGCCGAAAATGTTAATCCCTCAGAAGCAATTCGGTATTGCTGAGTTAAGGGCTGATATGACAAACGTGTTTGTCTTTGCGCAACTACTGCCTTCTCATCAAACCAATACCAGCGCGAGCGCACTAAATCAAAATCAGTCTGGAAATACAAGACCACGCCTTTTTGCACCGCATCTTCTAGGCCTGGAGAGAGTTCAATCTGGAAGGCGGCACTTAGCACCCAATCGCTATCCACCTTTTCTAATTCGAAGGATTTAATTTTGATGCCTTCAGCATTGACCGTTGTTGAGAATAGACTCAACGCCATCAAACCCAAAAGGATGAATTGCTTAATTCTTTGGCTCATCGCCCATTTTTCTTAAACAAAGCATAGTAAAAACCGTCGTTTACCTCGGTGGGTAAAAGCTGTCCTGGAGCGTCTAATCGTAACGCATTGGTGTGCTGCTGCGCAAACAAGGCCGCTTGATCCTCCCCTTCTTCAGGAAATACAGAGCAAGTTACATATAAAAGCAAACCTTCAGGCTTTAGCATTTGCCATGCTTGGGTCAAAATCTCACGCTGTTTCTTTTGTAATGCAACGATATCTGACTGGCGTCGCAAAAATGGAATGTCTGGGTGTCTCGCAACTATTCCTGATGCGGAGCATGGCGCATCCAGCAAAATTTTGTCAAAAAGAACGCCATCCCACCATGCAGATTTAGAGGCGTCGCCTCTTAGCACTTTTACTTTTTCAGATTGCAATCGAAGTCGATCTAGATTGCCACTTATTTTTCCAATGCGCCCTTCATCAATCTCAAGGGCTAACATCTGGCAATCTGCAAGCTCCAATAAATGAGCCGTTTTCCCGCCAGGCGCAGAACATGCATCTAATATCAAATCACTCGGGTTAGGCGTTAACAAACTTGCCGCTAATTGAGCACCACCATCTTGCACAGAAACTGCGTCACTATAAAAACCTGGTAGATCCGAAACAGGCACAGGATTAGGAATCAATAGCGCGCTTGGCAATGCAAAACCAGCGAGGGATTCAATTGCAGATGAGGCAATGCCAGCATCATCTAATAACGATTGATACTGCTCTCGAGAGTATTGTTTTTGATTCACTCGCAAGATGAGTGGGGCTCGATGTGCTTGAGCAAACAAAATCGATTGCCACTGCTTGAAATAATTACGCTTGAGGTTTGCTCGCCACCAAGGAGGAACGAACATGGGGATAGGGTCGGGCGGATATTCCGAGGGTTGCGTTGCAATGCTTACTTTGCGCAGCACCGCATTTACCAAGCCCTTTGCATACATCGTCTTGTCATATTCCCCGCAAGCCCTAACCGACTGATCAACAATCGTATGACTGGCATAGCCTTTGCCATCAGTACCGTCTTGTAGAAAAAGAGCAATAGCAACACTCAAGAGATGAGCAACCTCGGGTGGTGGAGCCTTAGGAATTAATTGCTTGATCAACTCCTGTGAGCGAACCCACTTGCGAAGTGCATTGAAGCTAATACTCTGAACAATCGGCCTCTCATGGGCATCTAGCAGATCCAATACCTCTGTTAATGATCTACCATTCATGACCTCGCCGATCGCTTGCGCTGAGATCGTAATCGCTTCAGACAAAGGGAGATTGAGCGGAGTTTTTTGATCTTCCAAGGCTGGCTATCTTAGGGAGCAGAGTTTTCTTTGGCTTGAAAGCGCAGCATTTCGCCAGGTTCGCTTAAGCCTTGCATACACAACTTCGCTGGAATTCTTTTTCCGCCTGGCTTTTGCATTTCTTAAAATTTCAATTACTCCAGTGCCACACTTTACAAAAACACTCTCGTCACCAAAGCCAAGTATTTGCCCTGCGCTGGCCTGTTCTTCCTCGGCGCGTTTCTGGGAATTCGAGAATTCCACAGCTTGAAGCTTAAGTCACCAATCGAGCTAGTGGCCCCCGGAAAAGGATTGAATGCCCGAATTCTGGAGTCAATTTTCTGGGCATCATTATCCCAGTCAATCTCTGCTTCATTCTTTGTTATCTTTTCCGCATAAGTGATTCCTTGTGCGGCTTGTGGGCTTCGAGGCAAGTTACCAACAGTTTCTAACTGATGCAGTGTATTAACAATTAATTTAGCGCCCAATGTTGCCAACCTATCGTGCAAGGTGACGCTGGTTTCGTTCGAAGCAATATCAAGCTCTTCAACCATTACGGTATCGCCCGTATCTAGACCGACGTCCATCTGCATAATGCAAACGCCCGTTTTAGCGTCGCCATGCTCGATCGCACGCTGAATAGGTGCGGCACCTCGCCACCGCGGCAAAAGCGAAGCATGGATATTAAAGCTTCCGAATCTTTCGGAACGTTCAGCGATATCCAAAATCTCTTGCGGCAAAATCAAGCCGTAAGCAACTACAACCATTGCATCAAAATCAGTTTCAGAAAGTTGCTTGTATGCTTCCTCAGCCTGAATTTTTTTCTGAGGGTCAGCAACGGTTCGCCTGAGGGTTTCTGGTTGCAGAACGGGAATATTTTTTTCTAAAGCAAATTGCTTTACAGGGCTTGCCTGTAAATGCATGCCTCTGCCAGCTCGACGATCAGGTTGTGTCAGAGCTAAAACAATTTTGTGACCAGCCCCCTCAATTGCACGCATTGCTTGCGCCGCAAACTCGGGGGTGCCAGCAAAAACGATTTTCATTCGGCTGTTAGCGCTGACCAAGTAGTTCTTTGCTGCGCTTTTTCATCTTTTGTGAAATACGATTGCGCTTCAACAAAGATAGGTATTCAACAAATACTTTGCCTTGTAAATGATCTAGTTCGTGCTGCAAACAAACTGCCAACAATCCATCCGCATCAACTTCAAACTCTTTTCCGTCGATGTCTAGAGCCTTCACTTTCACCTGTGCTGGGCGCTCTACTTCATCATAAAACTCTGGCACTGAGAGACAACCTTCGCGCCAAGTTTTTTTCTCGGGGCTTGCCCAAACAATTTCAGGATTAATAGAAACCATTAATTCGTTTTGGTCGTCTGAAACATCAATGACAACAATACGCTCATGAATGTCAACTTGGGTTGCCGCTAGACCAACACCTGGAGCTTCGTACATTGTTTCGGCCATATCAGCCACTATTTTTTTAATACGCGCATCTACCGTCGCCACAGGTTTGGCGACCTTATGCAAACGCGGATCAGGATAGCTAAGGACATTTAATAAAGCCATGTAGGAATTATCCAACAGAGCAATCCGTCTGTCCCAATTGCTTTCATTTCCCCAGTCCCCAAAATGATTAATCCAAATTTCAAAACCAAAACCCACATGCACACACTCTTCCGAAAGGATAAAAATTATCCGCCACGCCTAAATGATTTGTTTGACCCTCCCAATCCGCTATATATAAGTGGCAATCTAGCCTTATTAAAGATGCCCATGATTGCCATCATTGGGTCCCGTCAAGCCAGTGCGCACGGCCTTAGGAATGCCACCATATTTGCCAATCAACTTGCTCAAGCTGGTGCTTTAATCATTTCGGGGCTAGCAAGGGGCATAGACGGCGCAGCTCATCGAGCCACGCTAAGTGGGTCTGATGCGCACCTCACCGCAGCCGTATGCGGGACAGGATTAGATGTCGTTTACCCCAATGAGCACTTAGGGCTAGCGGCCAAAATTGGTCAACAGGGTTTATTAATTTCTGAGCTGGGCCTAGGCACGGGGCCCAAGCCCTTTTACTTTCCTAGACGAAATCGAATTATTGCGGCCTTAGCATTGGGGGTGGTTGTGATTGAAGCGGCTGAAAATTCAGGCTCATTGATAACCGCTCGAATCGCCGCAGATCTTGGAAGGGAGGTTTTTGCACTTCCCGGCCCTGCGCACGATCCGCTTTATGCAGGCTGCCACCAGCTAATCCAACAAGGTGCCAAGCTGGTTTGTAGACCCAAGGAGGTGCTGGAAGAGCTGGTTTTTCATAAAAACCGCATTTAAACCCCAAAAAATGAGGTTTTCTCAGATCTGCAACCTCAAAACGAGGGCTTTTTGGACTTTTCTGGATTTATCGGTTGATAATAAAAAAGGGGGGTTTAGGGGGGGCTTAAGCCAAATTCAGGTTAAATCGGCACTCCTTATAACCCAGCAAAAACATCTATTTCAGCTCAAATTTAGGCAAACGCGTGGCAAAAGCACCCTCAAAAAGCAGCTCCAAGACCTCTTCGGTAGACCACCCTAAGGCACTCATCATTGCCGAAAAACCTTCGGTTGCCAATGACATTGCCAAAGCTCTGGGCGGATTTACAAAACATGAAGACTATTTTGAAAGTGATGATTTTCTAATTTCTTCAGCTGTTGGCCACTTATTGGAAATAGCTGCACCGGAAGAGTATGACGTTAAGCGTGGCAAATGGTCATTTGCCAACTTGCCTGTGGTGCCTCCCTATTTTGATCTGCGTCCAATTGCTAAAACCGAATCACGTTTAAAAGTTTTACAAAAACTCATCAAGCGCAAAGATGTCACTTCGCTCATTAATGCATGCGACGCGGGACGTGAAGGCGAACTCATTTTCAGATTGATCGCACAACATGCAAAAGCATCGCAAACCGTAAAGCGACTTTGGCTGCAATCAATGACGCCAGCTGCAATACGAGAAGGATTTGCAAGCTTACGCACCGATCAAGAAATGCAACCTTTAGCAGACGCCGCACGCTGCCGCTCTGAGGCTGATTGGCTTGTAGGCATCAACGGCACTCGCGCGATGACTGCTTTCAACAGCAAAAGTGGTGGCTTCTTTTTAACTACAGTTGGGCGGGTTCAAACACCTACACTCTCCATTGTGGTAGAGCGTGAAGAGTTGATTCGTAAGTTCGTATCAAAAGATTATTGGGAAGTAAAAGCGGAATTTATTGCTGCCGCAGGTGTCTATGAGGGTCGCTGGTTTGATCCTAAATTCAAAAAAGATGTCGCTGAGCCAGATGCTCGCGAGAATCGCCTTTGGAGCGAGGCCGCAGCCCAAAGCATTGTGACCGCTTGTCGTGGAAAAAAAGCAAATGTTACCGAGGAATCAAAGCCTGCAACTCAGCTTGCCCCACAACTATTTGACTTAACTAGCTTGCAGCGCGAGGCAAATGCGCGCTTTGGTTTTTCAGCAAAAAATACTCTAGGTTTAGCACAAGCACTTTATGAACGTCACAAAGTGTTGACTTATCCGCGTACTGATGCAAAAGCACTGCCTGAAGATTATTTAGATACTGTCAAGCAAACTATTGAAAACTTAGCCGATCACTCTCGCGAATATCAGCCGTTTGCAAAGCAGATCTTGCAAGGAGATCCTAAGGATCCAAAAACAAAAGCGGGTTATGGCTGGATCAAACCAAATAAGCGCATCTTTGATAACTCCAAGATCTCGGATCACTTCGCAATTATTCCAACCTTGGAAACCCCAAAAAGCCTTAGTGAGCCCGAAGCAAAACTGTATGACTTGGTGGTGCGCCGCTTCTTAGCGGTCTTCTACCCCGCTGCTGAATTTAAGGTCACCACCCGCATTACTGAAACCTCCGGCCATCATTTCAAAACGGAAGGGCGTGTTCTTGTTAACCCAGGTTGGCTAACTGTTTACGGCAAATCCAATCAAGCCGATGATGAACTTGTCCCCGTTCAAGAGGGCGAATCTGTTCAAACCGAATCTGTGGTTGCCGTTCCGCTCAAAACCAAGCCCCCAGCACGCTATACGGAAGCGACCTTGCTTTCCGCCATGGAAAGCGCTGGCAAATGGGTTGATGATGATGAAATGCGTGAGGCTATGGCTGAGAAGGGTTTGGGTACACCAGCAACTCGCGCCGCCATTATCGAAGGACTACTGGCAGAAAAATACATTGTGCGAGAGGCTCGTGAATTAATCCCGACTGCGAAAGCATTCCAGTTGATGACGCTATTGCGTGGACTTGATGTTGAGGAGCTCACCCGTCCAGATTTGACAGGTAGCTGGGAAAACAAGCTCTCCCTTATCGAACACGGCAAGATGAATCGCGATACCTTCATGCAAGAGATCGCGCAAATGACACAGCGCATTGTGAAACGCGCAAAAGAATATGACAGCGACACTATTCCTGGTGACTACGCCACTCTAACTACCCCATGCCCACACTGTAAGGGGCCGGTAAAAGAAAACTATCGTCGCTTTGCTTGCGAAAAATGTGGCTTCACAATCAGCAAGACTCCTGGCGGTCGCGCATTTGAATACCCCGAAGTAGAGGAGTTGTTGCGCGAAAAAACCATCGGGCCGCTTCAAGGATTCCGCAGCAAAATGGGCCGACCTTTTGCTGCGATTATTAAACT
>JBGAIU010000001.1:0-6029 GCA_044225315.1 Polynucleobacter sp.
CTATGAAGCTTGGCACCATGAAAGCCCAGCTACCCGATAGCTTGCAGCAGGCAGACAAAGTATTTGCATATGGTGCTAGTAGCGGTAAAGAGTCTTTGGGTTGGGATTTGGCTGAAGTTTTGGCGCCACTCAATGCCCAAGGAGAAACTAAAGCTCAGGCTTTTGATGATCTAGATTCTCTGGTGATTGCGGTTGCAAAAGAGGCTAAGCCAGGCGATCACATTTTGGTTATGAGTAATGGCGGCTTTGGTGGCGTTCATCAGAAATTATTAAAGAAAATTGCAAGCTAAATGCGATTGCAGCAATTTCACATATAAAACACATACTGAAAGTAAATTCATGGGTGATCGATTAAAAGGTAAGGTAGCAATTGTTACTGGAGCTGCCAAGGGCATTGGTTTTGCAACGGCCCAGCGTTTTGCGCAAGAAGGTGCAATTGTGATTGTTGCTGACATCAACCCAGAAGCGGTCAAAAGCGCTGTTGCTCAAATACCCAATAGCGAAGCGCATGTGATGAATGTGACAGATCGCGCGAGTATTCAGGCTGTTGTTGATCAAGTAATTCAACAGCATGGCCGTATTGATATTTTGATTAATAACGCGGGTATTACTCAGGATGCGCGTTTAATCAAAATGACCGAGGCCCAATTTGATTCAGTCATTAATGTGAATCTCAAAGGCGTCTTCAATTGCACGCAATTGATCACTCCTCATATGTTGGAGGCTGGTTCAGGTGCGATTGTGAATGCTTCGAGGGCACTCCAGAGGAAATGGCTAATGTCTATTTATTCTTGGCTAGTGATGAGGCTAGTTATGTCAATGGCGTTGCATTAGAAGCTAGCGGCGGAATTTCGCTATAAGCATGAATCTCTTATACGAAGAGGGTGGCGATATCAAAATCGCCACGGTGCAGTCAGCAACTGGAACGGGTGATGCAGAGTCTTGGCAGGCAACCAGCTTGTCTGGCAAAAAAATCAAGCTCAAAGCCAAAGAGGTTTGGTTACGTTTTGAAAAGCCTGAAGCTCAGGCGGTAATGGACGAAGCGCTCACACTGTCTAAAGAAATTGATTTGCAGTTGTTGTGGGATTGCGCCCCAGATGAAGAATTTGGCCTAGTAGATGTCGCCCATGAATACTTTGGAGATCAAGCGTCTATTCCGCAGCAAGCTTCATTGGCAATTGCTTTGCAAGGCGCACCAGTATTCTTTCGTCGCAAAGGCCGAGGCCGTTTTCAAAGAGCCCCTTTAGAGCAACTCCAGGCGGGTTTGGCGGCGCTTGAACGCAAACAAAAAGAATTGGAGCAGCAGTCCCTGTGGCAGCAAGACTTGGTGGCGGGTTTATTCCCAGAGGCTTTAAAAGCTTCTGCCAAGCAGTTATTGTTCTCCCCTGATAAAAATAGCTCTGCATATAAAGCGCTCAATGCTGCTTGCACAGAGACTGGTGAGTCACCCGCTCAGTTAATGATTCGTTGTGGCGCGATTGACTCTCCCTTGGCCTATCACCAAGGGATGTTTTTAAAGGCTCACTTTCCACATGGCTCTGCTCACAATTCCAATGTGGATATTGATCAGGATGCTTACGATGCAGCGATTGCAGATCTACCTTTTGCAGAAGTGCAGGCTTTTTCTATCGATGACTCCGGAACTACAGAGATTGATGATGCACTTTCTGTAACAGAATTGCCAGATGGCGGTCATCGGATTGGAATTCATATTGCAGCCCCAGGGTTAGTTCTGACTAGGGATGATGCCCTAGACGAAGTGGCACGTAGTCATATGTCTACGGTTTATTTCCCCGGCGACAAAATCACGATGCTCCCTGACGCAGTCATTCAGAAATTCTCTTTGGATGAAGGGGATTCAAGGCCTGCTTTGTCGGTCTATGTGGATGTTGATGCTGATGGGGTCGTGAATCGAGAGACTATTCAAATGCGTGCAGAAATGGTCCCCATTGCAGCCAATTTACGCCTTGAAAACATTGAGCATTTGGTTAGTGATGAGACTTTATCGGACGCAAGCGTTGAATATCCCTATAAAAAAGAGCTAGCGATTTTGTGGCGCACTGCAAAACATCTGCATGCTGGGCGCCAAGAGAAAAGAGTGGTCAACGGACTGCGTGCGGAGCAATTAGGTTTAATTGATCCAAATGCTTTAGCAAGAGATTTTCATTTTCAAATTAAAAATAATGATGGGGTTGAGCGTGTAGAGATTGCTCCACGACAGCGCGGTTCCATTTTGGATACGATTGTTGCTGAGTGGATGATCTTTTGTAACAGTGCGTCAGGTCAATTGTTGGCTGATCATGGGTTGCCAGGGTTATTCAGAACACAAAAGGGCTGGGGTCCAATGCGTACCCGTATGCAAACTACTCCTGGTCCTCATGAAGGTTTGGGCTTGGACTACTACGCTTGGTCTACCTCTCCTTTGCGTCGTTACTCTGATTTAGTGAATCAATGGCAGTTACTGGCTCTAGCAAAACATGGCGTTACTGCCAAGATGGTTGCACCATTTCCTCCGCGAGATGCGGTGTTAATGGGGATTGCAGCGGATTTTGAATCTTCCTACCAAGCCTATGGTGAATATCAAGATCGTTTGGAGAAATATTGGTGTTTGCGTTGGATCGCGCAAGATGAAGCCTCAAAAGATGTTTATGTAAGACATTTAAAAGAGGGTATGTCGAGGGTAGAGCCCATACCGCTGCATTTGCCTATCCCAGAATTGGCGACTCATCCTCGTATGACTAGAGCGCATGTTAAGGTATCTGATGTAGATCTATTGCAATTGAGTGCCGCTGTGAGGGTGTTGGAGATAGAGTCGGTGCAGTCCAGCAGCCAAGCTTCAGAGAATCAAGAGGCGTCACCGTCTGGCGAGACAGAAGAAGATGCGAACCTGGATTAGGCCCATGCATCTCCCGCATTTTGAAAAAATAGAAAGACTGATTTCTTATTTTCAAGATGCTTGGCGTAAACACCCCTTTCGCTTGGCGCTCTGTGTTTCGCTGCTGATACATATCGTCTTTTTGTCGTTTCGTTGGGGCATGGGTGAAATTCAGAATCGTCGCCTGAATACGCCGCTTAGCGTAGTTCTAGTCAATGCCAGCAATAAGACCCCACCCAAGCAAGCAAATAAATTAGCTCAAGCTGATTTACAAGGCGGAGGAAAGTCTGAGACGCAAGATGCTACTGCCTTGCATCGTGCTAGGTTGGGGGCTGAGGCTCGTCTAGAGGTTTTGGAAAAACAACAAAAGCAAATGTTGGCCAAACTTGATGAGCAGCGCGCTCGCTCTGGTGGTCGAAAGAGTGGTGAAGAGCAAAAAATGGCTCAGCAACTCAATTCGCTTGAGGCTGAGCTAGCAAAGCGCTTACAACAGGATGGTCGCGAACCACGACGCAAGGTTCTAACCGGTGCCAATACAAAAGCTGTGACATTTGCTCATTATTTTGATGCTATGCGCCAAAAGATTGAGGCTTACGGCAGCACCTTTTTTCCGCGTGCCAATGGACGACCTCTATACGGGAGTTTGGTGATTGTGGTGAGTGTGGATGCACAAGGTCGTATTACCAATAACGCCCAAGGGAAAGAAGGACTTTCTATTGGGCGTAGTTCTGGCAACCCTGAATTAGATCGTCAAGCGCTTGCCATCGTTAGGGCTTCAGCACCATTTGGCCCTTTCCCTGCGGAAATGCGCAATCAAATTGATGTGCTCGATTGGATCTCGACTTTTGACTTCACTCGAGAAGGCAGTAATCATTTGGAATTGCGAAACTAATTCGCTTATTCTGTAATCCTTATGACTTCAACCGCCAACCTAGAACTTCATACAGACCCAAGTCTTTTCTCGGGAAAAGATGTATATGCGGTTGCTGGCAATCCTATTGCTCACACTAAGTCACCCATGATTCATCAGTGGTTTGCAGAGCAAGCCGAACAAGCAATGCACTATGGCCGTTTGCAACCGGAATTAGATGGTTTTGCAAAATCAGCAAAGTCTTTCTTTGCGGCGGGCGGCAAGGGCATGAATGTCACCGTTCCCTTTAAGTTGGACGCGCAGGCATTTGCAGATCAATTAACAGATCGTGCGCAGCTAGCTGGTGCGGTTAATACGCTGTGGATCCAGGATGGCAAGATTTATGGTGACAACACCGATGGTGCAGGCTTAGTGCGTGATCTATTGGCACAAGGAATTGATATTCATGCCTCACGTATTTTGTTATTAGGTGCAGGTGGTGCATCACGTGGCGTGATTGGACCTCTGCTGGAGTGCTCACCTAAATGCCTAGTGATTGCCAATCGCTCCACCGCTAAGGCGGATGAGCTGGTGAAACTGTTTGCTGATCAAGCCGCAAGAAATGAAGTTTCGCTAGAGTCTCGTACTCTTGCTGATCTAGAGAGCTCTCAAAAAACACCACATGCTTTTGATTTAGTGATTAATGCAACAGCCGCTGGATTAATGGAGGAGTCGCCTTTGAGTGACAAAGCAGTCATGCAGGTTTTTAAACCTGGATCGTTTGCTTATGACATGGTGTATGGCAAGACCACTGCTTTTATGAAACAAGCTTTACAGCGTGGTGCTCGTATTAGCGATGGTTTGGGAATGCTGGTAGAGCAAGCAGCAGATGCCTTCTTAATATGGCGTGGCGCTGAGCTTGCTTCAAAGATCGATCCGCGCGCTGTTCTCGCAAAGTTGCGTAGTTAACCCAGTTTTCACGCTAACCCACATTTTTCCAATGCGCTGGATTTTGTATCCATTCAAATGCCTGCTAGTGGGCTTTGTGGCCATGCAGCTGTATTTTGCGGTGCAGATTGGTTTATGGACCAGCCTAGATCCCAGTAGTACGGCTTTTCAGCGAGCGGAACGTTGGCGTTTATGTTCATGGCATTTCACATGCGGCATTCAATCTCAATGGGTGCCCTATGACAAGATTTCCAATAATCTCAAGCGAGCAGTCCTGGTTAGCGAGGACGATATCTTTTTTCAGCACAAGGGGGTGCGTGTCGAGGATATGCAAAAGGCTTGGGAGAAAAACCAACAACAGACTCAGGAAAGAATGCGCTCTGGCACCAAGACAAAGACTGCCTTACGAGGCGGCTCAACCATTACTCAGCAATTGGCGAAGAACCTATTTTTGTCTTCTGAGCAAAATTATTTCCGCAAAGCGCAAGAGCTCATCATCACTGGATTGCTGGAGCTCATACTTTCTAAGCAAAGAGTATTTGAGATTTATTTAAATTCGGTGGAGTGGGGCGAAGGCATTTTTGGAATAGGCGCAGCTACTCACCATTACTACGCTATCAGCCCGGCAAATTTAGATATTGAACAAGCAGCTGCATTGGCTTCAGCATTGCCGGCGCCGAAGTGTTTCGATAAAGAGCAATATTGTCGTAAAGCGAATATTAATTTTCCGACTCGGCAAGAATTCATACTTGAAAATATGGGGCGCGTTGCGCTAGCTCCAATCCCTGCCCCTAAAAATACTAAGCGTTAAGCAATATCACTAAGTGATATTTAAAGTCTTTAGCTTGCTGCTCTTAGTGCGTCACGAGTGCTGATTGCGACAGCTCTTGCTGCCTGAGCAAAATCACTGCCAGAGCTGGCATACAAAATTGCTCTGGAAGAATTAATGATCATTCCTATCCCAGGTTTGTCTGCGACAGCGCCTGCTTTAACGGTTGCCTCAATATCCCCGCCCTGAGCGCCAATGCCTGGAATCAGCAGAGGCATATCACCCACGATAGCGCGTACTTTTGCAATCTCTTCAGGAAAGGTTGCGCCAACAACCAATCCAATTTGCCCACTGCTATTCCATTGGGTAGCAGCAAGTTTGGCAATATGCAGATACAAGGGTTCGCCACCTGGAGAAACATTTAAAAACTGTAGATCGGATCCGCCAGGGTTAGATGTGCGGCACAACACAATGACGCCTTTGCCGGTATGTTTGAGATAGGGTTCGATTGTGTCAAAGCCCATATAGAGATTAACGGTAATCGCATCAGCGCCATAGCGTTCAAATGCCTCTAGGGCGTAATGATC
>JBGAIU010000001.1:6051-150839 GCA_044225315.1 Polynucleobacter sp.
TCAGCCCTTTGAGATGCAAAGTAGGCAAATTGGGGCTTAAAGGAGCAAACAAGGTCTGCTGTGGCATCGGCAATTTCACGACAGAACTCAAAGATACCCTCTGGTTTCCCTTGTAGGGAGGCGGGGAGGCGCTTAGGGTCTGGGTCAAATCCTATACACAGCATGCTGCCTTGGGAAGCCCATGCAGACTGGAGTTGCTGGTAGAAGGTATTTGCGTGAGAGTTCATTCGATTTGGCATATTTTAATGAAAAGGTCATGATCTATAGGATAAACTAGCGCACATTCCTTAGGAGTTCACCATGATCAACTTGTTCGTCCTGCAAAATGGCCGCCTCTCTCAAGAGCAAGTAGAAGATCGCAATGAATTATTGCAGTATGCCAATCCTATCTGGATTGACGTGGTTGACCCCGAAGAGGAAGAACTCATTTGGATTAAAGAAGCGTTTGGCGTACTTTTGCCGGAGCTGGATGATTTGGGTGACTTGGAGGCTTCTGCTCGTTACTTTGAGGCAGATGATGGTCACCTTCATATTCGTACCGATTTCTTATTGGACGAGGAAGAGACCTCTCGCAACGTGCGCGTCGCATTTGTGTTGACCAAGCAGGTTTTGTTCTCTATTCACGATGAAGATTTGCCGGTGTTCCGCTTAGTGCGTTTGCGTGCTCGCTTACGTCCAGGATCGGTTAGCAACGCAAAGGATGTTTTGTTGGATTTATATTCAACCGATGCTGAATACTCTGCCGATGCCTTGGAAGAAGTTTATGAAAATCTAGAGCAAGCTGGTAAGCGAGTGCTCTCTGATGACATTAATGATGCTGATGCGGCTGAAGTATTGGAAACGATTGCTACAGAAGAAGATACCAACGGACGTATTCGTCGCAACGTCATGGATACCCGTAGAGCCTTATCTTTCCTAATGCGTAGCAAGTTGTTATCAGACGAACAGCAAGAAGAAGCGCGTCAGATTTTGCGTGATATCGACTCATTAGAAAACCACACCGCTTTCCTATTTGACAAGATTAACTTCTTGATGGATGCGACTGTAGGTTTCATTAACTTGAACCAATCTAAGATCATCAAGATCTTCTCGGTGGTATCTGTAGCATTAATGCCGCCAACATTGTTAGCTAGCGTTTGGGGTATGAACTACAAACATATGCCTGAGTTAGATGCCACTTGGGGTTACCCAATGGCGATAGTTGCCATGGTTGTATCGGCCATCATCCCTTTATGGTATTTCCATCACAAAGGGTGGATGAAGTAAGTCTTCAAAGTTTTGCTACGTACCGTAGCAACTTTAGTTCTCGAGAAGTTTTGCTAATTCGCTAAGTGCGTAATCGCAGGCTTGTTGTCGAACGCGTTGCCGATCCCCATCAAAGTGCATCGTTTTAGTGACCACCCTGTTATCACCAGCATCACTTCGTATAGCCCATGCAAAGCAAACCATGCCAACCGGTTTTTCCTTGGAGCCACCGCTTGGACCAGCAATACCGGTAATGGAGAGGGCGGCATTGACCCCAGCGTGAACTTGAGCCCCTTCTGCCATGGCTTTGGCTACCTCTTTACTAACTGCCCCAAAAGCTTCCAGTAGCTTGCCTGGAACTCCTAGACACTCCATTTTGGCTTCGTTGCTGTAGGTAATGTAGCCACGCTCAAACCACTCGCTAGAGCCTGCAATTTCTGTCAAATTCGCGCAAACCAATCCACCAGTGCAAGACTCAGCTGCAGCCATTTTCCAGTTTTTTGACCGAAGGATTTCTGCGAGAGTGGTGACGATGTCTGTGGTATTCATGATGAGATTCAAGCCAAGTAAATTGCGATTATCTGAATCAGTGCAATTACCAAAAGAGTAGATAAGGCTGCAGCAAGATCATCAATCATGATTCCAAAACCTCGCCACCATTTTTGCAATTGGGTTGATGGGGTGTCTACATTTTCTTTGTTTTTGAAGTAGCGATCTATCCGACCTATTGGACCTGGTTTGACTGCATCAAAAAATCGGAACAATACAAAAGCCAAAATTTGTATCCAAAGATTGCTTGGCATGATGAATGCCAGAATGATCCAAAACGCAATCATCTCGTCCCAAACAATACCACCAAAATCACGCTTGCCTAATTCTTCGCTGACGGATCCACAGATCCAGCAACCCCATATGAATCCAGCTCCTAGGGCCCACAAGAGTGCAGGCGCACCAGACAAAGGAAAAATATAGTCGGTAATTAAGTAGATAGCCCAAGCCCATAGGCTGCCAGCAGTACCTGGGGCTATGGCGCTAAGACCGCTACCAAATCCAAAGGCAAGAATCCGATTCACACTTCCTAACATCCACTTGAAATTTGGCTTTATGGTCAGCTCTTGTGTAGCAGTGTTATTCATGGTGTTATTCATGCTGCACAGTGATCAAAGGATTTGAGAAATTGCGCCGCTTCACTATCAGAAAGAGTTTTTCCATCTGAGTTCAGGATATGAACTTGCGATACATCATTTTTTTTGTGAATGATATGACCAATGCAGGTCAGCGGTAAGTTGAGTGCCTTGCCTATTTCTAATATAGCTTGGTGTTGATTTTTGGGTGCCGTGAAGCAAAGCTCATAATCATCCCCCCCACAAGCGGAAAATTGATTTTGAATCTGAATACTTTGCTTTTTTAAGCTATCCGATTTTGGTAGATGATCTAAAAATATTTCTGCATCTACTTTTGACTGGCGCAAGATATGCTGCAAGTCTCCAAGCAGTCCATCAGCTACATCCAGGGCGGCACTAGCAATTTCGCGCAGTCGGAGCCCCAATTCAATCCTTGGTGTGGGTTGATGCATGCGATGCTCAATTTTCAGAAGATCATTTTGGGGGAGATCAATTTCATGACGCAGTGCAGCAAGAGTGAGTCTTGCATCGCCCACTACTCCTGAGACCCAAACCTCGTCATCGACTTTTGACCCTGACCTACGAATGGCTTTTCCATGAGGCACGCTGCCCAAAGTGGTGATGGAAATGGTGAGTGGACCTGCGGTGGTATCGCCTCCTATCAGTGGGCAATCAAACTCGTTGGCTATTGAAAACAAGCCCTTGGAAAAAGCCTCTAACCATTGCGCATCCATGCTTGGTAATGCGATTGAAAGGGTGAAGCCAAGGGGTTTAGCGCCCATCGCCGCCAGGTCTGAAAGGTTGACGGCTAGGGCTTTGTGGCCCAGTTGTTCAGCGTCAGCGCCCTTTAAAAAGTGTCGGCCTTCAACGAGCATGTCGCTGGTGATGGCAATTTCTTCACCCGATGGTGGGTTGATGAGTGCGCAATCATCCCCGATGCCTAAATTGATCGCAGAATGAGGAGTTTGCGCAATAGATGGCGTTTTAAAAAAACGCTCAATCAGGTCAAATTCACCCAAAGGCTTGGAGGAAGAGTGCATATCCTATTTTATGGCTCTTGGGACTGGAGTGCTCGAGAGGAATAGAATTAATGACCTATTTAGCATTTAAAGATAAATGTAAAACAAACTAGTGAGTTAGTTGATGAGTAAAGATAACAGTAAAGAACAACAAATTGCAGCTTTGAGACAGGCTGCCCTTCAGTATCACGAGTCCCCAGTTCCTGGAAAGATTGAGATTGCTCCTACTAAGCAACTCACCAATCAACGCGATCTAGCATTGGCTTACACACCTGGTGTTGCGGCTCCTTGTGAAGAGATCGTTAAAGATCCCGCAAATGCATTTAAGTACACCGCCAAAGGAAATCTCGTTGGTGTGATTACAAATGGTACCGCGGTGCTCGGATTGGGAAACATTGGTCCACTGGCAAGTAAGCCAGTCATGGAAGGTAAAGCAGTTCTTTTTAAGAAATTTGCTGGCATTGATGTTTTCGATATCGAGGTCAATGAAAACGATCCTGATAAATTAGTCGAAATTATTGCCGCACTCGAGCCAACATTCGGTGGTATTAATTTGGAAGACATCAAAGCGCCAGATTGTTTTGTGGTTGAGCGCAAGTTACAAGCGCGCATGAAGATTCCCGTTTTCCATGATGATCAGCATGGAACCGCAATCGTTGTAGCTGCCGCAATTCTCAATGGCTTGAAGGTGGTTGGCAAAGATGTTGGCAACGTGAAGTTAGTTACTTCTGGCGCTGGCGCTGCAGCCTTGGCATGCTTGGATTTATTAGTTGATTTGGGCATACCACGTAAAAATATTTGGGTAACCGATCTTGCCGGTGTTGCGTACAAAGGTCGTAAAGAATTAATGGATCCAGAGAAGGAGCCATTCTGCCAAGAGACCGATTTATGCACCTTGGATGACGTGATAGCAGGTGCAGATATTTTCTTGGGCCTATCTGCTGGTGGTGTATTGAAACAAGAGATGGTAAAGAAGATGGCAGATAAGCCGCTCATCTATGCCCTCGCAAATCCAACCCCAGAAATTTTGCCTGAAGAAGTGAAAGCAGTTCGTCCAGATGCGGTAATGGCGACAGGACGTACTGACTATCCAAATCAAGTTAACAATGTTTTGTGCTTCCCATTTATTTTCCGTGGCGCATTAGATGTTGGTGCAACAACGATTACTCGCGGTATGGAAGTGGCTGCAGTAAAGGCTGTAGCTGAGTTGGCTCAAGCAAAGCAGAGCGAAGTCGTTGCCTCTGTATACGGCATTGAAAATCTATCGTTTGGTCCTGAGTACCTCATTCCAAAACCATTTGATCCGCGCTTGATTACAGTGATTGCGCCTGCGGTTGCTAAGGCGGCAATGGATGATGGCGTGGCTTCTCGCCCAATTAAAGACTTTGATGCGTACCGCAATCAGTTGCAACAATTTGTGTACCACTCTGGTACTTTGATGAAGCCGCTCTTCAGCATTGCGAAAAGTGTGCCTGCGAACCAGAAGCGCATCGTATTTGCCGAGGGTGAAGATGAGCGCGTATTGCGCGCTGTACAAATTATCATCGACGAGCATTTGGCCACCCCAATCTTGATTGGTCGTCCAGCGGTAATAGATCATCGTATTGAGAAGTTTGGTCTGCGGATGAAGTTAGGCGAAGACTTTGAAATCGTAAACCCTGAGAAAGATGATCGTTTCCGTGATTTCTGGCAAACCTATCTTGGGCTCACTGAACGTAAGGGTGTAACCCAATCGTTTGCCAAGTTGGAAGTGCGTCGTCGCAACAGCTTGATCGGAAGCCTCTTGATTAAAAAGGGCATGGCTGACGGCATGATTTCTGGAACTGTTGGCAACATCGCCACGCATCTGAAATATGTTGATGAAGTGATTGGTCGTGAACCTGGTGCAAATGTGTACGGCGCCATGTCAGGATTAATTCTTCCAGGTCGCCAAGTATTCTTGGTTGATACCCATATCAATATTGATCCAACTGCAGAGCAGTTAACAGAGTTGACTCTGATGGCCGCTAGCAAAATGCGTAAGTTGGGGTTGGTTCCAAAAGTTGCACTCTTGTCCCATTCAAACTTCGGATCAAGCAATGCTCCTTCCGCAGTGAAGATGCGTGAAGTCTTGGCTTTACTCCAAAAAGCAGACCCAACCCTAGAAGTGGACGGTGAAATGCATGGAGATAGCGCTCTTGATGAAACCATTCGTGCTGGCACGGTCACTTCATCCCCATTGAAAGGCGATGCAAACTTGCTGGTATTGCCCAACATTGATGCGGCGAACATTTCTTACAATTTGTTAAAAACCGCAGCCGGTAATGGCATCGCAATTGGACTATTGTTATTGGGTGTTGCTAAGCCAATTCATATTTTGACGCTAGCTGCTACCGTTCGCCGTATCGTGAACGTGACAACTTTGGCGGTTGTAGAGGCTGCTAGCAACGCTAGAGGCATCTCCTAAGTCCTTGTAATTTATGTAAGTTAGTGATAACTTACATAAATTAATTTTATATAAATCAATAACTTATAAATAAGTCAGCGTATTTTGGCTTGATTTGATAGCGTGTTAAGGGTAACCTAGCACCCATCATGAATAATCGCTCTGAAAACACCAATACAGCCAGCTTCGAAGAACATAGCCGCGCTGAAAGTTGGGATAGCAACGATCGACTTGAAACGGAATCGTCTGCTGCCAATATTTATGCTCAGGGCGGTTTATCTCGTTTACAAACCTATGCAGCAAATCAAGTTTCGGGGAAAAAAGTGACAGCTTCTTGGCGTGCCGCTTTGGCCGTTCGTGATGCCGGACCACCGGCTATGTTGCGCAGCGTGCGCACTAACATCGTGCAATCGATTCGTGCATTCCGCACACCTGATTTGCAAGAAGCCGCCACTGAGCTTGGTCAGCATTTTATTTACGCAAATTGCGCAAATGCGATGACTAAGGGCGAGGTTCTTGAAGCGATTGCAATTGCTTATACCTTTACAAAACAGCAGGCTAAGAATTTTGATCCGCTGTTGGATGCATTGACCACAACTACTGACAAAGCAGGTCAACAACCTGGGTTTGTAGTGGTGCTTGAAGGTTTGCCTTGTACACAGAAGTTTGACAAAGAAGCTCGTGAAACTTTGTTAGATGTATTCCGTGATGCTGTGGATTATTGGGCTGAGCGTCGCACACCGTATCGTGTGTTTTACTCTTTCGCATAATCGATAGATTCCTCTGAAACCCTGAAGGCGCCTCACTTGAGGCGCTTTTGCATTTCTGGATTCCACACGCTGTGCACGGCCGTAATCGCGACAACGCCAGCTGTTTCCGTGCGGAGTACTCGCTCTCCCAAAGAAACGATTCGATAGCCTGCAGCTTGAGCTCGCGCCTCTTCCTCGGGTGAATGACCTCCTTCTGGGCCGATCATGAGTACGACATCTTGAGGATCGTTTTCTAAAAGAACTGAGTACAAACTTTGAGTTACATCAGGGCTCAAAAGAAGTTTGAGGGCAGGCTTAGTTGCTTTTAAATACTCATCAAAAGTTTGTATGGGTTCAAGGTTTGCAAGTACAGTTCTGTCACATTGCTCACATGCGGCCTGAATAATGCCTTTCCAGTGAGTAAGACGTTTTTGGGCGCGGTCTTGATCGCTAGAGCGTGTCAGCTTCAGGATCGATCGTTCGCACTGTAACGGGGCGATAACTTGAGCGCCTGTCTCAATGGCTTTTTCCACAATCCAATCCATTTTGTCGCCCCCTGCCAGTCCTTGAGCTAGGGTGATGGCATAGGGGGTCTCTCGGTGAATGTCAGTGCGGATCTCGCTTAATTGGGCAGAACCGCTTTTTCCGCTTAGGGAAAGGAGTTTGGCATTAGCGACCTGACCTTTTCCGTCAAATATCGGGAAGGTATCCCCAAGCTCAATTCGCCTGACGCGCAAATGGTGGGCTACCTCAGGGGTAAGAGGGGTTGGCTTTTCAGAATCCCATGGTCCGGGAAGATAAAATTGAGGCATTACTGAAATATAGCCAATTTATTTTCCTCGAGACCATTTTTACGATGTCAAATCTTCAAATTCGCATGGCCAATGCCATTCGCGCCTTATCCATGGATGCAGTTCAACAGGCAAATTCAGGTCACCCTGGTATGCCAATGGGTATGGCAGATATTGCTGTTGGGTTATGGAATGAGCATTTAAAACACAATCCAACAGACCCTCATTGGATTAACCGCGATCGCTTTGTATTGTCAAACGGTCATGGCTCGATGTTGTTGTATTCCTTATTGCATCTTTCTGGCTATGATTTGCCAATTGAAGAATTAAAAAATTTCCGTCAACTCCATAGCAAAACTCCAGGTCATCCTGAGTATGGAATTACTCCTGGGGTGGAAACAACTACAGGTCCATTGGGTCAGGGAATTTCTAATGCGGTTGGAATGGCACTAGCAGAAAAATTACTCGCTGAAGAATTTAATCGTCCAGGTTACAACATCATTGACCACTACACCTACGTATTCTTAGGTGATGGTTGTTTAATGGAAGGTATTAGCCATGAGGTTTGTTCATTGGCAGGTACATTGAAGTTAAACAAGTTGATTGCGCTTTGGGATGACAATGGCATTTCTATCGACGGTAAAGTAGTCTCTTGGTTCAATGAAGACACACCAAAACGTTTTGAGGCTTACGGCTGGAACGTGATTCGCGATGTAGATGGTCACAATGCGGAAGCTGTTTCTAAGGCGATTGCAAAAGCCAAGAAGAGTGACAAGCCTACACTCATTTGCTGTAAGACTGCGATTGGTCAAGGCTCGCCAAATATGGCCGGCACCGATAAAGTCCACGGATCACCACTGGGCGCTACTGAAATTGCCGCAACACGCGTTGCCTTGAATTGGCCGTATGCCCCATTTGAAGTGCCTAAAGATATTTATACCGCTTGGGATTTCAAGAAGCGTGGTCAAGCACTTGAGCATGAGTGGAATAAAGATTTCCAGAAATACAAAAATAAATTTCTAGAGCTGGCAGCGGAATTACAACGTCGCATGCAGGGAGATTTATCAAAAGATTTCGCGCCAACACTCAATCAATATTTGAAGGCGTGTCAATCTAAAGCGGAGACTGTTGCAACACGTAAGGCAAGTCAAAATGCGATTGAAGCATTAGCTCCCGCGTTACCTGAATTTATGGGTGGCTCTGCGGACTTGACGGGTTCCAATCTCACTAATTGGTCAGCATGTAAGGCGGTTCGTGGTGATCAATGGGGTAACCATATCAACTACGGTGTTCGTGAGTTTGGTATGAGTGCCATCATGAATGGTATTGCCCTCCACGGTGGATATATTCCATTTGGTGGCACCTTCCTGACATTCTCGGATTACAGTCGTAATGCAATTCGCATGGCTGCTCTGATGAAGTTGCGTAGCATTTTTGTCTTCACACATGACTCCATTGGTTTGGGTGAAGATGGCCCAACGCACCAGTCTGTAGAGCATGTTGCCAGCCTGCGTTTGATTCCAAATCTCATGGTTTGGCGTCCTTGCGATACCACTGAGAGTGCCGTAGCTTGGGGCGCAGCAATTGAGCGTAAGAATGGCCCAAGCGCCCTCATCTTTAGTCGCCAAAATTGTCCATTTGTATCTCGCTCTGCAGCGCAAATCAAGGATATTGCGCGTGGGGGTTATGTGCTGCGTGATCCACAATCTGGAAAGATTGACGCAGTGATTATTGCAACCGGTTCCGAGATTGCATTGGCCTTACAAACTGCTGAACATCTAGAAAAAGATAGTGTTGGTGTTCGAATTGTTTCAATGCCATCAACCACTGTGTTTGATCAACAAAATGCAACTTATAAATCTTCAGTTTTGCCACCGAATACTCCACGTATTGCGATTGAGGCTGGCGTGAGTGATTTCTGGTGGAAGTATGGTTGCGCTGCCGTGCATGGAGTAGATACTTTTGGTGAGTCTGCACCTGCTGGTCAGTTGTATGAATATTTTGGTTTAACAGTGGATCAAATTTCGAAGACTGTAAAACAGTGCATCTCAAAAAAGTAATCTGGAATGCACAGTACAAATGAATTCAATATTAGCTAGGGGAAATCAATGACAATTCGTGTCGCAATTAACGGTTATGGACGTATCGGTCGCATGGTATTGCGTGCCTTGTACGAGGATCAAGTCAACGGCAAACCACGCCGCGATATCAAAATAGTTGCAATTAATGCGATGGGCGACATCGCTATTAATGCTCACCTAACTCAATATGATTCAGCGCACGGCCGCTTTCCTGCCGAGGTTTCAGTGGATGGTGATCACATGGTGGTGAATGGCGATCGCATCAAGATGTTCTGTACTCGCAATCCTGCGGAAACCCCATGGGGTGAATTAGGTGTTGATTTAGTTTTGGAGTGCACTGGTAAGTTCACTTCAAAAGAAAAAGCCATGATTCATATTCAGCAGGGCGCAAAGAAAGTATTGATTTCTGCTCCTGGTGAAAAGGATGTAGACGCAACGATTGTGTACGGCGTAAATCAAAATGTATTGAAGCCAAGCGATGTCGTTGTATCAAATGCGAGCTGCACAACAAACTGTTTGGCACCGCTGGTAAAGCCATTGCTAGAAAAAATTGGGATCGAATCAGGCTTGATGACAACCATTCATGCCTTTACAAACGACCAGGTATTAACTGATGTGTATCACAAGGATATGCGTCGCGCACGTTCTGCTGTAAGCAGCATGATCCCAACAAAAACGGGTGCCGCTAAGGCTGTTGGTTTGGTATTGCCAGCATTGGCAGGGCGTTTTGATGGATTTGCAATGCGTGTCCCAGTAATTAACGTCTCTGTAGTGGATCTAACATTTGCCGCAAGCCGCGCAACTAGCGTTGATGAGGTAAATACGATTTTGAAGGCGGCCAGCGAGGACGAGCTCAAAGGAATTTTGGGCTTCAATACCTTACCTTTGGTCTCAATCGACTTTAACCATGATCCACGTCCAAGTATTTATGATGCTTCTCAGACCCGCGTTTCTGCTGACGGCAAATTGGTCAAGGTATTGGCCTGGTATGACAACGAATGGGGCTACTCAGTACAAATGCTCAATGCAGCAGAAGCATTAATGGCTGTTAAGTAATTAAAAGTATCTAATTAACGCTTATTGTAGTTAAAAGCCGTTAAAAAACAAAAAAGACCTCAAATTGAGGTCTTTTTTACATCCAGAGATGCTCAAATACGCTTAATTGCCCATAAAAGTACCTATTTTTGCTTATTACGGCAGTTTTTCTTCTGGCAATGGCCATACATGGCTAAAGCATGTTCTTGGAGCTTAAATCCAAGGTTTTTAGCGATATCCCGCTGTCTTTTCTCAATTGCTTCATCCACAAACTCTTCTACGTGCCCACACTCTAGGCAAATCAAATGGTCATGATGTTGACCTTCGTTAAGCTCATAGATTGCCCTGCTATCGCCCTTACTAGACTCAAAGTGGCTACGAAGCAATAGGCCGGCCTGCTCAAACTGCGTTAGTACCCGATAAACCGTGGCTAGACCAATTTCTTGATCTTCTTTGGCTAAGGCCATAAATACGTCTTCAGCGCTGAAGTGTGTGCCGCTGTTCTGGTGAAAAAAGTCCAAGATTTTCATCCGCGGCCCAGTGGCTTTGAGGCCAATATCACGTAAATTTTCAGGAGTAGGGTTTTGGTTCGTATTCATGGCTTTGGAGGCTAAAATCAATGTCTTAATGATACGACTAGCTATGCAAAATTGCCTTGAACTTTTTAGCCACTTTTTGAATGTACTCCTAAGAGGGTTTTTCGTCTCCTCCAAGGGTGGCCTTGTGGCGATTGCTGCATATATTGCAGTCGGCTCCAGGGGCTGCACTTCCGCTGTTAATGATACTCAGCGCGCATGGATGAATACGATTTTTAGGCCTTATGTTCCAGATGTGGTTCAGGGTAACTTTATTTCTAGTGAGCAATATGCCAAATTGAAGCTGGGCATGAGTCGCGAGCAGGTACGCCAAATACTGGGCACACCTCTATTGGCAAGTTACTTTCATGCAAATCGCTGGGATTATGTTTTTGAGTTTAAGCGTGCTGGTCAGCGTGTAGGTGCTGAGCGTCATGTCACAGTTTATTTCGATGGCGACAAATTGGTGAAGTTTGAAGGCGACGCATTACCAACAGAGGTCGAGTTAGTCGCAGAGATTGATAACTACGCCAAAACAAAACGTTCATTCTGGGATGTCATGACTGGATCAAACAAACCCCCAGTGACACCACCGTTGCAGCAACCCGAAGTCATGGTTACCAGCAAGACGGATAACCTACCTGCTGGATCCGCTATTCCTGCGGTGCCTGCAGAAAGTAAAAGTTCTTTTTGGGACTTCTTTGGTTCTTCAAGCAAACCTGATGCTCAACCTGAAACTCTTGGCCCAGGCACTTTAAATGCTCCGCCTGCAACCGAAGCGAAGCAGTAAAAGAATTCATTTTTTGTACTAACACCATGGGAAACCATAGGCATTTCAAAAACAAGTATTCAATAACTATTTGAAATACCTCTAATTAGAAGCGAAGAAACACATGATGAAAATTGCAATTGCTGGAGCTACAGGACGCATGGGCAAAATGTTGATTGAGACTGTTCTCAATACTCCTGATGCTCAGCTGGTTGGCGCCCTCGATCATTCTTCTTGCCCACAGTTGGGTGAAGATGCTGGCTCATTTTTAGGTAAAAAAACTGGAGTTGTAATTTCATCTGATGTAGCAGCAGTTCTTGCTAATGCAGAGTTTTTGATTGATTTCACAAGGCCTGATGGAACAATGGCTCATCTTGCTGTAGCTGAAAAAACGGGCACTAAGATGATTATTGGAACGACAGGACTTAGCGCAGATCAAATCGCTAATCTAAAAAAAGCAACCGCTCAATTAGCAATCGTATTTGCGCCCAATATGAGTGTTGGTGTGAATGCCACTTTTAAGCTTTTAGAAATTGCTGCCAAGATGTTGAATCAAGGATATGACATCGAAGTCATCGAGGCACACCATCGTCATAAGGTAGATGCACCATCAGGCACAGCTCTAAAAATGGGTGAGGTTATTGCCGAAGCTTTGGGAGAGAAGCTCGACGACGTTGCTGTGTATTCACGCGAAGGGCATACGGGCGAGCGCAAAGAGGGATCCATCGGCTTTGCCACGATTCGTGGTGGAGATATTGTGGGTGATCACACAGTACTATTTGCTGGTGATGGTGAGCGTATCGAAATTAGTCACAAATCCTCAAGTCGTCAGTCTTATGCGCAGGGTTCATTGCGAGCAGCGCGTTTCTTGCAGGGTCAAAATTCAGGTCTGTATGACATGCAGGATGTTCTGGGATTGCGTAAGTAAAGCAAAAATACAGTTAAAAAACTGAAGAATAAAAAAATAAAAGAAAAGAGTTGTATTGAATGAGTAAGGATTACGACTACCGCGCGATCGAAGCAGCAGCGCAAGCCGATTGGGAATCTGCGCAAGCCTATAAGGTTGCAGAAAATGCTGTTGGTGCGGATGGTAAGAAAAAGCCAAAGTATTACGCCTGTTCTATGTTGCCTTACCCATCGGGCAAGTTGCACATGGGTCACGTTCGTAATTACACAATCAATGATGTAATGGCTCGCCAACTGCGTATGCAGGGGTATAACGTTTTAATGCCGATGGGTTGGGATGCATTTGGTATGCCCGCAGAAAATGCCGCCATCCAAAATAAGGTTCCACCCGCACAGTGGACTTACGACAACATTGCTTACATGAAAAAGCAGATGGCGGCGATGGGTCTAGCAATTGACTGGTCTAGAGAAGTTGCTACGTGTAGCCCTGATTACTATCGCTGGAATCAGTGGCTCTTCTTGAAAATGTTGGAAAAGGGTATTGCCTATCGCAAGACTCAGGTAGTGAACTGGGACCCAATTGATCAAACTGTTTTGGCAAATGAGCAAGTGATTGATGGGCGAGGTTGGCGTTCAGGTGCTTTAGTTGAAAAGCGTGAGATTCCTGGCTATTACTTCAACATCACGGCCTATGCAGAGCAGTTACTCTCTGGTTTAGATGGCTTGGGCTGGCCCGAGCGTGTCAAAACCATGCAGCAAAACTGGATTGGTAAGAGCCGTGGAGTGCGTTTTGCTTTTAAGCATGAAATTGCGGATGCGCATGGGAATTTCATTCAAGATGGCTTGCTCTATGTTTTCACAACGCGTGCTGACACCATTATGGGTGTGACATTTTGTGCAGTGGCTGCAGAGCATCCTTTGGCAAGCAAGGCTGCAGAAAATAATCCAGCATTAGCCGCATTTATTGAGAAATGCAAAACCGGTAGCGTGATTGAAGCGGATCTGGCTACTCAAGAAAAAGAAGGTATGTTCACGGGCTTATATGTGACGCATCCTTTAACCAATGAGCTAGTCCCTGTGTGGGTTGGCAACTATGTATTGATGTCGTATGGTGATGGCGCTGTGATGGGTGTACCCGCTCACGATGAGCGTGATTTTGCCTTTGCACTTAAATATGATCTACCAATTAAACAAGTGATTGCGCTTAAAGGTGAGTCACCCATGTTTAATGCCACTCGTTGGGAAGATTGGTATGCCCAGAAGGAAGGTGTTGTTTGCTTCAATAGCGGTCAATATGACGGCCTCTCTTATGATGAAGCAGTAAATGCAGTCGCCAAAAATTTGGGTGAAATGGGTATTGGCGAAATCAAGACTACCTATCGTTTGCGCGATTGGGGCATCTCCCGTCAGCGCTATTGGGGTACACCAATCCCGATCATTCATTGTGGTGACGAGCAAAACCCTGGTTGTGGCACTGTTCCAGTTCCAGAAGCTGACTTACCTGTAGTGTTGCCAGAGGATTGCGTTCCAGACGGTAGCGGTAATCCATTGAATAAGCGTGCCGACTTCTTAAATGTGAAGTGTCCTAAGTGTGGGAAACCTGCTCGTCGTGAAACTGACACCATGGATACCTTTGTGGATTCATCATGGTATTTCATGCGCTATACAGGGTCAGATGCCAAGACGATGGTTGATGCGCGCAATGAATATTGGATGCCAATGGATCAATACATCGGCGGTATTGAGCATGCAATCTTGCACTTACTGTACGCACGCTTTTGGACTAAGGTAATGCGTGATCTGAATTTGATCACGTTTGATGAGCCTTTTCAGAATCTGCTGACGCAAGGTATGGTACTTAACGAGACCTATTACACCGAAGAAGCTTCAGGTAAAAAAACTTGGCTCAATCCTTTGGATGTTGAATTGGATCTGGATGAAAGAGGCCGTCCTCAGGGCGCCAAGTTAAAGGGAGATACTTCTGAAGCGCCAGTCATGATTGGCGGTGTTGAGAAGATGTCTAAGAGCAAGAACAATGGCGTTGATCCCCAGGCTTTAATTGATCAATATGGCGCTGATACTGCTCGCTTGTTTGTGATGTTTGCTGCGCCACCAGAGCAACAACTTGAATGGTCTGGAGCTGGCGTAGATGGTGCCTCCCGTTTCTTGCGACGTGTATGGACTTACTCAAGCAGTCAAGCTGGGTTTGTTCGTGAAGCGCAGGATGCGGTACCAAGCAACTTAAATGATGCGGAAAAGGAATTACGTCGAGAGGTGTATTCAATACTGAAGCAAGCCAATTTTGATTATCAGCGTCGTCAGTACAACACTGTGGTGTCTGCTGCAATGAAAATGCTCAATGTTCTTGAGCCCATCAAGTTAGGTCAAGATTGTGCAATTAGCGCCCCAGTATTACGTGAGTGTCTCAGTATTTTGTTGCGTATTCTCTATCCAGTAGTCCCACACTTAACTCATGTTCTGTGGAAGGATCTTGGTTATGCCAAGGTGTTTGGACCTTTATTGGATGCTCCATGGCCATCTGTTGATGAATCTGCTTTGGTTCAAACGGAAATTACTTTGATGCTGCAGATTAATGGGAAGCTACGTGGCGATATTAAAGTGCCAGCTGATGCTAGCAAAGAGCAAATTGAAGCTTTGGCATTGCAAAGCGAGCCCGCAAGTAAAGCCTTAAACGGTGGTGTGCCTAAGAAGGTGATTGTGGTTCCGGGCCGTTTAGTCAACATCGTTGCATAAACAGGCGGAAAGCTAGATCATGGTCATTAACCCACTTCGTCGTGCATTGCTTGGGCTGGTTGCTAGTGTGCCAGTTGCTGGCCTGCTGGCTTGTGGCTATCGTTTGCGTGGCATGGTGGATTTGCCTTTTAAAGCAATTGCAATCACAGGAAATCCTTCGCCACCCTTACGTGCTGATATCCAGACATCAATTTTGCAAGGAACGGATGCTAAGGTCGCAATTAGCCCAAAGGACGCAGATCTGATTCTTGAAATTACAAATGAAATTAATGGCCGTGAAATTTTGGCTTACAACTCCGCAGGTCAGGTATCCGCATACCGCTTAAATATTCGTGTGGGTTTTCGAGCGTTTGATAATTCTGGCGCCGAAATTATTCCGGACAGCGAGATTTATATGACACGCGATATAGACTTCTCAAATACTACTGTGTTGGCGACAGATGTTCAGCAACAACAATTCTTGTCTTTGATGCGTAAAGATTTAGCAGTACAAATTTTGCGTCGCCTCCCTGCCGCTGCTAGAGCGCCACGAACCCAATCGTTTTAAAAAGAAAAGCTCAGAGAATCTAGACTCGCATGGTTAAAGTCGACGCCCTGCAAGCACATCTCAAATCTCTGGGTTCTGGCGGGGCAATCTTGCCACTCTATATTTTTACTGGAGACGAGCCGCTATTGATGATGGAGGCCATGGATCAATTGCGCTTTACCGCTAAAAAATTGGGCTTTACTGAGCGTGAAGTCTTATTGCAAGAGCGTGGGTTTGACTGGGGCAACCTCATGAGTGCTGGCCAAACCATGTCGCTCTTTGGAGATAAGCGCTGGGTAGAGTTACGCATCCCGACTGGGAAGCCGGGCCGCGATGGTGCTGATGCCTTAAAGCAATTTGCTGCGCAAATTGAATCACAGTCGAGCGGTCCAGAGGGGCCAGACACAGTCGTATGCATAGTGTTGCCTAGATTAGATGGTAAGACGAAAACTTCTGCCTGGTTTAGCGCATTAGATGATGCTGGAATGGCAATTCAGATTGATTCGATTGATCGCGGAAATTTACCAAGATGGATTGCCGCTCGATTAAAAAAACAAAATCAAGAAGTGGAGATTGGTCCAGAGGGTCAGCGTGCTTTGGAATTTATTGCCGATCAAGTTGAAGGTAATTTGATTGCTGCTCATCAAGAGATATTAAAGCTAGGGTTGCTCTATCCCGCTGGAGTATTAACCGAGGAACAGGTCTGCTCTTCCATCCTAAAGGTAGCTCGCTATAACGTATTTGAGTTAACTGAAGCGATGCTCGCTGGGGATTTGCCGAGACTGAACCGCATGTTGGATGGTCTCAAGGGTGAAGGTGAGCCATTGGTGTTGATTTTATGGAGTGTTACTGAGGAGCTTAGACTGCTGTCAAAGATAAAGGCCGCTAGCGATGCTGGCGAGTCGGTTCAGCAGCTGATGCGTGTGAATCGGATTTGGGGCAATAAAGAGCGCTTGTATCCAACCGCCTTGAGAAGAATTGAGCCGCTGAAGTTGCGCAGGGCTATGCAAGTGGCCGCAGGTCTAGATCGTCAAGTAAAGGGCTTATCCGCTGCAGAGTTGCCTGCAGACCCCTGGGATGGCCTGCGTTTAGTAGGAAATCTACTGCGCTAGAAATTAGTAGAAAATAGCAAAGATGAGTACTAAAATTCAGAAAATGATGCAGGATATTGGTCGCAGGGCACGGAGTGCTTCGCGTGCTATGGCTCGTGCATCTAGCGAACAAAAGAATCAAGCGTTATTGCATATCGCCAAGTTAGTTCGCCAAAAGACGGATGAGATTCAAAAAATGAACTCAGTTGATGTTGAGCGCGCTAAAGCGAATGGCCAGGATACAGCTTTTGTAGATCGCTTAACCATGACGGCCAAGACTATTGAAACCATGGCCTTGGGTCTTGAGCAAATTGTTTCTTTAGAAGATCCAATCGGAAAAATTTCTGCTTTGAAGAAGCAGGTATCAGGTATCGAGATTGGTCAGATGCGGGTGCCATTAGGCGTGATTGGTATTATTTATGAATCTCGTCCAAATGTGACTATTGATGCTGCTGCACTTTGCCTTAAATCAGGCAATGCAGTGATATTGCGTGGCGGCTCCGAAGCGATTGATTCCAATACGTTATTAGCCCAAATCATTCAAGAGGGGCTTGCAGCTGCAAACCTCCCAAAAGATGCAGTTCAGGTTGTTACTACAACCGATCGTAGCGCTGTTGGTGAAATGATCACGCTGACACAATACATTGACGTCATTGTGCCCCGTGGCGGCAAGAGCTTAATTGCCCGTTTAATGGCTGAGGCACGTGTCCCGATGATTAAACATTTGGATGGCATCTGCCATACCTATATTGATGCAGATGCTGATGTAGCCATGGCTATTAAGGTGTGTGATAACGCTAAGACGCAGCGTTATGCACCTTGTAATGCCATGGAAACCTTACTAGTAAATAAGAGCATTGCCTCGAAAGTGCTGCCTGAGCTTTGTAAGATTTATCAAGACAAAGGTGTTGAGTTGCGCGTGGATGCTTTGACTCGCTCAACATTAGAGTCAAGCGGGTTTAAAAATTTAGTCAATGCTACCGATGAAGATTGGCAAACAGAGTATTTGGCACCAATTTTGTCAATTAAGATTGTGGCTGATATCGATGAGGCCATGGATCACATTGAGCGTTATGGTAGCAAACATACTGATGCCATCATTACTAATAACCAAGCAAATGCGAATCGTTTCTTACGTGAAGTAGATAGCGCAAGCGTGATGGTTAATGCCAGCACACGTTTTGCGGATGGGTTTGAGTATGGCCTCGGTGCCGAAATTGGTATTTCGAATGACAAGCTACATGCTCGCGGTCCAGTTGGTTTGGATGGTCTAACCTCTCTTAAATATGTCGTTATGGGTCATGGCGAGATTCGCGCTTGATTTACAACCACTTCACACCAAATACATACTTAGGCACAAATCACTATGGCTAATGCCTACCTTTGGGTAAAAACCTTACACATTGTTTTTATTACGTCGTGGTTTGCTGGTTTGTTTTATCTGCCACGAATTTATGTAAATCTAGCGGATGAAAAAAATACCGAAGCCTACTCTCGGCTCTTGGGAATGGCTGATCGCTTATTTAGGTTCATGACTATTTTGGCGGTACCGGCTGTTCTATTGGGGCTCACGCTGTGGCTTGGTTTTGGTATTGGCGCAGGAGATGTGTGGATGCATGCCAAATTATTTTTTGTCGTATTGGTAATCGGTTACCACCACGCATGCTGGAGTTTGCTTAAGAGGTTTCGCGGCAATCTCAATACAAGATCAGGTATTTGGTACCGCTGGTTTAATGAAGTGCCGGTGATATTGTTATTGATCATTGTGGCTCTGGTGATATTTAAACCCTAATCCTCGATTCTTAACGCATCAATATACCCTTTTATTTACTTTTCTTTCTAACTTTCTAAAACTGCGAGCCCCATGAGATTTTTTGTTGTCTGCCCAGGCGGTTTAGAGATTCCGCTTGCACAGGAGCTGGCAGAAATTGCTGCGCGTCCAGATTGCAAAGCTTTAGGTGCTTGGGTCATTGACCCTACTCCCACTAGCCCTACGGGTGGTATTGGTTTGTCCGGACCACTGTCGGCAGCGATGGCGCTTAATTTGCATTCCAGAATCGCGAGTCGTGTCTTGCTGCAAATGGCGCAGGCTCCCTATAGGCAGGAAGATGATCTTTATAAGCTCGCTGGTGGTTTGGCTTGGGAGGATTGGTTTAGCTCTAAACAAACTTTAAGGGTTGATGTCACAGCACATCGTTCACCATTAAAGAGTTTGAATTTTGCAACGCTCAAAATTAAAGATGCGATTGTGGATCGTTTGCGTGATGTCACTGGTGATCGTCCTAGTATCGATACGACCTTTCCAGATGTTCGGGTACAGGCGCACTTAACTGCAACTCAAGTCACTATCTATCTGGATACTTCTGGCGAGGCTTTATTCAAGCGCGGTTGGCGTGATGAAAAAGGCGATGCCCCATTAAAAGAAAACTTAGCTGCTGGTATTTTGTCGATTACCGGTTGGCAACCAGGTCAAACTTTATTTGATCCGATGTGCGGTAGCGGCACCTTTTTAATAGAAGCTGCTCAAAAAGCTTTGGCGATACCGCCTGGAGCCATCCGTGCCGATATGTATGGCAATAACGCCAAGCCTAGTCGTCTGGCATATCGCCCATTAATCACCTCAGCTGAGGGGTTTGGTTTCCAGCGACTCAAGCCTTTTAATGAGGCGGCTGAGCAAAAGCGTTGGGCTGCATTAAAAGAAGCGGCTCAGAATGAAATTCTGGAAAAGCGCAAGCAATATCCCGATGCACACTCTTTAGGAATCAGTGGCGGCGATATTAATGAGAAGCTAGTGGCCATGTTTAAAGGCAATTGGCAACGTGCGCAGTTGCCCGATCAGCCAGTTATCCGTCAGATAGATGCGATGGCAAGCAAGCCACCCACCAATACAAAGGATGGTGTGATGTTATTAAATCCTCCTTACGGTGAGCGCTTAGTTATTAAGGGTGGTCGTGGCCAGGATCGGGATAGGGGCATTGAGGATGAATTTCGTGACCCTGAGAATCGATTTGAGCTCAATTTAGAGACTGGCCGTCAAAGTGCAAAGCGCTCGAGTCGAGAGTCACTAAAAAAACTCCAAGCCGAACAAGAGCAAGATCCTAAGTTTGTGGAGTTTTTGCGCCAATTTGGACAGCACCTAAAAGATGCGTTTGGTGGCTGGAATGTCTTTGTATTGACGGCTGATATGGCTTTGCCAGGGCAGTTACGCATCAAAGAGTCTAAGCGCACCCCTTTATTTAACGGCCCTTTGGAATGTCGACTATTTAAGTTTGAGATGCATCAAAAACGCCCTGTAATGAAGAAGTCTAATAAAGAATCAAATGATGAGTTAAATGATTAAGGCGCTTAAAATAGACTGCTTGAGTTCATCAGTTGCAGTTCAGAAACTGCAGCGTTACGGAGAATGGATTAATGGAATTTAAAACATATATGTGTCTTATTTGTGGCTGGGTCTATGACGAAGCCGCTGGTTTGCCTGACGAAGGGATTGCCCCAGGAACGCTTTGGAAAGATGTTCCGATGAATTGGACTTGCCCAGAATGTGGAGCGCGCAAGGATGATTTTGAAATGATGGCGATTTAATTATTCGTCAGCTAAAAATAAAGCAATTAAAAAATAATCAAGTAGATAGAGATCATTGTGAGTCAAAACGACGCTTTATTTGAACGCGCACAGAAAACGATTCCCGGGGGCGTGAACTCTCCGGTGCGGGCATTTCGTCAGGTGGGTGGTACCCCACGTTTTGTCTCTAAAGCAAAAGGCCCTTATTTTTGGGATGCTGACAACAAGCGATATATAGATCTAATTATGTCGTGGGGCCCCATGATTGTGGGTCATGCACATCCAGAAGTGGTTGAAGCGGTTAAAAAAGCTGCCGAGACCAGCTTTAGTTATGGCGCACCAACCGAAGGTGAAATCGAATTAGCCGAGCGTATTTGCCAATTGATGCCTAGTATTGAGCAAGTACGGATGGTGTCTAGTGGCACCGAAGCAACGATGAGTGCCTTGCGTTTAGCTCGTGGTTATACCGGTCGTGACTTGATCATTAAATTCGAGGGTTGTTATCACGGGCATGCCGATAGCTTATTAGTAAAGGCGGGTTCGGGTTTGCTGACTTTTGCTGACTCAACTCAAAATGCGCCATCTTCAGGTGGTGTACCCCAAGATTTAGTGAAACATACCTTAGTGCTGCCCTATAACAATGTTGCAGCAATTGAAGAGGTATTTCAAAAGCAGGGTGATCAAATTGCGGCAGTGATATTGGAGCCAATTGCTGGCAATATGAATTTGATCCAACCATCTAAAGAATTTTTATCTGCCGTTCGTAATCACACCAGCAAACATGGCAGCGTTTTAATTTATGACGAAGTCATGACAGGCTTTAGGGTGGCACTAGGTGGTGCTCAATCCTTGCAAGGTATTGTTCCTGACTTGACTTGCCTAGGCAAGGTCATGGGTGGTGGTATGCCAATGGCGGCGTTTGGTGGAAAAAAAGAAATCATGTCCAAGTTGGCTCCTTTAGGTAATGTTTACCAAGCCGGCACATTGTCGGGCAATCCTGTAGCGGTTGCGGCAGGTTTGAAGACTCTGGAAATTGTGTCTCGCCAAGGTTTTTATGAATGCCTCAGCGAGCAAACACATAAATTCATGCAAGGCTTACAGCAGGGCGCTAATAAAGCTGGCATTCCATTTAGCGTTGATAGTGTTGGCGGTATGTTTGGTTTCTATTTTGCTAACCAAGTACCAAGCTCATATGAGGCAGTTACAAAATCCAATATTGAAGCATTTAAAAAGTTTTTCCACTTCATGCTAGATGAAGGTGTTTATTTAGCGCCATCTGCTTACGAAGCTGGCTTTACTTCAATCGCTCACACCAACGAAGTCATTGATGAAATTATTTCTGCTGCAGAAAAGTCGTTTCAGAAACTAAAGTAAAGAGGCTGGCCAATTACATCCTTAGTGGGTGGTCATAACCATCCACTTGGATGATTTCGGAAGATTTCTTATCTTTGTTTGAATCCGAGATCTCCATGGCGGTTAGCTTTCCGCCCCATACACATCCGGTATCTAGACCAACAACATTATGTTGGCGCATCAAGCCTAGGGTTGACCAGTGACCAAAGTAAATAACAGTGCCCTGAGTTTTGCGCTTTGGCGCCTTAAACCAAGGAATAAAACCCTTTGGGCCATCTTCTAAACTTTCTTTGCTCTCAAATTCCATCTTGCCGCTAGGTGTGCAAAAGCGCATTCTGGTTAAAGCATTGGTGATTACTCGAAGGCGATCATAGCCTTTTAAGGAATTACTCCACTGATTAGGAGTATTGCCGTACATGTTTGCTAGAAAGTCTTTATAGGATTTTTTGCGTAATACTTTTTCTACTTCTTGGGCGCATTCAATTGTTTGCTGCAGGTCCCATTGAGGTAGAACACCAGCATGCACTGTTAGGATCTTGCCGTTACTCAATGCCATCGGTCGTTTACGAAGCCAGTCGATCAACTCTGCTCTATCAGGGGCTTGGAGTATGGTCTCAACCGTATCCAGACCTCGAGTCTTACGAATACCCGCATCAATTGCAAGCAGATGGAGGTCATGGTTGCCCAAAATACATTCTGCCCGACCAGATTCTTGAAGAGATTTGAGTTTTCGTAGAGCCCCTAAGGAGTCTGGACCCCGATTGACTAAGTCCCCCAAAAAAATCATCTTCGACTGTTTGGGAAGTTTTTTAACGAGGGCATTCAGGGAGGGCGCACATCCCTGTACATCACCTACTGCATAGATCTTGCTCATGCCCTATCTTAAAGCGGAATCCTTAAATCAGGCCGAGCTAAGTAACTTTTTTAACTACGTTGTAGCGCACCAAGGTTTTCTTGCGAGCCCGTCATGATCTACGATCGGGTATGGGTAATCTCTACCCAAAACGATATCTGCAGATTCAAGCTCAATATGACCAGCTTGCCAGGGTGCATGAATAGATTTTTTAGAGAGCTTTTTTAGCTGAGGGAGGTATCGACGAATGAATTTCCCATCGGAGTCAAATTTCTCTGATTGGGTGATGGGGTTAAAAATCCGGAAATATGGCTGAGCATCGCAACCCGAAGAGGATGCCCATTGCCATCCGCCATTATTTGAGGAAAGCTCAAAGTCATTGAGGTGTTCCGCGAAATACGCTTCACCCCAGCGCCAATCAATTCCCAAGTCTTTTGTGAGAAAGCTCGCTACAACCATGCGCAGACGATTGTGCATATAGCCAGTTTGGTTAAGTTGATGCATTGCCGCATCCACTAATGGGTAGCCTGTTTTACCCTCGCACCAAGCTTGAAATAATTTTTTAGCATGAGCACCACTTTCCCAAACGATATTGTCATAGTCTGGTTTGAATGACTCACCACCTGCTAAGCGAGGATGGTTTGCCAGAATCATGAAATAGAAATCACGCCAAATGAGTTCGCTAAGCCATATAGTTGCACCCATGCTGCCAGCTAGCATTCTGCGATGCGCTTCACGCACTAGACCTCGAATCGAAAGCATGCCAAAGCGCAAGTGTGTTGATAAGTAACTAACGCCCTTAATCGCAGGAAAGTCTTTACCAACTTGGTACTGATCAATGCGCGAGAGAAAGTCTTCTAAGAATAGTTGACCGCCATCTGATCCAGGTGGGAGATAGGATTCAATGCCGGTAGGGCAGAATCCCATGGACTCAAGAGAGGGGAATGGCAGATCTAATTTTTTTGGAATAGGAGCAAATTGCCCCGGCTTTGGATTGCACTCGTAGGCGACTAGATCTTTTTCTTGAAGTGTTTTAAGCCAATTATTTTTGTAAGGTGTAAAGACTGAGAAGACGGTATTGGAATTTGTGAGAATTTTTTTTTCAAATATCACTTGATCTTTGAAACTCTCAAATTCAATGCCTAATTTTGATAATTGAGATTTGACAGTCTCATCTCGATCAATCGCAGAGGGCTCATAGTCATGATTTGTGAAAACAGTTTCTACGCCTAGCTCTTTAGCAATTTGGGGAATGCATTCGGTGGGCTTCCCAAAGCGTACGATGAGACCGCCGCCCAATTGACGTAGTTGATCATCGATTTGCTTCAAACTCTGCCAAATAAAGTCAACGCGGCGATCATGCTTTAAGCCCCTAGAGTCAAGCTCGCCCTTCAAAAGGGGTTTAAGAATGTCGGTATCAAAAACAAAAGTTAACCAGACCTGCTTGCTCTCTCTCAAGGCATGAGAAAGCGCCGTATTGTCATAAAGGCGAAGGTCGCGACGTAGCCAAACAAGTGCTTTTTCCATAACCCCTATATTAGGGTGAAATTCAATAATGTGTTAAAGGAGAACTTAATTAAACAGGTTAAGATCACCATTACCCATGGATACGATCTTTTTTATTCTTTCGAAGGTAGTACAGTTCTGCATAGAGCCGCTCAATTGGGTTCTTTTGTTCGTTGTGTTGAGCCTAATATTCCTACTGTTGAGAAAGCCCCATCTATGCAGGCGTTTCTTACTTTTAGCGATTTTTGATTTATTGATTGTGGGCTGGCTTCCGGCTTCCGAAGTATTTTTACGAGCACTTGAAAATCGGGTGCCTAAAACATCTTTGACCCAGGTGTCAGAAAACGATATCGGAGGCATCATTATTTTGGGTGGGGCAATAGAGGGGGGTCAAATTGCACTCGATCGTGACGAAGTGTCAATTTATTCCTCGGCTGAGAGAGTTACTAAAGCATTTGAACTGATTCGCAAATATCCAGACCTGCCGTTTATTTTTAGCGGGTATTCGGGAAGAGTGAGTCCCAAAAGTATTTCAGAGGCAGAAGCGTTTCAGCAGCTGATTACAGAGCAGGGTTTGGTAGAGATTACTCAAAAAACAGCGCATTACGAAAATCAATCTCGCAATACCTATGAAAACATACTCTATATGAAGCCGATGATTAAAGGGTATGGTCAAAACAATGACTTGGGCATCCAAAAGCCTTGGCTTTTGGTCACTTCCGCCAGCCATATGTTCCGCTCGACCAAAATCTTTGAAAAACAGGGCGTCGATGTTATCCCAGTCCCGGTTGACTATCAAACGGCGAACAGTCTCAATTGGGCTACTTTTGATTTAACTGAGGGTGCTCAAAATTGGAATAAATTAGTCCATGAGCTTATTGGTCTTTTGGCATATTGGGCCACTGGAAAAATCTAGATAGCCTGTAAAATACCCCTATATGACATCGGCCAACAAAGCCCCCCATGATTCAGACCCTGGGTCTTTGATTTCCTATTCGGCTGATCACTTAGCAAATCAGTTTTTGATCGCCATGCCAGGCATGGTTGATCCAAATTTCGCCAATTCAGTTGTTTACTTGTTTGAGCACAATGAGCGTGGCGCTATGGGTTTAGTAATCAATAAGCCCACAGAAGTCAATTTAGCCACATTATTTGACAAGATTGAACTCAAGTTAGAGATCGCTCCTTTATTAGAGCAGCCAGTCTATTTTGGCGGCCCTGTTCAGATTGAGCGAGGCTTTGTTCTATATGAATCTAACCCTCATCTTTCCTATAGCTCCTCTCTAATCATTCCAGGTGGCCTCACCATGACGACCTCTAAAGATGTTCTTGAGGCCGTAGCTCTGGGTAATGGGCCGAGAAAATTTTTGATGACTTTGGGTTATGCGGGTTGGGGTGCGGGACAGCTTGAGGAGGAAATTACCCTCAACGGATGGATGAATGTTCCTCTATCCCATAAGCAAATGACGGAGATCATATTCAATACGCCATCGAGTCAGCGTTATGAAAAGACAATGAGTCATTTAGGTTTTGATTTGTCTCACCTCTCTGGAGAGGCTGGACATGCCTAGTAAGGTGAGTTCTGAGGCTAGCCAGTCAGTTACGGTAATGGCTTTTGATTATGGTTTGAGGCGTGTTGGGGTGGCAGTAGGTAATACGTTTACAAAAGTGGGGCAACCCCTTAAAACGATTGCAGCTCCAAATGTGGATATCCTGTTTCAGGAAATCCAGGGGCTTGTGAAAGACTGGCAGCCTCAAGAGCTGGTAGTGGGCCGTCCTGTACATCCTGATGGTGAAGAACATGAGATGACTGCAAAAGCTACTCGTTTTGGCAATCAACTGCATGGCAGGCTGAATTTGCCAGTTGTTTGGGTGGATGAGCGTTATACATCGGTAATTTTGGAGGGTGATCCCAAGATGCGGGGCAATCTAGATGCCCACTCTGCAGTCTTGATCTTGGAGCAATATTTTGCAGAAAAGTCTCAGTCTTGAGTGCATCAAAAATTTGGAACTATTGAATTAAGCCATGAATGCTGAATTGTTATACGAAAAGTTGTTAGATGCCTTGCGAAAAAGAATGCAGCAGGGTTCTTTTGAGTTGGCTGGCTTAGCAATGGGCGGCGCATGGATTGCGGAACGTCTTGCCAAGGATTTGGGTCTGCCCCATTACGGTGTGATTAATGTGGCTTTTCATCGCGATGATTATGCGGAGAAGGGAATGACTGCTTTGCGCACAGCAAGCACTATGACAACCAATCTGCCGTTTGAGGTCAATGGGGCGAATGTTATTTTGATCGACGATGTTCTCTTTACAGGTAGAACAGTCCGTGCCGCTTTAAATGAATTATTTGATTTTGGGCGACCCGCGCAAGTTGAGTTGATGGTTCTTGCAGACCGTGGAAATCGCGAGTTGCCAGTAAGCGCTAATTTTGCTGGCGAGCAAGTTCAAGTATCAGATAAGCAAATCTTAGTTTTAGAAAAAGATTCCGCTGGAAAATTCAGTTTTCAGCTTGAGGGGCGTGAATAATGGGTGCTGAAAATCTTGTAAATCAATTTAATGCTGCTGGAGAGTTGACGCATCTTTTAACCCTAGAAGGTTTGCCAAAAGAGCAGATAGTTCATATTCTGGATACGGCAAAGCAGTTTGTCAGCGTTACAGATCCTGCTAGAGAAGTGAAGAAAGTTCCACTGCTAAGGGGTAAGAGTGTTTTTAACCTCTTCTTTGAGAACTCTACTCGTACTAGAACAACTTTTGAGATTGCAGCTAAACGGCTTTCTGCTGATGGGATTAATTTAGATATCTCGACATCTTCTACCGCCAAGGGTGAGAGCCTTTTAGATACCATCGACAATCTTGTGGCAATGCAGGCAGATATATTTGTTGTCCGTCATAGTGTTTCAAGGGCGCCTATTGAGATTGCTAATCATGTGCCTGCCCACGTTCATGTGGTGAACGCTGGAGATGGCAGTCATCAACATCCAACCCAAGGTTTGTTGGATATGTACACGATGCGTCACTTCAAGCAGAATTTCAAAGGCTTAAAAGTAGCAATTGTTGGCGATATTGTTCACAGTCGTGTAGCCAAGTCGAATATTCATGCGCTTACTACTTTAGGTTGTGAAGATATTAGAGTGATTGGCCCTGAAAGCCTATTACCTAGAGATTTAGATATGTTAGGGGTTAAGGTATTCCACAGCATGGAAAAGGGTCTCAAGGATGTTGATGTCGTGATGACTCTGCGCATCCAAAAGGAGCGCATGGAAGCGGGGCAGGTGCCCGAAGGAGATGCTTTCTTCAAACAGTACGGCTTGAACCCGACGCGCTTAGCCCTTGCAAAGTCCGATGCTATTGTGATGCATCCAGGCCCAATGAATCGTGGAGTAGAAATTGATTCAGTAGTTGCGGATGGACCTCAATCAGTAATATTAAGCCAAGTTACCTTTGGTATTGCAGTACGAATGGCGGTAATGTCAATCGTTGCGGGCAATAATTGATTTAAGTAGGGATTGAGTGAGCGTCACCATACCTAAGTTAGTTGATAAAAAACGCTGGCTAATACTGTCACATGGTTTCAATATGGATGGTAGAGCTTCAAGCCAAACCATTACAGATAAAATCCCTTACTTTTTAGAGGCCGGTGTTGAACCTATTGTTTTTAGTGCAATCACAGGAATAAAAGATTCGCGTTTTCCACATTATCAATTTTTAGCGTGGGGACCTGCAGCTTTTAGATTTGATTTCCGTCACTGGATAGCCAATCAGTATGGTCGCGGCATCATTTATAAGGTCTTGACCAGAACAGTTTCTGTTTTGTTAGCTCCGCTCATTGGTCTTGAAAAATTAATATTAGGATATTCCAGTCAATGGTCGTGGTCGATCCCTGCTTTCATTCATGGTTGGCGCTTGATTACATCGGGTAAGGTCGATGTTGTCTACTCAACTGGTGGAGCATGGTCATCGCATTTAGCGGGGCTGTGGCTAAAACAAGTTACTGGGATACCCTTGATCGTGGAGGTGCACGATCCCTTGGTTATTCGTAAAGGGCCGGATGACCAGGGTTTTGATAAGCCTAAGGGTAGGGATGCGCAGTTTCGGCAAAAATTGGAAAAAAGAATTTGCCAAGAAGCAGATTTAGTTTGGTGGTTTACGGATGGGGCCTTGCATTACGCAAAGGTGCGCAACCCAAATCTCAATTCTAAAAATAATGCCCGGGGTTTTATGGTACTTCCTGGTGCAGAGCCTCCAGGAAGCCTTCAGTCAATCCAGCCTCATCAGTATTCAGACAAGCTCCATTTATGCCACTTTGGATCATTGGCAAATGATCGATCTTTGTCGACCATTTTGAATGCATTGATTCCTTTAATTGTTAAATATCCTGAGGCTAGGGATCTAGTGCGTGTGCATGCTTATGGCGCGCCCTTAGATGCCCTGACGTTCAAAGCAATTGAGCGCTTTGGCTTTGAGGACATTTTAATTGCGCATGGTCGCTTAGAGAGAGATCCTGCTACTGGGAAATCTGGAAGAGAAAGAGTGGTTGAGCGCATGCAGGCAGCAGATGTATTAATTTTGTTGCATGGCAATGATGAGTGGTGTGCAGAATATATTCCCTCCAAATACTATGAGTATTTATGGACGGGCAGACCCATTTGGGGAATTACCCACCGCAACGTTCAGCTTGATGAGATGCTAGAAACACGGGGTGCTTATCTCAGTCACGAAGGTGACCAGGAAGCTATTGCAATGGCGCTTGAGAGAATTTGGCTTGATTGGAAAAAAAGACAATTGATTCAACCTCACTGGATACCGATTGGAGTAGATCAAGCGGTTAATGTCATACTAGGGCATATTCGTTAAACGCCATTATTACGGGATAATCACTTGAGAGATTTTGTTTTGTACTGCAAATCCTATTCAAGGGATTTTTTGCGTTTAAAGCGCCTGCTCAATTCAATTAAAGAATTTAATGTTGACCGCCTGCCGTTTTATATTTCTACGCCCACTTCTGAAAGAGATTTATTGATCCAGGTGCTCGGTGAGCATGACTATATTTGGGTTGCCGATGAGCAGATTGTCGAAGCTAATCCAAGAGCTGATTTTCTTAAATATAAAAAAATGCCTGGAGGCTTATCGCAACAAGTGATTAAGTCAGAATTTTGGCGTCTTGGGTTCTCTAAAAATTATTTATGTTTAGATTCAGATAGTTTTTTTATTCGCAATTTTTATTTGCATGATTTTTTAACAGCCGATGGAACTCCTTATACAGTGTTGCACCAAAATAAAGAGTTTTTTCAGCTTGCCATTAACCGTGGTAAAGAGCGAGTCGTCGAGAATTTAACTGAGGAATCGAATCGCGTTAAAGCTCTATTTGGGCGAAGCGGACCCAATTTCTACTGTGCTCCTGCTCCGTTCATTTGGTCAGCGGAAGTTTGGCGTTCATTGGACCAAGAATTTTTGGCCCCACAGGGTAAGAGCTTATGGGACCTTGTCAGCCCTAAGTTACCAGAAACGCTCATTTATGGCGAAGCGCTTTTAAAGTTTCGAGCCATTTCATTAATTGCGATTGAGCCATTATTTCGTACATATCATTATGATTGGCAGTATCTTCTGATGCGTAGGTTGGGCGAGACTAAATCATCACTCAGTCAAAATTATCTTGGCATCATTCTTCAGTCGGCCTGGGATACCGATCTTGGACTTGACCAACACAAATCATTGCCATCGCGTCTATTAAGAAAAATTAAGCGCTTTGGGCGATTTCTTCAAAGTTATATCTGATGTCAAATCCAGTTGTTAGCGTATTGATGCCCGCATTTAATGCAGAGCAATTTATTGGCTCGGCAATTGAAAGCATTTTGAGCCAAAATTTTACTGATTTTGAGCTGATTGTGTTAAGTGATGGTTCAACTGACCGAACAAGTTCGGTCGTGCGGCAATTTACGGATTCTCGAATAATTTTGATTGAGTCTAAGGAGAATGCTGGCTTAGTGATTGTCAGAAATCGCTTAGTGGCGATGGCGCGTGGAAGATATATTGCATTTCTTGATGCCGACGATATTGCTATGCCTCATCGTTTGCAAACACAGGTTGACTACTTAGACCGCATGCAAGTTGATATATGTGGTGGCTCCTACGTTTCTTTTTATGAGGCAACGGGTAAAAGTAAGGCCTCTAAACAGCGTTATACCGATGCGGATATTCGTGCGCTACTAACAATCTCTAGTCCTTTATGTAATCCTGCCATCATGGGAAGGGCAGAGGTTTTTAAACGTTTTCCTTATAAGGCAGGCAAAGACTATGCCGAGGATTATTCATTGTGGGTTGCTATTGCACTCGCAGGATATCGATTTGTAAATCTTAAGGAAAAGCTTATTACCTATCGCATTCATAGCACGCAGACCAGTCAGACTCAAAATACAAAAACAAATGCTATTTTTTTGCAGAGTCGCGAGGAGTATTTGATTGGTCTTGGAATTCCGCCAAAATGGACTCCAGCGCCGATGGGCATTCTTAAGCGATTGACCTTTGCTTTGCCATTTATGTTTTTGTTGAATCAGAAGATTCGCGGAATATCCGTATCGGCAAATTATGAAATCTATGCGCGATTTCAGTATCGTGGAAACGGTTTATTAACGCCATTTACCCGTTTAGAACGACTCTTGGCTGCAATCCTAGGTTCTTTAAAAGGAGTCAGTCTTAGAGGCTGATCCAATTCGCTGGGATTAAGTCATCCCAATTCATATTCAAGTCTTGAGTCCAGTTTTTGGGGCAAATCACGAATGCATTTTTGTTATTGCTAAGCCATGCACCCCACCAACTCAGGGAGCTATTCGCTATCAAATAACTTTTACAATACTTCATAAGTTCTAGTTCTTGGATTACTGCATTCGCCGTGTCGATCGATTCGATAAATGTTATTTGTTTTGTAGCGGGCAGGTTTTGTTTGGCCCAAGCTAAGTCGTCAGAAAATATAAAAAAATGGGTTTCACGATCTCTTTCAAGTAACTTCTCCATCCCATTGCGGTAGTAATCAATGCTAAGAGTGCCATGAACTTTATTGGCGCTATTGAGGATGACATAATCACCGCGACGGATATGTACCATTGCGGATTGAACGCCTTGGATTTTTTCTAAATAAGTTAGATAGTGAGATGAAAGCGCTTTTTGCGGGGTTAGCTCTGCAGCCAATGTTGATTTGATGGCTTCAAAATATTTATATGATTGCCAGTACCCCATGAGATATAGATCTTGCCGTGTAAATGAAGGCGCCATAAAAACACGGCGGTCAAACCGATAGGCAGATGCTTCGTAAAAGATATAAGGAGAAAGAGGCCAAATCTTTTGAAGGAGGCGACGAATGCGCTTTGGTTTCTGGGTGGTCTGTTCCAGTGAAATAACTGCCCCAGCAGTTTTTAGTTCTCTAATTAATAACTCTCTGGGAGTCACATCATCATAGGTTTGTTGATACCAAGTGCAGTCAAGCAAAAGAGGCGTTTTTTTCACTATGGAAAGAGATCTTGCGGTGGCATATTGAAAGAGTTGATTTCCTAAGCCGCCTTGAAGCTGTGCGATGATATTCATAACTTTATAATTAAAACATCAGATAAGGCCACTTGGTATGTTTTTGATTGCAACCAAGACTTTAGGAATTGGAAAAGTATGCTTATAGGTAGCATTTACGGCTGGGAGCTCGGGTGTGATGATCTTTTTGACCCAAACAGCCCTAGAAACCGTGACGATTGCTTGGAGCCATTCAGGGTTATGCGTCAATATGCAATCGATCATGGTATTGAGTTGCATACAGAGGATGTTATAGCGAAGCATCACTTAAAACCAAATTTTGGATTACATATTGAATCTAATTCTGTAAATGTTGGTAAAACATCTCCGGAATATTTGATTCGCTTTGAAACCCCACTCACAGTCCCTTTAAATGCTGATCAGCAGTTTTTAAATCGTTTTCAAGGTATCTTTACTTGGGATCTCGATCTTTTAGAGGGGAAAGGTTTCAATGCCGAATATACGCAGGTGTCAAAAGATCGCTTAATTGAGGTCAGAACGCCTAATCCATTGCCTAGAGAGTTAAAAAGTAGTTGGACTATCCCCACATACGAGGAGCGTCAAATATTTTGCTGTTTGATTGGGAGTAATCGGCATGCAAATCTTTTAGATTCTCGCGAGCTGTATTCGCAAAGAGCCAAGGCTATACGCTGGTTTGAAAAATATAAACCACATGCGTTTGAGCTCTATGGAAATGGTTGGCGAGTTCCTGAAAAACGTCTAGGTTTTATTGGGAAAATGCGTTATAGGCTGGAAAAAGTCATTCCATTTTTGATGGGCCGCCCAGTCTTTCCAAGCTATCGTGGACCCGCAAAATCAAAACAATCTGTTTTGTTGCAAGCCAAGTTCTGCATCTGTTTTGAGAATGCTCGAGATATTCGGGGGTATCTCACTGAAAAAATCTTTGATTGTTTTTTTGCTGGGTGCATCCCGATTTATTGGGGAGAGCCAAATGTTGAGCAGTGGATACCTAAGGAATGCTTTATTGACTTCAGGAAATTTAAATCTTATTCAAGTTTGGTCGAATATTTAGAGACTGTAACTAGGACAGAATTTACTGCTATGCAAAAGGCTGGTCAGGAGTTTATCCAGTCAGAGCGCTTTAAGCTGCATACCTCAGAAGCATTTGCGCAGAGCATTATTCAAAAAATATTGGTCGATATCAATACCGAACAAGCACCCAAGGAAGCTTAGTCGCAAATCCAATTTTGGGCACATTGGCTAGATGCAAGAAAATGGAATAGGTTTCTTTCGGATTTTTGTAAAAATAACTCTCAACAAGATGAACTAATGATGTATCAATCGCATGAATTTCTTTTGCATGACGAATCAGTTTGATCCAATCAAAAAAATTGGTTGAAGCTGGATAAACTTCAATGACTTTATGTTTATTGGGGTTGGGGATCTGAAGTTCATAAGGCACGCCCCCGGATTGGTGTCTGCAAACCAAAATATATTCTTCGTTTAGCGGATTTAGTTTTTCATAAAGTGTGGAAGAATTTGGACCTTCTGGTATATGAGAGGATTCCAAGCGTTTTTCAAGTGGGACGCTAGCTTGATCATAAAAATATTGATCCCAATGATCATAATGTTTCTCGATATTTTTAACGCCTAACGCAAGATATTGAGCATTTAAAAATCCTGATAATTGCCTTGCTTGGCGACCATTTTGACCTGCAATCACATACACATTTGGCAAATCTAGAAACATCCACGCGACAGAATGGTAGTTTTTGGGGTTGGGGTAGACAAAATAAATTGATCGATAGAGGCTAGATTTTGCTAACTCACGAATAATCCCGTTGCAGACAATGCTGTCACCTAATCCAAATCGAGGCTCAATTACCAAAATATCTTTTTTTCGTTTAAGAAAAAGATTTTTGATGGCTAATTTGATGTTGGATTCACGAAACGAGATCATGATGGGATTTAGTTCATTCAAGGCAAATATTGTTAGGCTTTGACAATGGACTTAGAATATAGCAATTTGGGTCTCTGGCTAAGTAAATTATGATTTTAGTAACGGGTGGGGCGGGATTTATTGGCGGTAATTTTGTTCTTGGCTGGTTAAGTAATGCTAGCAAGGAAGGCATTATTAATTTAGATAAATTAACCTATGCCGGCAATCTAGCAACCCTTGACTCTGTTAAAAATGATCCAAGGCATATTTTTGTTCATGGGGATATAGGTGATCAGAATTTAATTAGCCGCTTATTAAGCCAATATCAACCACGTGCAATTGTGAATTTTGCTGCCGAAAGTCATGTGGATAGATCGATTCATGGCCCCGCTCAATTTATACAAACCAACATTATGGGCACCTTTAATCTTTTGGAGTGTGCTCGTGAGTATTGGATGAGCCTAGCGGGGATAGATAAAGAGCGCTTCCGTTTTCATCATGTGTCTACTGACGAAGTTTATGGCTCGCTGTCGGCACAGGACCCAGCCTTTACTGAAAAAAATCCATACGAACCCAATAGCCCATATTCAGCTTCAAAGGCCGCTTCAGATCATTTAGTGAGGGCATGGTTTCACACCTATGGATTTCCGGTGGTAACAACCAATTGCTCGAATAATTACGGTCCCTACCACTTTCCTGAGAAATTAATCCCTCTGGTTATTCTCAACGCATTGAACGGTAAGCCCTTGCCGATCTATGGGGATGGTCAACAAGTGCGCGATTGGTTATATGTTGGCGATCACTGCTCAGCCATTGCTGAAGTGTTGGCAAACGGTCTTTTGGGGGAAACTTACAACATAGGCGGCTGGAATGAAAAAGCTAATATTGATGTTGTGAAAACCATCTGCGCAATATTGGATGAGCTTCGCCCGCGCGGAGATGGAAAATCGTATGCTGAGCAAATTACTTTTGTTCAGGATCGCCCTGGGCATGATCGTCGTTATGCAATTGATGCTAGCAAAATAGAAAAACAATTGGGTTGGCGCCCAGCAGAAACATTCGACACAGGAATACGGAAAACGATCCAATGGTATTTAGAAAATACTGATTGGGTAGAAGGTGTCGTAACTGGTGCCTATCGTGCTTGGCTTGAAAAGCAATACCAGCATTAACTCTGTTGATGAAAATTCTTATTTTCGGGAAAGATGGTCAGCTTGGTAAGGCATTCCAAGAGGAATGCCATCGCTTATCTATAGATTCTGAAAATCAAATTCGCTATATAGGTCGCGCCGATTGTGATCTGAGTGAAGAGGCTCAACTAGACACGCTTCTAATTAATGATGCTCCCGATTGCATTATTAATGCAGCTGCATATACCGCCGTTGACAAAGCCGAGCAAGAGCCAGAGCTAGCTTTTGCCATTAATGCGAAGGCCCCCCAAAGGATGGCGTACTATGCTGCGCAGCATGGTGCAACACTACTGCATTTTTCGACTGATTATGTATTTGATGGTTTGGAGCAGGGCGTCTATTGTGAGGGTGATGTTACTAACCCTTTGGGTGTTTATGGGGCCTCAAAGATGGCCGGTGAGAATGCTATCGAAAAAACCTTTACTGGTGCATCTGGTGGCGGTCTTTATGCCATCTTGAGAACGAGCTGGGTATATGGTGATGGCGGCAATTTCATTCAGACCATTTTGCGGCTGGCAAAAGAGCGAACTACGCTACGAGTAATTGATAACCAATATGGGGTTCCTACTAGTGCTCTCTGGTTAGCAGAGCTGAGTTTAGGTTTAGTGCTCGATAGTGGCCAACGCAGATCATTTCAATCGGGTATCTATCATGCGGTTCCACGGGGAGAAACAAATTGGCATCAGTTAGCTTGTTTGGCGGTGCAGACTGCTATTCAGGCTGGACATTCATTGGCGTTAAATCCCGCTGCTATTTTGCCTATACCGGCCTCAGAGTACTCTTTGCCGGCTCCTAGGCCAATGAATTCCCGTTTGTCCACCGCCAAGCTCCAATCTGAGCTTGAGCGATTGGGTCTTGTGTCAAAATTACCCCATTGGAATACCCCATGGGATGAGCAAGTTGCAGATTACGTCAAGCAAATATCCAAAAATTGACAAACTGCGATTCATCCTGGAGATCAAGGATTGGAATGGCAGAAAGCCTTAAAAAAAATCGTAAAGGAATTATTTTGGCTGGGGGCTCTGGTACGCGTCTCTATCCAGTTACTCAAGCGGTGTCTAAACAGCTTATGCCCGTTTATGACAAGCCGATGGTGTATTACCCCCTAACAACCCTGATGCTTGCCGGCATTCGAGATATTTTATTAATTTCTACGCCACATGACACCCCTCGTTTTTCTGAATTGCTAGGTGACGGATCTCAATGGGGGTTAAATATTGAGTATTGCGTACAGCCATCACCCGATGGTTTGGCACAAGCGTTCACACTTGGTAAAAATTTTATTGATGGGCATCCAAGTGCTCTCGTGCTTGGGGATAATATTTTCTATGGGTACGAGCTAGTTGCCAACTTAGAAAGTGCAAATAAACGTCAAAGCGGTGCCACTGTATTTGCTTATCATGTAAATGACCCGGAGCGCTACGGAGTAGTTGAATTTGATAAAAACTACCGCGCGATGTCGATTGAAGAGAAGCCATTAAAACCCAGAAGTAGTTATGCGGTAACGGGCTTATATTTTTATGATCATCAAGTTTGCGATATCGCTGGTTCGATACAGCCTAGTGCTCGTGGTGAGCTTGAGATTACCGATGTGAATCGCATTTATCTTGAAAAAAATCAATTAAGCGTAGAAATTATGGGTCGAGGATTTGCATGGCTTGATACGGGTACTCATGATTCTTTATTGGATGCCGCAGGCTTTATTGCGACTCTCCAAAAACGCCAGGGTTTGATGGTGGCATGTCCTGAAGAGATCGCGTTTCGGCAGGGTTGGATTGGTGTGGAAATGGTTGAAAAGGTTGCGAGTCAGCTCAGTAAGAATAGTTATGGACAGTATTTATCAAAGATTTTGCAAGAAATGAAAAAAGGTGTTGAGCCTATTACGTTATCGTCAAAGAAAGTATCTTGATGTCGATAGCAAAACCGCATTCTAAACTTACAGTAACTGAAACACCAATTCACGGCGTATTCGTTATCGAACCTAAACTATTCGGCGATAATCGTGGTTGGTTTACTGAATCTTTTAATGCCCAAGACTTTGCTGATGCGACAGGTCTAAAAGTTCAGTTTGTTCAAGATAACCATTCTTTTTCACGTCAGGCCACTTTGCGGGGGATGCATTATCAGCTGGAGAAGACACAGGGGAAATTGGTGCGTGTTGTGGCAGGAAAAGTGTTTGATGTTGCAGTAGATCTTCGTCAAAACTCGCCCTCATATGGCAAGTGGTTTGGTCTAGGGTTAAGCGCTGAAAATCACAAGCAGCTATGGATTCCAGAGGGAATGGCGCATGGATTTTTTGTGCTTTCAGAAACTGCGGAGTTTCTCTATAAAACGACAGACTATTATCACCCGCAAAGTGAAGTTTGCTTATCCTGGAATGATTCTACGGTTGGCATTGAATGGCCATTAATACCAGGCATGAGCCCAAATCTGAATGCCAAAGATAAGGCAGGTCTTTCCTGGGGAAAAGCCCCCAAATTTTAATGAGCAATTTAAGTAAGTCTCCAAAAATATTATTAGTAAAACTATCCTCGTTAGGGGATGTATTGCACAATTTGCCAATCATTTGGGATATTCGGGCACGCTTCCCGGATGCTCGGGTTGATTGGGTCGTCGAGGAGGGCTATGTTCATCTCTTGACACCATTGTTGAGTCGCAATGGTTTTCGGGGAATAGATCGCATTATTCCTTTTGGTCTCCGTCGATGGAAAAAATCTTTATTGAGCATTCAAACTTGGAAAGCATTTTTTGCGTTCAGAAAAAATCTTCAGCAGATTTCTTATGACTTTGTAATAGAAACTCAAGGATTATTAAAATCGGCCTTGGTATGTGCTCTGGCCAATAAGACTTCAGATGCGGTAGTGGCTGGCCTTGCAAATGCTACAGAATTTTCAGGATACGAGCCGCTATCCCGTCATTTTTATACCCAGCAAGTGCATGTCCCATTTCAATGTCATGCCGTGGATCGCTCGCGCCACGTTGTTTCTTCTGCTTTTGATAGGCCTTTAATCACCAGGGGTGAGGAGGCAATTTTTTACCCAGATAAGGCAACACTTCCAGCTGTTTCTCCGCAGATTGAATCGCTGCGTAAGCCTTACGCTTTGTTTTTTCATTCAACTGCAAGAGATGCAAAACGGTGGTCTGAGGCGAATTGGATTCAGTTAGGTAATGCGCTTGCTGCGCGAGGATATCAAGTTGTTTTGCCTTGGGGAAACGTTTCCGAAAAGGCTATTAGCGAAAAATTGGCAAGCAGAATCCAAAATTCAATAGTACCCAATGCTTTTTCTATTGAGGAAGCATTTTCAATTATTTCAAATGCAGCCTTAGTTGTTGGTGTGGATACTGGGCTAACTCATTTAGCCGCAGTTTTAAATAGACCTACCGTTGAGATTTATTGTGATTCACCTAAATGGAAAACAGAGGGATATTGGTCTGACAAGATTCGTAACCTTGGTGATATGCACTCGCCTCCAGCAGCTGAAGAAGTGATTGGAGCGGCTGAAAATCTGCTGGGGATTCAACATTAACGCAACAAAGCGTTAATCGATATTAAGTCTTCGTCAGTAAGTGCTGCGGCATGAGCCTTCAGCTTGATCGCATTCAGAATAGTGCTATACCTTGCTTGCTGAAGCTGAGATCTAGTGGTGATCAGGGTGTCTAGTGCAATTAATACATCAATATTGATCAGGGTTCCTACCTGGAAGCCGAGCTTACTGGATTCGAGTGCGGAGCTCGATGAGCGTTCAGCTGCTTCAAATGCCTTTACGCTAGCAAGGCCACCATAAAAACCAGTGAATGCTGTACGAGTATTTTGAGCTGCGGTACGACGTGCGTTGTCATAGTTGGCTTTAGCGGCATCAACGAGCGCTGCGTTTTGTCTTATTACAGCACTATTAAATCCGCCAGATACCAATGGAATATTCATTTGCAGGGCTACAGTATTGTTATATACGTTGGTGTTTGCAGGTGTATAGCTATTAGGTGTGCCATTTGAAGTGTTGTAACCAGTAGTTCCCACTAAATTAATAGATGGGTAATTTAACGCTTGAGAAGCTCTGTAGGTGCTTTCAGCGAGGCTGACGGAGAGCTGATTAGCGAGCACATTAAAGTTAGCGCTTTCTGCTTGGTTTACCCAATCCTCAAGTGTTTGTCCTGGAGGTAGTTGAGGATTAACGCTTTCTGCGATTGGATTTCCTTTGGAGTCCTTGCTCTTAGAGCGAGGATCTTTTAAGACGCCATCAATCTTGCTATCTTTCACTAATGGGCGCAGGGGTCCAACGGGGTGGCCAACGAGTTGCTCCAGTACGCCACGTTTTACAACTAAGTCTGCTTGGGCGGCAATTTCTTGGGAGTTTGCAAGATCGAGCGCAGCTTGTGCTGTATTGACATCCACAATCGTTGCCAATCCTGCATCAAATTTTGCTTGCGCCGCATCCAATTGTTGCTTGATTAACCCTTTTTTATTGCGATAGAGCTCGACATTGTCCTGGCTAGTTAAGGCATCAAAGTAGGCTTGTGAAACGCGGATAATTAAATCTTGTTGCGCTAGATAAAAGCGCATATCAGCGATCTTGGTATTCAAGTCACCTTGCTTAAACGCCTCTAAAGCACCTAGATTAAATACTGGCTGAGTTAAGGTGACGGTGTAATTTTTCTGGTCAAAGACTCGTGAGTTACCAGGACCTGCGGCAACAACTGTTTGTCCAACACCATGTTGGTAGTAGCGTGTGCCACCAGGTGTTGCATTTGCTTGTGGCAATAAGAGTGAGAGACCTTGCCAATACAATTCTTTACTAGCCTGGTAATTGAAACGGGCTGCATTTAGGACTGGATCACTAAAGGCAGCATCTTGATAGAGCCCAATTAAATCGGTTAGTTGACCTTTTGGGATATTCGCGCTGCTATCGTTGACGCTTGAAGGGGCGCCATTAGCTGGTAATGCTGGCTTGCTGGGTGGTGGCGCAATTTGTGGCGGTTGCTCTAGCCCAATTAACGAAGACGGGCTAATCGGGGTCGGTAGGGCAGATTTTGCTGCTGCATTGGGACTTTGGGCTAGCGCCATGGGGTGCCATGCGGTCAAGCAAAGACCTTGAGTCACGATCAAACCGAGTGCGGCGATTCTGGAAAGGCGGAAACGGTCTGGATTCATTAAATTCATCAAATTCTAGGGTGCATGAAGTTTAAGGCTAAATTGTCAACTAGGCTAATTTGAGCCTCATTTTGCCAAATATAAGGAGATCTTTCACAAACCGATAAAATTTCTCGCATGGATCTAATACTTATATTAAAAGCGGCCATTCTTGGGGTGGTCGAGGGCTTGACTGAGTTTTTACCCATCTCCAGCACTGGCCACCTCATTTTGATAGGAGACCTCCTCAATTTCAATGATGAAAAAGGTAAGGCCTTTGAGGTCATTATTCAGTTTGGGGCGATATTAGCGGTTTGCTGGGAGTTCCGTGGCAAATTGATCAAGGTTGTTGAATCTTTTGGATCAAATGCAAGTTCTCGTCGGTTTGTTCTGAATCTGTTAATTGCATCCATCCCTGCTATGAGTTTGGCATTTATATTTAGCAAGCACATCAAAGCGATACTTTTTGCACCCATTCCAGTAGCTAGCGCTTTTATTGTTGGGGCATTCATTATTTTTTGGGTTGAATCACGTCAGTCCAGATTGAGTGACAAAGTAAATCGCATTCAAACGGTAGATGATCTTTCTTATTTAGACGCCTTGAAAGTCGGCATTGCTCAATGTGCTGCCTTAATACCAGGCACATCTAGATCAGGCGCAACTATTATTGGTGGCATGTTGTTTGGCTTGCCACGAGCGGTTGCTACAGAATTTTCTTTCTTCCTAGCTATTCCTGTAATCGGTGGGGCTACAGCGTACGAGTTACTGAAGCTTTGGAAAAACCCAGTGGCTACTTCTGGCGAATATACATTCGCAATAGTCGTTGGTTTTATCGCGGCATTTGTTTCTGCATTTATTTGCGTTCGATGGTTGATTCGGTACGTGGCACATCATAATTTCAAGCCATTTGCTTGGTACCGAATCATCTTTGGTGTATTGGTATTAATCACTTCCTATAGTGGTTTAATTGCATGGTCACATTAATTTAGAAGAACTGGGACAACTGAATGGATGTATCAATCGACGCTATTACCAATAATATTCAGCTAGCGCTTGCGCCAGTATTTTTATTGACAGCAGTTGCTACTTTATTAAATGCAATTTCTGTTCGATTGGCTCGTAATGTCGACAGAATGAGAGCAATTCAGCAGACACTATATTCCGGAGAGTTCAAAAACGCTGATGCAATTGAACATCTCAAACAAGAAGCCAATGAATCGAAAATGCGTGGCCGTCTTTGTACCGTGGCAATATTTTTTGATGTGTTGAGTGGTATTTTTATATCCCTCACAGTTCTCGAATTATTCTTTTTCCAAGCTGGAGCTGTCCGCTCTCTTCAGACTACGTATGTCATTTGGGCCTTTGTATTGGGTCTGATATCCTTTATGACATCTCTTTCAATTGTGCTTGCTGAAGTTGTTTATGCGTATCGATCGGCCGGCTGGAACCCACCTAAAAATTAACGCTCACTTCATTTATAAATGACTCACATCATGAACAAAATCTTTATCACTGGTGGCGCTGGTTTTTTAGGCTCACATCTCACCGAGCGACTCTTAAACGAGGGTAATGACGTATTGGTGGTGGATAACTATTTTACGGGCTCTAAAGCCAATCTTGAGCATTTATTGACTAACCCGCGTCTAGAGCTCATGCGTCATGATGTGACATTTCCACTATATGTAGAAACCAATCAGATCTACAACTTAGCTTGTCCCGCTTCGCCAGTGCACTATCAATATGACCCCGTGCAAACGACGAAGACCAGCGTCCACGGTGCGATCAATATGTTGGGCTTGGCCAAAAGAACGCGTGCTCGCATTTTGCAAGCGGCTACTAGCGAAGTGTATGGCGATCCAGAAGTGCATCCTCAGCCAGAAGAATATTGGGGAAAGGTAAACCCAATCGGGATTCGCTCATGCTATGACGAGGGTAAGCGCTGTGCAGAAACTCTTTTTTTTGACTACAACCGCCAACACAATCTCGATATTAAAGTTGTCCGTATCTTTAATACCTATGGCCCCCGCATGCACCCCAACGATGGTCGGGTAGTGAGCAACTTTATTGTGCAGGCATTGCAGGGAAAAGATATCACCATCTATGGTGATGGTCAGCAAACTCGCAGCTTTTGCTACGTAGATGACTTGATTGATGCGATGGTCAAAATGATGAACTCCGAGCAGGGCTTTACTGGTCCCGTAAATATCGGCAACCCAAGTGAGTTCACCATGTTGCAATTAGCTGAGACAGTGCTAAAACTCTCTGGTAGTAAGTCGAAAATTATTCACCAATCATTGCCATCTGATGATCCAAAACAGCGTCAACCCGATATTGACCTAGCGAAAGCAAAATTAGGCTGGCAGCCAAAGGTCAATCTCGAAGATGGTCTAAAAGAGACGATTGCTTACTTTAGAAAGATTGTGGCGTAATTGGCTTTAGAAGAGTTAAGCCCATCTGGAAAGACATTTGAGCGCATTCGCTCCTTTGTTCTCAGGGCGGGCCGCACTACTGCAGGACAGCAGCGCGCAATTGAGGAACTAGGCCCACAATTTCTCATTCCTTATCAAGATCAAAATCTAGATTTGTTTAAGGCATTTGGTGGGTCCACAAAACCAAAGATTCTGGAGATTGGTTTTGGTATGGGCGAGACCACTGCTAAGATCGCAGCTTTGCGTCCTGACGATGATTTTCTGGGAATTGAAGTTCATCTGCCTGGGGTGGGGGCTTTATTAAAGCTCATCGGTGAAAATCAATTGACCAATTTACGCCTTATTCGTCATGATGCCGTTGAGGTCCTTGAAAATATGATTGCTGCCAATTCTTTGGATGGCATTCATATCTATTTTGCCGATCCTTGGCATAAGAAGCGCCATCATAAGCGTCGTCTCATTCAAGAAAAATTTGTGAGATTACTGACATCTCGCTTAAAAGCTGGTGGATATTTACACTTAGCGACTGATTGGCATAACTATGCAGAGCAAATACTGTTAGTGCTCAATGCAAAGCCTGCTATTCAAAATTGTTCTACAGAACAGATCCAAATTGAAACCTTTAATGCTCAGGACGTTGCTAGGCCAGAAGAGTTGGAAAAAGGTTTAAACGAATTTAAACCTAGTGCAGAGCAATTAAGTGGCTTACATTTGGGTTATGTTGATAGACCAAGCTATCGCCCAGTAACCAAGTTTGAAAACCGTGGCATCAAGCTAGGCCACGGTGTATGGGATTTGGTCTACATCAAAAAGTAAGTATTTTTGTATGGAGGGGCTAGAGTGTGATGCAGACATACTTTAGTTCAAGGTATTCATCCATGCCGAAGACGCTACCTTCTCTACCAAGACCAGATTGTTTAACTCCGCCAAATGGCACAACTTCGTTGGCGATAATTCCGCTGTTGACACCGACCATGCCATATTCCAAAGCCTCTGCAACCTTCCAAATGCGACCAATATCACGGCTGTAAAAATAGGATGCCAGTCCATATTGACTATTGTTGGCTAACTGGACCACTTCCTCATCGCTTTCAAAGCTAATAATGGGTGCAACTGGTCCAAAGGTTTCTTCATAAGTAATGAGCATGTCACTGCTGACATTATCGAGAACGGTAGGCTCATAATAAGTGCCGCCTAAAGGAGAGGGTTTGCCACCTGTAATTAACTTGGCACCTTTGCTCAGTGCATCAGCAATATGACGTTCAACTTTTTCAAACGCAGCCCGATCAATGAGGGGCCCCTGATGTATGCCTGATTCCATGCCATTGCCCACCTTAATTGCTTGAACAGCTTTGGCAAATTTTTCAACAAAGACGTCATGAACTTTCTTGTGAACATAGATGCGATTAGCGCACACACAGGTTTGACCAGAGTTGCGATATTTGGAGGCAATAGCACCTGCCACTGCGGCATCAATATCAGCGTCGTCAAATACGATAAATGGAGCATGGCCTCCTAACTCCAGGCCAAGTTTTTTCACGGTAGGTGCACACTGCGCCATGAGGATGCGACCTACTTCGGTTGATCCAGTAAAAGAGAGGTGACGAACTGTTGGCGATGCACAAAGTGTCTTACCAATGGCAATAGATTGATCAGCATCGGCAGTGACAATATTCATGACGCCTTTGGGTATGCCTGCTCGGACTGCGAGCTCTGCAAGGGCTAAGGCTGATAATGGTGTCTGCTCAGCTGGCTTGATCACAATCGTGCAACCTGCTGCCATTGCTGGCGCGATTTTTCGGGTGATCATCGCATTAGGAAAATTATAAGGCGTAATAGCGACGCAAACACCCACGGGTTGTTTCAGGACCATGAAGCGTTTATCGCCCCATACAGTAGTGGGGATGGTGCCAGATACTCTTTTTGCTTCTTCTGCGAACCACTCAATAAAAGAAGCGCCGTAGACTACTTCGCCAGTTGACTCTGTAAGAGGCTTTCCTTGTTCCAAAGTCATTAAAACGGCTAGATCCTCTTTATTTTGCAAAATAAGATCAAACCATTTGCGCATGAGGCCAGCACGCTCTTTTCCAGTGATGCCTTTCCATTTTGGTAGCGCTTGATCGGCAGCGGTAATGGCTTTCTCTGCATCAGCGCCGCTTAAATTGGCCACTTGAGCGATGATTTCACCAGTAGCTGGATTATTAACAGAGAAAGAGGCGCTTGAGCTTGATTGGACCCATTCATTATTAATAAAGGCTTGCTCTTTAAATAAGCTTGAATCTTTAAGAAGGTTGCGAATATCAATTTTTTGCATGATGAACTTTTCCGATCAAAATAGGTCTCCACTATTCTGAATGATTTTATCCCCAGAAGTAAAAAAAGCCTCACGTGCTATAGCTAGTGAGGCTCAGATTGCCTATAGGCGAAATTTTAGGAATTAATCTGCGTTTGTTTCAGCTGTACGCAGTTTTTGAGCCAAGAGGTCTAAGACGCCATTAACGTATTTATGACCATCAGTTCCACCAAATGTTTTTGCAAGCTCTACGGCTTCATTGATAGCCACTTTATATGGTACGGACAAGTCACAAGCGAGTTCATATGCACCAATGAGGAGGGCGGCATGCTCTACAGGCGAGAGTTCATTAATGGGGCGATCAAGAGTGGGTGTAATCAGTGCCTCAAGCTCATCAGCGCGATCCAAGACTCCAGTAAAAATACCCTGAAATAGATCGAGTTGACAGCGTTTGAATGCGGGATCTTCTGCTAGTTGTTTTGCAATATTGGCTCCATTAGGAAGGCTGCCAGCACGTCGCACAACCAGGCTTTGATAAATACCTTGAAGAGCATATTCGCGAGCGCGACGACGTGGTGTTAGTGAACGCTTTGGCGCCGTCGATTTACTATCGCCACTATCTTTTATGGCTTTAGTTTGGGCTGGATTCAGAGTTGATTTAGTCATATCAATAATTACTCTTCACCATCATTTACTTCAAAATCAATATCTGGTGTCAATGCTAGTGCAAGGTTGGCCATCTCTACAACAACCTTAGCGCAATCAGCACCTTTTACATTTACACGTACTTGTGCTTGTTCATCGGTATCGCAGGTGAGCACCCCGTTAGCAATAGGTAAGCCAGAATCAATCGATATGCGGGTAATGCCTGCAGCAGATTCGTTAGAAACTAATTCAAAATGATAGGTCTCGCCGCGAATCACAGCGCCTAAGGCTACTAGGCCATCGAACTCGCCAGTCTCAGCGAGTTTCTGAAGGGCAAATGGAATCTCCAGCGCACCTGGTACGGTAACTAGTTTGATGTCGGATTGAGAGACGCCTAGTGAAATTAACTCATTGATACATGCATTTGTGAGAGCCACACAATGGTCTTCATTAATGCGTGCCTGCACAATGCCGATGCGCAAATCTTGGCCATTCAGATCCGCTTCAAGTACGCCTACAAAATCGTTATTGGTATCGGTCATAGTGATCTTTGTTAACAGATGAATTATTTTGGCTGATAAGGGATGTAGCCAGTCACTTCTAGTTTGTAACCAGAAAGACTTGGTGCTGGACTTGGGTTTGCAAGCAAACGCATTTTTTGAACGCCGACATTTTTTAGGATCTGGGCGCCAATGCCGTAGCTTCGGAAATCAGTCTTGCGAGCTAAAGGTTTGCTTTCTTCACCTTTTGCTTGATTCAGTTTTTGGAATTGCGCTAACCAGTCTTGATCATTTGGCGCAGCAATTTCGGCTGCATTAAGTAAAACTGCAACCCCAGCAGGGGCGGCAGCGAGTTGTTGCAAAGCTTGTGCCAGAGGCCAAGAGTGGGTGCTGACCTCTGAGTCTAAAAAATCTAAAACGGTAACTGGCTCATGAACACGGACTAAGGTTTCTGATGCCTCAGAGGGTTTGCCGTGAACGAGTGCAATGTGAATGCAAGAACTTGGGGTATCACGATAAATGATGCCTTCAAACTTACCCCATGGTGTAACAAATTCACGAACACCTTCGCGAACCACAATGCTTTCATGTTGGCTGCGGTATTTAATGAGATCGGCAATGCTACCAATTTTGAGTTGATGTTCTTTGGCAAATTCCAGCAAGTCTGGAAGACGTGCCATGCTGCCATCATCCTTCATGATTTCGCAGATTACGGATGTCGGCGAGCAACCTGCCATTGCAGCAAGATCACAGCCTGCTTCGGTATGACCAGAGCGAATTAAGACACCACCAGGTTGTGCCATTAATGGAAAAATGTGGCCTGGCTGAACGAGATCACTAGGCTTGGCATTGGGTGCAACTGCGGTTTTGATAGTATGGGCGCGGTCAGCAGCAGAAATACCAGTGGTAACTCCAGTTGCTGCTTCAATGGATACAGTGAAATTGGTGCCCATAGAGGTGCCGTTATCGCGAACCATCAAAGGTAAATTGAGTTGCTGGCAGCGCTCACGGGTTAAGGTGAGGCAAATTAAGCCGCGACCATGCTTCGCCATGAAATTCACGGCCTCAGCGCTGACATGATCAGCGGCTAAAACTAAATCCCCTTCATTCTCACGATCCTCTTCGTCAACGAGAATGACCATCTTGCCAGCACGGAGTTCGGCAATGATTTCTTCGGTGGAGGCTAGGGTATTTGGCATAGCTTTCTATTTTAAGCTTAGCGGGCAATTGTGGCGAGTCGGTCAGTGATACCCACCTTTTCTGACAAAAAGAGCCTCTAAATACGGTATCGAGCTCGATGACATCTTCAGAAAATGACGTATGCGCATTAGCCTGAGAAACGATCGTCAAGCTAGATTTATCTTGCTTGAGGCCTTGGTGGCAATGGGCCTAGTTACAGGTGTCTGGATGAGCTCTATTCAGGTCTATCAGGGCTTAGCGTTACGCCTGTTAAAGCAAGAACAAAAACAAGCTCTTTTGCGGCAGGAGTTCGATCGATATGAACTGGCTGAGCAAATGAGAGTCAATTCAATTAATGGTGGAGGTTTAAAACGTGACGCTACTCGAGTACCTCATCGGCATCGCACTTTGCACTCTACTTCTAAGCCCGCTTTTACAAACTAGTGCTTCACTAGCGTTAAAACAAATTGAGTATGAAAAAACGAATTTAATGAATTTGGAGGCTGAGCGCGGGCTGGAGTTGATCGGCCGCGCCATTCGAATGGCTGGCTATCAACATGTGAAATCTCACGCACAAAATAAAAATAGCAAAGAGAAAGGTTTGCCAATGGAGATTCACAAAAAAACAGGATTTCAGCAATCGGATGCATTGATCTTGAGACATGAGTTATCTGATGGAATGGATTTTGATTGCATTGGAAATACCCTAACAACCGATAGAACAAAACAAAACTTAACCTTTCAAGGATTTTTCGTTGATAGGCAGTCGGGATTATCGAAAGGTGCTAAGTCTAATGGTGGTTCACTTATATGCCAATCATTGAACCGTCAAGGTCGATTGCAAAATACGACTTTAATGAATGGTATTAACTCCCTGGTGATAGATGAATTAAATCACCATGCAAGCCATAAGCAAAGGGCCTTTAAGGTTGAACTAAATATGACCGATGGGGTCAATGTCCAAAAGAAATTTGAGCGCATATTTACTACGAGAAACTTGCCATGATTTTGGCTTGGGTGATTTCATTATTGCTTATTAGTTCTTCCTTGATTTTGAATCTAGAGTAATGGTCAGCTTTAAAGCTCATGCATGTAAATACGATTAAAGCTAGACAAGCGAAATTCATTAAATCAGAGAAAGCTGTTATTGAATGTGAGAAACATATTTTGAATTTATTAAATAACTCGGAAAATGATTGCAACATCCAAGCTACTGGAAAAAATATTTGGATGATTTCTAGTATCGAAAAACCAGTAATTCAGGTGCACGTCCATGTAGATGAAAATTCTGGACTAGTGACTCGAATCAATTGGCGTCAGGCATTTGAGTAAGGGCAGTGAACTCGGATTTAGCCTGCTAGAGCTAATGGCTGTGTTATTGATTATTGCTATCACAGTAATGTTTACTATGCCTCTGCTCTATGATCAAGTCGCGGCTCGCAAGATTGAGGCGGTAGCTAGAAAATGGATTGGGCACGCACAATTTGCACGCCAACAAGCTTTATTGACAGGTGACTCTGTCGGGATGGTGCCTTACATTCAGGGTGACTGGAGCGCAGGATGGGTCATAAAGGAAGATTGCTCAAAGCAAAAGGAAGCTCTATGTGCCCAGCGAGTGTTGATGTTGCAGGGAAATATAGAGCCTATCTTTTTTGCTGGTGTAGCAAAGCAATTTCGAGACCTTCATACAGGCGAGCTTGGCATTCTTTTTAATGCTGCGGGCGCCGCGAAAACTGCTCAAGGTGGATTTGTAGCGAATCGCTTGATATTGGGCCATAGCCGAAAGCCTGGTTTAGAGCGACATCTTATTTTGGGCAGTGGCGGTAGATGGCGTATTTGTGACCCAGCTAAAGATGCTAGACGGTGTCATTGAATGGTTTAATAGACCCTATGTATACCGCTGTTGATCACCAATGGATGGCTGAGGCCTTGGCTGAGGCCCATAAAGCACTGTATTTGGCAAACCCAAATCCACGAGTAGGTTGTGTCATTGTTAAAGATGGACAAGTCATTGGTCGTGGTTTTACACAGCAAGTTGGTGGACCGCATGCCGAGATTCAGGCATTGGCCGATGCAAAACTAAAAGGTTTTGATCCGAAAAGCTCAACTATCTATGTCACTTTAGAGCCATGCAACCATACTGGTCGTACGCCACCATGCGTTGATGCCTTGCTTGCTGCTATGCCAGCAAAAGTCATTGTTGCGATGGTTGATCCTAACCCTTTAGTTGCTGGAAAAGGATTGGATCGCCTCAAGGCTGCAGGAATTGAAGTGCAGCGTGGTTTGATGGAGTCTGAAGCCCAAGCATTAAATCGTGGGTTTGTATCTCGAATGACTCGAGGTTTGCCATGGGTGCGATTAAAAATCGCAACGAGTCTAGATGGAAAAACCGCTTTACCTAACGGACAGAGTCAATGGATTACTGGGCCTCAGGCTAGAGTAGATGGTCATCATTGGCGTGCGCAAGCCTGCGCGATTGTGACTGGTGTTGGCACGGTTAAAGAAGATAACCCTTCTTTGAATGTGAGAGAGGTTGAGACACAACGTCAGCCTTGGCGAATCATCATTGATTCCAAATTAGAGACGCCTCTTGACGCAAAAATACTAAACAATCCGTCTGAGTCTGGCGTCATGATTGTGTGTGCAAAGTTAAGTGACCCTAATGTTCAAGAAAAAGCAAAGATGCTTGAATCTCGTGGGGTTAAAGTATTGGCGATGGCAAACGAGTTTGGGAAAGTCGATTTGCCAAAACTCCTTGCGTACCTCGCGCAAGAGCGCCATCTGAATGAGATTCATGTTGAGGCTGGGTTTAAGCTGAATGGTTCCATGTTGAGAGAAGACTGTGTAGATGAGTTACTACTCTACTATGCCCCTTTCTTTATGGGAGAGGGTATTGGTATGGCAAAGACATCTCCTTTAGATTCACTGCAGTCTAGGCAAGATTGGAAAATCATTGATCAAAGCCTGGTTGGCTCAGATCTTCGTTTGCGACTGATTAAATCTAAGTAATAAATTAGAACTAAAATCACTTTATGTTTACTGGGATCATTACCGCTGTTGGTCAAATTACAAGCGTGCAGGCTAAAGGCGATGGGCTTCAATTGCTTATCGAAGTGCCATCAGGGTATCTTGATGATGTTGCGCTGGGCGATAGTATTGCCATCCAGGGCGCTTGTATGACTGCCACGCAATTCAATGGCAATACCTTTGCTTTAGACATTTCTCGAGAGTCTCTTAACAAGACTGTTGGCTTGGATAAAGTTGGCCTTGTAAATTTAGAAAAAGCATTGCGATTAAACGATCGCTTGGGCGGTCATTTAGTAAGTGGGCATGTTGATGGAGTGGGTGAAGTATTTCAATTTACTCCAGTTGATAAAGATGCCGATGGTTCTTGGCTATTACGCATTAAAGCCCCAAAAGATTTAGCACCATTTCTGGCATACAAGGGCTCTATTGTGGTTAACGGAGTTTCCCTAACGGTAAATACCACTGAAGATACGGCTGATGCATGCATCGTCAACATCAATTTAATTCCCCATACTTTACAAAGCACCACGCTTGGCAAATTAAAGATGGGCGATCGCGTTAATCTGGAAGTGGATCTGATCGCGCGTTATATTGCGCGCATGCTTGAATCTAAAAGCAAGTAGTTTTACTTCGCTCGCTGATAGCGAGTGGGATCAGCAATCTTAGCTTGCTCAAAGCCCGCCTGCCTTAGTCTGCAAGACTCGCACTCACCACATGCCTGACCTAAATCATTTGCTTGATAGCAAGAAACGGTTTGAGAATAGTCCACGCCAAGTTCATTGCCTAACTGAATAATCTGAGCTTTAGTGAGATTAATAATCGGAGCATGAACTCTAAACGATTTTCATTATTGGTTGATTCCACGCCTGCTTTTGTTGCTAGGTTGGCCATTGCTTCAAAAGAGGCAACATATTCCGGCCTGCAATCTGGATAGCCGGAATAATCAACTGAGTTGGCACCATAAAAAACATCGAGCCCGCCTAATGCTTCTGCCCAGCCTAAAGCGAGAGAAAGCAAAATCGTATTGCGTGCAGGTACATAAGTCACTGGAATTTCTTGATCACTGCCAGGGGTGGTAGGCACGGCGATGGATGAGTCGGTTAATGCTGAACCACCAAAGCGAGTCAAATCTAAATTGACGACTTCATGGCGGGCAACACCGACTTGCTTTGCAATGTGTTTTGCAGCGGCTAACTCAGAGGAGTGGCGCTGACCATAACCTACTGAAAGTGCGTAAGGCGTATAGCCAAGATCTTTAGCTAATGCCAAGACTATTGTGGAGTCTAGGCCACCTGAAAATAAGATAACGGCTGGCGCCCCAGACTTACGGGGCACAATATTCTGAAATGCTGCAGACAGTTTAGACATGCCTTAGTTTGCTTGGGTTATTTACTTTGTTGCAGCAATCAGTTGTTGCACATCTTTAGCAGCGTCGGTATCTGGATATTTTGCAATGATCTCGCTAAAAGTTTTTTTGGCGGCAGCCTTGTTGCCACTCTCTAGTTGAGAATTGCCTAATGTCACCATCGCTGCCGGAATGCGTGGATGGTTTGGATAGCGCTTAATCAGACTTTGAAGTTGGCTAATTGCACCTGTGTAATCTTTGTTGGCATATTTACTATTGCCACCCCAATAAAGCGCCAGCGGAAGATATGGACTCTTCGGATATCTGCTTGCAAATGCAGAAAATGCTTCGTCTGCTTTCTTCAGGTTACCCGCTTGAAATGCCTTCAGTGCATCGTCATAGGCTTTTTTCTCGTTGGGTTGAACTGTTCCGCTAACGCCTTCAATGGTGGCAGTACGAGGCTCGAAATTGCCAAGACGGGTATCTAAATCCTGGTAATACGTTTTTTGGCTACTAGAAATATCTTCACCTTGTTTTTCAAGGTTTTCGATTTTTCCGCGCAGTTCAGCATTTTCAGCCTTAAGCTTATCGATCTCGCCTTGTAGCTCTAGCTGCGTTGTAGCTAAAGACTTGCGTAAATCCAGAATAGCTTTGCGCGCCTCGTCATCCGAGAATAGGGCCCATGCACTATTTGATCCACACAAGCAAATGATGACAGTACTTAAACAAAACGCTCGTGAGAGCGTTTGTTTTTGATTGGAGATAAATCTTTTCATTTAGTTCGTAATGTAAACAATATCAGCGCGGCGATTTTCTGCCCAGGCAGCTTCGTTATCACCCTCAGCCTTTGGTTTTTCTTTGCCGAAGCTAACAGCTTCCATTTGATTATCGGAAACACCCATCAAGTTCAATGATTTGCGAACTGCATCAGAGCGACGTTGGCCAAGTGCTAGGTTGTATTCGGCGGTACCGCGATCATCAGTATTACCTTGAATAATAATTTTCTGCTTTGGATTTGCCTTCAAGTAGCTTGCATGTGCAGATAACATTTTTTGATATTTAGTTTGCACGGTATATTCATCAAATCCAAAGTAAATACTTTTCTCGAAAAGAGGGCTCTTTGGATCATTCCATGGCTGTGAGCCAAAGCTACCGCTACCGCCACTTCCGTTTGCACCATCAACATCGTCTAGTTTTACGCTGGAGCAAGCAGCCATTAATAATGCAGTTGTGCCAATGAGTGCCCATGTTGCTGCGTGGCGTGCGATAGAGACGTTCATATTCTTCCTTTTTTACTAGCTTGGATAAGTAAATTGCTTGGCTTAAAGCCGATGGCTAATATTATGCCTCCAAGACTACAAAAAAGCGCATTTTGACCCTAAAAAGGGCATTTAATCCATAAAGGGACCCCAAGAGGGCTGGCGCACATCAGATCCTGGGATGCTAAGCACTTGCTTTGAGTTGCCGTCTACCGAGACTGCAGCAAGAACACGCTTACCGCCTACCTTGGTTGAGTAAAGAACATAGCGACCATTTGCGGCAAAAGAAGGTGACTCATCGCTAGTGCCATCGGTTAAAGCTTGCGCATCCCCTGTTGCAAGATTCAGAATGTAAAGACGATATGCGCCACCAACGTTGGCAATGTAAGCCAAATATTTACCATCCGGTGAGATACGTGGCGAAGTGACGAACCCTTGTTTGAAGGTCACCCTTTTAGCGCCTTCTACTTGCTCGCCATCGGCACTCATGCGATAGATTTGCGGGCTCCCACCACGATCACTCGTGAAATAAATGTAACGACCATCAGCAGAATATTGCGGCTCCGTATCAATGGTGCTGCCCCGGGGTAAGCGTTGCAGACCAGTACCATCAGCATTAATGCCGTAGATTTGGGTATTACCATCTTTGGATAGGGAGATGGCTAGTTTTTTTCCATCTGGTGACCATGCTGGTGCGCTGTTATTGCCCTTTTGATTTGATAGGGAAATCCGTCGACCAGTTGCTAGCTCATGAACATAAATAACCGGTTTGCGGTCTTCAAATGAAACGTAGGCTACTTTCTTACCATCGGGCGACCATGAAGGAGAGATGATGGGCTCTCCGCTATTCATAGCATTGCGAATGTTTTGTCCGTCGGCATCTGAGATTACCAAGCGATAACGCTTACCCTCTTTAATTACATAGGAAAGGCGTGTAGAGAAGACACCGCGCTCGCCCAAGAGCTTGAAGATAATATCGTCAGCAATCTTATGGGCAGCGGCACGCAAATTGTCTGCTGAAGAGTTGAGATTTAAGCCGCCCAAACTCTGTGATTTACGAATATCAAATAGTTTGTAGTGAATTTCAAATTGATTGCTGCCAGTCTGTACAACTGAACCCACCACTAAAGCATCGGCACCGCGCGCAGCCCAGGATTTGTAGTTTGGTGTGCCATCATCACTTTCAACAGCATTACCATTTTCAGTATTCTTGAAGTAACCGCTGCGTGCTAAATCCTGGCGAATAATTTCGGTAACGCTGGTTGGTAATTTATTTTCATCTTTGAAGCGCATTACTGCGATTGGGTAGAGTGATTGACCCACGCCAGTGATTTCAATATTCATTTGCGCAAGTGCTGGATTGGTGATGGCTGCAAGACTTGCAATAACTAAACAAGCAATAAATAAATACAGTCTCTTGAGTTGTCGCAACATGCCTTAATCCTTGGGTTTGAATGTCAACTTCACTTCGCGTTGAGGAATTTTGCCATTGTCGTCTTTTGGCAGGCTCTCTGCACGAGACAGGGCGAGTAGTACGGCACGATCCCACCCTGTATTGCCGCTAGAGGTTAGGAGATTGGTACTCAAAATAGCCCCATCTGGAGCCAAGTTAACCTGAATGACCGCAGCCGGATTGCCGCTTACGGACTCGGGATTAAATACGATCAAAGGCTTCACCTTTTTAATTACCTTATCCGTCCATCCAGGAGGGGCATTACCACCACCGCCAACACCGCTACCCACTGTTCCGCCACTGCCACCTTCTGCGCCAGCGGCAGCCCTGAGTTTTGCCAGCTGATCGGCACGAGCTTTTTCTGCAGCTGCATTTGCTTTGGTTTCAGTAGGTGATTTTGCTTCTACCTTTTTAGCGGGTTCAACCTTCTTTGGTGGCTCTTTTTCTTTGGGTGGAGGTGGCTTTACCGCCTTAGGTTGCTCTTTAACCACTTCTTTTTTTGGAGGCTCTTTTTCTGCTTTCTTTTTCTTAAGGACAATATCAGCAGCCTCTTCTTTGACTATTGTCTTGACTTCAGGTTCTGGTGGTGTTTGAACCTGTGGTGTGGAATCCCAAAGCTCAACTTCTACTCCTGCAGGAGTGCTGTTATTCCAACTAATACCAATGACTAAAAAGGCCAACAATCCTAGATGCGCAATGAGTGAAAATGTAAATGCGCGTTTAGTACTTTCTTCTTTAGTAAGGCGTCCCCGCTTAAAAGGAGATATTGGGTTTTGAAAAGAAGCTGCGCTATTCATGAATTAGCAGAAAGAATGTTCGCTCTTATTTCTTATTGACTCTTAACTGCAAGGCCTACACGTTTGACACCGTTCTCTTTAAGCTTGGACATCACATTCATGACGGTTTCGTACTTGATAGATTTGTCGGCGGCAAGCACCACTGGTTGATCTGCTGACTTTTCAGCTTGTGTTCTGGCAAAGGCGCCAAGCTCAAATGGTGTTAGTGTTTGCACGGGTTCACCATCTTTGCGAACAATCACGTTTTCGTTGGCATCAATAGTTAAAAACACTGGCGGCAAAGTCTGGACTTTTGCGCCACCAACGGTTGGCAGGTTAACAACACCGGGATTGACCATTGGTGCAGTGACCATAAAGATCACCAATAAAACCAACATCACGTCGATATAAGGAACGACATTGATGTCAGCCTTGGCGCGACGTTTTGTTTTTCTTAATGAAGATGCGGCCATGAAAGATAGATCTCTTTATAGTCTTTAGAAAGTCAATTAGCGTCCAGCACCTTGACGCTGCAAGATGTTGGTGAACTCTTCAATAAAGGTCTCAAAACGAATTGCTAGGCGATTTACATCAGTGGCAGCGCGGTTGTACGCGACCACTGCAGGAATTGCAGCGAACAAACCAATTGCAGTTGCAATTAACGCTTCCGCAATACCAGGGGCTACCGCAGAGAGTGTTGCGTTTTGTACATTGGCCAATCCTCTGAAGGAATGCATGATCCCCCAAACAGTTCCGAATAAACCAATGTAAGGAGAAACTGATCCCACAGAGGCTAAGAAAGGAAGATTGGCCTCAAGAGCATCCATCTCGCGCTGATATGTTGCCTTCATAGCGCGACGAGCGGCATCGATTTCTCGAACTTTCATGAACTCTTGCATGCCTGCCTCAAAGATGTGCTCTAAAACAGCATCGCTACAGGTATTGCGTTGGGCTGCCTCGAGAAGGGTATTTAGATCTCCGCCAGACCAAAAATCACGCTCAAAACGCTCTGTATCTTGGCGAACCCCCCGCAAAATCGCCGTTTTCTTAAAAATAATGGTCCAGGAGGCGATGGACATGCCCAGTAATAACAACATTACCAACTGTACTAATAGGCTGGCATTGAGGACTAGGGACAGGAATGAGAGGTCTTGTGTAGTGGTCATGGTGGATTTTGTATGATGTAGGTTGATTTTACTAACTTAATTGAAGCATTCCCACGCATTCTTACCTTGCCAGGATTATTACCATGTTTGACCGCCAAAACACCTTAGCCAAAGTTGACCCCCAGCTCTGGGAAGCCATTCAGAACGAAAACAAGCGTCAAGAAGACCATATTGAGTTGATTGCTTCTGAGAACTACACTTCGCCAGCAGTAATGGCGGCTCAGGGCTCTCAGTTGACTAACAAGTATGCTGAAGGTTACCCAGGTAAGCGTTATTACGGTGGTTGCGAATTTGTTGATGTGGCAGAGCAATTGGCGATTGATCGCGTTAAAGCATTGTTTGGCGCAGAAGCGGCAAACGTGCAACCACATTGCGGCGCCTCTGCGAACCAGGCTGTTTTCTTGGCTTTCCTAAAACCTGGCGACACATTTATGGGTATGAGTTTGGCTGAAGGTGGTCACTTGACTCACGGTATGGCGCTCAACATGAGCGGTAAGTGGTTTAACCCAATCGCTTATGGTCTAGATAAGAATGAGGAAATTGATTACGAGCAAATGGAAAAGTTGGCTCGTGAGCACAAGCCTAAATTAATCATCGCCGGCGCTTCCGCTTACTCCAAGAAAATTGATTTTGAACGTATTGGAAAGTTGGCCAAAGAAGTAGGCGCGATTTTTATGGTGGACATGGCGCACTATGCTGGCTTGGTTGCTGCTGGTGTTTATCCAAACCCAGTGCCACATGCTGATATTGTGGCCTCGACAACCCATAAGAGCTTACGTGGCCCCCGTGGCGGCATTATCTTGATGAAGGCGGAACACGAAAAAGCGATTAATTCGGCAGTATTCCCTGGTCTACAAGGTGGCCCATTGATGCATGTCATCGCTGCTAAAGCAGTGGCGTTCAAAGAGGCCGCAGAACCAGGCTTTAAAGAGTATCAAAAGCAGGTTGTTGCAAATGCCAAGGCTTTAGCCGAAACATTAATTGCTCGTGGCTTACGCATTGTTTCTGGTGGGACTGATTCGCATGTGATGTTGGTTGATCTGCGCGCTAAGAAAATGACTGGCAAAGAAGCCGAGCGTGTTTTAGGCGAGGCGCATATCACCTGTAATAAAAACGGTATTCCGAATGACCCAGAAAAACCTATGGTGACTAGTGGTATCCGTTTAGGTTCGCCAGCAATGACAACACGCGGCTTTAAAGAAGCTGAAGCAAGACAAGTGGGTAACTTTATCGCCGATGTTCTAGATAACCCGAATGATCCAGCAAATATTGCCAAGGTACGCGCTCAAGTTGCAGAGTTAACTAAGCGCTTCCCGGTGTACGGATAACAGTTAAAGCAAAAGAAAGAAATCCTTGCGCTGCCCTTTTTGCCATAACGACGATACTCAGGTTTTAGATACCCGAGTCTCAGATGAGGGCGACACAATTCGTCGTCGTCGTCGTTGTGCAAAATGCGATAAACGTTTTACTACCTACGAGCGTGTTGAGCTAGATTTACCAGCAATTGTGAAAAAGAATGGTAGTCGCGTTGAATATAGTCACGACAAGCTTGCCAGCTCCCTCAAGCTTGCCTTAAGAAAGCGCCCAGTCTCATCTGATTCAGTCGACGAGTCTATCGCCCGCATTGAAGAAAAACTCCTCAGTCTTGGTGAAAAAGAAATTCCGAGTGAACGCGTAGGTGAGCTCGTGATGCGTGAGTTAAAGCGTCTTGATAAAGTCGCCTATATACGCTTTGCCTCTGTCTACCAAAGCTTTGCAGACATTGAGTCTTTTGAGAGCGCTCTCAAAGAGTTGAAATAAATTCCCTGAAAAATAATAGTTGTTTGGCTTAAATGGTTTTATGTATACTGTAACCAATTGATTACAATTTGGAAATGTATGAAATTAAGCAAACCCCTGAGTTTGAGTTTTGGTTACGGACTATTCGTGAGCCCAAAGTTCGCGGTCGACTTCTGGCAAGGATTCGCAAAGTTTCTCTTGGGAACATAGGGGATGTTGCGCCAATTGCTGGTGGTATTTGGGAGATGCGTGAGCATTTTGGTTCGGGTTGGCGTATGTATTACATGCAACACGGAAAAGCAATTATCTTAATGTTGGGTGGTGGCTCTAAATCTACGCAAGAGACCGATATTAAGAGAGTAAAGAAGCTACTTCAAACATTGGAGGGTTAAATGAAAAGTCACAAAAAAATCAAAATTAAAGATTTGTCTAAGTTTGATGTAGTTGACTACCTAGGCACTGAAAAGGATATCGCAGCTTATTTATCTGCCGTATTGGAAGATGGTAACCCTGCATTATTCGTTGCAGCTATTGGTGATATTGCAAAAGCAAAAGGCATGAGTGAAATCGCAAAAAAAAGTGGAGTAACTCGTGAATCTCTTTATAGGGCGCTAAAAACTGAAGCGCGACCAAGATTCGAAACCGTTGCCAAAGTAGTGCACGCTTTAGGCATGAGGTTAACCGTAAGCGTTTGAGCAATAAAAAAGACCGCTGATGCGGTCTTTTTTATTTAGAAGATTTCAGCTCTCATTACTTGAGTGCCGCAAAAATAGAGCTAGTAATTTCATCCACGCTGCCAGTACCGCTCACCTTGCGATAAGCAGGCGCTTTGACTTTATCTGTAGGGCTCGCTTGTGCTGCCCAAGTGGAGTAATAATCAACCAAAGGGCGGGTTTGATCGTCATAAACTTGTAAACGCTTACGAACAGTTTCCTCTTTGTCGTCGTCACGCTGAATCAGTGGGTCACCCGTCACATCATCTTTGCCTTCAACTTTGGGTGGGTTGAATTTAATGTGATAAGTACGGCCTGATGCAGGGTGCACGCGACGACCGCCCATGCGATCGATAATCGCATCAAAAGGTACGTCGATCTCTAAAACATAATCAATCGGAACGTCGGCATCTTTCATGGCTTGTGCTTGAGGGATTGTTCTTGGGAAACCATCAAACAAGTAGCCTTTACTGCAATCAGGTTGGGTTAGCCGATCTTTTACTAAACCAATAATGATGTCATCGGAAACTAGGCCGCCAGCATCCATGATTTTTTTGGCTGCTATGCCGAGTTCAGTTCCTGCTTTAACGGCAGCGCGCAACATATCGCCAGTAGAAATTTGTGAAATACCAAATTTCTCGCAAATGAATTGGGCTTGTGTACCTTTTCCGGCGCCTGGTGCACCTAGCAAAATCAACCGCATTGTTTTCCCCTTAGAAGATCTGACATTGTCCCGTATTTAGTCGGGAATCAGCGCGTCAATAGACTAGGATTATCCCCGAGAACCCGTTTTAAGGGGTCTTAAATAGCGATCTCACTCTTTCGAGGTCCTCCGGAGTGTCTACCCCAGCTGGGGGCGCATCCTGAGCGACATGTACCGCTATTCGATAACCATTCCAGAGGGCGCGTAATTGTTCAAGAGCCTCAGCTTGTTCTGGTGGTGCTGGTTCTAAACGGGTATAGGCTTGGAGAAAATCAGCTCGATACGCATAGATGCCTAGGTGCCGTAAATGAGTGATATTTTTTGCTAATTCTGTGTCCCGCGCAAAAGGGATCGTTGCTCTTGAAAAATACAAGGCCTCGCTATTGCGATTAAGGACCACCTTAACAACATTCGGATTTTGAATTTCTGCATCATCCTGAATTGGTACTGCAACAGTTGAGATTGCACACTCATGATGATCTGCAAGCGTTTGGGCAACTTGATTAATGAGTTCCGGAGGAATGAGTGGCTCATCACCTTGCACATTCACTATCAAAGCGTTGCTTGGTAGCTTTAACAGTTGTGCAACTTCAGCAAGGCGGTCTGTGCCTGTGGGGTGGTCAGGACTGGTAAGCAAGCATTCAATGCGATGTTCATCGCATGCCGCTTGGATTTCAGTGGAATCGGTTGCTACTACAACACTTTGCGCTAGTGATTTCTTAGCTTGCTCGGCTACACGAACCACCATGGGTTTTCCACCAATATCAGCCAAGGGTTTTCTTGGTAGACGTGTTGAACCTAATCGGGCTGGTAGGACTACAAGAAATTCAGGATGATTCGTTGACATAGATTGATTGTGTCAATACTTCAGAGGATCTCGTCAGCACTCAGACTGCGAGCCTCTTCGACGAGCATGACGGGGACATCATCTCGAATCGGATAGGCAAGGCGATCTGCCTTGCAAATGAGTTCATGTGTATCTGAATTTAAGTGCAGCTGACTTTTGCACAAGGGGCAAACCAAAATATCGAGTAAGCGTTTGTCCATAAATTGTTAGTAGTTAAAAAATAAGATTGTGTATAGGAGTGTATCGGTATCTAGTAGCGCTATCAAATTTCAAGTGCTAGAGGGTATAGCGCCTTGGATCAGGCCTTTGTAATATAGATTGCATCCATTCGATTAGTGCTTCTGGCAAGGATAAGGAAAGGGGTACAACCCATATCCGGTCATCTTCAATCTTGCTACATTTGACGCCATCTTTTTCAGTCATCAGAATGCAGTCAGCCTGAATGCCATTAAAGAATTCTGGGGTGTAGTTCACATGATCAGGCAATGGGAATGGTTTGCCACTTACGCCGAGTTTGACTAAATCATCAAAAAAACGTTTTGGATTGCCAAGGCCGGCAACCATTGCAATATTTCTTGGTAAATAGCGATCTGCTATTTGCTCAATGGACTGAGTATTCACTGGATTATTCAGTTGATATGGGGTGCCAAGTTGACTGACAAGGTTGAAAACGCGTCTGCCTTGAAAGTACTCATCTTCTATACCAATTTTTGATTGCTTACATGCATTTGTATTCAGTGCTGCATCGCGTTCGCGTGTAGCGGGTTCACGTAATGGACCGGCTGGTAATAAAAAGCGATTGCCTTCACCGCGGCTATCACGTACGACGAACTCAATATCTCGACCACCTTCACGCGCAGGCCAGCGCACCAGACCGCGATGCTGCAGCCCATCATCGCTAATAATGACATTCACTTCAGGATTCTCTTTTAGTAGCGTCTTGATGCTTTCTTTGCGTTTTGGAAATACCCAAATCGGAAACTGGTCATGAGTGCGTTTTGCAATTAGTACAGGCTCATCACCAGCGATGCTTGGATCAGAGGAGCTCTTTACTTGCAAAGGATGTTTTTGAGTTGATGAACCATAACCTCTGCTAATAATCGCTGGCTTCCAACCTAACTGACTGAGGCGCTCTGCTATAGCAATGACGATGGGTGTTTTGCCGGTGCCGCCAACTCGAATGTTGCCCACAATAATGATTGGCACAGGGGCAGGCTTGGGTCGAGTGATACCTAAGTCAAAGAAAAGCTTTCGGATGCGCAAGATGCAGCCATATAAATAAGCCAGTGGCCAAAGTAGCAAGCTAGTAGGGCCACGTCTCTCCCAAAACTGAGGCGCGCGTCGAAAGATCGATAAAGCCATGGTGGTCAGTTTACGCTTTACTTCTTGGTTTGACTGCTAAAGACAATATTACTCAGGTTGGCATCACGCGCAGCCTCAAGGGCAGTCATCACAGATTGGTGTGGAGCCTTGGCATCAGCATCTACATTGACCTGAATGTTTGCGCTGCCATTCTTATTCAGTTGTATAAGTGCGTTACTCAGTTGCGAAGAGTCCGTAACCTTACCGTTGATGGCAAAACGTCCATCACGACTCACTGCAATATGAATTTGCTTACTCTCCGCTTGGGCTTCATTGCCATTAGCTGTTGGCAAAGTGATAGCTAATTCTTGATAGCGGGTGAAAGTAGTTGAAATCATTAAAAAGATCAACACTACCAACAGCACATCAATAAACGGAATGAGGTTAATTTCTGGCTCGGGAGAGGTCGACGCTCTACCTAAAGAAAAAGTTTTTCTTCCTTTAAAAGAGCGATCAAGCCAATTCATCAGGCGGTTTCAGTTGGAAACAGTTTTTTAAATAACTGACGTGTAAATTCTTCACACTCGCGTTGGCGTTGGTTAGCCATTGCACGCAGTCCGCGCCATGCAGCTAGTGCGGGAATGGCAATCAATAGCCCAAACGCAGTGTTATAGAGTGCCACTGAAATGCCGTGCGCTAATTGTTGTGGGCTGCCTGCACCATTAATGGCACCTTGACTACCAAAGATTTCAATCATGCCCACTACCGTTCCAAATAAACCCAGTAGAGGAGCGATGGTGGCAATCGTAGCGAGAGCACCAAGATAGCGATCGAACTTCAGCCAAGTTGACTGAGCCACTACTTGTAATTCTTCTAGGGCAGATTCAGCATTGCTACCAGCAATTTTTTCTTTAAGCACGCTCGCAAGTAGTGGGCTTGCTGGCGACTGAACTAGCAGATTATCTAAATGAGAATCGTCAAGTTTTTGGCTCTGCGTTTGATTGGCCAGCTGATTTGCTGTGCCAAATACAGACTCAAGCAGACCCTTGGGGAAAATATGCGTAAATCGCAAATACCAGCAACGTTCAATGGCAATCGCTAGACCAATAATGGAAATAATAAGTAGGGGCCAAATAGGCCAGCCAGCAGATAGTAAGATGGAGTACATAAGCTCAGTACTTTAGCTGAATTGCAAACCCTGATTCACCTACCTAAGCTGTGGATAACTCTGTGCAAAACTTTTCCATATAGGTTCTGTAAGTGCTTGATTGATGGTGAATAGGGCAAATATCGGTCAAAAGTACCTCTTATGACACGTAGAATTTATTTATCTAAATCAATGACTTATAAAATACCTGTTGGATTTATGAGACGTTTTGGGTCAGTAATTACTTACTTATTCGTATTCAACCCAGAGCGAATATGCTTCTGTGGATAGTTATGACCTCCAAAGCCTGATGGCTTGGCAAACAAAGAGAAAAAATGTCGGAAATATCAAGAGAAATTCTGTCTGTTGGGGATCTCAACCGCGCCATTGCTCAATCCTTAGAGGATCGGTTCGATACCGTATGGGTAAGCGGGGAGATTTCGAACTTCAAGGCATATGACAGCGGGCATTGGTATTTCTCATTAAAGGATGAAGAGGGGCAGATTCGTTGCGTGATGTTCCGAGGGCGTAACGGGCAAGTTGGATTTATGCCCCAGTCTGGTGATTTAGTGGAAGTCAGCGCTAGTCTCGGAATGTATGTACCCAGAGGTGATGTTCAGCTCACTATTCAAACATTGCGACGTGCGGGCATGGGCGGGTTATATGAGGCATTTTTAAAACTCAAAGCAAAACTCGCAAAAGAAGGATTGTTTGATGAAGCTCGCAAGCGTGACATTCCGACTCATCCGAAATCGATTGGCATTATCACTTCACCGCAAGCGGCGGCGTTAAAAGATGTGCTGAGTACATTAGCAAGACGAGCGCCACATATTCCCATTGTGATTTACCCGACCTTCGTTCAAGGCCCAGACGCACCAGCGGGAATTATTTCTGCATTAAAGGCTGCTGAAAAAGAAAATGCTGTTGATGTAATTTTGTTAGTTCGCGGTGGGGGTAGCATCGAAGACTTATGGGCATTTAATGATGAGCAGTTAGCGTATGCGATAGCAAACAGCAAAATTCCGGTTGTTAGCGGTGTGGGGCACGAAACGGATTTCACGATTGCTGATTTTGTATCAGATCTTCGGGCTCCAACGCCCACGGGGGCTGCAGAGCTTGCGGCGCCTCGAAGGGATCAGATGCTACAAGAGCTAGATACCATCATGCAGGCATTGCTGCAGCGAATCAATCAACGCATTGAACGTGAAGCGCAAACCTTGGATCAGTTAGCTCTGAGATTGAGTCATGCATTGCCCAACCCTGATCGTATGCGTGAGCAAATTAATGGTTTGCAACAGCGCATCAATCAAGCTTGGTCAGTGCGCATGGAAAACTGGAAACGTAATCAATCGCACTATCAATCTCAATTAGAAATGCTCAATCCACAAAGAATACTTGAGCGTGGTTATGCAGTGGTGATGAATGCTAAAGATCTGCAGGTGACACGCAACCCGGCAGATTTAAAAACGCAAACAGATTTTGAGATTCGTCTTGCAGAGGGCGCTGCTAGTGTGAGATTTGAAACAGTATCTACGGAAAAGAGTTAAAAAATATTTGGCTCTATTTCGAGCTTGACACCAAATTTGCTATGCACTGCATCTTGAATGCATTTTGCAAGGCCCAAAATATCCTGGGCAGTACCGCCGCCATGATTTACTAGCACGAGGGCTTGATTCTCATAGACGCCAACATTACCCATGCGCTGTCCCTTTAGACCGCATTGATCAATGAGCCAGCCAGCAGCTAACTTACGCTTATTGGTAGCGTCCGGGTAAGAGACAAGCCTTGGGTGCTTAAGAATGAGGGTCTCATATTGCTCGCTGGGAACAATGGGATTTTGAAAAAAGCTTCCGGCATTACCAATGACCTTTGGGTCTGGAAGTTTGTGGGTGCGAATAGCGCAAACTGCAGAAAAAATATCTTTTGCTGTTGGTGCGACGTTGCTGGCAAATTGTTTTGCAAGATCAGCGTACTGTATGCGTGACTGCCATTTTTTAGGAATATCAAAAATAACCTTGAAAACAATAAATCGATTTAGTTGTTGTTTGAAATAGCTATCACGATATGCGAAACGACACGCTTGCTTTGATAAGGTTACAAATGCTTGCTCTTTGGTGTCATAAGCTTCAACCAGTTGAATGTAATCACCCACCTCTACGCCATAGGCGCCAATATTTTGAATGGGCGCAGCCCCTACGGTGCCAGGGATCAATGCTAAGTTTTCTAAGCCTGATAGATTGTTTTCTAAAGTCCAGCTAACAAATTCGTGCCAATTGACACCACCACCAACGGCGATGCTGGTCAACTCCGAATCTGATTGCAATATTTCAATTCCAGGAATGTTGATGAGCAAAGTTGCTCCCGGCAAGATCTTGGGCAAAATCACATTGCTACCACCCCCAAGTACACGCCATGGCAGTTTTTTTGTAGCAATTTCCTTCATTACTACTGGAATTTGCTCTGCAGTCGTGATGTCATAGGCAAGCTCAGCCCTGGCATCAAACCCGAAGGTGTTGCGACTCTTTAGATCAAGATTTGCACTTGATTTGGCGGCGGAGATCGAATTCATGGCAGAAGTCATGCCACAATCTTATTCGAATGCGCGCCGGGCGCGCAGATAATTGCAAAATGCCATTAAATAGCCAGACAAATACTGTAAAAATATTAACTAAATCGATTAAATAAAGAATGAAAGAAGGAGTTGAAAATGCCCTCATTTGATGTAGTTTGTGAACCCGATATGGTGGAACTTAAGAATGCTATCGAGCAATCGAATAAAGAAATCAGCAATCGCTTTGACTTTAAGGGCTCAGACAGCAGAGTAGAACAAAAAGACGAATCTTTGATTTTGTTTGCCGATGACGAATTTAAGCTTGGTCAAGTACGCGATGTATTGATTGGCAAGATGGCAAAGCGAAATGTGGATGTGCGCTATCTTAAGGATGACAAAACAGAAACCATTGGTGGCGATAAACGCAAGCAAACCATGAAGATCCAAAAAGGAATCACATCCGAGCTTTCTAAAAAAGTGGTGCGCATCATCAAAGACAGTAAGCTTAAGGTGCAAGCAAGCATTCAGGGTGATGCTGTGCGTGTTACAGGCGCCAAACGTGATGACCTACAGGCAACGATGGCTCTGCTTAAAAAAGATGTGACTGAGGCTCCTCTAGGCTTTAATAATTTCCGTGACTAGTGTTTATTTGGCCATGCCGCTTGCAAAAAGCCCTTGTCTTCCCTGAGGAGATGTATATTATAGTAATATACGATGATAATAAATTTTCATCAAATTGTTGGATTCGATTGGGATGCGGGGAATGCCTATAAAAGCCAGGATAAGCATGGTGTTACTCAAGGCGAGGCTGAGGAGGTATTTTTCAATCAGCCTTTGCTGGTTATCGGGGATGAAAGGCATAGCGAGCAAGAAACCCGCTATCTTGCTCTCGGCACAACTAGTGCCGGGGTGCTTTTATCCATAGTGTTTACTTTGCGGAAAAGATCGACATTGATTAGGGTAGTTTCTGCAAGGCCAATGAGCAAGAAAGAGAAAGTGTTTTATGAAAAAGCTTAATAAAACAGTTCCAAAATTCAAAAACGAGAAGGATGAGCGTAACTTTTGGGAGCAGAATGACGCCTCAGAATATTTTGATCTGTCAAAAGCTGCTCGTGTAACGATGCCTAATCTGAAGCCCACAACGGCTTCTATTTCTTTGCGCCTTTCCCAAAGCTTTTTAGAAGGCATCAAACTGCAGGCCAATAAGCTCGATGTACCTTACCAGTCTTTGATGAAAATTTGGCTGGCTGAAAAATTGGAAGAGGCTACTAAGTAATTTGATAAATAAGTTTAAGTTGATTTTGTGATTAATAGTCTATGACACAAGATCAAATTCATTCTGCAAGCGAAGAGGCGATCGAGCGCTTTTGTGATGCTTGCTGGTTGGAAGATGGCTTGGCAAAAAATAGTTTGTCAGCCTATCGCAGAGATTTGTTGCTTTTGGCCCAGTGGCTTTATAAGCAATCTGGCATCGATCTGTATGCCGTTAAGGAAAAAGACCTTACCGCTTATATTGCTCATCGTCGAGCTGATAAAGCAACAACTGCTAATCGCAGGCTGACGGTATTTAAACGTTTTTATCGACATGCCTTGCGCATGAATTTAGTCAAGAGCGACCCTTGTATTGGTCTTCGAGCGGCTAAACAAGCTTTGCGTTTTCCTAAGACATTAAGCGAAGAGCAGGTAACCGCATTACTGAACGCTCCTGATATTGATACCCCTTTGGGATTGCGTGATCGCACTATGCTGGAATTAATGTATGCCAGTGGTTTGCGTGTCTCCGAAATTGTTTCTCTAAAAACAGTCTCACTGGGCATGAATGAGGGGGTGGTAAGAGTGATCAATGGTAAAGGCGGTAAAGAGCGCTTAGTGCCATTTGGTGGTGAAGCGGGGCAATGGCTGAGAAGATATTTTGCAGAGGCCCGCACAACTTTACTTGAGGGAAAAACGAGTGATGCAGTATTTGTGGGGCGTCATACGGGTACGGGACTCACAAGACAGGCATTTTGGGCGCTCATTAAGCGATATGCGACTGTTGCCAACATTCCAGTTACTCTGTCACCCCACACATTAAGGCATGCCTTTGCAACCCATTTACTTAATCATGGGGCTGATTTGAGGGTGGTGCAATTGCTTCTGGGTCATGCGGATATATCGACCACTCAAATTTATACCCATGTGGCTAGAGAGCGTCTTAAAACCATCCATCAACAACATCACCCACGCGGTTCATAAGCAAAAACAGTAAATATGTTTAAGATGCTGTTATGAATCCTACTTTTGACCTACTGTTAATCTCGATCGCTTATTTGATTGGATCCATTTCATTTGCGGTGGTGGTTAGTAAGTGTATGAACTTACCAGACCCACACTCCTATGGCTCGGGAAATCCTGGGGCAACTAATGTATTGAGAACTGGCAACAAAGTTGCCGCTGGACTTACTTTTTTGGGTGATGCGCTAAAAGGATTTTTGGCCGTTGTATTAGCAAGAGCGGTCATGGGAGATTTACCGCTGGATGAATATCTCAACTCTTGGGTTATGGGTGGAGTAGTGCTGGCTGTATTTTTGGGTCATTTATTTCCAATATTCCACGGCTTCAAAGGTGGCAAAGGAGTGGCAACCGCGTGTGGAATTTTATTTGGAATCAACCTCATCTTAGGTTTGGCAACGCTGGGAACATGGGCGATTGTTGCTATTTTCTTGAGGCACTCTTCTTTGGCTGCTTTGGTAGCCGCTGTTTTTGGTCCTGTGTACTTTGTTTTTTTGTTTGGTTTTCGGCCAATCGCAATAGCCCTCCTGATAATTTGCTTGCTATTGATATGGCGTCACCGTAGCAATATTCAAAATTTGCTAAATGGTACTGAGAGTCGCATCAGTTCGAAGAAAAAATCTGCTTAGGGATACATAAATGACGATTGCATACGCTTGTGTCTTATTCATGGGTTTAATGCCTTATGTTGCAGCCGGTATTGCAAAGAAGGGTTTTGAGCAATACGACAATAGTCTGCCAAGAGAGTGGCTCGCTAAGCAAACCGGTTTTCGAGCGATGGCGAATGCAGCTCAAGCAAATCTCTTTGAATCGTTACCCCTATTTTTTGCCGCAGTCATCATTGCCCATCTTGAAGATGCTCCTCAGCATATGGTTGATATTCTTTCATTGGGATTTGTAGCTGCGCGGGTTGCTTACCTCGTTTGCTATGTTGCAAATTGGGCTACTGCAAGATCAATTGTTTGGTTGCTTGGGTTCATATGTGTGATCACGCTCTTTTTTCAAAGATCTATCTAATGCCGACTAAAAAACCGACCAGTAAAGCAACCCAGTTACCAGCAAAGACGAACTCGGTCAAACGCTCATCTAATAAAGAGGATGGGGTTCCGCTGTCGATAGTAATTCGACGACGTATTAAAGCGCAAAAAGCGCGCTTTCATGCGAATGACAACATTTCGCAATTTATTCAGCCGGGTGAACTGGAAAAATTGATTGATGAAGTTTTAGAAAAGATGCAGGCAGTTTTGGAGAGTTTGGTGATCGATACTGAAAATGATCACAACACCAAAAATACTAGTCGTCGTGTCGCAAAAATGTATGTTCAAGAGGTGTTTAATGGGCGCTATGTAGAACAGCCCACCTTGACAAAATTCCCTAATGTAAGTCGTCTCAATGAGTTGATGATTATTGGTCCGATTACTGTCCGTAGCGCATGCTCACATCACCTTTGCCCTATCATGGGCCGCATCTGGATTGGCGTACTCCCCAATAAGGGTTCCGCTTTAATTGGTTTATCAAAATATTCGCGACTCACGGAGTGGGTGATGTGTAGACCCCAAATTCAGGAAGAGGCTGTCGTTGAGCTGGCGGATATGCTGGAGAGAAAGATCAAGCCAATTGGTGTTGCAGTAGTCATGGATGCTGATCACTTTTGTATGCAGTGGCGCGGAGTGAAAGACCGTGACTCTAAAATGATCAATAGTGTGATGCGTGGAGCCTTTTTAAGGGATTCCAATTTAAGGCGCGAGTTCTTGGCATTGATTGACCGGAAATAGTTTGTGCCAGTAACTCATACGATTTTTCATGCACGTGCTGCCGTGATTATTTCGTTCGTGTGTCTTAATGCCTGCGCATCATTTCCTAGCAAACATAGCGATCCACAGAAAAATCATCCAAGTCTTTATAAGATAGATATGAGAGATTGTGCTGATGCGTATCCCGAAACTCCTGATGGGGTGTACATCAAGCAACGCATTGCCTGTATGAAACTAAAGGGCTGGCAGTAAATAAACTTGATGAAATTAGGCTGAGAATTATTCTCATCTAGTTTTTCTTAATAATCAGTGACTTAGGGGTTCTCTGGCAAGACAAAATGTTCTCGACTATGATCGTTTTAGTATTTAAAGATTTCTATCGTTCAACGTTTCTATATTTGGAGAATCCATGAAAACTAGTCGTCGTCAGTTTATGATTTTGTCTGCTGCTGGTGCCTGTACTTTGGCATTAAACGGCAAAGTTCAAGCTCAAGCAATGGTTGCTGAAACTGATCCACAAGCAGCAGCTCTTGGTTACAAAGCAGACGCTTCAAAAGTGGATAAAGCAAAATTTCCTAAGTACGCTACAGGTCAGCAATGTGATAACTGTGCGCTATACCAAGGGAAGCCAGGTTCTGCTGCTGGTGGCTGCTCTTTGTTTGCAGGCAAACAAGTGGCTGGTAAAGGCTGGTGTTCTGCATACGCCAAGAAGGCTTAAATCCTTTATTTTTGAGCTTCCATCAAAAAGGACCGCTGAGCGGTCCTTTTGTTTATCTACATCAAGCTAAATAGCATTAAAAATCTTACCCATCGATTTGGAGATTTCAGAATTCATGAAACGCATTGATCAAACATTCATTAAACATATTGCGTTTTATTTTGGGGAGATCAGCCTTTAGTTTCTTGGGCTGAGCGCGTGCGAGCGTGTGCTGGCGCATTGGTGGGGTTGATGCTTGTTTTTATCGTAGCAAAGTTGCTCGGAGAGTTTGTTGGCACTGAAGAGTGGCTAATGGCTTCCCTTGGAGCAAGCGCCTTGTTGGTTTTTGCATTGCCTGGCAGTCCAATGGCGCAACCATGGGCGGTGATTGCTGGTAATACCATTTCTGCCTTCATTGGGATTTTGATGTATCGCCTTATACCCGAACCATTGATTGCAATGCCGATAGCGGCAAGCTTATCTATTTTGGGGATGTTTATTTTGCGCTGTTTACATCCGCCTGCTGCTGCGGTCGCCTTGATTGTGGCCTTGGGGCACGTAACGCATTTTCGCTACGCATTATTTCCCGTCATGGTAGATTCAATTTTGTTGGTGATTGCCGGGGCGGTATATAGCAATCTCACTGGCAAGTCATACCCAAATAGACCTCAAAAGTAAAAAGCCTTAATCAAACGATTAAGGCTTTTTGTCTGCAAGCAAATCAGCTTTACTAAAGTTTGCTCATTTGATTTTGCTTGCCGCTATCGACGCGATGCAATCCTTGATGCCATAGTTATGGTATTTGCCAGCGTTCTCTTTTTTGAGGGATTGAGCACATTCCGTAACGGAGTTACGAACGTTTATTTTAGGAAGATTGGCTGAAGTATTACTCATGTTTTCTCCTGTAGTTGATTTAATATTGGATAGTCTCTTAATAGTCTTTCGTAGCATTTCTTCAGAATTGGATTATAAAATTTATTTCCCCATTCTGGGCCAGTGCGATGAAAATTGTGTGTTCCCATCGGGAATTTTCCTGTGTGATTGACCCAATAATCTGGGTGGGTTTCAACAGAAAATTCTGCCGCAATTTCAGGGGAACAGCTTTGATAATTTAGATCCTTAGATCCCCAGTAACCAAAAAATACATCTTCCATGAAGTATTTTTTAGTAATGTCATTGCGCTTACGCTCTAGAAGATCGATAGTGGTCTTTAACTTACGTAAAGAAAATCCGCCGTTTCCAACATAGAATTTTTTATTGCCGAGTTTTATTCGATACCGATTAAATAAAAAATGGTACTGTGAAATTCCATTCTTCCAGGGTGCGCCGTAATAGTCGTAATCAAGATTGCAAAAGTAATGAATACGATTTTCGAAAATAAATGCGTCTAGTTGGTAAATCAGAAGCCATTCATAGAGGTCTGAGAATGTTTTGTAAAACTCCGGCTGTAGCAAAAAATCGTTATAAGTTTGCACGCTTAAGAAATGATTATCAGCAAAGCGCATGATCTGAATCTCTGGGAAAAGACCTTCGTAATAACTCGTATCAAGGTTCACAGGGCACATGAGGGTAACTTGATCAATCCCAAGTAGTCTGAGCTGCATGAATGAAAATGCTTCCGTTTTGCTGGGTCTGGTCTTATAAACAGGGACTACGGTGACGTAAGTTTTCTCAGAATTTATCATTTTTTTGGTAAGTGCTTGATTTTCAGAGGATTTACTCTGTTTTTAGGCTTTACAATACGCCATATTGAGATGATTTAGCCAAAACACAGTGATTGATACTACGCTAGAACCTGAAATCGATTCAACATCCCCGGTAGTGTCCGTCATCTTATGTGGTGGTTCAGGTACACGTCTTTGGCCGCTTTCTCGTGCAGGTTTTCCAAAGCAGTTTCTTGTGCTGTCGAGCGACGGCTTAAATCAGAGTCTTTTTCAGCAGGCCATAGCGCGCATTCATTCTGTAGCAAAACCCGAGGTTGCATTTGGCAAAACCATCATTGTCACCAATGAAGAGCATCGCTTTTTAGCATTAGACCAGTTGCGTGAGCTTCCAAATGTTTCGGCTTCATTGTTGCTTGAGCCATCAGGAAAAAATACTGCCCCTGCATTAACGCTCGCCGCACTCTATGCGCGCGAACTGGGTAATGACCCCATATTGGTGGTGACTCCCGCTGATCAGACGGTGACCAATGCAAATGCTTTTTCTCAAGCGCTGTCGCAAGCAATCGATGCTGCCAAAGATGGCGCTATTGCTATTTTAGGAATTAAGCCTTTTGCCCCAGAAACCGGGTATGGCTATATCAAGATCAAACAAGATCAAAATCAAGATGGCGATTATTTAGTTGAGCGCTTTGTTGAAAAGCCCAACGAGACTATTGCCAAACAGTATTTGGCAGAAGGGGGCTACTATTGGAATGGTGGGATGTTTGTTCTTAAGGCAAGCACCTGGTTAGCTGCCTTAAACGAATTTCGTCCTGACATTCTGTCTGCAACTGATCTAGCCTGGAGCAAGAAAACAAGAGATGTCTCAGGTGATGCCGAATTCATTCGCCCTGATAAAGAATTGTTTAGTCAAATTCCAAGCAAATCCATTGACTATGCCGTGATTGAGAAGTGCCCGCAATCACCAAAATTTCAAATTAAGATGATCGAGCTTGATGCGGGATGGAATGATTTAGGCGCCTGGGATGCGGTTTGGCAAGTTGGCGCACGAGACCAAAATAACAATGTGGTTAAGGGTGACGTGCTTATTAGTAACTCTAAAAATTCCCTCATTTATGCGGGTAGTCGATTAGTAAGTGCGGTTGGAGTGAATGATTTGATTGTTGTCGAAACAGCCGATGCTGTTCTCGTGGCAGACAGGGCAAAGAGTCAAGATGTCAAGGCGATTGTCACCAAACTAGAGACTGAGAGGCGCGAAGAAAAAAATCTGCATCGCAAGGTTTCTCGGCCTTGGGGTTGGTACGACAGCGTAGATGAGGGTGAGCGCTTCAAGGTAAAACGTATTCAGGTGAAGCCTGGGGCCAGTCTGTCATTGCAGATGCATCATCACCGCGCAGAACATTGGATTGTGGTCAAAGGTACTGCTGAAATTACTAATGGCGATCAAGTCCTATTGTTAAATGAGAATCAAAGTACATATATTCCTCAGGGGCAAACCCATCGTTTGGCAAATCCTGGAAAAACCCCTTTAGAAATCATTGAAGTGCAATCCGGTAGCTATCTTGGTGAGGACGACATTGTTCGCTTTGAGGATACCTACGGTAGAAGCTAAAATTGCTTATTAAACTTGATATAAATCTTAGAGCCGCAACCAAATTTAAATATAAAGAATATCCATGAGTAAACAAAAAGTGGCTCTCATCACCGGCATTACTGGCCAAGATGGTTCCTACCTAGCTGAGTTCTTATTGGAAAAGGGCTATATCGTTCATGGCATAAAACGCCGTGCCTCTTCTTTAATACGGAGCGTATTGATCATATTTATCAAGATCCACACATTAACCATCCCGACCTCATTCTGCACTATGGTGATTTAACCGATACCAGTAACCTGGTGCGCATTATTCAGGAATGTCAGCCCGATGAAATTTATAACTTGGGGGCGCAGTCCCATGTTGCTGTCTCATTTGAGTCTCCGGAGTACACCGCTGATGTTGATGCAATTGGCCCATTGCGTATGCTTGAAGCCATCCGCATTTTTGGTTTGGAGAAGAAAACCCGTTTTTATCAAGCTTCCACCTCTGAGCTTTATGGTTTAGTTCAAGAAATTCCTCAGAAGGAAACTACACCCTTCTACCCTAGAAGCCCTTATGCAGTGGCCAAGATGTACGCCTACTGGATTACTGTGAACTATCGCGAAGCCTATGGCATTTATGCTTGCAATGGCATTTTATTCAATCATGAGTCTAAGCGCCGCGGTGAAACATTCGTTACCCGCAAGGTAACTCGGGGTCTTGCGAATATTGCTCAAGGTCTTGAGAAATGCTTATACATGGGCAATATCGATGCCTTACGTGATTGGGGGCATGCCAAAGACTACGTTCGCATGCAGTGGCTAATGCTTCAGCAAGAAAAGCCAGAGGATTTTGTGATTGCTACTGGCGTGCAATTCACCGTGCGCGAATTTATTATTCGTAGCGCTAAGCAATTGGGCATCACGTTGAAATTTGAAGGCACTGCTGAGAACGAAAAAGCAATCGTTGCTGCCATTGAAGGCGATAAAGCCCCTGCTTTAAAAGTGGGCGATGTGATTGTACAAATCGATCCGCGCTACTATCGTCCAACTGAAGTTGAAACACTGCTAGGTGATCCCACTAAGGCAAAAGAAAAATTGGGCTGGGTTCCTGAGATCACGCTCGATGAAATGATTATTGAGATGGTTGCCAGTGATCTAGAAAAAGCCAAGCAACATGCCCTATTAGAAAAGCATGGCTATTCAGTGGCAGTGGGTAAAGAAAATTAAAACAATAGCAATAGATATTGCCCACAGTTAAATTTTGTTAATTAAGAATACCAATAGTGAGTATTAATCTGAATCAAAAAATTTATGTTGCGGGTCATCGCGGTATGGTGGGCTCTGCTATTGTGCGAGCCCTGCAACAAAAAGGCTATAACAATGTGATTGGTAAAACGCATGCCGAGCTTGATTTAACAAATCAAGTCGCCGTGCAAAGTTTCTTTGAACAAGAAAAGCCTGACAAGGTATTTTTAGCGGCAGCTAAGGTTGGCGGCATTTATGCCAACAATACCTTCCCAGCTAAGTTTATCTACGACAATCTGATGGTCCAAAATAACGTGATTCATCAAGCCTTTTTAAGTGGTGTAAAAAAATTATTATTCTTGGGATCAAGCTGCATTTATCCTAAGTTGGCACCGCAGCCTATGAGTGAGGATGCATTGCTTACGGGTAAGTTGGAGCCTACCAATGAGCCATATGCTATTGCCAAAATTGCTGGCATCAAAATGTGTGAAAGCTATAACCGACAGTATGGCCAGTCTCATGGAGTAGATTATCGCTCGGTGATGCCAACTAATTTATATGGGCCAGGCGATAATTATCATCCTGAAAACAGCCATGTAATCCCCGCTCTCATCAGAAGATTTCATGAAGCCAAGCTGAGTAATGCACCAGAAGTCGTGATTTGGGGAACTGGAACACCGAGGCGAGAGTTCCTGTATGTAGATGATATGGCAGCAGCTTCAGTTTTTGTCATGGAGTTAGATAAAACAACTTACGATAGTCAAACATCTCCGATGCAAAGTCATATTAATGTCGGTTACAGCGTTGATGTCACGATTAATGAGTTAGCGCATGCTGTAGCTAAGGCAACGGGCTTTAATGGAAAAATTATTTTTGATCCCACCAAGCCAGATGGAGCTCCAAGAAAGTGGATGGATTCATCAAGATTAAATAACCTAGGGTGGAAGCCAACGGTTAATCTAGAGCAGGGTTTAAATAACGCATATCAAGCGAGCTCCATATTTTTCTAAATTTGAGTATGGACTCTATGCTTTTTCTCTTGCGCTATGTTTTTTACTTTTTAAGCAATCAGATTTAACGCACACCAACAGCTCCTCTTTTGCTTATTTGTATGGACACTTTTGGGATTTTTATGACTACAACAAGTCAAGGATGGGCGACAACAATTACCTGCCAATTTTTTATTGGATTTTTGCTTTATGGAATTGGCCACTGAAATTAGCTGGCCTGATTCCAGAGGTAACGAGGACAACATGGATATTGTCAAATCCAATTCAGACGATATGGTCAAAATTATTACTCGTCATTTTCTTCTTTGGGTCTGTTAACCAAGTTGGAAAAATTGCCGCTCAGATTACTCCTGATTCAACCATCCAACCTCCTTTTAATGATTGCCTTCTTCCAAAATATTTATTTGCCACATCGCCCATAGCTATTTTTTCGGTATTTATTTTTAGTGGTTACGATATATTTGGGCTCTATTTTTCCTTGCTTGGCATAAACGCATATTTTGCGAAAAAATGGAAATGGTTTGCATTTTGGTTTTCAGTTGCTATTTCTTTCAAATATTTTGCTGCAATCATTTATCTGCCACTGGTATTAATTGTTGAAAAGCGATTGATATATTTGCTGTTGTATGGAGTTGCAGGGCTGTTAGTTAGTCTATTTCAATTTTTCTTGTATTGGCATAGCGAGATATTTCTTGGAGAAATTTTTGGCTTAGTCGGCACCAAGACGGCGGGGGCATCCATAAAAATTAGGCCCATCCTGGCAAATTTTGCGTATCTCTCAATGTGCTTTTATTTGTATTGGTCAAAATTCGATTTTAGAGTAGATGCTGATGGTTGGGCTAAGCGCGCTATTTATGGCTGCATGCTCTCCTTTGCGTTTTTATTTAGCTGGGTACTGTGGCATCCGCAGTGGATTATTCTGATTGCACCTTATGTTTATCTGTCAATTTGTTTTATTCCTCAGAAAAAATTTCTCTTCATTATTGAGATCTTGGGATATCTAGGATTTGTTGTTTATACGATGAATAATTGGGCTGGCAATGTAGATAACACGATGTTGTACGGAGGGGTATTTGGCGACTTTTTGCCCCATACTCAAACCTTGGTAACTGATGTCATTGGCCGTAAGTGGATGGCACTCTCAAGAACATTCTTTTATGCATCCCTCTACGTGCCCTACTTAATTTACCTTTTCAATAGAAGTTCAGCCAGGATGTGGATTGACACTTTAAATATATATTTTTCAAAATTTACCAATTTGCGGCAATTTGAATGGAAAAAGATATTGTTTAAAGCCCGTTTTTTATTGGGATGTTATTTCGCGATAGCGCTGACTTTATCCTGCTTCATTCCTAATTATCGTTAGGAGAAAATCAGTTTATGAAACCGATCCGGTCTGTCTTTAAGCAATTTATGCCTCCAATTTTTTGGAGCATTGGCCGTAAAATCAAGCAATACAGAAACAGAAATAAGAAAAATTATTTTAGTATTAACGGCTTAGATCAAAAATCAAAAGCTTGAAAAATACCTGCCCCAGAATGGTGGATTTTATGTAGAGTTGGGTGCGAATGATGGGATTAGCCAATCCAATACCCTGTATTTTGAGCGCTTTAAATCTTGGAGGGGGGTATTGGTTGAGCCCACCCCGCACAATTACCTTAAGTGTTTGGCCAATAGATCTTCTGCAAATCATATCTTTTGTAATGCTTGTGTCTCTTTTGATTACGCGGGGCGCTTTGTGGAGATTGTTTTTGCAAATTTGATGTCAAGACCAGTTGGATTGGAATCTGATGTATTGGATCCTGACGACCACGCAAATTCTGGCAAGCAATTTTTGAACGCTACGGATCAAGTTTTTGTCTTTGGTGCTGTAGCAAAAACACTCAATTCAATTCTGTTGGAGTCACAAGCCCCGCATCAATTGATCTAATGTCTCTTGATGTAGAGGGTGCCGAAATAGAGGTGCTTAAAGGCATCGATCACAATCAATTTCGTTTTTCGTACCTCTGTATTGAGTGTCGGGATTTGCCAAAGTTGTCAAAATATCTTGACCAATTTGATTACGAGTTGATCGAACAACTGAGCGCCCATGATTTTTTATTTAAAGATCGGCGCAAGTGAATTGCTCAAAACTAGTCTTTAGCGTCTAAAGAAATTTTCTTTCGCCAATAGGACATCGTTAATTTTTCTTTATTCATTGAGTGGCTCGAAGTTTGCAGAATAGCGCTTTTAAGAAAATCGGTATTAATTTGATGCCAATCATCAACCACAATCACTGGTAAATTCTCGAATAAATCATTGAGTTTGGCAGCTTTAACAATCGGGATGCAGCCCAGCAATAGGGCTTCCCAGCTGCGATGGCAGTCTAAGCCAGCGCCATGGGGTGAGAGAACAAACTGGAAACGCGATTGTGTCTGCCAGGTCTGAGCAACTGGTGCGGGCTGCGCTTGAAAAAAGCATAGTGAATGATCAATCTCATCAAAGCACTGTTTGCGGTCAGCACGGTCAATTAAAAAATGCCAATTGCAAAAGATCTTAGGCTCACGTTGTTCTAATGGAGCAGCCTGCTGCGCAATAGTTTGGATTTGCAGTTCTTGTAAGCTGGGCAAAATAAAGCCCTCTCCCCATTGCAGGGGATTGCTCCACAGATTATGCAAATTGATACCAATCGGAAGTGAGTGAAGTTTGTCGTGATCAAAATCGCGATTTTGTGCATACCACGCCAGTAATAGAGAGCTATCTAATAATTGATGCAAAGCCCTGCCAAGATTGGTGTGATTAATTGCTAGATCACTGTCGCCGCTGACTAAGGTAAATGGAGTCTTGATCTGGGGCAAAATATGTTGGGCAAAGTAACTCAGCCCATCACTCGGAACGTAAATGCTGGGTATGACAGCCAACTTTTTTTGAGTCAATGCACTGATGCTCTCGGGAATCCGAGCAAGATAAGGGATGTTGGCAACGCTCGACTCGGGGTTGGCAGGGAAAATATCGCAAGAATATAAAATCGAGCGGGAATTCATGAGCTGAGCATGTGCAATGCCATAATCAAAGCTCTCGACCATGAGGATCTTGTTGGCAATCTTTCGTCGGTCGTATTGTTTTAAAAAAACGGCCTAAAAAGCGATACAAAGGGCGATATAGCATGGAAAATAGGCCTAGAAAATCTTCTAAATAATGCCATTGTGCCTTTTTGGCGCTAAAAAGACGACAATGAGCGGTTATGAGGGACGCTAAACGGCGTTAGCGATCTTGCTAGATGCTTTGGTGTTATGCGCATAAGCGAGTAAAATTATGAAAATTAGGGATATATTGCAGTGCAAAACAGAGTCTTACTCCCCCTTTTTTCTTATAAAATCTGTATTTTTGTGCATTTAGGAATGTTATGAAGGCTGTCATATTGGCTGGTGGTTTGGGTACTCGCATCGCGGAAGAAACCTCTTCCCGTCCAAAGCCTATGGTGGAAATTGGCGGTAAGCATGAAAATGTATTCAGCCCATGGCGTCAATGATTTTGTGATCTGCTGTGGTTACAAGGGCTACATGATTAAGGAGTATTTTGCTAATTACTTCTTGCATATGAGTGATGTGACCTTTGATATGGCTAACAACAATGCCATGCAAATACATCAACATAACGCTGAGCCTTGGAAAATTACGCTGATTGATACTGGTGAAAATACCTTAACTGGCGGTCGCCTCAAACGCGTTGCTAAATATTTGGACGATGAAGATTTTTGCTTTACCTATGGCGACGGCGTGGGTGATGTGGATCTCACCAAACTGATTGCCTTTCATAAAGCGCATGGTAAGCAGGCTACGGTAACAGCAGTCCAGCCCCCAGGCCGCTTTGGTGCGCTCGAGATGAGTGGCACCACAGTGAATAGTTTTGTGGAAAAGCCCCATGGTGATGGTATGTACATTAATGGCGGCTTCTTTGTACTTTCTCCAAAGGTGATTAACTTGATTGAGGATGACAGCACGATTTGGGAGCGCAAACCCTTGGAGACATTAGCTACTTCCGGTCAACTTCAAGCTTTTACGCACAATGGATTTTGGCAGCCGATGGATACTTTGCGCGACAAGCAGCACCTTGAAGAATTATGGGATGGCGGTAAAGCTCCATGGAAAGTCTGGGCATAAGCGTGTCTGCATCGTCTAATCCTGAGGTCGCGCACCGCGCATCAGTTGCCCCCATTTTTTGGAAGGGTAAGCGCGTCTTCCTAACTGGCCATACAGGTTTTAAGGGTGGCTGGTTATCGCTGTGGCTTAGCTCCATGGGCGCCAAAGTGACTGGTTATGCGCTAGCACCAAATACTAATCCGAATTTCTTTGAAGTGGCCAAAGTTGCAGAGGATCTTGAGCAGTCCCATATTGCTGATATTCGGGATTTAGAAAGATTGCAAAAGGCTATTGCGGATGCCAAACCAGAAATCGTTATTCATATGGCGGCTCAACCCTTGGTGCGCTATTCCTACGTTAATCCAGTAGAAACCTATGCTACGAATGTCATGGGTACAGTGCACGTGCTCGAATCGATTCGAAATGTCGACAGTGTTCGAGCAGCAGTGATTGTCACTACCGATAAGTGTTATGAGAATAAAGAGTGGGCCTGGGGTTATCGTGAAAACGAGCCCATGGGCGGATATGATCCGTATAGCAATAGCAAAGGCTGCGCTGAGTTAGTAACTAGTGCTTACCGACAGTCTTACTTCCCAGTAGAAGAATATGCGAAGCATCAGGTGGCCATTGCATCAGCGCGTGCAGGCAATGTGATTGGCGGTGGTGACTGGTCTGAAGATCGCTTAATTCCAGATGCGATTAAAGCTTTTGAGACAAGAAAAGCATTGATCATTCGTAATCCATTAGCCACGCGGCCTTGGCAGCATGTTTTAGAGCCTCTATCTGGTTATCTTATATTGGCGCAAGCACTTTATGAGCGTGGACCTCAATTTGACGGTGGCTGGAATTTTGGTCCGCGGGATGAAGATGCAAGACCCGTGCAAGAGGTAATTAATTTACTGATAAAAAATTGGGGATCGCTTGCTAGTTGGCAGCAAGATCAAAGTGAGCAGCCCCATGAAGCTCATTCTTTGAAGCTCGATTGCTCAAAAGCGCGCCAGTATTTGAATTGGACGCCGAGGTGGGGTTTGGAGCAGGCAATTGAAAAAATTGCACAGTGGCAAAAAGGTTTTCGTGGTGATATGAATATGAAGGCACTCTCGTTGGAGCAAATAAAGCTCTATGCGGGCTATCGGTAGATTTTAATAATTTTTTTATAGCAAGAATTAATTTTAATAAGAGGTTGATATGGACTTAGTTTCACAAAAAGATAAAGATTTATTTGAAAATTTCTTTGTTTTGGAGTTGGCAAATAATCACTGGGGAAAATTGGATCGCGGCCTCAAAATTATTCGTGATCATGCTGCGATTGTTCGTTTTAATAATGTAAAGGCAGCGATTAAGCTACAGTTTCGTGATGTTGATGCCTTTATTCACCCGGATTACAAGGGGAGTGCAGAGCAACGCTATATTAAAAAGACTGAGGATACTAAGTTAAGTCGCGAGGACTTTGCCCGCATGGTAGAGGAAGTTAAGTATCTTGGTTGTGTGCCAATGGCAACCCCATTCGATGAAGCTTCAGTAGATCTTTGTGTTGAGTTTGATATGCCAATTATTAAGATCGCTAGTTCAGATATGAATGATTGGGTATTGATTGAAAAAATCGCCTCGACACGTAGGCCGACCATTGTGTCTACTGGCGGAGCGTCGGAGAAGGATCTGGATGATTTGGTGCATTTCTTTGAAAAGCGCGACATACCGCTATCTATCAATCATTGTGTATCGCTTTACCCTTCGGAAGATTCTGAGTTAGAGCTTGATCAAATTGATTATTTGAAGGCGCGCTATCCAAGTCATGTGATTGGGTTGTCAACCCATGAATATCATGATTGGCATTCTTCCATGTTAATTTCTTACGGCAAGGGAGCAAGAACCTGGGAGCGTCATGTGGACATTAATTATGAAGGCATTCCTGTCTCAAGCTATTGCTCGCTACCAGAGCAATGTGATGCTTGGTTTAAGGCATTTCATAAGGCAAAAGAAATGTGCGGCGGCCAAAGTAGTTCACGTCGTGTCATTTCTAAAAAAGAGACCGAATATTTAGATGCTTTGGTTCGCGGCGCTTATGCGAAAAAAGATTTAGAGCCTGGATATGTTCTAACAAAAGAAAGTTTTGAAAAAGACTTTTATTTGGCCATCCCTTTATTGAAAGGTCAGCTATCCTGCAGGGAAGTGATGAATGGCGAGAAATTGATTGCTGGAATTAAGGCTAATGAGCCCTTATCGATTAATCATATTGATGGCCCTTATAGTGAAAATCAGAGTCTGAAGAATCTGATTTTGAACCGCGGTCTGTAATTCGCGATGAGGGCTTTAGTTTTGGGTGGAAAGGGTGATATAGGTTCCGCTATCACCCAAAAACTATCCATGCATGGGGTAGAAGCACTCGGTGTCGGGCGTTCAGATTTTGATTTAACTAATCCCAATCAAATAGCCACCTACTTTAAGAAAAATGGAAATCAATTTGATATTCTGATTCACTCTGGTGGTTTAAATAATCCTAAAACTTTCGAAGAGTTGACTGATGCACAGATTCGAGAATCATTAGACGCGAATGTGTTTGGATTTTTGGATGTTGTTCGTGAATTAACTCCTCACTGGAAGAAGGGTGAATTTGGGCGCATCCTTGTGATTTCATCTTTGTACGGATTTTTAGCGCGCAAAGGTAGGTTGCCCTATGTCATGTCAAAGCATGCTTTAAATGGCGCAGTAAAAACTTTAGCCATTGAGCTTGCTCCTTATGGGGTGCTTGTTAATGCCCTTTCACCTGGCTATATCGCGACAAAACTCACATATAAAAATAACTCCGCTGATGCTATTGAACGCCTAACATCTGGAATTCCGATTGGTCGAATGGGTGAGCCTGATGATATTGCTGAGGTAGCCTGGTTTCTTTGTTCAAAATCTAATAGATATATAAATGGACAAGATATTGTGGTTGATGGCGGCTATTCAATCGGCGGATTTCAAAATTAATTTTTCAGGAGATTGTTGTTTTGAGTACTTTTAAGATACAGGAGCAAGTTCTATCTGCTGAGCCTTGCCCTCAGCCTGGCTTAGGTTTCCAGGTTAAATCATCCCCTCGCCCTTATGAAGTAACTTTTTATTCTGGCGAAGGTGCTGGTGAGAGGCTGGCAAATGAAATTACAAGCCATGCAGCCCCACTACTTTTGATTGATAAAAATATTTTTGAGCTATATCTACGAAATTTCACTCAATTAGCTAATGTGCCAACTTTTTTAGTCACTGCAATTGAGGAAAATAAAGGTATTTCAACAGTGCTTGAGGTAATAGATTTCCTTGAGCAAAATAAGGCAACAAAGAGCTCAATGCTTTATGTGGTTGGCGGTGGAATCATGCAGGATTTAGGTGCTTTCGCTGGCTATATTTATAAGCGTGGCATCCCTTGGACGTATGTGCCAACCACATTGCTTGGCCAGGGTGACAGTAGCGTTGGTGGAAAGACCGCCTTAAATCATAAAAAGACAAAGAACCTTTTGGCATTATTTTCAGCACCAAGAAAAATTATTACTGATACAGGGTTTTTAAAAACGCTACCAAAAGATGATTGGTTCTCTGGGATCGGTGAAATCTTTAGGCTATGCGTCACTGGCGGTAAAGATTTTTTGGATGTATTTGATCGGGAGCTAGACGCCTTCCTTCGGGGTGATATGGATGCTACTAGTCGATTAATTGCAACTTCCCTATCCGCTAAAAAGGCAATTGTTGAGTTTGATGAATTTGAGCTTGATCTTCGTAGATCAATGAATTACGGGCATAGTTTTGGGCACGCATTAGAAGCGCTGACTGATTACAAAATATCCCATGGGGTAGGTGTAGCCATTGGAATCTTGGTTGAAAACGAAATTGCGTTTCATCGAAATCTTTTATCTAAGTCTGAGCGAGACTATCTCCTGGCTTTAGGCTCTAGAATTATTCCTCCAGAGGCTCTCAATATATTTGTTAAAGCAAATTTAGATGGAATTATTGATTTACTAAGACGCGATAAAAAAGCAGAGGGCACTGTTCTGAAACTTGCAACTCTAGAATCTATTGGTCAAATGCGATTTATTGATTTCTCATTAAATGATTCTGGTGAGAAAGAGCTAAGAGCTGCTGTCAACAGCGTAATTGCTTCCCTTGCTTAAAAAGTAATGCAAAAAATCTTATTAGTTGATTTTGGCGCGAGTCGCATAAAGGCAGCGATTTGGTCATGCAATCAAAATAAGATTATTGAGGTTAGTGAGTGCGACGCCCCTACACCAAAGATTGGATCTTCTGGTGAGGTTGAGGTTGATCCAGAACTCTACTGGACCTGCTTGATTGTCACTGCCGGTTCCTTGCTAGAGCGTCACCAAAATGTTGACTGTATGTGGATTTGTACTGAGATGCATGGTGTTCTGCTGCTAGATGCTAACTCTCAAAAACCTTTAACCGCATATATCAGTTGGCGTGATGAGCGAGCTGGAAAGGTGATTGATGGTAAACCTTCAACATTTAGTCGATTTGAAAATAAAAATTTTAGAAACTCTTTTTTAAATCAATCTGGATTAAAGCTTCGGGTTGGACTGCCTTTTGTGACTCTGTCTCATTTGGACGATAGTCTTAGTAGACTCCCAGAGTTTAAGGTGTGCACATTAGTGGACTGGATCTTGTATCGCGGGGGCGAGAAGAATCCCAAAATCCACCCCTCTCTTGCGGCCGGCACAGGATTTTATTCATTATTGAATGACGCCTGGTCAGATGAATTAATCAAATCGTCATCTCCGCATTTAAAGATTAATCAATTTCCAATGCTATCAAAATTAGGCGAAAGTATTGGAAAAATTAGTATTGGCAACCGTTCTCTTGCAGTCTATGGGGGCCTCGGCGACATGCAGGCGGCAGTTTTTGGTGCCCACTTTCCCAAAAGAGGGCGATTGCTAATAAATTTAGGAACTGGTTCACAGGTTGTGGGTAACGTTTTGCAATTGGAACCTAGCGTGGAAAGAAGGCCTGGTGCAAATAGCGAAGTGTTCGCAGCGTTTACCCATATACCATCTGGACGCGCCCTAAATGTTTTCGCTGGGTTTATAGATGGAATTTCACTGTTGGGCGGTGGAAAACCAGTTTTTTGGGAAATCTTTGGCTCGCTTCAGCCAAGCGAGATTCTTGCTAGCACAATTGAAATTGATCTTAATGTATTTGAGGCCAGCTGGAAATATGCATCAGGTGGTTTTATTGCTGGGATTAATGAGAATGCATTTGAGGTTAGAGTCCTAATAGCCGGGCTGGCGAAGAGCTGGTTAAATCAATATAAAGTAGCAATGGATTTGATAGATCCAAAACATGAGATAAATGAATTTTTAATTGCCGGAGGCCTAAGTAGGCGAAGTTCCTTTGTGTTGCCAGTTTTGGAAAAGCTTTCAGGAAGATCGGGGTATTTATCTGAAACAGTAACTGGCGAGGAAACTCTGGATGGGCTATTAACTTTGGCTTTGAATAATGATGAAGCTTAAAGCCGTTTTATTTGATCTTGATGGAACTCTTGTGGATAGTGCCCAATCTATTGGGGATGTTTTAAATCAAATGAGGCTGGAGCGTAATTTAGATTGTTTAGAAATTCAAAAATATAGAGAGTGGGTCAGCTTAGGCGCCAATAGTTTGATTGAAAACTCTCTAGAGATACCTCTGTCTAATGCAGATCTCTACTTGCAGGATTTTAGGAAACGATATGAAGCCAAGAAAACTAATATTGCCGATATCTTTCCTCATGTTGAAGAAACTCTAATTGAATTAAGGGATCTTGGGGTTGATCTAGGAATTTGTAGCAATAAGCCAATTTATCTATGTAAAAAGGTGTTGAGTGACCTCAATTTAGATGGCTATTTTTCTTGCGTAGTTGGTGGTGGTAGCACTTCTAGTTCTAAGCCGTCACGCGAGCCAGTTGATCTTGCATTGTCTATGCTTGGCCACTCACATTGTGATGCAATTTTAGTTGGCGATAGCACTGTAGATCAAGGGGCCTCAAAAAATAGCGGTCTTCCATTTATATTTTTTTCTGGAGGATATGACGATGGCGTTGATCCCTCTAAAGTTACTGCAATGATTCACTCTATGGGGGATTTAATTCCGCTTGCTAGAAGAGAGGGGTGGGTCTAATGGCTTCAGAAGAAATTATTGAGAATCTGGCCGACAATTGGAATATTGAGCATGATCTCAAATCGATTCTAGATAGAACTTCTCAGGTGTGGCCAGATTTAAAAGGCGCCAAAATATTTATCACTGGGGGTACTGGTTTTATCGGTTGCTGGCTTTTGGAAAGTCTTCTATACGCCAATAAAAAGTTAAATTTAAAAATTCATGCAACAGTATTGACTAGAAATGCGCAGGCTTTTAAGCAAAAAGTACCGCACTTGTTTTCATCACCCAACTTGGAATTTATAGATGGCAATGTCTGCGATTTTATTTCGCCCCCAGGCGAATACTCACATGTAATACATGCAGCAACAGATGCAAGTGCAGATTTAAATGAGAATAATCCCTTGCAGATGTATCGAACTGTAATTGATGGCACTCTTAGAACATTGAAATTTGCTGTTGAAAAAAAATCTCAAAGAGTGCTTTTCCTAAGTTCTGGTGCGGTCTACGGTCAGCAGCCTTGGGAATTATTGAATGTACCTGAAACCTATTTGGGTGGACCAAGCTGTGTAGATGCTAGAGCTACTTATGCAGAAGCCAAGAGGGCGGCAGAAATGTTGTGTGCAATTCATCAAAAGCAGTTTGGTTTGCAAATTAGTATTGCTAGGATTTTTGCGTTGTTAGGCCCTTATCTTTCGCTTGGCATTCATTTTGCTGCGGGTAACTTTATTAAAGATGCGATGGAGGGTCGAGATATTGTTATCAATGGGAATGGATATCCCGTTCGCTCTTACTTATACGCCTCAGACTTAACGGTTTTTTTGTGGTATTTACTTGTCAGGGGGAAGTCATGCAAACCCTACAATGTGGGCTCAAGCGAGGGGGTATCCATAAGGGATCTGGCTGAGAAAGTATCCTCGGTTCTTGGGGGTGGGATACCGAGGATACTGGGCGCTGAAGATATTGGTTGGAATCCGGGAAGATATGTGCCTTGTACGGAGTTGATTGAGGCTGACCTTAATTTAAAGAGGACCGTTTCTTTAGAGCAGGCGATATTGAGAACGGCAATTTGGAATGGTTGGAAGGGAAAAAAATAATGAAACTATCAGATTATGTATCGCAAAAAGTTGTGGAGCTTGGTGTTAAACATGTATTTATGGTGACTGGTGGAGGTGCGATGCATTTAAATCATTCATTTGGTACCAATAAGAATCTAGAATGCATTTTTAACCATCATGAGCAAGCCTGTGCCATTGGAGCAGAGGCATACTATCGCGTAAACAATGAATTGCCTTTGGTGAATGTCACATCCGGGCCCGGGGGAACAAATGCTATTACTGGAGTATATGGCGCATATGTTGATTCGATAGGTATGGTTGTTCTATCTGGCCAAGTTAAATGGGAGACAACTGTTAGAAGTACTGGACTTCCACTTCGCCAGTATGGAGATCAAGAGTTGGATATCGAGGAGCTCGTAAGGCCAGTGACTAAGTATTGTCATATGGTGACCGATCCAAAATCAATTCGCTACCATCTTGAGAAGGCATTTTATTTGGCTAAATCAGGTCGCCCCGGACCTTGCTGGCTTGATATTCCATTGGATGTGCAGGGTGCTCAAATAGATCCAGATTCCTTAGTGGGTTTTGATCCAGCGGAGCTGGAGGAGCCTTGGAAAAAGAGTGATTTGAAGAAAGTCTCTAATGAGATTTTAAAGAAAATTCAGTAATCAAAACGGCCAGTTGTATTTGTAGGTAGTGGTGTGCGCTTAAGTGGGGAGCATAAGGCATTCCTCCGATTGGTTGAAAAGTTGAGAATTCCAGTGGTTACGGCGTGGAATGTTCATGATGCGATTTGGGATGTTCATCCGAACTATGCTGGACGGCCTGGTACTGTAGGTGATCGCGCTGGTAATTTTGTAACTCAAAACGCTGATTTACTCTTAGTTTTAGGGAGTCGATTGAATATTCGACAAGTCAGCTATAACTGGAAATCTTTTGCACGAGAAGCATTTAAAATCTGGATTGACATTGATGAGTTGGAGTTGAAAAAGCCAACCGTGACTCCGGAGATGCCGATCCATGCAGACCTAAAGGAGTTGTTACCTATCCTTGCTGATGCAAATTACACTGGGCCAACTGAAGAGCATAAAAAATGGTTGGCTTGGTCTAAAGAGCGTCAGCACAGATTTCCAATTGTTTTGCCTGAGTACTGGGATAACGATTTAGTAAATCCATATTGCTTTATGAAAACCTTATTTGATGTGCTTAAAGAAAATCAAATTGTGGTTACTGGAAATGGTAGCGCTTGTGTAACGAGTTTTCAGGCGGCAGAGTTAAAGCCAGGCCAGAGGCTTTGGACAAACTCCGGTTGCGCTACTATGGGATATGATCTGCCTGCTGCAATTGGGGTTAATAAAGCATCAGGAGGCAAATCCATTGTTTGCCTGGCTGGTGATGGAAGTATTATGATGAATCTTCAAGAGCTGCAAACCATAGCCGGTAATAGATTACCAATTAAGATATTTATCCTAAATAATAGTGGGTATGTATCGATATTTCAAACCCACCGGAACTTCTTTAAAGGTGTTGAAGTTGGTGGCGGACCCAAAAGTGGTGTGACATTCCCAGATTTTTCTAAAGTTAGCGCTGCGTTTGATTTGCCCTATCGCCGCATTTCAAATCATGAGGAAATGTTGGAAAATATCACTAAAACGATGGAGGAGTCTGGTCCTGCAGTTTGTGAAATCTTGATTGATGAAGAGGTTTCATTTGCACCCAAGCTTGGCGCAAAGCAACATCCTGATGGACGAATCACTTCTCCGCCATTGGAAGATCTTTCGCCATTTTTATCAAGGGAAGTGCTGCGAGAAAATATGATCATTGATTCTCCTTCGGAAGATTGATTCAAAGCATTGTTTATGAAAGAAAAAATTCAACGGATTTATTTAGGCCACCAAAAAAAATTTCGTTTTTTAATTGCCGGCATAGTCAATACTGCCGTTGGATTGGCGACATATCCGGCCCTCTATTTGGCATTACACCCAAATGGGTTGGGTTATGTTGAGATTCTGATCATTGCGCAAGTAATATGTATCACATTTTCATTTGCGAGCAATAAGTACTTTGTTTTCAAATCAAAGGGTAATTTAAAGCATGAATACATTAAATTTTTCTCATTTCATGGACTATATTTTTTAATTAATCTTATGGCATTGCCAGTGTTGGTGGAATGGATGAAGCTAAATCCCATGATTGCCCAAACTATTTTTTCGATTCTCATTATTGTGACGAGTTACTTTTGGCATAACTCAATCACATTTAAAAATCCCCATGAAAGGTTTAGATGACCATGGATTACCTTAAAAGAAATTGCCCCATATGTCGCAAAAAAAGTGAAAGTTCAATTGACGTTTGCTCTGAGACAAAAGCGGAGGAACTTTGCTACGAAAAATTAGTTCCATATTGGAATGGTTTTTTCAAGGATAAAATCTTTTTTTCTTATTCACGTTGCGATGTTTGTGATCTACTATTTGCGCCAGAATTTTATAGGCCTGATCAGCTTGAGGCGCTTTATGCCCAAATGCCCCCAAATATGGATGTAGTTCCAATGTCCTCCCTACTAAAAACTCAGAGGGGATATTTTAAAGAGCTTAAAAAGAACTCGGATTTAAAAAATGACTATATTGAAATTGGGCCAGATATAGGAATCTTTACGGTTAATTGCGTTACAGAGGGTGGGTTTGATAAGTACTGGTTGTGTGAGCCAAATAGGGCTGTTGCTGCTGCTCTTTCTGACGTAGTTCGAAATCATGAGTTTGTCATAATAGAAGATATGTTTCGATTCTCGGACATTCCAGATCAATCAGCAGGTGCTGCAGTGATGATTCAAGTGCTAGATCATTTGCTTGACCCTATTGCAACATTGACGGAGTTGAGAAAAAAATTATTGCCTGATGGAAAGCTATTAATTGTTACTCATAATGAGCAATCCCTGCTAAGAAGAATAGTTGGGTGGAAATGGCCTGCATTTTGTCTGCAGCACCCTCAAATTTACAACCCAAATTCAATATCAAGGCTTTTAGAAGTATCTGGATATAGAGTTAATTCTATTAAGAGAACAAAAAATTATTTTGAATTTAGCTTCTTGCTAAAACATTTATTATGGGCTGTTGGAATCAAGGTTAACTCTGTACCTAAGTTTTTTAATTTCACTATTGGGCTTAAGTTGGGGAATATTATTACTGTGGCTACACCAATTAAATAGACATGAACAAAAAACTGATCTCTATAGTTACTCCAACCTATAACGAAATAGAAAATATTGACGAACTATTGCGTAGGGTTAGAATTACGATAAATGAGTTGGTAAATTATGATTTTGAAATAGTCGTAATTGACAATTGCTCCACTGATGGCACTGCTGAACACCTAAGAGATTTGGCGCGGATAGACTCAAGTTTAAAGGTAATCTTGAATGCTAGAAATTTTGGGCATATTCGGTCTCCTTATTATGGAATATTGCAATCGAAGGGTGATGCGACAATCTATCTTGCTTCCGACCTGCAAGATCCTCCGGAAATGATTCCTGATTTCATTCGCGAGTGGGAGGCTGGCTATAGATTAGTAATGGCAGTTAAGCCTGTTAGTAAAAGTAGTCCGGTTATGCACTTTCTGAGAAGATCTTATTATCGATTTATTGATCAAATTACCGATGTGGATATCATTAAGGACTCTACCGGATTTGGGCTTTATGACAGAGTAGTGCTTGATAAATTGAGGGTTATTGCAGATCCATATCCATTCTTAAGAGGCCTGATTTGCGAACTTGGTTATGAAGTCAAAACAATTCCATTTGTGCAGCCACGCAGACTTGGGGGCATTACCAAAAACAATTTTTACACATTATTTGATATTGCCATGTTGGGCATTGTTGGACATTCAAAACTACCAATCCGGATCGCCTCATTTCTAGGGGTCATTCTAGGTGTGCTAAGCATATTTACTGCACTTATATTCTTAGTTTTAAAGCTGATCTTTTGGAATTCATTTCCTGTTGGCAGTGCTCCTATTGTGATTGGCCTATTCTTTTTATTTGGGGTTCAGTTATTTTTTATTGGAATATTGGGGGAATACATAGCCTCTATTCATGGTTATGTTCAAAACCGTCCAATTGTTGTAGAGAAAGAAAGAATTAACTTTCAAAGAAATGAAAGATAAAAAAGCCCTAATCCTATGTGGCATCTTGTTCTTATCGTGCATTAATTTTTTATATATTCTATGGTTTTACCAGTGCTATAGATATCTTCCATCGCCCTTTGTCTTTGATAAAGAAAATACATTCATGGACTTTTACAATACTCTGTATTGGTCTGGGCAAGATGGCATTTACACCATATGGGAGTCTGTTTACCCACCCATAAATTTTCTTTTTTTACAAATTTATCAAATTTTATTCTTAGATGATTCCTTGGGATTTGTTGACGGATTTTCTATCAGACAAGTGGCGGGAAGCCAGATCTTCCTGTTGTTGGCAATTTATGTAATAAGCCTATTAATAGCGGTCAGAATTAGCTTTGAGGAGATTGTTACTCTCAAGATGCAATTTCTTGTTTTTTTGATATGCCTGCTCTCACCGGCATTTTTATTTGCTATTGAGAGAGGAAATTTGATAATTTTAAGTATTCCGGTATTGAGTTGGTATGCTTTTTCAAAAAGTCAATTAAGTCGAGCTTTGGCATTAGCAATGCTGGCAAACATGAAGCCATACTTTGCTATTTTTTATATAGTCCAGTTTTTAAATGTAAATACTCGTAAAGCAAACAAAGATTTCTTGTTCTTAATGCCTGTATTTGGATCGATTATTTTTTTAATTTCAGGGTTGCTTATAAATCAAGAGTTTTATATTATTCCTCTAAATTTATTGGGATTTGCTACTAATAGCGCACTTTTAAGCCCAACTGAAGTGCTTTCATTTCCGAGTTCAATAGCTGCCTTTGGTTATTTTAGGGCTTTGATTACGGAATTTAGCATTTCTCCAATTATTGGGTATCTATTAAAGGCAATTATATTTATCTATTTAATAAAGTCACTTATATTAATTTATAAAAGGGAAGTAAATTTTAATGATTTATCTATTTTCTCAATTATATTAATCACAAATTACTCAATAAGCACTGGAGGATATGGAATTTTATATTACATACCAGTTATGGCATTATTGTTCAAGCAAAGAAATTATTATTTATTATCCATAATTATATTTGGTATGTATATAGGAATATGGGATCTGTTTCCTCTATACCATTATTCTGGTGGAGCTATGAATGTATATCTTTCTGGTAAGGTCGCAAAAGTTGATCCCTATATAAGCCTAGGGTCAATTATAAGGCCGATAGCAAACTTTGGAGTTTTAGTATTATTTTATAAGAATTTAGAAAAGAGGTATTTAAATGAATAATTTTAAATTAAATATAAAAGAAATAATAATAATTTTATTATTATCAGCTCCAATAGGGTCATTTCTATATATAAATAATTATGAAAAGATTAATTATATTGGAATTTCAAGAGTTGGAAATGTAGTTACGCAAAATTTTTGTGAAAATTATGCATATGAGAAATTTAATATATTAAAAGATAGTGATATTGATTTAATTTATCAGAAATATTTTATTAGGGAAGAAAAATTAAATAGTTTTAAAAACAAAGTAAAAATTTCCATACATAATGATCATGAAATATATGAAATTGTATTAAAGGGGCAGGTTGGGGAGGAAAATTTTTTAGAGGGGGAGGTTAAAAAAATTCTATCTGACATTGAGTCGATAGAAAATTTAAAATTTAATCAGAATTATAAATATTCGTCTTTACATTGTAAAATTAAATCGTATGAAATTTTTAAATATAATCCAATGCAAAGGGTTGATATAAAATATCCTTCAAAAAAGGTATATAAAAAGAGCTATTTAATTTTCTTGACCATTTTACCGTCGATAATTTTTTATTTAATATTTATTTTAATTAAATATGTTCGTAAAAATATCAATTTAAATTTACTAAAATAAATAATTACATGAAAAAATTAAGCCCAATATTTGCATTAATAATTATATCAATATTCTTTATATTGAATTTATTTGAACGTCAAGCAATAATTAATATACAACAAATATTGGGAAAAACAGTACCTTTTCAGGTGATGAAAAATAAAGGCCAAGAAGATTACCGCGTTGATTTTTTGGCCGATAGAAATTTAAGCGCAAATTACATAAATCTGAGTTTTTATTTTAAGCCCTCTAAAGAAATGAATTTAGACAATTTATTTCAAACATCGGATGTTAATTCTGGTCTTCGCGCGGAATTAGTTGGCGCTAGCGGGGGATTGGTTGTGGCAGACTTGCATGAAAAAATCTTGTAAGGGGCTTTAATTTTCCGCCTGCATCAATACAGCCAAATGTATGGCACAAATTTGATTTGGAGGCGAGTCAAGGAAAATATATCAAAGCAACTCTAGACGGGAGAGAGGTTGCATCTACATGGTGGTCTTATGAACCTAATTTTTTAATTGATAAGATTTTAATTGGCTCAGGTTTTAGTGGGTCTCGGCCCTTTAATGGCGACATTAAAGGGGTGCATTTAGACGTAAAGCATGTGTTGAGTCATGAAGCTGCAACTTATGTATATCTAATCATACGATTTATTTTATTAATATTTTTTATTATTTCAATAGCATTTATTAGTTGGCCGAAATGTGAAACTTATCAGATAGAAAAATTTAATAGAGAATATGACCCTCTATTAATATTGCGTTCGATTGCCTGCTTTATGGTTTTGATAGGGCATGGCTTAATGATAAATTTTGCGACTCCAAATTTACCCAGCTTGATAACAAATAATTCATTTATTGGCCTACTAACCGCATCGCCTTGGGGCGGTGTGTGGATTTTCTTTACACTTTCAGGTTATTTGATGGGTAAAGCGTTTTTCTTGGGTCGTTATGAATTAAATAAAATTGGAATATTAAATTTTTATAGAAATAGGCTATTAAGAATTTTACCAATTTATTTTGTAGCTGTTTTGATAGTTTGTATATTTAATTATTCTAAAATTTTTTATGGTTCTGACTTTGTTAGTTTAGTAAGGGTGATTTCAGTTGATGATGATGGTTTATTGCCAATTAGCCCAATCGGCTCGTTGTGGTCAATTAGTACCGAAATGCAATTTTACTTAATGGCACCAATAATGTTTTGGCTAATTAATACAATTTTGAGAAAAAGAACTATTTTATTGTCGATTGGATTTTTTATAGTTTTATTAGGTGCACTATACCACATATTCACAATCGAAATATTTGGATGGGAATTTTGGCCCTATAAAGTATATAAAACTTTTATTGGTAACTTTGATCTATTTGCAATAGGTTTTTTTGCAAATATTTTTGTAATAAAACATATTAAAAATTCTAATAAATTTGGACAGTTATTTGGATATACACTCTTATTGGCACTATATCTTATATGTTCATGGGTCTCTTCTCAAGGAATGGTTTTATATTTAGAGTTCTGGAAGAAATTCTTATTGCAATATATGCCGACTTTGGTTTCATTGCTCACCGCATCAATAATTTTTATATTTGAAATTACACCCGCCTCTTCAAAATCATATCTAAGCAATTTTGGCAAAAGACTTGAGATATTTGGGCTTCTTACATATGCTATATATATTTGGCACGAGCCAGTATTTAATGCGCTGAGTAAAGTCACTGCAAATAATTATCGAATTGTTGATTCCGTGCAAAATCTTTTGGTAGCTTGCATACCATTATTATTAATTAGTTTTATTATGTGGAAGTTTATTGAAGTGCCTTTTGAAAAGAAAAAAGAATTTTAATAATGTTATTTATTAAATTAACTTATAAATAGCTGGTTCATGCATAGAAATACTTTTTCTATTTTTTTAATATTATTGGCCATATTTGCAATTAGCAATTGGTTTAATATGCCTATCTACCCTGACGAGGTAGCTATGCATTTCTCCTTGGGCAGATATCTTCAAGATTCTAGCGTTGACACAAGCCCATACCTAATTAAACGTAATATTCTTAAGTTTTTTATGCTTAAGAATCCAAAAAATCTAACCTTATTATTTAATTTACGGCTATTTAACTAATAATCTATTTACATGAAACCTGTGCCAGACCATACTCGATTTGAAAACTTATCCTTCGAGGACTTTCAGAATTTTGCACAAAATGATAGTTTAAGTAGGTACGAAAAGATTGGTTTTCCAGACCACTACCGTTCGGGACTAGAAGAAAAAATATTTGAGGACATCTCTGGCAAACTTACTTGCATAAACCGTCCCGAAAGTAAGATTCTTGATGTAGGGTGTGGTTGCAGTGATTTACCACTTTTTATGATGAATCAAGCAAATGTACATTTGCAAACCTTGATACTAATTGATTCACAAGAAATGCTTAATCTATTGCCAAAACAGGAGGGGGCTGGCGACATTAGAAAAATTGCAGCTCGCTATCCCGAATGCCCAGAAATTTTTAATGAATTCTCGGGGAGACTGGATGGTATTTTGGTTTATTCTGTTTTTCAATACATCTTTACTCAAGGTAACGTATTTAAATTTCTTGACCGCTCACTAGAGCTGTTAGCCCCGCACGGGTGCATGCTTATTGGTGATATACCAAACTCAAGCATGCGTAAGCGCTTCTTGGCAAGTGCGTCTGGGATTGCATATCACCAGGAGTATATGAATACTGGGGACCTTCCGGTGGTGCAATACAACCAGATTGAATCTGATGTGATTGACGATGCGGTTTTACTTGGCATGGTTGCTCGAGCCAGGGCGGCAGGATTCCACGCCTTTATTATTCCCCAGGCGTCTACACTTCCCATGGCTAATCGGCGCGAGGATCTGCTCATAATTCGCCCATGATCTAAGGATTAATTTTGAAAAAAAACCGATTACTTATTATTGTTGGTGATAGCGCCTTTGCTGAAGTTGCCTATGAGTACTTTACTCATGACTCGTCATATGAAGTTGTTGCCTTCTCAGTTGAAAGGCCATATTTAACTAAAACAGAATTATTTAATCTTCCGATTGTTCCCTTTGATGAGTTGCCCCAGTGGTTCGACCCTAGCCTACATTCCATCTATGTTGCAGCGGTTTATACGAAACTAAATAGGCTGCGAACAAGACTCATTGATAGTGCAAAGCTTATGGGTTATGAGCCAGCTTCTTATGTAAGCAGTCATGCCTTCGTTTGGCCGAATGCCCAAATTGGGGAGCACTGCTTTATTTTTGAGAACAACATTATTCAGCCGTTTGTAAAGATTGGAAATAATGTTGTGTTATGGAGTGGCAACCATATTGGGCACCACTCTGTTGTCGAAGATAATGTATTTATTGCCTCTCAAGCGGTTATCTCAGGCTTTGTTACGATCGGGAAAAATAGCTTTATCGGAGTCAACTCAACAGTTTCAAACAATATCAGAATTGAAGCGGATTGCATTTTGGGAGCAGCTGCTCTTATTGGAAAAGATCTTGCTGAAAATACAGTAGCCCGTGGTATTGCGTCAGAAGGCACTGGCAACTCCCGCCGCCTATTCAAAATCAAGTAAGCATAATGATCAGCAAAATAGAATAGCCTATGCACTGGAAAAAAAGGGGATTATCTTTCAGCCTGATGGCGCACTTGGTGACTGGGCACAATCACATGCAATGATCCCAACCCCAATACTAATAGCGCCAGATCGATTGCGGATTTATTTGACGATGTGCGACACCAAAGGAATTGGTCGACCCGGTTTTATCGATGTATTACCAGAAGATCCTTCACAGATTATTGAAGTTAGCAGAAACCCACTGCTTGATATCGGCGAACCAGGAACATTTGATGAGAATGGCGTGCTTGTATGTAGTGTTGTAAAAGCAAGTAGCGAGGAATATTTGATGTACTACGTCGGCTTCGAACTTGGTCATCAAATCCGATATCGCCTTCTTACGGGCTTAGCAGTCAGCAGTGATGGAGGGCGCACTTTTATACGAAAAAGAAAGACACCTGTACTTGAACGCTCTGATGATGAGCTTTTTTTTCGAGGCGGCCCCTTTGCGATCAATGAAGATGGATTAACACGACTTTGGTATGTTGCGGGAAGCTCATGGATAAATTTGAACAGCAAATCAATGCCAGTTTATGACATGCGTTATCTCGAGTCGAGTGATGGAATCAATTTCGAATCAAGTGGACGCAAAGTGTTGGCATTGACCGATCCAGATGAGCATGGCTTTGGTCGGCCTTGGGTGGTAAAGCGCAGTCCAACTGACTATCAACTATTTTTCTCTGTTCGAAAGCGCTCATTAGGGGCATACAGACTTGGATATGCAGAATCCACCAATGGGCTTGATTGGGTACGCAAGGATCACCTCCTCAATTTAGATGTATCTTCTGAGGGCTTTGATAACCAGGCCATCATGTATTCAGCAGTTATTTCAGTTGCTAAAAAGACTTATTGCTTTTATAACGGTAATGACTTTGGTCGAAATGGAATTGCTCTAGCCGAGCTAATAGAAGCGTGAAAATAGTCCCATATAGCCGCGACTTACAATCAAAGTGGGATGACTTTATAAGCTCATCCAAAAATGGCACCTTTTTACTGCAGCGCAACTACATTGAATACCATGCCGATAGGTTTGATGATTGCTCGCTCTGCTTTTTTGACAGTAAGGGCCGTATGCGAGCAGTTTTTCCTGCCACCAAGAAAGAAAATGTGCTCACTAGTCACGGAGGTCTGACGTACGGAGGCTTGATTTCTGGAGTCGACATGACCACTCCGCTGATGCTTCAAATCTTTACGGCACTAAAAGATTACGCTAGCTCCTATGGATTCTCAAAAATAATCTATAAGACCATACCATCAATTTATAGCCGTCTACCCGCCCAAGAGGATCTATATGCACTTTTTCTTAATGGCGCAACTCTAGTTAGAAGAGATGTTCTATCGGTAATCGAACAACAAAGGCCCGGCCCAATACAGGAAAGACGGAAGCGCTCTATTAGGCATGCCAAAAATGCGAGTTTACTTATCACTAATAATGGGGATCCTGCGCTTTTCTGGCCAATTCTAGAACGCAACTTAGAAGAGCGTCATTCAACAAAGCCAGTGCATACGCTGGCAGAGATTAGGCGTTTGGCGGCACACTTCCCAAAAAATATCGAAGCTCATTGGGTCTCGGATAAACTGGGTAACATCTTGGCTGGAGTCATTATGTACGTAACGGAAATCGTTGCCCACGCTCAATACATTACCACTAGCACTGAAGGACGGGCAATAGGTGCTCTGGATTTATTATTTTCCAATCTTATAAACTCGCACTATACGAATAAACTGTACTTTGATTTTGGCATTTCAAACACCGATGAGGGTCGAAAACTTAATGAAGGGCTAATTGAGCAAAAAGAGGGTTTTGGCGCACGTGCAATTGCTCATGATCATTATGAATTGGCTTTAAGATGAAAAAATTATCCATCATAGTTCCGGTATATTTTAATGAAGAATCATTATTGCCTTTATTTAAAATCCTGCAGGAGGTTGAGGGGCGTCTGATCAATGAAGAAAAAATGGCACTTGAGCTTATTTTCATTGATGATGGGTCTGGTGATGATTCATTTAAACGACTCAAGGAGATCAAAGAATTCAGACCCGAGACGAAACTAGTCAAATTGACTCGAAATTTCGGAGCGGTACATGCCAGCAAATGCGGCATGCAATTTGTCACTGGGGATTGCTTTATTGTCGTAGCGGCCGACCTACAAGATCCACCAGAGGTTATTTTTGAGATGCTCTTACACTGGAAAGCTGGGGCTAAATTTGTTATTGCAGCCCGTATTAGCCGGGATGATCCATTAATAACGAAGCTGTTTGCAGCTCTCTATTACTGGATTTTACGAAAGCTAGTTTTGAGGGACTATCCCAAAGGGGGATACGATCTGGCGCTAATGGATCGCGACCTACTGTCGGCTTTGGCGAATAGCTCTAAAAACCTTTACACACCAATACTCGCATATTGGCTTGGTTTTAAGCCGGTCGTAATACCTTACCATCGTCGCAAACGCGAACATGGTCGATCTCGCTGGACTTTTTCAAAGAAACTTAATGCATTTCTCGATATTGTTCTGGGGTTTTCGGCAAAACCAATTAGACTTATTTCATTGATTGGTGCCGGTGTTTCAATAATAAGCTTTATGTATGGCATATCCGTCATTCTTCACGCTTTACTTGGCAGCATTCCAGTTCCAGGATTTGCCTCGATAGTGGCGCTTATAACTTTCCTCCTGGGACTAATCATTTTGATGCTTGGCGTCATTGGAGAGTACCTTTGGCGAGTATTCGATGAGTCAAATAAACGCCCTGAGGTTGTTATTGAATCGATTTTTTAATAAGCAATTTATACGCTTTCTTGCAATTGGCGGCGCCAATACATTGGCGACGTACATCGTATATCTTGCCATCTTAAGATGGGTGAGTTATCCCTTTGCCTATACACTATCGATGATATTGGGGATTATATTTGCATACCTTGGAAATACAATTTTTGTATTTAAAACTGCTATTTCATGGTCTACTTTTTTGCAATACCCTTTAATCTATGCCATTCAATACCTCATGGGATTAGCGCTTTTTTTGATCGAAATTCAACTTCTAGGAATTAGCGACTATTTGGCGCCGCTAATTAATGTCATGCTCATGATCCCCTTCACCTATCTAATGAATCAAGTGGTTTTAAAGCGAAACGCAAAACATGTCTAAATCATCAATTAATAATTGTCAGCTAATCGAAATTCCAAAGATATCAGATTCACGCGGAAACCTATCCTATATTGAAGCGAATCGCCTCTTTCCTTTTGAAATACAACGTATTTATTATTTATATGACGTACCTGGTGGAGCCGATCGAGGGGGCATGCCCACAAAAATCTTAATCAGTTTTTAATTGCTATATCAGGCTCTTTTGATGTTCTTCTTGATGACGGTGAAAATAAAAGGCGTGTTTCTCTAAATAGAAGTCATCATGCTTTACATATAGGCCCCTTCATTTGGCGCGAAATTGATAATTTTTCATCTGGTGCTGTATGCCTAGTTTTGGCTTCGATGTACTTTGATGAAAAAGACTACATACGTAATTACGACGATTTTCTGAGCATTGTGAATTCCGACATCAAGAAAAGTAATCCATGATTCCATTTCTTGATCTAAAAAGCGTTAACTTGCGTGATGCAGATGACTTTGCGAAGACACTTGCCAGTACCCTAGACTCTGGTCAGCTAACTCTAGGTTCTGCGCTAGCAAATTTTGAAAATGAGTTTGCCAATTACTGTGGCGTAGATCACTGTATTGGCGTATCCGATGGCCTAAATGCCCTAAGATTGGTGCTTCAAGCATGGCATTGGTCCTGGCCATGAAGTCTTGGTACCCTCCAATACTTTTATTGCGACCTGGTTTGCAGTTAGTCAGCTTGGAGCGTTACCCGTTCCGGTTGAGCCAAACCCAGCTACATTGAATATAGACCCCAATCGAATAGAAGCTGCCATTACAGATAGGACGCGCGCAATAATTCCCGTACATCTTTATGGGCAGCCTGCAGAAATGGCGCAAATACTGGCTATTGCAAATAAATATGGACTGCCCGTACTAGAGGATGCCGCCCAGTCTCATGGCTCTACATATCAGAATAGACGTACTGGTGGATTGGGCAATGCAGCTGCCTTTAGCTTTTACCCAAGCAAAAATCTAGGCGCACTTGGAGATGGTGGCGCTATAACCACCAATGACTCCGAACTAGCATCAAAGTTACGTGCACTTCGTAACTATGGCTCCAAACAAAAATATGTTCATGTAGAAATTGGTTTGAATTCGCGACTAGATGAATTACAAGCTGCATTTTTGAGTATAAAATTAAAAAGGCTTGATGAAGATAATGCTCAACGAAAAGCAATCGCTAAGATATATCTAGAGGGATTAGCGGAGACAGGACTGACTCTACCAAAATTCATTAATGAAGTAGATTCAAGCTGGCATTTGTTTACTGTTCACCATGAATCACGCGATGAACTACAGAATAGACTGCGTTCTGCTGGAATTGAAACTCTGATTCATTATCCAATTCCACCACATTTGCAGATAGCTTACGCCAGCAGAAATTGGCCTTCAGGGGGATTCCCCATTGCTGAATATTCAGCTAAAAATATCCTCAGTCTTCCCATTGGTCCAACCCAGACCATCGATGAAGCAAACCAGATTGTTCATGAGGTTTGTAAGCAATTAAAAATCATGAAGGGATAGTTATGCGCCAAATGCGCAATTTTAATTATCTAGAACAAATTGCAATGGTTATTGCAATTGGAATTTTATTGTGGGGGCTCTCTTCAGCCCTTCAACTTCCCATTTATCCTGATGAGGTTGCCTACCGCATTTTTCTTGAAAGATTCTTCATAAATGGCGGTTTCAAACAATCCGTAACGCCTTATTGTACCGAAGGCTTTATGGTTGCCCCCCCCTGCATTACTTCTCCCCTCATCTGTATCATGGGCGGCATTAAGCTTATTTCAAGGGGGGTACTGGTCATACCGCTTTGTAGCCTGCCTTTGTTGGTTTGTTATTTTGATAACTTTATATGCTTATGGCCGTCGCCATAATGATCAGTCATTTTGGCCGATTATGCTTATGATTTTGTTAGGGCCAACGATTTATAGCTTAATACTTTTGCGACCCGAGATTGTTATCCTAACAGTAGCGATCCTTATATATTTTTGGGGTAGTAAAATAAATTCGCACAGTAATTTTTCTATAATATTTGGGGGATTGCTGGTGACTTTTGCCTATAGTTTGGCTCTATATATGCATCCAAAGTCAGTCTATCTTGCCCCAGCATTAACCTGCGCCCAAATTTTGCGCGCGCAAGGCTTAAATTCCAAGACTGCTCAACTCTGCTTCATGGGAATTAGTTTTATCTTATGCGGTAGTTTAGTTTTTAGTGCAATTGGAATGCATAAACTACAGCTTTTATCCTGTACTGCCTATCCCTCACTGCAGGAGACGATGACTAACCAAGCGGTAAACTTATTACAAGTCTTTAACAATTCTCAGTTGTTTTTTGCAAAACTGCATGAGGCTTTTTCGCCCGGCTTGTGGGCAAGCACCTTAGAAAAAGTTTCGTACTGGTACAAATATGATGCAGATTATTTGCCGGGAACTAAATATGACTTAGAGCTATTGCGTACTTTGCAATATGTAATTGGCACTATTTTAATGGTGTTCTTGCTCGTTACTTTAATAATTTTATTGAGGATTATTTTTACAAAGAAAGGCACGCATACATTCTGGACCGCAATTTTGCTTGCACTTGTTTGCATGGGCCTTACTTTTCCCATCGTAATGAATTTACGGCATCATTTCTACGATGTCTCATTTTTGACTGGTTCAATTATCATTATTACTTGCCTGGCATGGCCTTTATGTACCAGAAACTTCAATACCAGCTACAAATTTAGCTTGAAGTTGGTATACATACTAATTTCAAGTGGGATTATTTTCCTTGGAGTATTTGGGCTAACCATGTTAAAAGATTTTGATGAGAAATTTCATCTGGGGTACGAGGGACCATCTATAGCAATTGGTAAGCTCCATACTCAAAAAGATATTGCTTCATTCATTGGAAAATCATTAGAAGATAAGGGCATTTCCCATCAAGCCCCCCTGGTTATTGATGACTTAACGTATGATTTTGTTATGAATTATCCACATATACATCCGATTACTTACCTGTTCGTTAATCAAGATGTGGCACGAGACATGCCTGCGATTATTAAAAAAAATAATATCCATTATGGAGTGACCAGATGTTCATCTAGTCAGCTTCTGAAGTTAATTCCAACATTCATCATTTTAGAAACGGTGAAATTTCAAGCCATCGACGATATCTGCATATTCTCAATTTGAATGCTTTAGAGTGGAGAATTCACCAGTTATTATGGCTTATTCACTTCAAAAATATTGATAGTGATTGTCTTTAGAAAAAAGTAGGCAGAACTAAATTCTGTATATGAGGCTTGCTCTATATGCAAATACTCTTCAACAGTCATCTTGGCCGCATCCAGGCACCATAGAGGGGGCTATTTAGCTCTGATTGATCACCATCTTCAATGTTTTAACTAATTACCTTATAACTTGTCATCAAAAATTAATATCCCTTGTAGCCTAAGATGATTACATGATTGTAAAGGGTTGATCAAATACGCCTAGGGCCTTATTAAGGTTGGCAACTCTCCTTTGCCCCCTCCCTACCTCTATATCCTCAGGGTTATGGCTCTTCTCTAATTCCTCAATACGTTTAGCAAGGTTCTTAACTCATCTCCGGCTCGAGGAACCCCCTCTAATCGCCTTATTCGCTTTTCTAAATCACATACCCCAAACATCTTTCGAAACTTACCCAGAACATAAACTAGCCTAGCTCCATCGTGAAAGCTTTGAGATTTACTGCTTGGCTTAGTCGAATTTTTAAGGGGTATAGCGTGATGTTGAGATTAAGCGAGAGTAACCTCAATTTCTACGATTACCAATGGATAAGAGCCGTATTTCATTAAGGGTTTTCGTGGACAATGCTGGGCATTATTTGTAAGATATTTGGCGCCTCCTGAAGGCTCCATTGAGGAGGGTTTTGGCTGCAACTGATAAGGTGCTAATGAGTTAATTGTCTTCAATATAGTTTGCATTTTCAACATAGCGAATTGCTGTATCGGGTTTAGATCATCTCCCTTTATGCATTAACCTTGGAAGGCTTACTCCTGAAAGCATAAGATCTTGAGCTGCACCAACTCTAGCCGAGTGGCCGCTGATATTTTTAATTTGTTCTTTAGATAGGTTTGCCATAGTTGCTAAACGCTTATATATTCTATTAACCTGCCCTAGATTAATTCCAGGCGTAATGTACCCATTATTTTTAATTCCTCTAAATAGAAAGCCTTTTTCTACTTTAGAGCAAGCAATCCATTTTTTAATTGCTTCTTGTGTTTTAGCACCAAGATTTATTAGTTTGCCAATAGCCTCCTGATCGGTTTTGCTCTTACGTAGTCGAATCCGAATGGGCAACCCGGTCTCATTGAATATAATGTCATTAATTTCTATTGATACTAATTCACTTCTTCTGCAAAGCGAGTCATATGCCAATAAGATAAGCGCTTGATCTCTTAGCCCGCGAAAATCATTTCGCATGGCAAGGATCATTTTCTCGATTATTGGCGCTGTTATTCCTAGGGCTTGTTTGCTGGCGCGTCCAAGAGTTCGATGCATTTTTCTAAGTTCTAATTTTGCGGCTGGTAATTGTGTGGGGTCAGGCAGCTGATTGAGTTTATGTATTGTCGATATTGAAGCTACAGCCAATCTAATGCTTGCTGATTTCAAACCGCTTTTAGTAAGATTTTGAATATATTTCGCGACTGTTTCAGCGTCTGATGGCAGGGCTATCGCAGAGATATTTTCGCAAAAGTTAATAAACCTTTCAAAGTTAGCTTTATAAGCTCTTATGGTAGGAGGGGCATATGCACCATCAATTTTGATGAGTGTATCCTTGAATAGCCTGTTTACTTCTTCAAAATTAAGATACGGAATTATGCCTTTGGATTTTTGATGCGCGGCGTTAATGAGTTTTAGATTTTTTTTCGCTAGACTTTTGTGCTCGGAGTGTGCAAAATTTTGATTTATAAGCATTTTTTATCACCTTAGAGATAAATATTATCTTAAAAATATTATTTATTACTAATAATATAGTAAATATTACTTGATTACAAGCGATCAAATACGTGCTGCACGTGCCATGTTGAGGTGGAGCGGGAAAGATTTGGCCGAAAAGTCTGGCATTGGTTTCTCAACTCTGATGCGCTTAGAGTCACTTGAGGGTGTGCCAGGAACCCATGCGAAAACTTTGGAGGCTATAGAAAAGGCCTTTGAATCAGCGGGCATTGGATTTATTGGCTCGCCAGATGATGGGCCTGGTGTTAGGTTGTTTGCCAAAAAGTAGCCAACGAACAAGCCTTCGTCGATTGCAAAACTTCAGTCAGTGGGTGGTCCGCAAACGGATGAGGGCAAAAAGATTGCCTCTCGTAATTCATTGAAGACGGGAACATACTCAAAGCAGATTGTGCTGCCAAGCGAAAGTCAGGAAGAATTCGATCAACTTGTTGAGCAATTTCAGAGAGATTTTTATCCAAAGGATGCAGTGGAGATGATGCTTGTCCGCGAGATGGCGGTCATCACCTGGAAAAAGCTTCGACTAGAAAAACTAGAGCATGACTATTGTGCCCGTCAGCTTGCTTTGCAAATTTCTCAAGAAGAGTTTTGTTCTATCGATGTCCGTTTTACCAAAAGGATGTATGAGTTCTGGGTGGATTCTGGGTTTCTGGATGAAAAAGAGGCTAATGATCTTTCCGAAATGGTTAAATACATCAAGTCTTATCAAAGGCGTAATGTAACTGTTTCGCAGCTCAAGTTCATCAAGGAAAAATATAAATCAGTCTATCTAACGGTATTAGACGTTTATCACCAAGTAAAGCCTTTAGCAATTCATGAGCCAAGTCTGGATGAGCTTGTTAATACCAAATTTCGACTACCTGATGAGATGGAGAAATTTTTAGCTCCCACATGCATTGATAAAATCCTTCCCCAGCAAGAGGCTGGTCTGAAGTGCGTTAAATTTAGAGAGCAAATCGAAGCAGGCGTGAGTCAGATTCGTCAAGAGCGACTCTTAAAGACGATGCAGTTAGGTGGTGTACAGCGCGCTAGTGATGATCTTAATCGCGCGATGATCCGCATGGTGGGGGAATACCGCAAGCATCATGAGTGGCGCATTCAAAATCGCACGGAACAACTATCTAGCGATGACTCAAGAGGATTGCCTACAAAGTAAGGCGGATGATTATTTACGAATGAGTTTTATTCGTAAATAAGAATGAGTCTGTTTTGTAGATTGCAGAATGGCGGTGGGCAACGGGGTAAGAACGCTAATACCTCTTATCGCACCTATTCAGTCATCCTTCTCTCACATTGAATTGCGGAAATTCTTTCACTAGGCGGCAACCATTTCAGATATCAAACCATTTTTATTCTCGTTACCCTTCTAGGCAGATTTTTAACCTTAAGGGATGATCCATGCTATCCATTGTATATGTTCATAAAAGAATAAAAGTTTTTCGTATCGAACTCAGTGTGATTGCAGTGGCGATATTGGGAGTGTTGATAATATTTTGGCAAATACTTTCATTCTTAAAAATCATTAAATGATTTTTTCTAAGGCACCAAGCTCAAGAATAAGTACTCAAAGAAAATAATCAGATGCACTACACCTTGCAATAGAGTTGTTCTGCCAATCGCCAGGGTTAGCGCTCCAATAAAGAAGGTTAAATACATGAGCGTCATGTTGAGGCTGCTGATACCAAGACTCAATGGTAATTGGAAGTAAATGGCAATAGCTGCAATTGTCGGAATCGATAAACCAATACTTGCCAAGGCTGAGCCTAGTGCCAAATTCAAGCTACTTTGTAGACGATTGGCTTTGGCGGCCCTGACGGCCGCATAGCCTTCTGGCAATAACACCAGCATGGCGATCGCGATACCCACAATCGTCTTGGGTGCGCCGGCAGCTTTGACCCCAGCCTCAATGGCGGGACTTAGTAATTCAGCAAGACCCACCACAATCACCAGCGAGACAATCAATAGAATGATACTGACAGCAGTTTTCAGATTGCTTGGTTTTTCTGCATGCGTATTGCTGTCATGCCTATCTTCTTCATCTTGCGGTAATAGTAGTCACGATGACTAACCGTTTGAAAGAATAAAAAAGCTGCATAGAGTGCAAATGATGCAATACCTGCACAGGCTAATTGGCTTTTGGTAAAGTCTGGTCCCGGAGTGCTGACGGTCACAATTGGCATTACCAGAATGAAGGTTGCTAATGCGGTTAATACAGCCAGCGCAGAGTTGGTACCTTCATTACGAAAAGACATTTCATGATGGTGAAGGCCGCCAATAAAAATACATAAACCAATCACGCCATTCAGCACAATCATGACGGTGGCAAAAACGGCATCGCGGGCAATAAATTGTGAGCCCTCATGCCCTGAAAGCATCATGGAAACAATCAGCGAGACCTCAATAATGGTGACGCTAATCGCTAATCGCTAATACCAGGGCGCCATAGGGCTCTCCTGTTTTATGCGCTATAACTTCGGCATGATGCACCGCTGACAAAACACCACCAATTAAGGCGATAGTCATCACTGCAATAAACCAAGTTTGTGTTGCTAATTGATGTAGTAAATCAATCATAAGAAATGGTATGTATGGTGTATGAGGTGAGTGTTAAGCAATTTAAGTCAGATTATGCGATGATTTGCTAACAATCTAAAATTTACTATATATGAAAGCAATCATTTTATTTGGTCACGGTGCTCGTGATAGTCGCTGGCGTGAGCCTTTTGATCGCTTAGCGGATCTATGGCGTCAGCAGCGCCCACAAACGCTGGTCGAACTCGCCTTTTTAGAAATGATGCAACCTACGTTAGAAGATGCGGTAGGTACTTTAGTGAACTCAGGCGCTACTGCAATTGTCGTTGTACCCGTGTTTTTTGGACAGGGAGGTCATTTGCGCAACGACTTTCCCTTACTCATAGCAAATTGTCAGAAAAAATTTCCGAATATTGCTTTAAGCACTACGCTTGCTGTGGGGGAGGATCCTGGCGTCTTGCAAGCGATTATCGATTTCGGGGCTAAGGCTCTCTAAGATATTTTTATCTTCTACTCTTTTTAGGGCCTTACCAACCATGATGAGCGCTGGGGAGATCTTGTCAAACCATGCGTCGGCCTTACCAAGGGCAAGCTCTCCAAGGGTGCTGCTCCATAGCCGCTCTCGAGGGGTGCTCACTGCCTCCAGGATATGTACGGGAGTTGTTTTGGTGTGACTCTGATTTCGTTCAATCAGTTGCTGAGCAATTTTTGCTGCATCTTTACGCCCCATGTAATACACCAAGGTATCTGCAGTCGGATTATTAATCGGTTGTAACGCATCATCTGGATAGCTGGAATGTTCAGTGGCTTGTGCCAAAGTAATAAATGCAACGCTTCTACTAATTCCACGCAGAGTTAATAATTGTTGCAGACTTGCGGCCCCTGCCAATGCAGCGGTAATACCGGGTACCACTTCTACTTCAATGCCGGCATCTTGTAATGCGGTAATTTCTTCATCGGCCCTACCAAACAGCATGGGATCGCCGCCCTTAAGGCGAACAATGGTTTGATACTTTTTAGCTGCATCAAGCAAACGCTTATTAATAAATTGCTGTGCAGAGGATAGCTTGCCGCAGCGCTTGCCAACTGGCACTAATTCAGCTTGAGGGCATAAAGCTAGCATCTCTGGCTCAACCAATGCATCATGAAAAACTACATCAGCCTTGGCCAATAAATTTGCGCCACGCACCGTAATCAGATCTGCCGCGCCTGGACCAGCACCAACCAAAAATACTTTCCCCAAAGGGCTTGTATCTCTAGTATTGATTATGTTTTTTGGCTTATTCATTGCGCAATCTTGGCAGTACTAGTTCTTTCAAGCATCCAATGTGGCTCGCTTATCGCGCCAGCTATTTTGAGTTGTTACGCTAAATAGATCAAATTGCTTTAAAGCCACACCTGTTTTTTGATCAGGTCGCAAGGCAAAGCTATCAAAGCCTACACGCGCTCCTTGCAAGAGTTGATCAATTAAGACATCGCCAATTGCACGAATTTCACCGACCCATCCAAAGCGATTGCGAAGAAGAGCCGCCGTACTGAAGCTTCGCCCATTTCTAAAGATGGGGAAGTGTGCGGCAACTAAAGGCCACACTTGCTTGCCTTGTTCAATCAGAGTAGTATGGTGAAGGATGTCATCATCTGCCGCAAACCAAACGCCGATTTGACCTGCTTTAGCTTTGCTTTGAATGTCAGCTTCATTGTGATGTTGTACCCACCATTTAAATGGTACTAATACACCTTTCTTGCCATGCTCCAAATCCGGCAAGCCACCTTCATCTTGACTACTATTTCAAGTGAGCCATTCATTAGGTGCTAAGTTTGGCTTTTGCCCTTTGGGAAAATGCACAATTTGCTCATGAGCAGCAATCAATTTACTGGTGTTATTGAGATCACTCATGATGCATCCTCCCCAGTTAGTTTACTTTCTGCCTTATCTTTCTTCTTGGCATTTTTATACGCCGCTTCTTTGAATGGAGCTACTCCAAGTCGTTGATAAGTTTTGATAAAGGACTCATCCTCTTTGCGTTGCTCAACGTAAGTATTGATGATGTTGCTCATCACATCCGGAATTTCATCTGCATAGAAAGAGGGCCCAATTACTTTGCCAATGGCCGCATCATTGCCTTGCTCACCACCAAGGGTGATTTGATACCACTCTTCACCATCCTTATCGACACCCAGAACACCAATATTGCCAACATGGTGATGGCCGCAAGAGTTAATACATCCAGAAATGTTTAGCGAGATATCTCCTAGATCAAAGAGGTAATCTAAATCATCAAAACGTTCTTGAATCGCCTTAGCAATTGGCAAGGATTTTGCATTTGCTAGTGAGCAAAAGTCACCGCCAGGACAAGCGATGATGTCAGTGAGTAGGCCGACGTTTGGCAATGCCACTTTTTGTTTCTTCGCTTCTTGCCAAAGTTCAAATAACTTGGATTGTTCTACATCAGCCAGTACTAAGTTCTGCTCATGGGTTGCACGTAATTCACCAAAGCTGTATTGATCAGCCAAATCGGCAATAGCGAGCATCTGTGCTGTTGTGGCATCACCAGGCGCTACTGTGCCATGTGGCTTGAGGGACAGGATGACGCTGGCATAGCCAGGAACTTGATGTGGTTTGACATTGCGCTCAAGCCATCTTGTAAATGCCTGTTTTTCAGCATCATTTGATAGATTAATAATTTGTTCTGTATTGAGTGACTGCAAGCTCTTGTAAGCAGGTTTGGTGAAATGCTTCGCGACTCGATCCCATTCAGCTTGAGTAAAGTTGTCATCACCATTTTTAATATGCGCCCATTCGCCTTCAACTTGGCGCGCAAATTCTTCTGGGCTTAATGCTTTTACCAAAATCTTGATTCTGGCCTTGTAGAGATTGTCTCTACGGCCAAACCGGTTATACACACGTAATAGGGCGGTGAGATAGCTTGGCAGTAATTGCCATGGCAAGTTTTGTTTGATGAGCGAGCCCAGGATTGGGGTACGACCCATTCCACCGCCTGCGTAGATATCAGCAGTCAGTTCACCGTTGTTAATATCTTTGCTTTTCTTGAGTTCAATGCCAACGTCATGGCAAAGCAAGATCGTGCGATCTTCTCTGGCGCCATTAATGGCAAACTTAAATTTACGAGGCAAATGGGCAAATTCAGGATGCAGAGTGGACCATTGACGCAGTAATTCACAAACGGGGCGTGGGTCTACGTATTCATCAGCAGCAACTCCAGCAAAAGCATCACTTGTAGTATTGCGAATGCAATTGCCTGAAGTTTGAATAGCATGCATTTCGACTTTGGCTAAGTCGGCCAAAATATCTGGAGTGTCTTCTAGAGTTACCCAGTTGTATTGAATATTTTGGCGGGTGGTGAAATGACCATAGCCGCGATCATATTTTTCGGCAATGTGCGCCATCGTACGCAACTGTTTAGAGTTGAATAGTCCATAGGGAATCGCAACCCGCAACATATATGCATGGCGTTGGTGATACAAACCATTTTGAAGGCGTAATGGACGAAACTCTTCTTCTGCCAAGCTGCCATCCAGTCGTCGGGCAACTTGATCGCGAAATTGTGCAACCCGTTGATTTACAAGGGTTTGATCAATGTGGTCATATTTATACATAGCCCACGATTGTCATGGATTTTCAATATTCCTTCAAATACTGAAAAATCCATCTTATATAACTTATGGCTATATAACCTGCAGTAAATGTGCTTCTTTTAGCAAACTCTGTTTCAATTAGCTTAAAAAGGGCACATGCCCATCAAAAATAGAAAACTAGGAGACATCATGAATCAATCTGTGACGCTTTCGCTTAGGCTGTTGAGTACCGTATTGCTTGGGTTCATTTGTCATCAGCCTATCCAGGCAGCAAATACCAATAACACCCCCTTACCGCTGGTTCCGGGCCAAGGCTTTAACCAGGAGGGTCTCAAGAAAATTGATACCTTCTTTGCGGATCAAATTACGAACAATCAATTGCCCGAAGCGGTTTTGGCAGTTGCTAAAAATGGCAAGCTCGTTATTTATAAATCTTATGGATATTTAGATAAAGCGAGTGGTAAACCCATGACTACGGATGCCATTTTTAATTTGGCATCGATGACAAAAGTCATGGCATCGGTAGGAGCGCTTACTTTTTATGAGGAAGGCAAATTACCTTTAAATGCACCTATTTCAAATTGGTTGCCACAGTTCAAGGATATGAAAGTGGGCAAAGTTGATGCCGATGGAAACCTAACAACTGTTCCAGCGAAAAACGCGATTACCATCCAAGACCTGATGCGTCATACCAATGGTTTGACCTACGGTGCGCGCGGTTCATCACCAGTTCATAAGTTATATCCAGCAGGTTCTGCGCCTGCAGCGATGCAATACAGTAGCTCAGAGTTTATTGATAAATTGGCGAGCACACCATTGCTCTATGAGCCTGGTACGGTATGGGACTACGGGTTTGGTATTGATATCCTTGGCATCATTGAGGAAAAAATTGCTGGTAAGCCCCTTGGCTCAGTATTACAAGAGCGTGTTTGGAACAAGGTTGGTATGCCTAATACAAGCTTTGATATTGCGCAACAAGATCGTTCTCGTCTGGCGCGGTCATTGCCAACCGACCCTATCACTGGCAAAACTCAAAAGATCGACATTCTTGACCAAAAGGTGAAATTTGATTGTGGCGGCTCATGTGCATTTTCAACGGCTGGTGATTATGTGCGTTTCGGGCAGATGCTGCTCAATAGCGGATCAATCGACGGTAAAAAAGTCCTTGGCCCGCAGACTGTCGCTTTTATGACGTCTAATCATTTAAATAAAGATATTAAAAATAACGTTGGCCTTACTGAACCAGGAAGAGTCGGCTATGGTTTTGGCTTAGGGGTGGCAGTGCGGATGGAGCGAGGTCTCTCAGCGATCAATGGCAATGTGGGCGACTACACTTGGAATGGTGCTAACGGCACCATTTTTTGGGTTGATCCGAAAGAGCAAATGGTGGTGGTGATGATGGCGGTCGCCCCAGGTGAGATTCGGAGATACACCGTGAGCAGGTTAATGCGCTCATTTATGGGGCACTTGAAAAGTGAGAGAGGTATTTATTTGGATGTTTCAAATAGCTACAAACTGATTAATAAAAAGCCCCAGATAACTGGGGCTTTTTAATGAATTTTCTATTGGATAGAAGCTAATTTCATCACCAAAATTCTCGGTAGTGTCTGTATAAGTTTGCGATAGAAGCAAAGCCAAGAGTGACGATCAATATCGAAACAAAATACCCCGTTGTCAGATAGTGAAAGACATTCAATTCAATTGCAATGACGACCACTGCAAAGATACCAACGGCGCCAAAAACCACTGTTTTAAAGTTCGGAACAAACGCCCCCAAAGTAATGGCAATGAAAACAAGATAAAGATCTGATACCAATTGATCTGCGGTTACAAAGACTGAATTGGTTAATTCAGGGTTGGTGAACTTGCCTGCAACGGCAATTGCCAAAATAGCTCCTAGCACAGCAAAGTTCAATTTCGCTTTGCTTAGCAGTGTTTTGAGTTGGCTATTCATCTTGCGTTCTTGGTTCGCGTTATTTTCAACTGCTTAGCCACCATTGCCGCTAAAGACAAGACTCATTCCTAGCCATAGCAGCACAAAAGCAACTAACACAGTGAGGCCCAGCTTCTTGAGAAAGTAGTCTAGGCTATCCATATAGACTTCATCATTGCGTCCAAACCAAGTATCAAAGCGTTTCCATACCAATCGTCCAACAACCAAAGGTAAGAGCATGGCAATAATGCCAAGTATCACGGTAAGAGTAGTGTGCATATGCAAAGCTTTCGATGACTGATAGGTTATTACTTTAATGCTGGAAAGTCATACAGGATACAAGGGTTATTAACCAGAATAGATTTTTTGAGGTTTGGATCGCTGACCCAATCGCTCAGTAGGTCACACAGATCTGCATCGTGAGGCATTTGCATTTTTACCATGACGTGGGGCCAATCGCTACCCCAGATGAGTCTTTTGGGGTTTGTAGAAATGACTGCATCATTCAGTGGGCGCATATCAGCGTATGGAAGATTGCCATCACATATACGATAGGGGCCTGTCATTTTGACCCAAGCGCGCTCATTCTTTAGTAATTCCAACAATCCCTGAAATCCTTTGTCATTGATACCGTGTTTTGCATGGCTGTAACCAAAATGACCAAATACCAGATCCACGGGGAAGTCTTCAAATACTGATGCAATATCGGGATATTCATTGATATGCATGAGTAATTCAAGATGCCAACCAAAGGGTTTAATTTTGTTTGCAAGTGCTTTTAGGTTCTCAATTGGTAAGCCTGATGATGGGTCAGCAACATCAACAATATTGCAGCGGATGCCACGCACACCAGCTTGATGAAGGTTTTCTAATTCTTTATCGGTGGTGTCGTTTGGATTGCTAGAAATCACCGCTACACCCCGAAATTGCTCTGGGTATTGCTTGAGTGCCGCTAGCATCGCACGATTATCAGTTCCATAAACACTAGGCTGTACCAATACAGCACGATCTACATGCAACATCTTTAATAATGATCGATATGTTTCTAATGTTGCATCAGGCGGCGTATAGATACGCTCACTTGAATACGGAAACTCTGTGGCTGGGCCACAGACATGGGCATGACAATCAACTGCCCCAGATGGAAATTTAATCTTGGGAGATCTTATTTCCGGATCTGGGGCTTGGCATAGTGGAGCTGATGAATTACTGGGGTTCAATATTGGCGTCTCTCGCAATCTTTTGATACTTGGCCATTTCATCGCGCACAAATTTACTAAATTCAGTAGGACTCATTGGTGTTGCCTTGATGCCCTTAGTCTCATAAGCATTCTTGACTTCAGGATCTTGCATTGCTTGATTAATATCGGTGTTAATCTTTTTCACGATGTTTGCCGGTGTGCCTGCAGGTGCCCATACACCAAACCAAAGAGCGATTTCAAAATTAGAATAGCCCTGCTCTGCGATGGTGGGGGTGTCCGGAACTGCAGCGTTGCGAACTTTGCTGGTGACACCAAGTGCACGTAACTTGCCGCCTTTTAATTGACCGATTGCGGTATCAAGTGGTGCCATATAAAAAGCAGTGCGACCAGACATCGTATCCTGAATCGCTTCTGGTGAGCCCTTGTATGGAACGTGTACTAGTTTGATGCCCATTATTTGGTTGAAGTACTCAGCTGCTAGATGGGTGGAGCTACCAACACCAGCAGAAGCAAAAGTAATTTCACCAGGTTTGGATTTGGCTGCAATCACTAAATCACGTATCGTTTGATAGGGCCCATCAATTGCTGTCACCATGACATAGGGTGTTTGTCCTAGTATTGCAACGTCAACCAAACTCTTGAGTGGGTCATAAGGTAGTTTTTTGTAAATGGCAGGATTAGCCGCATAAGAAGCAGACTGTACTAATAAGGTATAGCCATCAGCTTCAGAGTTCACTACAACACCAGTGCCAATCAATCCGCCAGCACCAGGACGATTTTCAATAATGACTGGCTGCTTCCAAGTTTCAGTCAGACTCTTCGCAACTACGCGGCCTGCAATATCTGCGCCCGATCCTGTAGTCAGGGGCACGATCATTTTGACCGTGCGATTGGGGTAGCTTTGGGCGCTTGCAAGAGAGGCCCCAAAGCACAAACTAAGAATGGTGCTCAGGAGGGCTAAAGCTTTTCCTGTTCTTAATACCTTATTCATGATGTCTCCTATTTCTCTCTTATTGATTAGTTAGATATTGTTGTTTTTATAGGTTCTGCACTATTTCATTAGATAATCTAACATGACCCTATAAAAACATAAATAAAACTCATGCGCACATGCAGGCTATTGCTTATGAGCGCATGAAATGAAAAGGTGGAGACAAATGACTCAGTTGCAAGATATAAAAACTGCCAAAGTGAATGGCGTAGACATCGCCTATCGATTTGATGGTCCTGAAAATGGCCCTGTATTAATGATGGCTAACAGCTTGATGGCGAATGGCAGTATGTGGGACTGGAATTTACCTGCCTTTACTGACTATTTCCGTGTGTTGCGCTATGACAAAAGAGGGCACGGACAATCTTCTGTTGTTCCTGGCCCATATTCGATTGCGCAACTAGCCGATGATGCTATAGGTTTGCTAGATGCCCTGAAGATTGAAAAAGTCCATTTCATGGGCTTATCGATTGGCGGCATGATTGGGCAGCAATTAGGTGCTAGATATCCAGAGCGTATTTTGTCGCTATTGCTTTGCAATACCGCTAGTGAAATGCCGCCACGCAGTCTGTGGGAAGATCGATTTCAGACTGCGCGTACACAAGGGCTTGCTGGCTTAGTGGATGGCACGATTACTCGTTGGTTTACTGCGCCATTTATTGCTCGTGCGCCTGGTGATATCGAGAAAGTGCGCCAAATGATCTTAGCAACGAATGTCGATGGCTATATTGGCTGCGGCAGTGCTGTACGTGATATGGCACAAAGCACGATGCTATTGAAAATTAAGGCTCCCACCCTTGTGCTCTCGGGCCGTCATGACCCTGCTTGCACTGTAGATCAAGGCATTGTGCTCAATCGCCTGATTGATGGCTCACGCATGGTTATTATTGAAGATGCAGCACATTTATCGAATATTGAACAACCTGCCGCATTTAACAAAGCGGTGCGAGAGTTTTTGGATTCAGTAACTTAATAAAAATATAGATTCACATAATTTACACAAATAGGGGTTGGTATGGCCAATTTAACAGTAGATCAGATTAATGAAATTCGTAGCAAAGTTATGGGTGCAGCGGCAAAAGTGCCTGGCACGTTGATTGGCATTTTGCTCATTATTTTGGGAATGATCGGCATTGCTGGCCAGACTCTTTTCTCATTGGTATCCGTCAATGTTCTAGGCATCTTTTTATTTGCTGGTGGTGTGCTTCAAGGTATTCATGCTTTTCAATCTGCTGGATGGAAAAGCGTTAGCGTTCAATTATTGTTTGCCGTTTTGTATATTGCTGGCGCAATTTATGTTTGGGTATTTCCGATTCCAGCGCTTGAGGCGATAACCTTGTGGCTTGCAGCAATCTTTTTTGTCACTGGTTTCTTGCGCTTGATCTCAGCATTTCAGCATCGCCATTTTGCCCAGTGGTTTTGGCTTGCTCTTTCTGCAGTGATTTCAATCTTGATGGGCGTATTGATTATGAATAGCTTCCCATCCTCAAGCCTTTGGTTGCCTGGGTTATTGATCGCAATCGAGCTGCTGCTACAAGGCTGGTCATTATTGTTCTTGGGCTTTGCTGCCAAGTCTTTAACGAAGTAAAGCTTTATTAGTAAATCATCGTAAAGAGCAGATGTCATGGCAATGAAAAAAACAGATCTCTATAAGAACTTAGCCTTAACAACTGCTCAGCGCATAAAGAATGCTGCTAAAACTCCTAAGCCTGGGACTGCTGAAGCAAACGCAAAAACCAAAAAAGAGCTGGCACAAGCAAACCCATTGCTAGCATCTTTAATGGGCAGTAGTAAGGTCGGCAAGAGTAGCAAAACCACTAAGAATAAAAAATAGTACGAGTGGTATAGGTCTATTGGATGTATGGGTAAGCGATTCCAAAGCGGCGCGACTGCTCTACCATTGTTTATTTTGTTGGCGTGCACAAAATCTTTTGCGCAAATTGCTCCGCCACCTAACTACGATCAAAAGCTGAATGACATGGTGGTCAACGCCACTCGATCCGGTACGCCTTTGGATGAGATGTCGCTCAATACAACGATTCTGACTAAAGAAGTATTGGAATCATCGCCCGACCAAACCATTGATCAGGTGTTAAAGAATGTACCAGGCGTATTTTTAAATGATGTTCCGTACTATCAAAAAGACCCTACAGGTCAAAGCATCAATGTGCGTGGTTTAGGTTATGGCCGCACCTTAATTTTAATTGATGGCTTACCCGCTAACGATGCCTTTTATGGAACGGTGCAATGGAATCTTGTACCCATGTCATCTATTGAATCAGTTGAGTTTGTTCGTGGAGGCGTTTCCAGTTTGTATGGCAACTATGGCATGGGTGGCGTTATTAATATCAACACCAAGACGCCCAAGAATAGCTCTCAAGATGTATCTGCAAGCTATGGCTCATTTGCTACTGGCAATGTCGCAGCATCTAAAGATTTAGTGGTTTCAGATGCAATGCAAATGCGTTTCTCTGCGGATTACTTTTCGAGTGAAGGTTTCCAGAACTACGCAACGATTTATCCGGGGTCCCCAAACAACATTAAGGGCATGACAACGGATTCAACTAAAAATTCGAATATTCGTTTGCAGAATTATTTCCGCCCAACTCAAGATACCAATGGCTTCCTGCGGCTTGGCTATAGCACTATGGCGGATCTGAGTAATAACTTTGCTATTGCACCGAATTTGATTCAAACAGCAGATGTAGCAGGGGGTACAACTACTCAGCTCGATATTGATAAAAAAGTGCAGGTGAATGCCTACTATCAGGCTACTAATTTCTACAAGCAAACAGCCAATAGTGCTGGCACTTATATCAATGCTAACTACACAGATCCTTATTCCACATTGGGGGCATCCGCACAATACACGCATGACCTAAAAGCTGCTGGTATTGATCAATATATTCTGGGGATTGATGCCAGAAATATCTCGGCATCAAATTTGACAAATAATTTATTAGCAAGTGGCACCGTTAATTCCGTGAACTATGCCCAGGGGCAGCAAAATTTCTATGGATTGCTAGGTCAAATTAAATCTAAAGCCAGCACTATTCCGTTAGAGACAACTTTAGGTGCGCGCGTGGATGTATGGAATAGTCAAACCCCAACGCTCTATAACGCAGGGGCAAATGGATCTAATCCTTTGTATCAATCTATTCCCAATAAGAGCAAGACTCAGTTAAGCCCCACATTGGGTTTGTTATATAAGTTGAATGAAGGCTGGGATTTGCGCAGTGCCGCCTATCAGGCATTTCATGCTCCTAGTATGAATAACACTTTGCGCAGTTATGGCAACAATACGACTGGGTATTTCATTGCCAATCCGAATCTCACCCCCGAAACCATGACTGGATACGAGTTTGGAGCAGACTACCGGTGGAAGAGTGGTTTTGCGCAAATTACTGCATTCAATAACTACATACAGAATGCAATAACGAACTACAAAATTACCAGTGCCAATTCTGCTTTTGCTTATAGCTTATGTAGTGCTAGTGGCATCCCTACGGGTTCATTGTCTGGGTGCTACGCTGCTCCAGGCTCTACCTATACCAACGTCAACTACTACACCAATCAACAGAATCTATTAAGTCGTGGTATTGAGTTGCAGTATCACCATGACCTTAGCCCTCGTTGGGCTATTGATGGTGGTTATACCTACACTAATACGATTCTGACTTGGAGCGCTACAACTGATCCGATTAATACGCAAGTGGGCGGAGTTCCTAAAAATATGGCCAACGCAGGCATTACCTATTTCCCAGTTCCTGAGGCTAGCGTGACCACAACACTTCGCTACGTAGGCAACTCTTGGATGGCGACTGGTTCTTTGCCCGTACCTGCATATGCAGTGGTAGGTCTTAGGGCTAATTATCAGGTAACACCCGCTGCCTCTCTATTTGCTTCAGTGGTAAACTTATTTAACCGCCAATATGTCACGTTCAATATTGCATCTCAGGCAACTGCATATCAAGCAGGCATGCCGCAAGCGATTACTGTTGGAGCTCGAGTGACCTTTTAGGTTTTGGTGCAGTGCAGTGGCTTTGGGTTTTTTGAGCAATTAGATATAAATAGTAAAAATGCTTTAGGATTAAGCAAAATATAGTTCTAGTAGTTGAGATTTGGAATTAAAAAGCAACAGATAAAAAATAAAACAAAAATAGGAGATTTATCAATGAAGTTAAAAACTATTCATTCCTTGATGTTTGCTGCTGGTATGGCAGCGGCAACTTTGGCAAGTGCGCAAGCACCAGCGCCAGCTCCGGCATCCGGTATTCCACCAATTTGGGCGCAAGGAAGAACTCTAGATGGTATGAATCCATCATTGGCACCAAATCCTCCTGGCATTACTGCAATGCCAGCAGATGAAATTCCAGTAAGCAAGCTAAAGGTTCCAGCTGGGTTCAAGATTGAGCTATGGGCATCTGGCATGCCGAATGGTCGCTCAATGACTGAATCACCAAGTGGCACGGTTTACGTTGGTACTCGCTTCACTGGCAATATATACGCAGTAGTCAGTAAAGATGGCAAGCGTGAAGTGAAGACCATTGCTAAAGGATTGCATCGTCCGAATGGCGTGGCGTTTGCTAATGGTTCACTCTATGTAGCTGAGTTATCTCGCATTATTCGTTATGACAATATTGAGCAGAATCTAGATAATCCACCAGCTCCAGTAGTGGTGTTTGATGCATTGCCTAAAGATGAGCCACATGGCTGGAAGTTTATGAAGCTGAGCCCAGATGGCCAGTATTTATATTTCCAGATCGGCACACCAGCCAATATCGTGGTGCCATCATCTACCCATGCAACGATTGTTCGTTTGAATCTAAAAACCAATATTTTGGAAACCGTGGCAACTGGAGTTCGTAACAGCGTTGGTATGGATTTCCAACCAGGCACGAAAGAACTTTGGTTCACTAATAACGGTCGCGATTGGGTTGCTGAAGATAAGCCAGGCGATACCTTAAATCGCTTAGTTCGTCCTAAGGGTATGAACTTTGGCTATCCTCATTGTCATCAAGGCGACTTTTTGGACCCTGAATTTGGCAAAGGTCGCTCATGCGATAAATTTGATAAGCCTGTATATAACTTAGGCGCACACGTAGCAGCATTGGGTATGCGTTTCTATAACGGTAAGCAATTCCCAGCTGAATACAAGAGCAATATCTTTATTGCTGAGCACGGCTCATGGAATAAAACCAAACGTGTTGGCTACCAAGTAGTTCGCGTGGTACTGGATTCCAACAATAAGGTTGTGAAATCTGAGCCATTCGTAACAGGTTGGCTAGAAGGAGAAAACTTCTGGGGTCGTCCAGTAGATGTGCAAATACTCAAAGATGGATCTATGTTGGTATCCGATGATGAGACTGGCGCTATCTTCCGCGTGTCATACGGCAAATGAAATTGATGTCTAACACTAAGGCCATCCTAGGGGTGGCCTTTTTTACTTTCTTAGTTCTGCTGGGTGCCAATATCACTCATGCGGCCCCGCCGGATGCGGCTGCTGGTAAGACCAAAGCACAAACCTGCTTTGCTTGTCATGGTGAAAACGGTATTGGAATTTCTCCTGACATTCCGAATCTAGCTTCGCAACCAGCGCTATCCATTACTTACCAGTTGATTCAGTTTCGTGGCCAACAGCGTAAGGGTGGGGCGATGGAGGCTCTAGCTGCATCATTGAGCGATCAAGATATGCGCGATATCGCAGCTTATTACTCGTCTTTACCGGCACCCCCACCTCATTCAGGTAATGCCGAGAAGATTGCCAAGGGTCAGCAAATATCAAACACTCAATATTGCAATTCTTATCATGGAGCGCAGTTACAGGGGCAGAAACATATCGCGCGTCTTGCAGGGCAATCTCCTGAATATTTGATAACTCAACTCAAGAACATTCGCTCTGGCAGTCGGGTAGATATGGACGGCACAATGGGAAGTGCGGCACGAGGACTCAGTGATGATGATATTGAAGCTATAGCCGCTTATGCTGCTTCGCTAAAATAGAGCTTTCAAATAAGCCGCCCAAACCTTGCAGTCTAAAAACCATTTTCTTCTTGTCGATTTTTTAAAGACCTTTGCTGCATTAACGATCATTCTTCATCACTTCTCAAGTTATGGGCAGATCGCAGAAGATGCGAGACTGCTCTTATCAGGATTGATGACGTGGCTATTTGAGTATGGTCGCTATGCCGTACAAATCTTCTTGGTGATGGGTGGCTACTTAGCCGCTCAATCACTGACCCGAACCAGTAATCTAAAAAACATACAAACGGTGTTAAAGACGATCTTTAATCGTTACCTACGTTTGTTTGCTCCCTATGTCATTGCACTTCTAGTAACCATCGCATGTGCGTGGGTAGCACGCTTCTGGGTTCAAGATGAGTTTGTAGGTGAATCTGAAACGATGGGGCAATTTTTAGCCCATCTATTTTTCTTGCAAGGGATCTTGGGCTTAGATTCTATTTCTGCTGGGGTTTGGTACGTAGCAATTGACTGGCAGTTATATGCCATCTTGGCAATCATGCTTTCGATATTCCCAGGGTTTCGTTCACTGATGTGGGTATTGGTAATGCTATGTGTGTCATCGCTACTATTCTTTAATCGCTCTGGAGCGTATGAGAACTATTTCATCTACTTCATAGGGGCTTATGGTTTAGGGGTACTGGCGCAGCTTTGTAAAAACTATCCCGACCCCATAGTAAACCGCGTTGCCAAGTTCTTTTTCATCGCAATTGGAATCATTATTTTGATATCTAGTTTTTATCAACTGTGGATACGAAATATTTTGGCCTATTTAGTAGCGATTGCATTGATTCTATGGGATGATGTTGCGTACAATGACCATGGCAATGATCAAAGGCGCGGTCATGAGAGCAGAACTCATAAATTGGTTAACACTATTCTGTGGGGGAGCAGACGTTCTTACTGTGCCTTCTTAATCCACTTTTCTTTTGTGTTGCTAGCTAATACTTTTTATATTGCTTGGGGTATGAATCAGCGGCATGATGGGGTGATGGCGGTTGCGCTAATGATGATCGCGGTTGCGGCTAGTTGGATTGCTGCAACTCTGTTGTATCGCTGGGTCGAAGTGCCGTCTCGTCAACTAAAAATACCCTCATAAATAGACTGTTATTTTTTTGGTTTACTTTTTAATTTAAGGGTGTATAGTTACATATACGACTCACCCTTTAACCATGCATCTTATTGATAGTGCTTTTAGGGCGACAGGCCACCTTCGGGTGGCTTTGTCATTTTATCGAGGTGAAAATATCAAAACTATTGTTTATATTGATGGTTACAACTTGTACTATGGGCTTCTTAGGGGGACAAAGTTTAAGTGGTTAGATGTGGTAAAGCTCTTTGATAAACATGTTTTGGATGAGAATTCAGAGCTTATTGAAGTACGTTATTACACTGCTCCCGTTTTGGGAAGAATGTCTGATGATCCAAGATCTACGCAACGTCAGCGCCAGTATCTTCAGGCTTTAAAAATAATTAATCCCAATCGGCTGAAGATCATTGAAGGTCAAATTGTTGCATCAAAGCCTTATCAAAGATTGGTTAAACCTATTCCGCAGGCTCCAGAACTTGTAGTGGTTCAAGTCTTTAACTTTACTGAAAAAAAGACAGATGTAAATTTAGCCTCCGATCTAATTACGGGCGCTTGGAAAGCATTGTATGAGCAGGCTATTATTTGTAGCAATGATTCGGACCTGGAGGCGGCCTTAGCCTCGGTTAAAAAAGACCGCCCTCATACAAGGATCGGCATCGTAGCTCCAATAACGCTTAATGCCCATAGACATATCTCAGGCGATCTAAAAGGTATGCAGATTGGAAAAAGACCCTTACTCTTACCCAAGTCTCGAAATCTCAGTTGCCCCTAAAGATTCCCGGCTCGAAAATACAAAAGCCTGAGACTTGGTAGGGTCTTGATTAAAGCCCCATTTCCTTTAAAACGCGAAAGATTTCGCGATAGGCTTTTGGTGACTTATTTTGCTCTTTTTCTTTGCGGGCATTACGAATCAATGTGCGCATGTTCTGAATATCCATGCCTGGATATTGCTCAATCATTTTGGTAAATGCTTCATCGTTAGCAATCAAGCGATCACGGTAGCTTTCTAGAAAATGTAACTTTGCCGTTTCTGCTTTGCTTACACCTTGAATCGCATCAAGACGTTTCTGAATTGCATCAAGCTCTTCATCATCCAAAGCGCGCATTAACTTACCTAGATATTGCTTATGGCGGCGGATCGCCTCAAAACTCTTAATTCTGTTGGTTTCCGCTACAGCGTTCTTGATGGTTTCATCTAAAGGAATGGTTTTTAGTGCATCGCTGCTTAAAGCGGCTAGAACCTCAGCCAACTTCTGACGTTCCGTCATTTGGCGCTTCAACTCAGACTTGCTTGGCCCTTCATCGGCTTCATCAAGTTTGGGGGTGCGATTCTTCTCATTTAAATGCATGCCCCTATTTTAGACGGGTATTCCGACAGGTCGTGGACTTATCTCTCTGATTTGCTTATAGACCCAAGCGAAGGGTTTGGTAAATAATAGAGTGATTAATAAAGCAATATAGATAAAAATATCTCGAGACTATGACTCAAACAGGTAATTACGACTACATCATCATTGGGGCAGGTAGCGCTGGCTGCATGCTAGCCAAGCGCCTCACTGAAAACCCAAATAAGAAGGTGTTGCTGATTGAGGCTGGAAAGAGTGATAACTATATTTAGATTCACATTCCAGTTGGTTACCTATATTGCATTGATAACCCCAGAGCAGACTGGCGCTTTAAGACAGTTGCAGAGAAGGGTCTGAATGGTCGTTCATTGCTTTACCCTCGTGGTCGCGTGCTCGGTGGTTGCTCATCGATTAACGGCATGATCTACATGCGTGGCCAGGTCAGTGATTATGAATCCTGGGTGCAAGCAACGGGTGATGATGCATGGTCTTGGGAGAATGCGCTCAAGCGCTATAAGTCTTTTGAGGATTATCACAGCGCCGCAAACCAATGGCATAGCAAGGGTGGTGAGTGGACGGTTTCCAAGCAGCGTCTACGTTGGCCCATCATGGATCGCTTCAAAGATGCGGCAGTAGAAGAGGGTATCCCTGCATCAGATGATTTCAATCGTGGTGATAACTTCGGTGTGGGTTATTTTGATGTGAGTCAGCGTAAAGGCTGGCGACTCAATACATCAAAAGCATTCTTAAAAGATGCTGTTAAGCGCAGCAATCTTACGGTGATTACTGAGGCGGTAGTCACTAAGCTCAAGATCGATCCTGACACTAAAAATTGTTACGGCGTTGAGTATCGCAAGAATGGTGTTATATGCAAATCACTCATTGAGCAATATGGTGAAGTGATATTAAGTGCCGGTGCTATTGGTAGTGTGCAGATTTTGGAGCGCTCAGGCGTTGGTTCCGCAGCTCATCTGAACAAATTAGGTATACCGGTAGTTGCGGATCTACCTGGTGTCGGCGAAAACCTCCAAGACCATTTGCAATTGCGTATGGTTTACAAAGTCAACGGTATCAAAACTCTCAATACCAAAGCCAATTCTCTTTTTGGAAAGCTGATGATTGGTTTGGAATACTTTCTCAAGCGTTCAGGCCCGATGTCGATGGCGCCTTCACAGCTCGGAGCATTTGCCTATAGCTCACCAGAGCAAAAGAGTGCCAATGTGGAGTACCATGTACAGCCTTTATCTCTCGAGCGTTTTGGTGAAGATCTACATTCCTTCAATGCATTTACAGCAAGCGTATGTAATTTACGACCAACATCGCGAGGTAGTGTGCACATAGCTTCAATTGATCCTGAAGCGCTGCCCATCATCAATCCAAATTATTTATCAACCGATGAAGATTGCAAAGTTGCGGCGGATTCTTTGCGTTTAACTCGTAGGATTGTTGAGCAAGCTGCTCTTGCTCCTTATTCGCCTGAAGAGTACAAACCCGGTAAGCAATATCAATCGGATGATGAGTTGGTGAAAGCGGCTGGTGATATTGGTACAACGATTTTTCATCCGGTGGGTACATGTAAGATGGGTCGTGCCGATGACCCGATGGCAGTCTTGGATTCTGAGTTGAGGGTAAGGGGCATTGGTCATCTGCGTGTAGTAGACGCTTCCGCTATGCCAACCATTACCTCTGGCAATACTGCAGCCCCAACCATGATGATTGCGCAACGCGCTGCAGAATTGCTGACGCGTGAATAGTCCCCCGACACAACTTCAACAAGTGCAAAAGCATTATCAGTTGCCGCTTAGTCATTTGCTGCTTGCTTTGGCGATTTTTGCAGTCTGGGGCACTAACTTTGTAGTGATCAAAATTTCATTGGCGAGTTTTCCGCCATTTGTGTTTGCCGCACTACGTTACATCTTTGCATTTTTGCCAGCAGCTTTCTTGTTACCAAGACCAAAAATCTCGTGGGTCAATCTATGTGTCTATGGTGTTGCAGTTGGCGTTGGCCAATTTGGAATTTTGTATTTCGCAATTGACGGCAATATTTCTCCAGGTTTAGCTTCTTTGGTAATTCAGACGGAGGTCTTTTTTACGATTGGCTTTGCCATGCTCTTTGCTAAAGAGCGTCTAAAGTTGTATCAGACAGTAGCAGTGGCAGTATCGATAACCGGGCTTGGAATTATTGCGGCGCACACAGATGCAACAACAACTGCCTTAGGTTTGGCGCTGGTTGTCTTTTCGGGATTTTCTTGGGGGGTTGCTAATACGGCGAGCCGTCGCGCTGGAGCGATCAATATGCTTGCCTATGTGGTCTGGGCGAGTCTTTACGCAATCCCACCCTTGATTCTAATGGCTTTGGTGTTTGAAGGTGGTTGGCCTGCTGTAAGCGAATCTTTGGTTAATGCGCCCGTTGGTGCCTGGTTAGGTGTTTTGTGGCAATCCTGGGGAAATACTTTATTCGGTTATGGCGCTTGGGCATGGCTTTTGTCAAAACACCCGGCAGCTGTAGTTGCTCCAGCCCCATTATTGGTACCCATCTTTGGTATGGGGGCATCTGCTTATTTCTTAGGCGAATCACTACCCCCATGGAAGATCGAGGCTGCAGGGTTAGTAATCACTGGCTTAATGGTGAATTTATTTTGGCCAAATATTCGCAATCGATTCGCAAAATAAAGTCATCTATAAGACTGAAAAAGTGGCTAATGTAAAACCCTAATACAAAGCCCTTTTTTTGCTATTGCAATAACAGCAAGATAATTCTTCGTTATATGTAGTGCCTATAAAAAAGTTTTATTTCAATAGTATTTTTTAGTCATGGAGACTTTATGAAGATTCGTCATCACATTTTTGCAGTTGCTGCTTCTGCAATTCTTGCAACCGGCGCATATGCTGCCGATATTAAGTTAGGTGTATCAGGTCCATTTACTGGAGGTTCATCTTCAATGGGCGTGAGCATGCGTGATGGCGTGCGACTTGCTGCAAAAGAAATTAATGCTGCTGGCGGTATTAATGGCAACAAAATTGTGTTGATCGAGCGCGATGATGAAGTGAAAAACGAGCGTGGCGTACAAATTGCACAAGAATTAATTAACAACGAGAAGGTTGTTGCTACTCTTGGTTACATCAACACTGGCGTGGCTTTGGCTTCACAGCGTTTTTATCAAGATGCCAAGATTCCAGTAATGAATAACGTTGCTACTGGTTCTATTTTGACTAAGCAATTCCCAAATGCACCAGAGAATTATGTTTTCCGTAATGCTGCTGCTGACAATATTCAAGCACCTATGGTTGCTAAAGAGGCAGTTGAAAAACGTGGCTTGAAGAAAGTAGCGATTTTGGCTGACTCTACAAACTACGGTCAATTGGGCCGTGAAGACTTAGAGAAGGCATTGAAGGGCTATGGCGTAACACCAGTAGCAGTTGAGAAATTCAATATTGGTGACGTTGATATGACGGCGCAACTGCTCAAAGCAAAAAATGCTGGTGCAGAAGTGATTTTGACTTACGCAATTGGACCAGAGCTAGCGCAAATTGCTAACGGTATGGCGAAGTTGGGTTGGAAAAAACCAATGATTGGCAGCTGGACTTTGTCTATGGCTAGCTTTATTGATACTGCAGGCAAGAATGGTGACGGCGCAACAATGCCACAAACTTACATTCAGTCTCCATCAACCACTGCGAAGCGTAAGGCTTTCCAAGATGCTTACGTAAAAGAGTTCAAGCCTAAGAACAACAACATTGCCTCTCCAGTTTCTGCTGCTCAAGGTTACGATTCTGTTTACCTCTTGGCTGCAGCAATTAAGCAAGCGAACAGTACTGAAGGACCAAAGATTTTGGCAGCATTGCAAGATCTCAAGACTCCAGTTGAGGGTGTTGTAATCACTTACAACAAACCATTCTCTGCAACTGACCACGAAGCTATCAAGGCTAAAGATGTTGTTATGGGCGTAGTTGAAAATGGCCGCGTTGAGTTCTTGAACGCTGAGGATGCAAAGCCAAAAAAAAGTAATTTAATTACTTCTGCAGTTGCATTTTGAATTATTCTGCACTGCAACATAAGCATAAACAGAGCGCCGCCCAAAAAGCGGCGTTTTGCTTACAATGTCGGATTCTTTAATAAAAAGTATTAAAAATAATTAGGCCAATTTTATGGAAATGCTTGCACAAATCCTCTCGAGCGGCATAGCGGTGGGGGTGATCTACGCGGTCATCGCTTTCGGCTTTCAGCCACTTTTGCTACATCAGGCACATTGAACTTCGGACAGGGTGAAGCCCTAATGTTGGGTGCGCTTGTCGGCTTAACTTGTGTGGATACGTTTGGCATGAACTACTGGATGATGATCCCAGTAGTGTGTTTATTCGGTATGTTGCAAGGTAGCTTCGTTGAATTAATTGGTGTACGTCCCGCGATCAAAATTAAATCTGAATTTGGTTGGATTATGTCCACGATTGCGCTCGGTATTATTTTCAAAAACGTTGCTGAAAATATTTGGGGTCGTGATGCATTGCCATTCCCAGCTCCGCTGCCAATGGAGCCAATGAATTTCATGGGTGCGAATATTCTCCCAATGGAAATTTTGGTTGTTGTTGGTGCTTTGGTAATGATGTTGTTGGTTGAATTTTTCAACCGTAAAACCATTTACGGTAAAGCGGTTGTAGCAACCGCGAACGATCGTGATGCTGCAGGCCTCATGGGCATCAATACCAGCATGGTAATTACCTTCTCTTATGCCTTGTCTTCTCTAACTGCAGCATTTGCTGGTGTGTTGATTGCACCGTTGACTTTGACTGGTGCAACCATGGGTGGTGCGCTTGGTTTGAAAGCATTCGCAGTGGCGATTATTGGCGGTCTTTCAAGCGGTCTTGGCATTATTGTCGGCGGCCTCATTTTAGGAATTGTGGAAACCGCAACCGGTTTCTATGTATCGACTGGCTATAAAGATGTACCAGGCTTGATTTTGTTATTGCTTGTATTGGCATACAAACCATCTGGTCTCTTCGGTAAATCTGCAATTAAGAAAGTTTAATAATGAAGAAGTCTCTACTCCCTCTATTAATTGCGATTGCGGCACTCTTTTGTTTGCCCCTGTTTATTCATAACCCGTACTACATTCACTTAGTTGAAACGATTCTGATCTACACCATTTTGTTATTTGGTTTGGATATCGTTGTAGGTTATGTTGGTCAGGTATCTTTGGGTCACGCTGCTTTGTTTGGTATTGGTTCATACACTGCCGGCGTTTTGTATTTCCATTTTGGCTGGACCATTTGGGCAACATTGCCAGCGTCAGTTGTAGTCACATCCATCTTTGGCGGCATCCTGGCATTGCCAGCGCTGAAGGTGATCGGTCCTTACTTGGCGATGGTGACCCTTGCATTTGGAACAATCGCTCAGATTTTGATCAATGAAATGACTTGGATGACCGAAGGTCCATTGGGCATCAAGATTCCAAAGCCAGACCTCATGGGTGTGCCTATGACTAAAGCAGAGTATTTCTAATTGGTCTTGGCGGTTTTGGTGGCGTCTTTAATTGTTGTAGATCGTTTTGTTAAATCACAAATTGGTCGCGCATTCGAAGCTTTGCGTGATAGCCCGATTGCTTGCGACTGTATGGGCGTTTCCGTATATCGCTTTAAGGTGATCGCATTTGTGATCAGTGCAGTTTTTGCTGGCTTGGCTGGTTGCTTATACGCTTACTCAGAGCAATACATCTCGCCAAATACCTATAACAATGAACTAGCAGTTCTATTCTTGTTGGGCATCATCATGGGCGGTCGTAAGTCACGCCTTGGCGCCTTGATTGGTGCGGCAATTATTGTGTTGTTGCCGAAGTTATTGGATGACATTAACTTGTTCCGTATCGTTGCATCGATTATTGCGATCGCTGTAGTAGTTGGTGCTGGTTTGGCTCTTTCCAAGAAAGTAACCACCCCAAGACGCGTTGCAGTTCCAATCGCTGGTGTAGTGGGCTTGGCTGCATTCTCATTTTGGCTTAACACTATCTCTGACTGGCGCTTGAGTATTTTCGGCTTCATGATCTTGTTAGTGGTTTACTACTTGCAAAACGGTATCGTGGGCTTTGCAAAGAGCTTCTATCAGTCTATTACTGGCAAAGCAAAAACTACTCGTGGTGGTGAAGCTGAAGTAGTTGATGACTCGATTAGCTTTATTAGTGCCGTGGGCAATCAAAATGCAGGCGCAGAACTATTAAAGGTAGATTCTGTATTGATGCAGTTTGGTGGTCTGAAAGCATTGAACAATGTTGATCTCAGCATCAAGCGCGGCACGATTCATGGCTTGATTGGACCTAACGGCTCAGGTAAGAGCACCATGATGAACGTGTTGACCGGTATTTACGTGCCGACAGCAGGTAACGTTTTATATGCAGGTGAAAGTGTTGTTGGTAAGACCTCTTCTGATATCGCCTTGTCTGGTATTGCTCGTACCTTCCAAAACGTACAGTTGTTTGGTGAGATGACTGCCATTCAAAATATTTTGGTTGGTTTGCATCACACCTTCAAATCCAACATGCTTGAGGTTGCTCTAGATCTGCCACGTTACAAGCGTGAGTCTGCTGAAGCACATGCTCGTGCGATGGCATTGCTAAAGTTTGTTGGTTTGGATGATTTGGCTAATGAAGAAGCACGTAACTTGCCATACGGTAAGCAGCGTTTGCTCAAGATTGCTCGTGCATTGGCGCTTGATCCAGAGTTGCTGCTCTTGGACGAGCCAGCAGCAGGTTTAACAGCCCCAGACATCAAAGAGCTCTTGCGCATTATTCGCAAGATTCGCGATAACGGCATTACCTTTATCTTGATTGAGCATCACATGGATGTGGTGATGTCAGTCTGCGATACCGTTTCTGTATTGGACTTTGGTCAGAAAATTGCAGAAGGTAAGCCAGCTGAAGTTCAGGCAAACGAGAAGGTGATTCATGCCTACTTGGGTACTTAATCACTAGAACAATATTGAACGGTAAATACCATGTTATCTATTAAGAATCTTGAAGCAGGCTACGGAAAAGTCAAAGTTCTCCACGGCATCAATATTGATGTGCCTAAGGGGCAAGTAATTACTTTGATTGGTTCAAACGGCGCCGGCAAAACGACAACCATGCGCGCTATCACTGGCATGATCAAGCCAACTGCTGGTGAAGTTAGCTTGGGTGGCGAAAAAATTGATGGTTACGACTCTCATAAAATCGCTCGCTTAGGTTTGGCGCATAGCCCAGAGGGGCGCCGTGTGTTTACAACCATGTCGGTCACTGACAATTTGTTGCTTGGCGCGTTTCCACGTTTTACTGGAAGCCGTCCAAAGGGCGATATTAAGAACGATCTAGAAAAAGCGCTAGAAATGTTCCCGCGTTTAAAAGAGCGTCGCAATCAATTAGCGAGCACTTTATCTGGTGGTGAGCAACAGATGTTGGCAATGGCTCGCGCGTTAATGCTGAACCCAGAAATCATTCTCTTGGATGAGCCTTCAATGGGTCTTGCACCAATCTTGGTGGAAGAGGTTTTCAAGATCATTTCGAATTTGAAGTCTCAAGGTGTAACCATGTTGTTGGTTGAGCAGTTTGCTGCAGCGGCATTAAATGTGGCTGACTATGGTTATGTATTAGAGAACGGCAAGATTGCGACTCACGGCCCAGCAGCCAAACTCAAAGATGATCCTGCTGTGAAAGCAGCTTACTTGGGTGGAGCAGGTGGCCACTAAGTTGTAGCCAGTTGTAGCATCTAATCAGTAATAAAAAAGCCCTTGAAAAAGGGCTTTTTTATTACTAGTTTCCAATGATTTATTAATTCAACGGAAAGCCCACCTTCAGAATGTATTCATTAACGGTGTGGCTATCCCATACTCGTGCGTTGGAACATTCCGCTTCTCCGCCACCCATGCAGGTACCACCAGCTAGTTGATAACGCCATGCACCTGTGACCCACCAGTCTTTGGCAGCGTAGTGCAGATTAGGTCCAACAAATGTGGCGCGTTGTACTTGGTTGCGTAAGTTGAGCTCTGAGTAGTCATTATGGAAGCGTGCCTCTACCCCTGCTGACCATTTCGGGGCAAATCGATAACTTGCACCAACCAGAATATCGAGCATGGATTCTGGAACATTGCCATTCTCTATGAATTTCAGGCGTTCGTTGGCAACTACGATATTGCTGGCTACAACTAGGCGATCATCAATAAAGTTAGATTGCAGCAAAAGGCGTGCCTCAATCTCATCTTTATTTCTTCCCCAGCTAGGTTCAAGGTAAAGGCCTACGCCAACGGGTGAGGTAACGGGATTGGTAATTCGATAGATTGCCTCTAGAGATCCCCCTTCAATACCACTCTTTATATAGGCTGTGGAAGGGTCATGCGAGGACGGAACACCGTAGCCACCGGTGCAAGTGGCTGTTCCATCACATGCCTCTGGATTGGTGTAGTTTTGGTTGGCGCTGGTGTAATAAGAATTAATGTAGCCAGCAACTTGCAAATCATTTGTGAGGCCGTACTCTAATTCTGTTCTAGCGGTCTAGGCATCATAGGTTCCTGCAGCTTGCTGTTGATTGAGTTGCAAGCGTTGCTCAAACTCTAGCGTTCCCTTGGGTTGTAAGTCGAGTGTGTAGATCCAGCCAAATACACCTTCACCAGCATTTGCAAATGAAAAATGTAAGGTGGCGGCAAGAAAGAGGCTGAAGGCGAATAGTCTTTTGATAGTAAGTTTCATGGAGGATCGTCATCTTTTTGAGAGTTGATTGAAATTGATCGAACGGGTAATTCGAATCGGTTTCCAATATAGCAAATCAAATAAGAATGATTCTCAAATAGGTATAAGACCATTTCTCAATAAATGGCTACTTGAGTGTGGGATTAGATTTGAAAGATGCGCACTGATGCGCTGTTTGTTTTTCGTTTATCCGCCGTTTATTTCATATGGCTTGTAAGATATGGAGATGGATTCACAATCATTAGAAAAATTAGTTTTAATGAAAATGCCGTTTGGCAAGCATGCGGGTCGCGCCATCGCTGATTTGCCAGGAAATTACTTAGCGTGGTTTGCGCGCGAAGGATTTCCGAAGGGTGAGATAGGTGAATTGCTCGAATTAATGCACACGCTTGATCACAATGGCTTGCGTGGGCTCTTGGCGCCTATTCAGCGGTCACAAAAAGCACAAAAAACACACAGCGTACGAGATTAATTTACTTTTGATCGTACGATGGCAGTTACGCGCTTACGCTCGTAAGTGACACCAGGACTATCTGGAGGACTACTTTGGCTGAGCTCAATTACCACCTGGGTTTGTGACTGGAGCTGGCTGGCAATCTGTTTTGCAAGCTCGGCATTCTGATCATATTGAATCTGAATATTAGCAACTTTGCCGGCTTTGATGCTATTAAGAATCGCATTCACCTTCTCGGCCGAATACGTATCAAAAAACACGGGATACCAGCCTCCCACTAAGCCAGTATTCTGTCCGAACTTACTGGCGTTGGGTTTGGCTGGTATTGAATTATTTTGGGTTGACTCTGCTTGAATCGGCAAATGAAAGTCGATACCTGTTTTACTCACCAATTCCGCATACGAAATCGGTGGTGTCATTAATGCATCGTTTGTATTTTCAATCCAATAAGCCCATGCAGAATTTTTACTAGGGTCATAAACTAATTTATACAAATGGCTTGGTATCGTGACACGCCCTCTGCCAATACTTCCTTGATTTCCGGTTGAGCCAGTAAAGACATAAACATCCCCCGTAGCTCTTTTGGCGTAATGTCTAGTCGGCTCTTCAATATTCTTGGCCCAGATGCCCTGATTATTTTGTCTGGCCTGCGGCATCATATTGGCCAAAGAAAATGATTGAGCCATTGCTCTCTCATTACTCATATCGCCTGCAGGCGCGTTGTGGCCGCGGTCATAGCCGCTGCCTCGATAGTCTGAGAGAAAAGCTCTCTCAGAGAATGGCAGCCTAGCCTCTTCATAAAATTGATTACTTCTTCGTGGATGGGGTGCTAACAGTTGATCTCGATTGAGTTTTTCAACAACGTAGATTGGTTTCTTATCTTGGGGTGAGTAGTAAACCGCAAAGCTATCAAAGCAAAGATCTCGACCTGCTTGAGAGACGGTAGGAATGCGCTGGTTTGGAAAGAGGTCCTTACAGTCATCAAAAAGGGCTAATACCCTCAGGGGCGTCAGCAGGCAACCAACGAGAGCGATGAAGCTGAGTATTCGACGCAAGCGAGCTAAGCGAAGCGAGCCAAATGATTTGAGATGCGAATTCATTACCCATAAGTGTAGGGCTAGCCAATTCTGCCTGGCTTGGTGTTCGCCGTATAGCTAGTGAGAAATTCGAACATTCTCTGTGGTTGATGCGCCTCCAAGCCTTTATATATAGTGCCTTGCAGCAATCCTAGCCGATAACTACCGGTAGAAAATAAAGTGAGCTTAAACACTAGATGTATGGTTTTTGTGAGCTATTTTTCATTCCAAATAGTAAAAAAGTTGGAAATTAGCTAATTTTTTATAGAATGAAATTAGTGCCCCCTAACATCTATAAGTAATTGATTTATATGTACTTATTCGTGAATTTAGGTGACATATTCGGGAACTCCCGTATTTCAACAACTAAAAGTTATTGAAATTTAGTTCTTTATTCTTGACTTGATATAGGAACCTTTTTAGGATGACCTATGTTTTTAATATATTGCGATGCAACATAAAACAGCCAGGCAAATGCCTTGCATAATTTTAGGGTGTCGCAAGTCAATGAATGAGTAAATGCTTAACAAACAATTTGAGTGAGATGCAGGAGTCACAATCAGCTGTGCTGGCTGCAAAAGACCTGCTAGCCCATGCTATGGCTCCGGTATACCGAGTCATTAATGGCTTGCTAGTTGTTACGGTATTTATGGTGGTTAGTCTCTGGCTTTCGGGTAACGGTACTAACGCTGGCGCATTCGACTTAGCTCGCATTTTGGTTCCGGATGAAGCACGTCATATCGTTTGGAGCAATGGCTTTGGCATGCTTGAGCAATACAAGACCAATGAGAATGTCGCTACAGCCTCTGATACCGACATTGCATCAGTTATTTATCAAAAGTCGGGTCAACATGCATCTGGATTAACAAGCGTGAAGCAACAGACAGTTGCTTTGTTAATGCCCTCAGTGGCGCAAATGCAGGTGAAGTCGATCTCCCATCTAGCCGATCGCATCCCAACATCTAAAGTGGGTCCTCAAGCGCTAGACAGCAATTTGATGGGCTCTATTCAGAATCAACGTGCTGTCGCTGACTTCTTTGAGAAAAAATATAACCTCGATCGCAATAAGATCGAAGAGTATGTATCGAACACGATTTTGATCGCCAAAGAAGTTAATATCGATCCAGTTTTATTGCTCGCAGTGATTTCAGTGGAATCGAATTTCAATCCAAATACAAAGAGTCAAGCTGGCGCAGAAGGCCTCATGCAAGTGATGACCTCTGTGCACCGTGAGAAATATGCTTTGTATGGTGGAACGCAACAAGCCGTAAAGCCTGAAGTCAATATTCGCGTGGGAGCTTACATCCTTAAGTATTTGATTGCCACAGCAGGTTCACTGCGTAATGGCTTGAAGTACTACGTGGGTGCTGCTAATGCTGAAGACGATGGTGGTTATGCCGATAAGGTATTAGCAGAGCGCAATCGACTGATTGGCTTATGCCAAACCAAATCTATCAACCGCCTGACTTTAAATGGAAAGTCTCTACGTTCTTAATTAATAAGATGTGATGCTGATAATTAAAAAGCCACCCTAGGGTGGCTTTTTAATTCTTGTAATGAACAGTGAAGTATTAGTTCACGCCATGCAATTCCACATCAAATACGAGCGTAGCGTTAGGGGGAATAACGCCGCCAGCACCACGAGCACCATAGCCCATTTCCGCTGGAATGATTAGGGTGCGTTTGCCGCCGATCTTCATGCCTGCAACGCCTTGGTCCCAGCCCTTGATAACGTGACCAGCACCCAATGGGAAACTAAATAATTGTCCGCGATCGAGTGAGCTATCAAATTTTTGGCCTTTATGGTCTGGTGCACTTTCATCGTATAGCCAGCCGGTGTAATGCACATCAACATGATTGCCTGCGCTAGCTTCTTTGCCATCGCCTACGACAGTATCGATTTTCTTGAGTTCAGACATGATGTAATCCTTGGTATGTTTCTATTGGGTGCTAGTATAGGCGTATCAGACTTTGCTTGTCTTACGTCGTTGAAGGCTTAACCAAATTAAAGCGGCTGCGGTAACCGCGGCGGGAACGAGTGATCCCAAGTTCAGAATATCCCAGCCTTGAGAGGTGATTAGGGCACCTGATCCAAAAGAAGTAAATGCCATGGTGCCAAATACAAAGAAATTAATTGCAGCCTGCGCTTTGTCTCGCTCATTTGGTTTGTAGGCTGTCATCGCTAAAGAGGTCGATCCCGTGAATAGGAAATTCCATCCCACTCCAAGCAAAAAGAGAGCAATGAAAAATTGGTGAAGGTCCGTGCCACTTAAGGCGATAAATATGCAAATGAAATTGAGGCTAACACCCAGCCCCATGATTTTGAGGGCGCCAAAACGTTGAATGAGCGCGCCAGTAAAAAATCCTGGTGCGAACATGCCAATAACATGCCATTCCAAGACCAAGGCAGTGTCGGAGAAAGGTAGACCGCAAATTTGCATCGCCAGTGGTGTGGCTGCCATAAGGAGATTCATGACGCCATAGCCTAGCGCCGCTCCAATGACCGCTACTAAAAATACAGGCTGACGCAGGATGGTATTGAGAGGTCTGCCATCAGAGAGGGTATGCTGGGTATTGAATTCTTCCGGGAAATGAATGAACTGCATCACAACAATGCCGATGAAGGCTGCAATGGATAGGGTTAGGTAAGCTCCCAAAAAGGCAGTTTCAAATAGATTGCGAGTCCATGAAGCAAGATTGGGGCCGATCACGGCACCCAAAATGCCGCCAGCTAAAACCCATGAGACGGCCTTATCTCGTTGACTTACTTCGGTGAGCTCTGCCGCCGCGAAACGATACAGTTGCCCGTTAGCGCTGTAGTACCCAGCAATGAATGTGCCCATGACTAACAGCCAGAAGTTTTTACTAAATGCCGCATAGGCACAAAGCAGGGCTGATAAGACGGCCACTAAAAGACCAAGCTGAAAAGAAATTTTTCGGCCAAAGTGATTTTGTGACTTGGCTACCAAGGAAGTTGAAAAAGCGGCGCCAACGACATAGCCCATGACGGGCAGGGTGGCCATCCAACTTGCGGGCGCCAAACTAAAGCCAACTAGACCGTTAATGGCGATAAAAGTGACATTATTGGTCAGGAATAAGCCCTGGCAAATAATGAGCAATAAGAGGTTCTTATTGAATGGGGGATGCTGGTTGCTGGGCATGGCATGCAGTTTACGAGTAATTGAAATCTGCTGCCGTCTCAGTGGATTCCCTTAAATTGGGCGTTATATGAGGTTTTTGGGTGAAAAACCTCAATTTATGCCAACCCCGATGATTTAAAATTGAACTCTCGCCTCATTGGCAAAAAGGTGCGTTTTAACTGTAAAACAAGCCAACTAAAAGTGCTTTGCAAAATGCGGAATATGAGAGTGGCAGGGTAAAAACCTGACTCTGTAAATTTATCAATATTGAGGAAACGTTAATGGCTTCAGAGAAATCAAAGATTATTTACACGCTGACAGACGAAGCGCCGCTTTTAGCGACTTGCGCATTTTTGCCAGTTATTCGTACATTTACAGCGCCAGCTGGAGTAGAGATCGTGAAGAGCGACATCTCAGTTGCAGCGCGTATTTTGGCTGAGTTCTCTGACTGCTTAACAGATGCCCAAAAGGTTCCAGACAATTTAGCTGAGTTGGGCAAGATGACTTTGCTCCCTGATACCAACATTATTAAGTTGCCAAACATTAGCGCCTCTGTGCCCCAATTACTTGCGGCTATTAAAGAGTTGCAAAACAAGGGCTACAAGATTCCTAATTTCCCAGAAGACCCTAAGACGGAAGAAGAAAAAGCGATTCGTGCGCGTTACTCTAAGTGTTTGGGCAGTTCTGTAAATCCAGTGTTGCGCGAAGGTAACTCTGACCGTCGTGCGCCACCCGCTGTTAAGCGTTACGCTCGTAAAAACCCTCATTCTATGGGTGAGTGGAGCCAGGCTTCCCGTACCCACGTTTCACACATGCATGGTGGTGACTTCTACTCCAGCGAGAAGTCAATGACCATGACTAAGGCTTGTGATGTGAAGATGGACTTGGTGACCAAGAGCGGCAAAACTATTGTGCTCAAGCCAAAAGTCTCTTTGCTGGCCGGTGAAATCATCGATAGCATGTACATGAGCAAAAAGGCCTTGTATGAGTTCTACGAAAAAGAAATCGAAGATGCATACAAGACCGGCATGATGTTGTCCTTGCACGTAAAGGCAACCATGATGAAGGTGTCACACCCGATTGTGTTTGGTCACGCTGTGAAGATTTTCTACAAAGATGCTTTTGAAAAGCATGCGAAGTTGTTCGAAGAGTTGGGCGTTAACGCTAACAACGGTATGAGCAGCTTGTACGAAAAAATCAAAACTTTGCCAGAGTCTAAGCGCAAAGAAATTATTCAGGATCTACATGCTTGCCACGAACATCGTCCTGCATTGGCGATGGTGGATTCAGCAAAAGGTATTACTAACTTGCATTCTCCAAGTGACGTGATTGTTGATGCGTCAATGCCTGCCATGATTCGCGTAGGCGGCAAGATGTGGGGCGCGGATGGTCGTTTGCATGACACCAAAGCGGTAATCCCTGAAAGTACTTTTGCTCGTATCTATCAAGAAATGATCAATTTCTGTAAGACACATGGCAACTTCGATCCAAGAACTATGGGTACTGTTCCAAACGTGGGCTTGATGGCTCAGCAGGCTGAAGAGTACGGCTCACATGACAAGACATTTGAGATCCCTGAAGCTGGTGTAGCCCGCATTGTTGCTGATGACGGCACTGTATTGCTTGAGCAGAATGTAGAAGAGGGCGATATCTGGCGTATGTGCCAAGTGAAAGATGCCCCAATCCGTGACTGGGTCAAATTGGCAGTGAACCGTGCACGTCTCTCAAATACCCCAGCCGTATTTTGGTTGGATGAGTACCGTCCGCACGAAGCTGAGTTGATTAAGAAAGTTAAAACATATCTGAAGGACTATGACCTTGAGGGCGTGGATATTCAGATCATGTCTCAGACTCGCGCAATGCGTTACACCCTAGAGCGTGTAATTCGCGGTAAAGATACTATTTCTGTAACTGGCAATATCTTGCGTGACTACTTGACTGACCTGTTCCCTATTATGGAATTGGGAACCAGCGCAAAGATGCTTTCGATTGTTCCATTGATGGCAGGTGGAGGTTTGTTCGAAACAGGTGCGGGTGGTTCCGCGCCAAAGCACGTTCAACAGTTGGTCGAAGAAAACCACTTACGTTGGGATTCACTTGGTGAGTTCTTGGCTTTAGCCGTATCACTTGAGGATATCGGCGACAAGACAGGCAATCCAAAGGTGAAAATCCTTGCTCGCACTCTAGACGAGGCTACTGGCAAGTTATTGGATAACAATAAATCGCCTTCACCACGCACTGGTGAGCTAGATAACCGGGGTAGTCAGTTCTATTTGGCGATGTATTGGGCAGAAGCATTGGCCAATCAGACCGAAGATAAAGAATTGGCGGCGCATTTCGCGCCTTTAGCAAAATCTTTGGCTGAAAACGAACAGAAGATTGTTTCAGAGTTCAAGGCAGTTCAAGGCAAGCCAGCTGACATTGGTGGCTACTATGTTGCTGATTCTGAAAAATGCAAAGCTGTAATGCGTCCAAGCCCAACTTTCAATGCAGCCTTGAAAGCAGCTAGTGCCTAATACTTAAGAGGGTTGATGCACCAGAACTCAGAATTAGGTATAAGTTCTAATAATTAATTACATTAATTAGCGTTAACATTCAAAGGCAAACTTTCGAGTTTGCCTTTTTCTTTTTAGTCTTTGCAAAACACTTAATGCCAAAACCAAAAGACCTTATCGAGTTAAGCTATCTGAGCGAAGCAGTCTCGGATATGTCTTTTCTTGGTTTAATGCGGCTCCTAGAGTCGGCACGAGTCTTTAATCAAAAGCATGGCGTGACTGGCATTTTGTTTTATGACAATCAGCAATTTGGGCAAATCATTGAAGGTGAGCGTGCCAACGTCATGAAAGTGTGGAAGCGCATTCAAGAATAAGATGCGCGCATCACAAGAGCAGTAGGATTTCCCCTTGGAGTTCGCTCAGCAATAAATTGCCATCAGTAGCAAAATAGACTCATTGCCTTAATGGGGTCTACCATGCCTTTCAAAGATAAAACCATACTTGCCAGTGACATTACGCCTAGAGACGTTTTTGAAAATCGACGCTCATTGATCAAGACTGCCGCAGCGGGTGGCTTTGGTATGGCTTTGGCACCATGGTTTTCTCGTCAGGCTCTTGCATCAAGTCCAGAAAAGTTGGCGGCTACCTTAAATGCCACATATAGCTCCAAAGATGAGCCGACACCGTATAAGTATGTCACCAGCTATAACAATTTTTATGAGTTTGGTACTGATAAATCCGATCCCGCTGCCCATGCAAGTACTTTACAAACAAGACCATGGACTATCTCAATAGAGGGTTTGGTAAAAAAGCCTTTAACCTTAGATATCGATTCTTTATTAAAGCTGGCCCCAATCGAAGAGCGCATTTATCGCCTGCGCTGTGTTGAGGGTTGGTCAATGGTCATTCCATGGGATGGATACTCTTTATCGAAGTTAATTAATAAAGTAGAGCCATTGGGATCGGCGAAGTATGTGGAATTTATTTCCTTGGCAGATCGAAAGCAGATGCCAGGAGTTAGTAGCAATATCCTCGATTGGCCTTATCGCGAGGGCTTACGTATGGATGAGGCGATGAACCTATTGACTTTGCTGACATTGGGCTTGTATGGAGAGGTTTTGCCCAAGCAAAATGGCGCTCCTGTGCGAATAGTCGTGCCCTAGAAGTATGGTTTCAAGAGTGCGAAATCAATCGTCAAAATTCGCTTCACTGAAGAAATGCCAAAGACCAGTTGGAATCAGTTTGATTCCAGGGAGTATGGTTTTTATTCCAATGTAAATCCACAGGTAGATCACCCTCGCTAGAGCCAGGCGACAGAGCGTCGTATTGGCGACTCTAAGGGAATGTTTGCGCCCAAAATTAAAACCCAAATGTTTAATGGCTATGCAGATCAAGTAGCGGGTATGTATGCTGGTATGGATTTAAAAAAACACTATTAACCCCATGAATAAATTTATCCGTTTACTTTTTGCATTCAATCTTCTTTTGCTGTATTCCTTGGGTCATGCTCAAGAGTCCGCTGTAAAAACCATTCCTTTTCTTGAGGTACCTCGCTATATGGGGACCTGGTATGAGATCGCAAAATTTCCAAACTGGTTTCAGAAGAAGTGTGTCAGCAATACCCAAGCTGTTTACTCTGTAAGGCCTGACGGAAACTTAAAAGTACTTAATAGCTGCAAAACTGCAGATGGCGAGATCTCTCAAGCAGAAGGAACGGCAAGACAAGTGGGTGCGAGCGATTCACCAAGGTTGGAAGTGCGATTTGCTCCTGCTTGGCTATCTTTCTTGCCAATGGTTTGGGGTGATTATTGGATCATCGATCTAGATCCTCAATATCAGGTAGCTGCAATAAGTGATCCAAGAAGAGAATATCTTTGGGTTTTATCCAGAACTCCGCAGTTAGATAAAAAAACCTACGATGCCTTGTTGCTGCGTATGCAGAATCAGCAATTTGACACTCGCAAACTCGAGCTTACTCAGCAGTTATCAACCTCTCCTAAAAATTAAGAAGAATTCTTTGAAACAGTTTTCATTGCCCCCTGGTATTGAGATATTCGAGCGAGGGTGGTTATCAGCCAACAATATTCTCCACTTTGGTGAGAATGATGTCTCGCTAGTCGATACAGGCTATGTTACTCATCAAAGCATGACATTGGGTCTTGTGCGCAATGCTTTGAATAATCATCAACTGAATACCGTCAATAAGATCGCTAATACTCATCTGCATTCGGATCATTGTGGTGGCAATGCAGCCTTGAAAGAGGCATACGATTGTCAGATTTATATCCCCGCCTCTGAAGCTGAAGCGGTTCGTGATTGAAATATGGATTTGCTGAGTTATCAAAATTTAGGACAAGACTGCCCACGCTTTAGTTTTGATCATTTGCTAATACCAGGTCGGCATATAACGCTGGGGCGTTATGTATGGAATATCCTAGCCGCGCCAGGGCATGACCCTCACTCGGTCATGTTGTATCAAGAGGAGCATGGCATATTAATTTCTGCGGACGCTTTGTGGGAAGAAGGTTTTGGTGTGATCTTCCCTGAACTCTGGGGCGAGTCGGGTTTTGAAGAAGTTGCCCAAACCCTTGATCTTATAGAGGGCCTTTCAATCTCTTTGGTAATTCCAGGCCATGGAAAACCTTTTGTGGATGTTGCTACGGCGCTTGCTACTGCACGTTCCCGTCTGGATTATTTAGCATCTGATTCCGATAGAAATGCCCGACATGGTGCAAAAGTCTTGCTGAAATATAACTTATTGGATTGGCGTAGCAAAGAGCTGCCTTTAGTAAACCAATGGATCTCAAATACGCCCGCACTGAATAGCGCAGCAAAGCAATTAAATATGAGTACGGATGAATTTTGCGGTTGGCTTTCTCAAGCTTTGGTGAAATCAGGCGCGGCCACTATCGAGGATAATTGCTTGGTGGATAAGTCTTAAATGAGCTTATAAATAATTAAAAGAAGACAAGAGGAAATATGGAACATACTGTTTTGGTAACTGGAGCAACCGCTGGATTTGGTGAGGCAACAGCTAGACGCTTTTTGGCACATGGACATAAAGTTATCGCGCTGGGAAGACGGCAGGAGCGCTTAGATGCTATCAAGGCCTCTTTGCCCGTAGACCAACAAAAACGTTTGCTCACTTTATCGGTAGATGTTTGTGATAGCGCAAAAGTAGATACGCTAGCTAGCACATTACCAGCAAAATTTGCGAATGTATCCGTGTTGGTCAATAACGCCGGTTTGGCATTAGGGCTTGAGCCTGCACATCAAGCATTTTTAAGTGATTGGGATCGAATGATTGATACCAACATTAAAGGGTTGGTGCACATAAGCCGCGCATTTTTGCCTGGCATGGTTGGACGTAAGCGCGGTCACGTCATTAACCTAGGTTCAGTAGCCGCTAATTATCCCTACCCTGGTGGAAATGTCTACGGCGGGACTAAAGCGTTTGTGAAGCAATTTAGCTTAAATTTACGCGCCGATTTGATTGGCACTCCTGTTCGAGTGACTTGTATCGAGCCTGGTATGTGCGCTGGGACTGAATTTTCAAATGTGCGCTTCAAGGGAGATGATGACAAGGCCGACAAAGTTTACGCTGGCGTAAAAGCATTGAGCGCCAATGATGTTGCTGAAGCAATTTACTGGTCTGCGACTTTACCAAGCCATATGAACATCAATGTATTAGAGTTAATGCCAGTACAGCAAGCCTTTAATGCTTTTAATGTCCATCGAGGAGAGTTATAGTTATTCGTTAGCAAACTATTGGTTTAGTAAACAATAAATGGAGGAGACATAATGTTAAAAAAAATAATAAACAAGATAATCGACGTAATGCCTTAAAAATGGGTGTTGGTCTAGCCACATTGGCTACTGGTGGGGCTGTTACAAGCGCTCAGGCTCATGAAGTAAAAACCCCATTCACAGTTAAAAACGTTTACATTCCAATTGCTGGTAGCAATCAAGAATTTCCCGTTAGAAGGATCTACTGCATTGGTAGAAACTATGCTGCTCATGCGCGCGAGATGGGGTCTGACCCAACCCGTGAGCCACCGTTCTTTTTTCAAAAGCCAACTGACGCAATACAATTTGTAGCCCCTGGAAAAATCGTTGATCATCCTTATCCGACCTTAACAAAAAATTACCACTATGAAGTTGAACTGGTAGCCGCACTAAATAAAGGCGGGAAAAATATACCAGTTGAAAAAGCCTTGAAACATGTATTTGGTTATGCCTTGGGTCTTGACATGACTCGTAGAGATTTACAGCGTTTTATGGGTGATCAAAAGAAGCCATGGGAGATAGGGAAGTCCTTTGACTATTCCGCCCCTATTGGCCCAATCTTTACAACAGATAAGGTCGGCCACCTTCAAAAAGGATCGATCGCTCTATCTGTAAATAGAGTTACAAAGCAAAGCGCTGACCTGAGTCAGATGATTTGGTCAGTGGCAGAACAGATCTCGAAATTGTCTGAAGCAAATGAATTATTCCCTAGCGATATTATTTATTCAGGCACACCTGAAAATGTGGGCCCGGTGGTTAAAGGCGATGTTGTACGGTGCACGATTGCTGGCTTACCTGATTTGGTTATCAAGGTCGTTTAAGGCCATGCGTCTAATCTTTCGATTAAGCTTGCTTGGGTTTTTAATAAGCGCATCTGGAGCGTTCGCCACGGAATTTCGAATATATTCTGCGGCAGGCATGAAGGTTCCGCTTATTGAGCTATCGCAATTGTTTAATAAAAATCAGAATGCCAATCGCATTTGGATTAATTTTGATACTGCTGGTGCGGCCGAGAAAAAGTTCTTTGAAGATGCCCAAAGTGCCTGTGTGATAACTACTGAAGTGAGAATTAATGGCGCAATAAAGTCTGGCAAGCTTGTAAAAAATGAGCAAATTCCTCTGGTTGATACCCTTGCTGGAATGGCTTCATCTAGCGCAAAAAAGCCTAGTATTAAAAATGCACAGGATCTTGCAAATACTTTGCTTGCCGCTCAGTCGATTGCGTTTTCAGATCCTGCGAGAGGCGCAACTGTTGGACGTCATTTTGAGGAAATAATCAAAAAATTAGATATTGAGAAGCCAGTACTTCAAAAAGCGATTCTTGCAAGCGATGGCGTTAAAACCATGAAGCTTGTTATGGAGAAAAAGGTGGAGCTGGGAATTACTCAAATAAGCGAGGTAATTCAAGCTGATCAAAATACATTGGTGGGCCCTTTCCCCCCTGAGTTTGAATTAGCCACCCGATATTCTTTGTATTGCAAAGACCTAAATGATAAGAATTTAGCGCCATTTATTGCTTTATTGAAATCTAGCTATGGCAGCAAAGTTTTCGACTATTACGGCTTGCGCGCAGTCCCTTAAAAAAGTGCATTAATCCGCTTTCCATTTGTAAAATTTGGGATAGGCGCGCATGACAACTGGTCCGTTGAAATCCCAGGATTTGCAGGTTCCAAGATACAGCGGCGGTTTATTTTCATCAGGATCAAACAAGGCCCCAGGGATTGCTTGGAAGCCTGCAGTAGCTAAGTTATTGAGTAATTCGCGTAAGTGCGTACAACCCGCAATGCCGCCAAGATGGGTTTGAATTGTTTTTCTCCAGCCTTTACCTAGGCGCTCTCCAATCAGCACCGTCATAGGGGGAATAACTTGAGGGCACTCGGGGTGAG
>JBGAIU010000001.1:150862-195056 GCA_044225315.1 Polynucleobacter sp.
GGGGTGAGGGTGGGCATCCATGACTACTTCAATATCTTGAATCACTAACTCATTGTTGAGGGTCACTCTAACCCACATGTCATGAAAAGCTTCGCCTGGTTGCCAAGAATTTGCACCCGTTGTAAACGGCGTTGCCTTGAAGTCTTTTAAATGACCTTCAATATCCCATAAACCATCTTCTCGCGCATAACCCTGGAAAGTGATTTCTCGGGTGTGTAGTGGAGATCTGGGTTTGGGTGAAGAGAGCATGGCGATTAAATAAGGAAAGACAAAAGGCAAAAACTATCACTTAATGATAATGAATTGAGAGAAAACTTGCTATCTAGTTCAATCCGCAAACGCGCTCTGTAGTATGCTTTGCAGCATATGGCAAAACCGATCGCTCTTGAAAAAATCTTATTTAGCCAAGGCTTTGGCACACGACGCTATTGTGCTGATTTGGTTTATGCCGATTTAGTCAAGGTGAATGGCGTTTTGGCGGAGGATCCTGATGAACGTATTTCAACCGAGGGTCTCACACTCACTGTAGATGGTAAAGATTGGGAGTATCACGAGAGGGCCTATATTGCATTTAATAAGCCCCTAAACTACGAGTGCTCTCATAAGACAACCCATCACGCTAGCGTCTATAGCCTGCTGCCCGCGCCTTTTGTAGAGCGTGGCCTGCAGTGCGTTGGTCGCCTAGATTACGATACTACTGGTTTGTTATTGATTTCGGACGATGGGCAATTCATTCATAAAATGACAACGCCCAAAAAGAACATCGGCAAAGATCACTACGGCAAGCGCAATTACTCAATCTCAAATCGACTATTTACTCAATGGTGTGGTTTTGGATGATGATCCAAGACCATGTTATGCCACCGCATGTCATCAGATTTCTGGGAATGTGCTGGCGATGACAATTGTTGAAGGAAGATACCACCAAGTAAAACGTATGATGGCTGCTGTTGGTAATCATGTGGCCCAATTACACCGTGCGCAAATCGGCGCGTACCATATGCCAAAGGATTTGCTAGAAGGCCAGTGGCGCTGGCTTTGTCCAGATGATCTACGTCTTCTGTCTCAAAGCATGGATGCCAGTTAAGTCCAACTAAATGAAGCCTAACTAAATGCAGCCAACTAGATTGCCAAGCAATTTCGATTTTGAAAAAGATCTACCTTTATGGAAGAGAGATGCTTCGGGTATTGCAATCGAGCGCAACTTTGTCTTTAAAGATTTTCAACAGGCATTTGACTTTATGACACTGTGCGCAAAGTATGCCGAGGAAATGAACTATCATCCGGACTGGTCAAATTCTTGGAATCAAGTTAATGTGCGTTTAAGTACCCATTCAGAAAATGCACTAACGCAATTAGATGTGGAATTGGCTAAAGTAATGGATGGCTTTGCCATCCAAGTGCAAGCGTAGATTTAATGCTCATCACCTTCTTGATCTTCTTCATTAAGGCTCATCAAGATGGTTGCCAATAAGCCGTAGACTACCTCCGTCGAGATCATTCCATCTTCATCTAACTCATCAATGAGGTCATTGAGGCAGTCCTCAGTGGGTTCATTGAGCAGGATCATGGCACATTCGCAGCCATAGTTAAAGTCTTCGTCGTTTTGAGATTGATATTCTTCGCTCATGATTTTCCTTTAAGTGGTGCAATGCCTTTTGGCATTAATGCTAATTAATGAAGCTATTCAATTTCTCTTTCCACCACTTTGCCTGACCAGTGGTGGAGTGCCCTGAAGTGTAGATGCTTGCGGGAATTAAATAAAGTTCGGCATTTTTTACTTTTTTGAGTTGAATTTCCATAATGCCTAAGTCTGGAGGATTGCGCTCATCATCCGCGGAGTTAATGGCAAGTACCTTGGCATTAATTTTTGACAACTCGCTATCAGGATTGAAGTCTCTCGAAGATTCCCATTGGTATAAATAGTCATTGGCATCTATTGTGAAAGAAGCTGCCAAGCGGTCATTCACAATCGCATCCGCCTTCTCGCTATTGGGAGCCAAGAACTGAAGATGTTGATTTCCGCCACTTGTGGCTAGGGGGTAAAAGACATTGGTAAATCGCGCACTTTTCGGTTGGGTCTTGTAGTTTCCTTCTTGCCAATCGGGATCTCTTCGAATCGATTCGGATATAAATCTACGCATCATCCAATTTCTTCCTGACATGGCGCTGGGCGTTGATGCCATTGGCACAAGATAGTCTGAATAGCCTGGGTATTTGGTACCCCATAACCAGGTTTGCATTCCGCCCATTGAGTTCCCAAGAATGAGCTTTAAGTGTTCAATACCCAAACCTTCTTTAACAAGTCTATATTGCGCTTGAACCATGTCATCATAGTTATAACGAGGAAATTTAGCTTTAAGTCCGTCAGAGGGCTTTGATGATTTCCCAACACCAATTGCGTCGGTAAGAATAATGAAGAACTTATTTGCATCCAAGGGTTGACCAGCCAAAAATAGCTCTTCCCCAAAATCTTTATTGAGCATTCCTTTGGCTGATCCAGCCGTACCGTGCAATATGAGAACAGCGGGATTATTTGGCGACCCAAGAGTAATGTAGCCAATCTTGAGCTCTTTTTCAGTCTCCCCTGTATGAAATTGAAAGTTTTTGGCTGTCCAAACACCTTCGGTTTGATTGGGGAACTCCGCGGCAAAACCGATGTTGGCGGCTAAAAAAAGACTGATAACGGTGATTATTTTTATGGGCCAAATTCTTAAGGGGGTTGGGTAATTTATTGCAGCGCACTAAAGTTGGTAATGATTTATAGTAATTCAAAATAAATAAGCAAGTGCTTAATAAAAACAAAAGGAGACGCTAATGCAATTGAATATCAATGGCCAGGTTCACAATATCGATGTGGAACCAAACATGCCCTTGTTGTGGGCAATTCGTGAAGTAGTTGGCCTAACCGGCACTAAGTATGGTTGTGGTGTGGCGCAGTGTGGCGCCTGTACTGTCTATATGAATGGAGAGCCAGTACGCTCATGCTCAATTCCTGTGTCGGCTGCTGGTGCTGCCAAAATCACGACTATTGAGTCGCTCTCTAAAGACAATACGCATCCAGTTCAGAAGGCCTGGATTGCATTAGATGTTCCTCAGTGTGGGTACTGTCAGTCTGGTCAGGTGATGGCTGCTGCTGCTTTGCTGAAGCGCATTCCAAAACCAACAGATGCTGATATTGATAACGCAATGTCAAATATTTGCCGTTGTGGTACTTATCAAAAAATTCGCGATGGCATTCATGTGGCATCGGGTCAGAAAAAGTTAGCAGAAGTGTTGGCGCAATACCAAGCTTCTCCAGCAACACGTGGTTAAGGAGAAGAATATGACACTCGAAAATACTTCACGTCGTGATTTCATTATCAAAGGTACCCTCCTTGGTGGGGGTTTGATGTTGGGCATTGGCGCCTTGCCAGAAAATGCTTTGGCTCAGGCTAGCTCTCAATATGATCCCAATACACCCACTAAAGCTGGTGATGCGGAAGTTAATGCCTGGGTAAGTATCAAACCAGATGACACTGTTTATATCCGTATTGCTCGTTCAGAGATGGGGCAGGGAACTCGTACTGGTTTAGCGCAATTAGTGACCGAAGAGTTGGAATGCAACTGGAGGAAAGTCAAAACACAGTCGGCTACGCCGGGACAAAGTTTGGCACGCAAACGCGTTTGGGGTGAGCATGGTACTGGCGGCAGTCGCGGTATCCGAACTTCAGAAGACTATGTTCGACGTGGTGCAGCAGCTGCTCGCATTATGTTGCTTCAAGCGGCTGCAAATCAATGGAATGTCCCTGTTAGCGAATTAACTGTTGATAAAGGGGTAATTACACATACCCCATCAGGACGTAAAACTACTTATGGAAAAGTTGCTGAGCTTGCATCAACCTTAACCCCGCCTGATCCAAAGTCAATTGTCTTAAGAGATCCGCGTAAGTGGAGGGTAGCGGGTCAGCCTTATGCGCGTATTGATACTGCTGATAAGGTAAATGGATCCAAAGTATATGGTGCTGATTTGCAAATGCCAGGAATGTTATGTGCTTCTGTAAAGTCTTGCCCTGTATTTGGTGGCAAGCTTGTGAGTTACGACGAAGCAAAAGTTCTTAGGATGCGTGGCGTGAAGGGTGTTGTGCAGATTAACGAGAATACTGTTGCCGTAGTGGCCGATACTTGGTGGCGCGCAAATACTGCTTTGAATGCTTTACCAATCGTTTGGGATGAGGGTAAAGCGGGCAATGTATCGCAAGATGACATTAATAAGATGTTGCGTAGTGGTTTGGATGAGCAAGGCGATTTCTGGCAGCGTAAGGTTGGGGATGCTCCGCAAGCAATCAATAGCTCCGCTAAAAAAGTAGAGGCAATTTATTTCACACCATATCGCGCTCACGTTACGATGGAGCCTATGAACGCAACCGTGAAGATTAGCGGTGATCGTGCAGAGGCATGGGTGCCAACACAGAATGGTGAAGGTTCATTGGCCGCTCTATCTGAAGCCACTGGTATTCCTTTGGCTAACTGCGAGGTCTACAAACTAGATTCGGGCTGTGGCCTTGGCCGTCGTGGCTCTACGCAAGACTTTGTAAGTTATGCGGCTAAAGTGGCGCAAAAATATCCAGGAACACCTGTAAAGGTATCGTGGAGTCGTGAGGAAGATTTAACGCACGATTACTATCATCCGATTGCAATGGCTAAGATGAGTGCCGGTATTGATGGCAGCGGCAATGTGACCGGTATGCATATTAAGGTAGCAGGTCAGTCTATTAATGCCACATTAGCGCCTTCAGCAATTAAGGATGGAAAGGATGAGCGTCAATTGCAAGGCTTCTATGAAAAAGGCCCTGATGCTCAACTTGGTTATACCTTCCCGACACTCTTGACGGAATATGTCATGAAAAATACCCACGTTCCAGTTGGGCCGTGGCGCGGTGTTAATACAAACCAGAACGGCATCTTTATGGAATGCTTTATGGATGAGTGTGCTAAAGCCGCAGGCAAAGACCCGGTGAAGTTTAGGCAGGCCTTGATGCAGAATCATCCGAAGCATTTGGGCGTACTCAATGCTGCCGCTGAAAAAGCAAATTGGGATAAGCCATTGCCAGCGGGTACCTATCGTGGCGTCGCGCAGTTTATGGGTTACGCCAGCTACTCAGCATGTGTCGCTGAAGTATCGGTTGATGGAAATGTGGTGCATGTGAATCGCCTTGTGTTTGCCTTGAATTCAGGCCACGTCGTTAATCCTTACTTAACTCGTGAGCAGATTGAAGGATCCGTAGCGATGGCTTTAGGGGCTATTTTCAATCCAGAAATTACCGTTGAAAACGGACGCATTAAGCAACAGAACCTCGATTCTTATTCTCTCTTGAAATTAGCTTCAACTCCCCGAATTGAAACTGTTCTAGTGCCTACTTATGATTTCTGGGGTGGCGTAGGTGAGCCAACTATTTGCGTTGTCGGTCCCGCTGTCGCGAATGCAATCTCAGCTGCGATCGGCAGGCCAGTACGCAACTTCCCTCTGTATAAGGAAGGATTGAGTCTCGCTTAGTTTTTAGCTGTACATACAAGGCTCCATCAGTTAGGCGATTGACGGAGCTATTTTTACATTTGGCTTACCATTGAGTAATGCAGGTAAACATCAAGCTTTTAAAAAGCATTCTATTTTTTATTGCCCTAATACCCTTGGCCCGCCTTCTATGGCTTGCTAATGGTGATGGCCTTGGCGCTAATCCAATCGAATTTATTACCCGTTCAACTGGCACCTGGGCTTTAGTATTTTTATGCATCACTCTAGCCATGACTCCAATGCGCATGATCACAGGATCTACAAGTTGGATTAAGTTCCGTCGCATGTTTGGACTCTTTTGCTTCTTTTATGCTTGCCTACATTTTGGAATTTGGTTCTATTTAGATCAATCTCTAGATTTGCAAGCAATGATTCATGATGTGCTCAAGCGCCCATTTATTACGATGGGCTTCTTGAGTCTTGTATTGTTATTGCCTTTAGCGCTGACATCTAATCAATGGTCTATCCGCAAATTAGGCAGGCGCTGGACTCTGTTGCATAAGCTGGTTTATGTCATAGCCTGTACTGCAATTGCCCACTACTGGTGGCATAAGGCTGGAAAGAATGACCTTGGAACAGTGGCAATATATGCCGGCGTGATCGCCGGCTTACTCTCACTGAGGTTGCCTGTAATTCGTAGATGGTTTGCAACTTAGAGCTCTATAAATAGATCAGTCTTTATTCTGAGAAGACTAGTTCCGGAATCGAATCTAAATTCAATAACTCGAGTGCGGTATCGGGTGTGGCATTAAGCCAGCGCTCAAATAATTCAGGTCGCAATGGAACCACTGTACGTTTTTCATCTTCAGGCTTATGACAACGTCGCATAACGGGATGTTCACCAGCATCAATTGTTAGCATTGAGAACGACACAATCAATTCACCCGTTTCTGGTTCGGTCCACGTATCCCATATCGAAGCAATTGCCATGGGTTCTTGATTGGCTTGACTAATCTTTGTTCTAACAGCTTTGCCGGATTCGTAGCAGGGTTCGTAAAAAGCATCTGCTAGAGCTAATGCAAAGTGACGTTTAGACCAAGCGTGCTTATAGGAAGGTTTTTCGCTCACGGTTTCAGAGCGAGCGTTATAGGTTTTCCTACTAAAATCTTCGTCTTTTGCCCATGCCGGAATCAGACCAAAGCGAGCGGGGCCAATCGCAGTGCGCTGGGTATTGTGACTTTTGAGAACGATCATTCCTGGGTAGGTGGGAAAAACATTATGGGCGCTTGACGGTGGCAACTCTAGACCAAAGTGGGTCTTGACCCAATCAGTGTTGGCGGTGGTGAGGTATTGAACACACATAAAGCTATTTTACTGACGGTTAAGCTGACGTCAGCTGTTACCATTGAGTCTCTATTGATAAGAGAGTCCTCATGAGAAAACTAGTATTCAAAAGCCTATTGCTTGCCGCACTTGGAGTTGCAACGGGCTCAATTTATGCCCAACAAAGTGGATTACCAATTAATGCTGCCGCCTCTGTTAATGGCGCCATCATCACCAATGATATGGTTGAGCAAGGGATTAGGGTTGCACTTTCTCAAGGCCAGAAAGATTCCCCTCAATTACGCAAGGCGGTGATCGAGAAATATATTGAAGTGCTATTACTATCTCAGCAAGCCGACAAGAATGGATTGGCAAATTCTGATAAGGCCAATACACAACTCGCTATGATTCGCCAAAACTATTTAGCGGATTTAGAGTTAGCCACATTCATGGAGAAGAATCCAGTTACTGATGCTGATGTGCGCGCCGAGTACAACAAGCAAGTAGCATCTTTGGGTTCACAGGGCATGATTGTGGAATATAAGATTAGTGATATCGCTGTTGGTTCTGAGGCGGATGCTCAAGCTGCGGCGAGTCGTCTTAAAAAGGGCGAGTCATTTGATAAGGTTGCTCGTAGTGTTTCCCTGGCTCCAAATAAGGCGCAGGGGGGTGCAGCAGGCTGGGTTCAGCCTGGCCAACTTCCACAGCCATTGTCCACTGCCATTACTAATCTCAACAAAGGCCAAGTATCCACTCCAATTCAGATGCAACAAGGTTGGTATTTGATTAAGGTTGAAGATAAGCGTTCAAGTAAGCCGCCAACATTTGAGCAGGCGGAAAAAGCTGTTCGGGCGAGTCTCATGCAGAAAAAGCAATTTGAGTTCTTATCTCAGCTTGCCAAAGATTCTAAGATCGTAGTTCAGTAAAAAAGGCCCTTCGGGGCCTTTTGATTTTGTGCTTATTTGCGCTCTAAAGTGACGAAAGCAAAGTGAATATTGTTTTCTGATCCTGGCACGCGTTCTACTTCTATCCAATCAGATGCGTTTGGAATTTCAAAAAAAGTGTCGCCACCCTCTACGTCAATATCAATTTCCGTTACATATAGGCGGTCAGCTTTATCAAATGCTTGTTTGAATAGTTGTTCTCCACCAATCACAAACACTCTTGATGAGTCAGACAGACTAGCAAGCGCTGCATCTAGTAAGCCGACGAGTTCTGCGCCTGCGGGTGAGTAGTCAGCATTGCGGCTAACGACGATATTCCGACGTCCAGGTAGCGGGCGACCAATTGATTCCCAGGTCTTTCTTCCCATAATGACGGGGTGACCCATAGTGACGCGTTTAAAAAACTGGAGGTCAGCTGAAATTTTCCAGGGCATCTGATTGTCGCGACCAATCACGTGGTTACGTGAGCGGGCAACAATCATAGAGATGGCAGGTTGAGTCATAAGTGAATTAAACGGCTACAGGAGCTTTGATATGCGGATGGGATTCGTAACCAACGATTTCAAAATCCTCAAACTCATATTCAAAAATAGAATTTGGTTTGCGCAGGATATTGAGTTTTGGCAGCGGGAAAAACTCTCTAGATAGTTGTAGATCAACTTGCTCTAAGTGGTTGCTATACAAATGGCAATCGCCACCAGTCCAGATAAAGTCACCTACCTCCAGATTGCATTGTTGCGCCATCATATGAGTCAACAAGGCATAGCTTGCAATATTGAATGGCACGCCTAAGAAAATGTCGGCGCTACGTTGATAGAGTTGGCAGGATAGTTTGCCATCGGCAACATAGAACTGGAAGAAAGCATGACAAGGCGCCAATGCCATGCGTGGAATATCAGCTACGTTCCAGACAGAAACAATAATGCGACGTGAGTCAGGATTCTTCTTGATGGTCTCAACCACTTCAGAGATTTGATCAATATGTTGACCATTTGGTGCTGGCCATGAGCGCCACTGATATCCGTAAATGGGGCCAAGATCGCCATCTGGTGCAGCCCATTCGTTCCAAATGGATACGCCACGCTCTTTGAGCCAATTGTTGTCTGTGCTGCCCTTGAGGAACCAGAGTAATTCATAAATGATGGACTTAAGGTGCAATTTCTTGGTTGTCACCATTGGGAAGCCATCAGCCAAATTAAAGCGCATCTGATGCCCAAATACAGAGATCGTGCCTGTGCCAGTTCTATCGGACTTTTTAACGCCCTTAGCAAGGACTTCTTTCATGAGATCGTGATATTGGCGCATAGGGTCGTGGCTAACTTAAGGGCTAAATACGGTTAATTAATTACTAATAAGGATAGCTTACTCGAATGTGGGCGACTGCACCCCAAGGGCTTTATAAAGCTTGGTGGAGGTGGTGGTGTATTGCAACTGAACTGGCTTTTCGGGGTCTAAATAGGCGGCTGCGGCAAAGGCCGCTAAAGCTGCCTCATGAAAGCCAGACAAAATCAGCTTTTTCTTGCCGGGATAGATATTGATATCGCCGACAGCATAAATGCCTGGAATGTTAGTCTGAAATTTCTCGGTATCAACAGCAATTTGCTTGCGATCTATATCTAAACCCCACTCAGTGATTGGGCCTAATTTTGGAGAAAGTCCAAAGAAGATCAAAAGATCATCTAACGCCAATGATTGAGTATTGCCATCGATATCGTCTACGGCAATGTTGGTCAAAACTCCATCCTGAATTTCAAGATCGGTAATTTGACCAATCAGTAATTGAATTTTTCCATCTGCGCAGAGCTCACGCATTTTCGCAATTGATTGTGGTGCCGCTTTAAAGTCATTGCGACGATGAATCAGGGTGACGTTTGCGGCAGTGTTAGCAAAATACAAAGCCCAATCTAGTGCGGCATCTCCACCGCCGCAAATGACAATGCGCTTACCTGTAAATTGTTCTGGCTGTTTAACATAGTAGAAAACTTGATTACCAACCAGAGGTTCTATGCCCTCAATGTTTAGTAGTCTGGGCTGGAAAGCGCCAACCCCAGCAGCAATAAATACGGTCTTTGTTAGAAAGGATTTATTTTCTGAAGTGGTTAATAGAAATCGACCATCTTCCTGTTGCTCAAGGCTGGTAACGTCTTGTCCTAGATGAAATTAAGGTTTAAATGGCTCAATCTGTTTGAGTAAATTGCTAACAAGCTCACGACCAGTACAGACTGGTACCGCGGAATGTCGTAAATCGGTTTATCTGGATAAAGCTCGATACATTGACCGCCAATTTCAGGCAAAGAATCAATGACGTGAGCTTTAATTTCTAGGAGGCCAAGTTCAAAAACTTGAAAAAGCCCCACAGGACCGGCGCCAATGATGACTGCATCAGCTTCTGTGGGGGAGTACAAGGAAATTCTCTTAGTGGTTAAGTGCGCAGATGAATTACTTCACCAACTGATCGAGTTTGTTTTTAACATCTTTCCACTCTTCAGCATCTGGAAGAGCGGCTTTAGATTTGGTAATTGAAGTCCAAGATGGAGATAATTCAGCATTCAACTTAATGAAGGCTTGCTGATCACCTGGCACATCATCTTCAGCATAAATAGCATTTACTGGGCACTCAGGAACACAAACAGCGCAATCGATGCACTCGTCTGGATCGATTACTAAAAAATTAGGGCCTTCGCGAAAGCAATCAACTGGGCAAACATCAACGCAGTCGGTATATTTGCAGCGGATGCAGGATTCGGTAACAACGTAAGTCATGGTTTTAATGAGTCAAGCCCAATAGATGGGGCTAATAAGTTGTAAAACATCAATTTTAGCCGAAATACACCCATCTATTTGAGGTAAAGTTCCCCCTATGAATACACCGACTAATGGCCAAAATATTGGCACAAAACCCAAAATTCTGGTCGCCAGAGCGATATTTCCGGAAGCTTTGGCCAAATTAGAGGAAACCTTTGAGGTTCGCTCTAATCAAGAAGATGTGATTTTCACGCCTGAGCAATTGCAAAAAGAACTCTCTGGGGTTGTAGGTGCTTTGGTTGCTGGTAGCGAGCGTATTGATGCATCAGCATTGGCAAATGCAAAGGACTTAAGAGTCGTTGCTAATATCTCAGTGGGTTATAACAATTTTGATGTACCGGCAATTACTGCTGCTGGCGTAATGGCAACAAACACCCCGGATGTGCTCACTGATACTACGGCCGATTTTGGTTTCGCATTGCTTATGGCAACTGCCAGAAGAATTACAGAGTCTGAGCATTGGGTAAGAGCAGGTCATTGGGATAAATGGTCGATTGTGAATAATCCACTAGGTATGGATTTACATCACAGTACCATTGGCATTATTGGTATGGGTCGTATTGGCCAGGGCATTGCGAAGCGCGCACTCGGATTTGGTATGAATGTGATTTATCACAACCGTAGCCGCTTATCGGATGTTGATGAAAAAGCTTGTGGTGCGAGGTATGTTTCTAAAGAAGATTTATTGCGCACAGCCGATCACATTGTCTTGGTTTTGCCATACACACCAGAGAGTCATCACACCATTGGCGCTAAAGAAATTGCGCTCATGAAACCCACGGCAACCCTGATTAATATTGCCCGGGGCGGCATTGTGGATGACTTGGCATTAGCCCAAGCATTGAAAGAGAAAAAGATTTTTGCTGCTGGTTTGGACGTTTTTGAGGGCGAGCCCAAAGTTCACCCTGAATTACTCAAGCTTAGTAATGTTGTACTTGCACCGCATATTGCTAGCGCAACAGAGAAGACGCGCAGAGCCATGGTCGATTTAGCAATTGAGAATGTCATCGCTGCGCTATCTGGAAAAAAGCCACCAAGTTTAATTAATGCGGAAGTTTTTAAAGGCTAATTAAGTTGAGATTGAAATTGATCAGTTACAAAATAAAAATGCCGCGTTATCGCGGCATTTTTATTTAATCGTTTGTGACTAAAAATTATTCAGCTTCAATTTCTTCAGGAAGTTCGCGTAGTGCAAGTTCAATACCGCCGAATTTACCGGCAACCCAGTTATACACTTTGCATGCTACCCACAGTAAACCAAAACCTAGAAGAGCATTCAGAATCAAAGCGGATAGAACGGTAAAACCAGGAATGGCGCCATCACGAATAAAAGCAACAAACAAAGCCAGCAAAACGATTGGAACCGAGAAGCATAGATAAACCAGAACGAGTGTTTTGGCTGTATGTGTTGGGTCGAGGAAAGCGAGTTCTTTTTTGGTTAGTTTCATGATGGTGCAATCTTAAAGCAGTCCATCAAAAAGCGCTATATCTACCCACTCGCCAGCGGCAACATTTCCTTGATCATGACTTAAGATGACAAAGCAGTTTGCCTCGCTCATGGAACGCAAAATGCCTGCTCCTTGGCTGCCTGTGAGTTTCACGCTGGGCTTGCCTTCAGCATTGTGCCCAAGGATGGCACGTTGGAACTCGGTGCGACCAGGCTTTTTTCGAATCGCTGTTTCAGAGATCGCTTGTACAACTGGAACCTCTGTTTGGCTGGCGCCATTGAGTTGCAATAAAGCGCTACGAACAAATTGATAGAAGGTCACCATGACGGCAACAGGGTTGCCTGGTAGGCCGAAGAATAAGGTTTTACTCTCTGAGGCTTTTCCAGCAACCGGTCTAAGTGTGCCGAATGCCATTGGGCGGCCTGGGCGCATAGCGATTTTCCAGAAGCCAACATCACCCAACTCTTGCATGATTTGTTTTGTGAAATCCGCTTCTCCGACAGATACTCCACCAGAAGAGATGAGCACATCTGCTTTTGAGGCGGCATCAATAAACGCTTGCTTGAGACTGGCTGGATCATCCCGCACAATTCCACAATCAATAATGTCGAAATTGAGTCGATTGAGAAGACCGGTCAAGCTATAGCGATTGCTGTCATAAATACTTCCAGCATCCAAAGTTTGATCTAGGGAACGAAGTTCGTTGCCCGAAGACAGAATAGCTACCTTCAATTTGCGCTTTACTTGAAGGGAGCTAATGCCAAGTGAAGCCGCCAAGCCTAAATTCGATGGACGTAGCAATCTTCCGGCAGCAATTGCTACCTTACCTTTTTGTAAGTCTTCCCCGCGCAGGCGACGGTTTTCACCGGCTTTTAATTGATTGGCTTTGAAGACGATATGTTCTGCATCGGGGCTAATAGTAAATTCTTGTGGAATGACGGTATCGCAGTCACTTGGCATTACTGCGCCAGTCATGATCTTGAGGCATTCACCGCTAGCAATTTTGCCTGTATAAGGTTTGCCTGCCAAGGCGGTGCCCACAATGCGTAGTTTGATTTCCGCTTGACCGTCTTCTAGGCATTTGCCATCAAATGCAAACCCATCCATAGCAGAATTATCTGCAGCTGGTACATCGATGGGTGATAGTAAGTCTTGCGCAAGAATGCGATTAATAGCTTGGTCAAGAGAAACCGTTTCAATAGCATCAAGACTATTAAGCGACTGCGCTTCCTGTAAAAGCTGGTTTACTAGATTAGCAATTGCCTTACGTGCTTCATCTACGTGTAATGATGAAGCGAGCAATATTGGATCATTTGGCGATTGACTCATGATGCTGCCTCTAGAGATTGCAATTCTTCGGGCGTGTTGGCATTCGCAAAGGCCTGAACATCATCAAAAATCACCGTCCCGCTGTTGAGCTCTTTGAACCAGCGATCAATTTTGAGATCTCCTTTACTTAAAAAAGAATTTAAAGAGTCTTGTAAATTGGCGCGCATTAAGCAAAAGACAGGTTGTGCCCACACCTTGCCATCAGCTTCTTTGCTGGACGCATAGACTAAATCTAGGTTGTTATGCTCTAGCTCGTTAGCCAGCTTGGCACCTAGATCCTTTGGAAATAAGGGGGAGTCACAGGGAGTTGTCAGTAAATAAGGGGTCTTGCAATTCTTAAGGCCCATCAAGAAACCTGCGAGCGGACCTGAGAAGTCAGGCGTCTCGTCCATGATGACGGGATAGCCATAAACAGCGTACTTGGTGATGTTGCGATTAGCATTAATCAGAATGGATCCAACCTGCGTTTTGAGTCGTTGGATGGTTGCTTCAATTAAAGGTTTTTGATGGAAAGGAATAAGTCCTTTATCAATTCCGCCCATTCGCTGCGCGCGACCGCCAGCTAATATCAAACCTGTAATTTGTTCGGCGCTAATCATTAGCCACCTATGTAAGACATTTCAACCTTGCGACTACCGCTTGATTGATCGGCTGTATGGGAGCCCCGAATTTCGGAATAGTGATCATCACGAGTAGACCAGGTATTCATAATCGCATTGGCAATTTCTAAATCAGTCTTGCCAGAGCGCAGAAGCGTTTTGAAATCAAACCCTGAATTAGCAAACAGGCACAAATACATTTGGCCATCTGTGGAGATTCTGGCGCGAGTGCATTCATGGCAAAAGGTTTGGGTGACACTGGAAATAACGCCAATTTCACCCGTGCCATCTTGATAGCGCCAGCGTTGTGCTACTTCACCGGTGTAGTTTGGTTCTGCCGATACCAATGGGAACACTTCATTGATGCGGGCAATTACTTCCTTAGAGGGGAGTACTTCTGTCATGTTCCAGTCATTTGAGCTGCCCACATCCATGAATTCAATAAAGCGCAGAATGATGCCGCTGCCTTTGAAGTGCTTGGCCATCGCAACGATCTCGTGATCGTTTGTACCTTTTTTCACCACCATATTGACTTTGATGTTCTGAAAGCCAGCCTCTTGTGCGGCTGCAATTCCATCTAAAACATCAGCAACTGGAAAATCTATATCATTCATTTTCCGAAAGACTGCATCATCTAATCCATCAAGACTCACAGTGAGTCTATGCAACCCTGCGGCTTTGAGGCTTGCTGCCTTCTTGCGCAAAATGCTGCCATTGATAGTCAACGTTAAATCTAATGGATTGCCTGCTGGAGTGCGAATAGATGCCAGCATTTCAATGAGTACTTCTAAATTTTTACGAAGTAGAGGCTCGCCACCAGTTAAGCGAATTTTTTCAACGCCTAGGCTGGAGAAGATAGTCGTCAGACGAGTAATTTCTTCAAAGCTTAGTAGTTCTTTGTGCGCAAGATAGGGGTAGTTGTTATCGAATACTTCCTTTGGCATGCAGTAAGTGCAGCGGAAGTTACAGCGATCTGTTACTGAAATGCGTAGATCGCGCAATGGGCGACCACGAGTATCTTTGGTCTGACCGTGAGGCGTGCGCAATTCTGTGCCAATGTTTGGCGCAAGACCAGTGCCCTCATCAATGCGAATGGGAATAACTTTAGATGGGTTAGGAATTGCTTTTTCGACCATATCCTCAATTATGGCTTTTAAACCTGCTTTCTGCCAAACCGCCCAAAATCCTTTTGGGATATCGGGCGGCTTAGAGAAAAGAAGTTAGGGAGTCAACCGCTTTAAACGGTTTTTTCTTGACCACCAGTTTCCACTAGGACCATTGGGCCTTCAGGAAGTGTTGCGGCAGGCTTTGGTGTGCGACCTAAGTTTTGAACTACTGTCTCAGCTCTAATTTGTGTTTGCACGTCTGCGTGCTTAGACGCATCAGTTGCAACCCAAATCATGCCGGCAGATTGCACAACGCTATGCAGTGGCGTTTCTTCAAGTGCTTGGAAAGCTACTTTTGGAAGCTCTGGGATAGGCTTAGCAATCACCTCAATTGCGGTAACAGCGACAGTTGCTACAGGCGCTGGTGAGGCTGCTGTGGTTGCTGCAACAGGTGTATTTTGCTCGGAGCGAGGCTCACGTGGTGGACGTGATGAATGCTCAGATCTTCCTTGACGCTGACTTGCAGGTTTTGTATTGCTAAAGCTGCTCACAATATTTTGGATAGGCATGCTTGCGGATGCGCCAGCCATTCCTACTGGAGGTCCTCTGAACGGGCTGGCAGATGTAGCAGCCACTTCTGGTGAAGTATTGCCGTTTTCTGCTCGCTCACCACGCTCATTGCGATTGCGACCACGGCCACGACGATTGCGACCACGGCCACGACGCTCCTCACCATCAACACCAGTAGCAACTTCGTTGCTAGGTGCGGCCTCTGTTGCAGGTGTTACTGTCGCAGCGTTGGCTTGATTGTTATTGCGATTTGCGTTTTGTTCAGTCTTTGGACCGTTTTGATTGCCTTGGTTGCGATTGTTGTTGCGGTTATTGCCGTTGCGATTATTTGCGGCCTCAGCATTTCCACCTTCTGCGGCATTTGCAGCAGGGCGTTCACCGCGACGGTTGCGTCCGCGATTACGGTCGCGGTTGTTGCCATTGCGACCTTGATTGCGTCCACGGTTACCGCCTGTTGCTGGCTTTTCTTCTGCTGCTGGCGAAGAGGAAAAGAGTTTTTTGATAAAGCTAAAGAAACCACCAGAACTCTCAGAGCTGGTTTTCTCTGCACGTGCAGGACGTGGCTGAGCCATTGGTGCTGGCTGCGTTGGGGTAATGCCCTTAACAGCTGCCTCTGGGCGCGCTTTTATATCAGCATCTTTTTTGCTTACGGTTGTATCAGTTTCTAATTCACGCGCAGCTTCTTCAGCCATCACGTAGCTAGCCTTCTGATCATCCAGGCGGGGATCATCATGGCGTAAGCGCTCAAGTTTGTAATGCGGAGTTTCCAAATGCTTGTTAGGAACCAAGAAAACATTCACTTTGAAGCGTGTCTCGATCTTGATCACTTCAGCGCGTTTCTCATTTAACAAGAATGCAGCCACTTCAACTGGAACCTGCGTATGAATAGCCGCAGTATTCTCTTTCATTGCCTCTTCTTGAATAATGCGCAGTACTTGTAATGCAGAAGATTCAGCGTCACGAATATGACCAGTGCCGTTACAACGTGGGCAGGTCACGTGGCTACCTTCAGAGAGTGCTGGGCGCAAACGTTGGCGTGACATTTCTATCAAGCCAAATTTAGAGATCTTGCCCATTTGCACGCGTGCACGGTCATGACGCAGGGCATCGCGTAAGCGATTCTCAACGTCTTTCTGTGCTTTGCTCGACTCCATGTCGATGAAGTCAATCACAATCAAACCACCCAAGTCACGCAGACGTGCTTGACGTGCGATTTCATCGGCAGCTTCTAAGTTGGTACGCGTAGCAGTTTCTTCAATATCAGATCCACGGGTTGCGCGAGCGGAGTTGACGTCTACAGAAACAAGCGCTTCTGTATGGTCGATCACAATTGCGCCACCAGATGGCAATGGAACGGTACGTGAGTACGCGGTCTCAATCTGATGCTCGATTTGGAAGCGAGAGAAGAGCGGTACATCATCTTGATAGCGCTTTACTCGCGGCAAGTTATCCGGCATGACTACCGACATAAATGCAGCGGCTTGCTCATAGATATCGTCGGTATCAATCAAAATCTCGCCAATATCTGGCTGGAAGTAATCGCGGATTGCGCGAATCACTAAGCTGGATTCGAGATAGATGAGTAATGGAGCTGAGTTGCCTTTAGCGGCCTCATCAATTGCTTTCCATAGTTGCAGGAGGTAACTTAAGTCCCACTGTAATTCAGTGGCGTCACGTCCAATACCTGCCGTACGGGCAATGATGCTCATACCTTCAGGCACTTCTAATTGGGCCATCGCCTCGCGGAGTTCTTGACGGTCTTCGCCTTCAATGCGACGAGAAACGCCGCCCCCACGTGGGTTGTTTGGCATTAGTACCAAGTAGCGTCCAGCCAGGGAGATAAAAGAGGTCAAAGCAGCGCCTTTTTGGCCGCGCTCTTCTTTTTCTACCTGAACAATGATTTCTTGACCCTCGCGCAGGGCATCCTTAATAGATGCATTGCGAACATCAATGCCTTCCTTGAAATAGGCTCTGGCAACTTCTTTAAATGGCAAGAAGCCATGACGCTCTTCACCATAGTTAACAAAGCAGGCCTCAAGGGAAGGCTCAATTCGGGTAATAACACCTTTGTAAATATTGCCTTTGCGCTGTTCGCGACCGGCAGCTTCGATATCGATATCGATTAGTTTTTGACCATCGACGATGGCAACTCGCAACTCTTCTTGTTGAGTTGCATTAAACAACATGCGTTTCATAACACTCTCCTGTTGGGGAGTGTGGAGGTAAGCGCGCTGCGTTAGGGGACAGATTGATGCCGCTTTGGGCAAAGCCTATAGCGGTGTAAGAGTGTGGAACATGCAAATCTAGGCACTTTTTGCCTAGTTCACCCAGTTAACGGTTGGTTAAATCGGTGCCACACTTGACGATCGCCGCAGAGACCTCCTTTAGGTCATCAATGCAGGCGCGCGCCTGAAAACTGTCTTCTAATCGCGGGTCGCGGCATACGGCACACCAACCCTGCGCCTCATTCAACAGGGGAGGGGCAACCCCGGGAGTCTATTAAAGGGCGACTCCAAGCTCCAATATTCATACCGAACTTCGGTAGGGATCTAGTCAAAAATCGGCTAGAGCGTTGATTATACGGCACAAGTTCGATCAGAATGGGGTATTGTTGAGTCCCTTGGCACCTTTTTCGGGGTAGCCAGGGAAATAAACCATGAAATCCAACCCAGTTTCCAAGCCTAAAGTAGCCCAAACTCACTCTCCAGCCGCAGTCCATTTGCAGACTATTGGCCCAGAGGAGGCGGGCCAACGCTTGGACAACTATTTGCTGCGTTGGGCAAAAGGGGTTCCCAAAAGCCACGTTTATCGGATTATTCGCTCAGGGGAGGTGCGGGTAAATAAGAAACGCGCAGAACCAACCACCCGTTTGGTCGAGGGTGATGTGGTCCGAGTTCCCCCCGTCAGAATTGCTGAGCCAGCTCAAATGGCTAGCGTTAATGCTGCGCAAACTAAGTCACGTGCCCATGCCTATTTAGACAAAATGCCAGTTTTGTTTGAGGATGAAGCACTCTTAATTGTGGATAAACCATCAGGGCTTGCAGTTCATGGCGGGTCCGGAATTGCTCTAGGTGTAATTGAGACCTTACGTATCGCTCGCCCAGAGCTGAAGTTTTTGGAGTTGGTGCATCGTCTAGATAGGGATACTTCTGGAGTTTTGCTGCTTGCTAAGAAGAGAAGCGCTTTAGTGGAATTACATCGTCAGATACGTGAGAATCAAACAGACAAGCGCTATTACTTGCTTGCCCATGGTGAAATTAAACAGGGTGCACAAGTCTTGCAACTCAAATATCCACTGCATAAATATTTGCTTGCCAATGGTGAGCGTCGCGTGCGCGTTGATCCAGAAGGTTTGCCAAGCCATACCGCATTGCGAGTCAGCAAAGTGATGAAACGGGATGACGCTGCGATTACCTTGGCGGAGGCCCAATTAAAAACAGGGCGCACCCATCAAATTCGTGTGCATCTTCAAAAACTAGGACACGCTATTTTGGGTGACGATAAATACGGCTTTGAAGACATAGACAAGCAGATTAGGTCTAAGCGCTTGTATTTACATGCCCATCTTGCTGGCTTCACTCATCCACGTACCGGTGAGAAGATGCGGATTAAATCGCCCATCCCAGCGGAATTTACCGCCATAATGAAAACCTTTGAGCAAGTAAATAGCACCCAAGAATGACGCCTGTAGAGAAATCTGAAAAAGCCGATCGTCGCTACGACCTGATTGTTTGGGATTGGGATGGAACCATCATGGATTCCACGCCAACAATCGTGCATTGCATTCAGCAAGCTTGCCGTGATCTGGGATTTAAAGAGCCAGACGATACCTTGGCAAGTTCCGTGATTGGCTTGGGAATTCAGGATTCTTTACGCAAAGCGGTGCCTTGGATTGAGCCGCGGCATTTTCAACAATTAACTGATCGTTTTCGTTATCACTATTTAGCGAAAGACCATGAGTTAGATTTATTTGTAGGTATTCGTGAGTTATTGGAAGAGTTAAGAGCGGATCAGTTTTTATTGGGCGTTGCCACAGGTAAGTCAAGAGTGGGATTAAATCGCTCTTTGAATCATCACCAGATTGGCCATCTTTTTCATGAGACGAGGACTGCTGATGAATCATTTTCCAAGCCACACCCAGCAATGTTGCTCGAGCTATCTGATATGACTCAAGTGCCAACGCGGCGCATGCTCATGATTGGCGACACTACCCATGATTTGGATATGGCTGCTAATGCTGGGGTTGATGCGGTTGCAGTGACCTATGGTGCGCATCCGCCGGACACCCTTAAGGCCTCGCCATCATTGGCGCATGTCGACAATGTCGCTGAGTTATCGCAGTGGTTAAAAGCTAATGTGTAAAGCAATGCAGCTAAAAGCATAATGATAGAAATACGAAGGAAGCAAGATGGAAAATAATTCAAATCCAAACTGGGAACGTCAAGCGCTCGAGCATTTGCTCTTAGAAAATTTAAAAGAGACTCGCAAGGCTCGCCGCTGGAAAGCGGTTCTGCGAGTGCTAACGCTATTGGTAATCGTTGCTGTGCTCTTCGCGGTATTTGATTTTCATTTGCCTGGTCGCGGTATGAGTGTTGAAAGACATACTGCTATGGTGACTTTGGAGGGGGAAATTTCTTCAAGCACTATGGCTAATGCAATGGACATTAATTCTTCATTGGTGTCAGCTTTTGAGAATGAACACAGTGCAGGTGTTGTTCTGCGCATCAATAGCCCAGGCGGCTCCCCAGTTCAAGCGGGAATGATCAACGATGAGATTCATCGCTTGCGCAAGCTATACCCAAACAAACCTTTTTATGTAGTTGTTGAAGATATTTGCGCTTCTGGTGGCTACTATGTTGCAGTAGCAGCCGATCAAATTTTGGTAGATAAGGCAAGTCTTGTGGGCTCTATCGGCGTGATTATGGAAGGCTTTGGTTTTACAGGCCTCATGGATAAGTTGGGCGTAACTCGTCGCATGATTACTGCAGGTTCAAATAAAGGCATGCTGGATCCATTTAGCAAAGAAGAGCCTAAGCAGGTTGAGATGGTAAAGACCATGATTGATGAGATTCACCAGCAATTTATTCAGGTAGTTAAAGAAGGCAGAGGCTCTCGTTTAAAAGATGCTCCTGAATTATTTTCTGGACGTATCTGGAATGGCGAACAGGCCGTTAAGCTGGGATTAGTTGATGGCTACGGCACAGTCGATTCAGTGGCGCGCGATATCTTCAAGGCCCCTGATGTGCTTGACTACACCATGAAGGAGAATTTCGCGGAGCGTGTTGCAAAACGCTTTGGCGCAGAAGCAGGAGCTGCTGCAGGTAAAGCGTTGATTAAGGCGCCTGATCTGAAGTAACTGACTTGATTTAATAATTCAATCTAGGCTAACAGTAGAAATACTGATGGCCTATTTTGTAATGGGGCACATGCAGCCTCATTCGGATAGCCTTTACGCCACTCGGCAATAGGTAAGGTGCTAATCATTTCTGATGGCAGGCTGAGCTCAATCCCGAGACAAAGCTGTGTTTGTGGCCCAAGTGAGTTAATACAAGCCATGAGCATGGCGGTGTTGCGATACGGTGTCTCAATCCAAATTTGAGTTTGTTGTAGCTTGCGGGATTCGGTTTCTAGTTGTTTGAGCTTGCTGCTGCGCTCGTGTGTGTCATGGGGGAGATATCCCTGGAATGCAAATCGTTGGCCATTCAAGCCGCTCGCCATCAAACCAAGCAAGATTGAACTTGGCCCTACAAGAGGTTTGACTTGGGCGCCAAGTTTATGTGCTGCAAGTACTAGCTCTGCCCCAGGATCTGCTACACCCGGAACGCCAGCTTCCGACATCAAGCCCATATCGTTGCCGGCTAGCAGTGGTTTTAATAAATCAGCTGGCTTTACTGAGTCACCGTACTTTGCATTGCGCGCTGCGCCGCGCCACTCACTCATTTGCATTTCTTGTATGGTGCATGCAAGCGGAGAAGCGCTATCAATTGCTTTTAAAAGCGCACGTGCGGTTTTTGCATCTTCGACGATCCAGTGTTTGAGCTTGGACGCACATGCAATTGTTTCTGCTGGCAAAACCCAGGGTAGCTGTTCAGTGCGACCCTCATTACCTAAGGTATTAGGGACTAAAAAAAGCGTGCCAAGTTTCGCCATGAATAATTTATGTGGTTACTTATTTACTTCTTTGGTGGAATTGCAAAACCCGCATCACGCAATAGCCCAGTCAGCGCAATCAGAGGAAGGCCAATGAGTGCAGTAGGGTCATCACTCTTGATGGATTCAAGTAAGCTAATTCCCAGGCCTTCAGACTTGGCGCTACCTGCGCAGTCATAAGGCTCTTCTGCTAGAAGATAGTTTTCCAAAACTGTATCCGGTAGTTTGCGAAAGCGCACTTCAGTTGGAACGCTCAGCGTCGTTTGTGTATCCCCTTTCATCAGGCATAGGGCAGCATGGAAAATCACTGTTTGTCCGCGCATCAACTGCAATTGCGCCATGGCTCTTTCAAAGTTGCCTGGTTTCCCGATTGCTGCGCCACAAAGATCGGCAACTTGATCAGAGCCGATTACCCAAGCTTCTGGAAATTGCTTAGCAACAGCTTCCGCTTTTGCATGCGCAAGACGCATTGCTAAATCCAGTGTGCTCTCACCAGTAAATGGTGTTTCATCTACTTTGGGGGAGATGACTTCAAACGGAATCCGAAGACGGGTTAATAGCTCACGTCGATAAACCGACGTTGACGCCAAAATAAGCGATGGGTTTTTAGATGTATTTGTAGATTGACTCATTGCTGTGTATTTTCAACTGACTACGATATAAAGGAAAGTGCAAAGCGTACAGCGGATCTTCCCCCATCTTTTAATGCTCTTGATTTAGACTGATGCCATGGATCGAAATCATGTTTTGCCTCAAGTTCAATTGTCAGCGGAGCCGAATGCACTGCGGCGGGTTGATTTCTGTGCGCCGCAGTCCTACAAGGGTTCTGGTTTTTTAAGCATTCCAGACTTACCAAGGGTGGCAGAAGAGGTGACAGCCGTTCTACCTGGGGATGGCTTTGATTGGGATGTCCAGACTCATTTTGAGCACTCTCTCGGTAGCGAGCCCCGTCAAATCATGGAGTTAGACCTAAAAGGTAGGCTAAATTTGACTTGCCAGCGCTGCTTGCAAGGGTGTGTGGTTGAATTGGCCGAAAAACGCCAATTTATCTTTTTGGCCACTGAGTCCGAGGCGGATGACTATCCACCCGAGGATGAGGACTTAGAACCTTTGGTGGCCAGCCAGCAATTTAACCTCCTAGAGACCATTGAGGATGAGATTTTGCTGTCTATCCCCTTGATTCCTAAGCATCCTGAGGGCTTTTGTGAGCCTCATGCCTCAGTTTTTGGGGAAGGTGATGGGGATGAAGCCCCAGCTGAGCGTGAAAATCCCTTTAACATATTGAAAAATATGAAGAAAAACTGAAAAAATCAGTTAAAAATAGGGTGTTGTTTCAAGCCTTGTTTGCAGATAAATCAAGCATTTAGACGCTTTTCCATGCTAGAATGTCAGCTTGCTTAGGAGTTCATTATGGCCGTTCAACAAAATAAAAAATCACCATCCAAACGTGGCATGCACCGTGCGCACGACTTTTTGACCGCACCTGCTACGGCTGTTGAAGCCACAACTGGTGAGGCACATTTGCGCCACCACATTTCACCTAACGGCTACTATCGTGGTCGTAAAGTAGTTAAAACTAAAAACGACTAATTTTTTAGTCTAAATAGATCGAAGCGGCTCACTTATAGCCGCTTTTTTCTTAGATAAATCACTTGTAGCAATCAATGAGTTTATGAGCGTTACTCTTGCTATTGATGCCATGGGCGGAGATCATGGGGTTGTCGTGACTGTCCCCGCCGCTTGCGACTTTTTAGAAAAACACGCTGATGTCAATATCGCCTTAGTTGGTGATCCGGAATTAATTAAGCAAGTCTTAAGTAAATCCTCTAAAGCTCCAATGGAGCGCATTCAAATTATTGCCGCGAGTGAAGTGGTGCTGATGGATGACCCCATCGAAGTTGCTTTGCGTCGCAAAAAAGATTCTTCCATGCGTGTGGCAATTGAACAGGTAAAAGAAGGTGCCGCTGATGCGGTGATTTCTTCTGGAAATACTGGCGCACTCATGGCGATTTCTCGCTACATACTCAAAACACTGGAAGGCGTTGATCGCCCTGCGATTGCAACCGCGATCCCTAATGAATTAGGGCGCGGTACCACTATGTTGGATTTGGGTGCGAATGCGGATTGCGAGCCCATGCATTTAGTTCAGTTTGCTCAGATGGCCAATGTGATGGTGCAAGTGGTAGATGGCAAACAAGATCCTTCAATTGGTCTTTTGAATATCGGCGAAGAAGTTATTAAAGGTAATGAAGTAGTCAAGCAGACCAGTGAATTGCTTCGCCAAAGCAATTTGAATTTCTACGGCAATGTCGAAGGTAACGATATTTTTAAAGGCACCACGGATATTGTGGTGTGCGATGGCTTTGTTGGTAATGTAGTGCTCAAGGCTAGCGAAGGTTTAGCCAAGATGATGAGCGGCATGATTCGTGAAGAATTTAATCGTTCTTTGTTAACTAAATTGATGGCGATCTGCGCAATGGTTCCACTGTTGCGTGTTCGCAAACGTGTTGACCACCGTCGCTATAACGGCGCGGTATTGTTAGGCTTACGTGGTTGCGTGATTAAGAGCCATGGGTCTGCTGATCGCTTTGCATTTGGATTTGCATTGGATCGTGCATATGAGGCGGCTAAAAATCGCATGGTTGAATGTATTGCCGCAGCCTTTGTGGCGGAGACAACAGTATGAGTATTTATGCAAGAGTGGCTGGCACAGGAAGTTATCTTCCAGAACAGCGTTTAACAAATCAAGATTTAGTTGAGCGCCTTGCTAAATCCGGTTTAGAGACAAGTGATGAGTGGATTACGACTCGCAGTGGAATTTCTGCGCGCCACTTTGCCGCTGACAATCAATTAACCAGTGATTTGGCTGTGAAAGCTGCCCAGGCTGCTTTGAGTAGTGCTGGCATCACTTCGGCTGACTTAGATCTGATCATTCTTGCCACTTCAACTCCCGATCACTTGGGTGGTTTTCCAAGTACGGCTTGTGTGGTGCAGGATAAATTAGGCGCGCATACTGCCTGTGCGGCATTTGATGTGCAGGCTGTATGTGCAGGCTTTACGTATGCGCTTGCTACAGCGGATGCTTTCATTCGGGCGGGTTCTTATAAAAAAGTATTGGTGATTGGCGCTGAAACCTTTTCACGGATTTTGGATTTCCAGGATCGTGGTACTTGCGTGTTGTTTGGTGATGGCGCTGGTGCTGTAGTTCTTGAGGCTTCGAATGAGCCTGGCATTCTTTCGACAGCATTGCATGCCGATGGTAGTCAACGTGACATCTTGTGCGTACCTGGACGATCCGGTAATGGCGCGGTGCATGGATCACCATTTATGACAATGGATGGCCAAGCGGTTTTCAAGCTGGCTGTAAAAGTATTAGAGCAAGTCGCTCATGAAGTTTTAGAAAAAGCAAAACTGAAGTCTGAGCAAATTGATTGGTTAGTTCCTCATCAAGCGAACATTCGCATCATGGAAGGCACTGCCAAAAAAATGGGAATGTCCATGGATAAAGTCATTGTGACGGTTCATGAGCATGGCAATACTTCAGCAGCCTCAATTCCATTGGCTTTGGACGTTGGTGTGCGCTCTGGTCAAATCAAGCGAGGTCAACATCTTCTGTTGGAAGGAGTTGGCGGTGGTTTTGCTTGGGGCGCGGTAGCGCTCAAATATTAAGACCTTCAATATCTGATTCTTTATTTACTTTATTTTTATTCCTAAATTTCACTTATGACATTCGCATTCGTATTTCCTGGTCAAGGATCTCAATCGGTAGGCATGCTTAATTCGATTTCTGAGCGTCCTGAAGTGCGCGCTACATTGCAAGAGGCTTCCGAAGCTCTAGGTGAAGATGTAGCAAAACTAATCGCCGAAGGCCCAGCGGAAGCGCTTGCTTTAACAACCAATACTCAACCAGTAATGTTGACCGCTGCTGTAGCGTTTTATCGTGCCTGGCTAGCCGCAGGTGGTGCTACACCTAAAGTAATGGCAGGTCATAGCTTGGGTGAATACTCCGCTTTGGTTGCATCAGGAGTAATTTCTTTTAAAGATGCTGTTCCCTTGGTGCGTTTCCGTGCCGAAGCGATGCAAACTGCGGTGCCAGTTGGTACGGGTGGTATGGCGGCAATTTTAGGTTTAGATGATGCAGTTGTGATTAAGGTTTGCGCCGAAGCAGGTGCAGCCTCAGGAGGCGTGGTTGAGGCGGTGAACTTTAATGCACCAGGACAAGTGGTCATTGCTGGAGCAAGTGATGCGGTTGCTAAAGCATGTGAATTACTAAAAGCTGCAGGCGCAAAACGTGCACTGCCGTTGCCAGTATCAGCACCATTTCATTCTTCTTTATTGCAGCCTGCTTCTGAAAAGCTCAAAGGGTATTTGGCGAATATCGAATTCAAGGCGCCAACGATTCCTGTGATCAATAACGTTGATGTTGAAATCTTGAATGATCCTGCTGCGATTAAAGATGCATTGGTTCGTCAGGCAGCTAAGCCAGTACGTTGGCAAGAAACTATTCAGGCTATGGCTGCCCAAGGCATCACTCAAGTAGTTGAGTGTGGTCCAGGAAAAGTGTTGGCTGGCCTTACAAAGCGCATTAATGATCAAGTGACTGGTATTTCAGTATTTGATGAGGCGAGCCTAAACGAAGCTCTCGCCAACGTAAAATAAGTTTAATAAGTTTGACGTCAGAAATACAACAGAAATAGAACACAATATTCGGAACACTAATATGAATCTCGACTTAAGCGGACAAATTGCCTTGGTAACTGGAGCCTCACGCGGTATTGGCAAGGCGGTAGCGGATGAGCTGGTAAAGTGCGGCGCAAAAGTGATTGGCACAGCTACGACTGTTGACGGCGCTAAAGCAATTGATGCGAGATTGAAACCATCTGGTGGTGCTGGTTTAGCTTTGAATGTCACTGCACCAAATGCATGTGAAGAGATCATCGATCAGATAGTTAAAGAATTTGGCGGCATTAATATTTTGGTGAACAATGCTGGTATCACTCGTGACAACTTAGCTATGCGAATGAAGTCTGAAGAGTGGACTGATGTGATTGATACCAATTTGAGTGCAGTGTTTCGTTTATCTCAAGCGGTATTGCGCCCAATGATGAAGGCGCGTGCTGGTCGCATCATTAATATCACTTCAATTGTTGGTCATATGGGAAATCCAGGCCAGGCAAATTACGCAGCAGCTAAATCTGGCGTTTCTGGAATGACCCGTGCATTGGCGCGTGAAATTGGTAGCCGTAATATCACTGTCAATTGCGTTGCTCCTGGATTTATTGATACCGATATGACCCGCGCATTGAGCGAAGAGCAGCAAAATGTACTAAAAGTGAACATACCTTTGGCTCGTTTAGGAAGTCCTGAAGATGTGGCTCAGGCAGTGGCATTTTTGGCCTCTCCAGCCGCTGGCTACATTACGGGTAATACCCTACACGTCAATGGCGGACTCTATTTGGCCTAACGGCAAAACACGGATTTAGTCATTTTTTGGCGGTTTTGCTAATTCAGTCCGCCAAACTGATAAAATCCTTTTCATCGTTTTTTTACAACCCTTGGGGGACTTAATGGACAACATCGAACAACGCGTTAAGAAAATCGTCGCTGAGCAATTGGGCGTCGCTGAAGGAGATATCAAGAATGAATCTTCTTTTGTGAATGACCTGGGCGCTGACTCTCTTGACACTGTTGAGCTGGTAATGGCTTTGGAAGATGAATTCGGTATCGAAATTCCTGATGAGGAAGCCGAAAAGATCACCACAGTTCAGCTCGCGATCGACTTCGCTAAATCAAAAGCTCAGGGTTAATTCCCGAGTTTAGGTATTACTGTGTCAGCATCAAATGGCCGACGCCGGGTTGTAGTCACCGGCCTTGGCCTCATATCACCTGTTGGTAATTCTGTTGATGTAGCTTGGTCTAATTTGCTCGCGGGCAAATTAGGCATCGCTACCATCACCAAGTTTGACCATGCTCCACTTAGCGTTCATTTCGCTGGAGAGGTGAAAGATTTCAATGTCGAAGAATATGTTTCCGCAAAAGAAGCGCGCCATATGGATACTTTTATCCATTACGGTATCGCCGCTGGCACACAAGCTATCCGCGACAGCGGTATAGAAGTTAATGAACAAAACGCTGAGCGCATCGGCGTAATGGTGGGTTCAGGCATTGGCGGCTTGCCAATGATTGAAGAGACAGGCGCTGAGCTCTTGGCTCGTGGCCCACGTCGCATCTCCCCATTCTTTGTTCCTGGCTCCATCATTAATATGATTTCTGGGCACCTCAGTATTTTGTTTGGTCTGAAAGGTCCAAACGTTGCTGCGGTTACTGCATGTACCACTGGATTGCACAGCATTGGTTTGGCTGCGCGTTTGATTCAGTATGGTGATGCTGATGTCATGATTGCTGGTGGTGCGGAATCTACAATTTCTGCATTAGGTGTTGGCGGCTTTTCTTCTGCAAGGGCGCTCTCTACACGTAATGATGATCCAGCAACAGCATCCCGTCCTTGGGATAAAGACCGCGATGGTTTTGTTCTAGGTGAAGGTGCCGGTGTTCTAGTGCTTGAAGAGTACGAGTATGCTAAAGCGCGTGGCGCAAAAATTTATTGTGAGTTGCGTGGTTTTGGCATGAGTGGTGATGCGTACCACATGACAGCTCCAAATATGGATGGTCCACGTCGTTGCATGGTGAATGCAATGCGTGATGCTGGCTTGAATCCAGATCAAATTCAGTATGTGAATGCCCACGGCACTTCAACGCCTTTGGGTGACAAGAATGAAACTGAAGCGATCAAAGCGGCATTGGGTGACCATGCTAAGAAAGCTTTGATTAACTCAACTAAGTCGATGACGGGTCACCTATTGGGTGGTGCTGGCGGCTTGGAGTCTGTATTTACGATTCTGGCGCTCCATCACCAGAAATCACCTCCTACTATCAATATCTTCAATCAAGACCCAGAGTGTGACTTGGACTACTGCGCCAATACCGCTAGGGACGTGAAGATTGACCATGCAGTCAAAAACAACTTTGGCTTTGGTGGTACTAACGGCACCTTGATTTTTGGTAAGCTGACTTAATATTCTATTTATCTCCATTTTTTTGGTTTTTACCAAGTAGGTCTTAGCATTATGAAAAAGCACTTTATTGCGCTCTTGGCTATTTTGAGTCTGGGGCAAATGTCGTTTGTTCCACCCGCTATCGCGCAAAACCCTCGTGTCACCATCCCCGATTTTGCGGACCTAGTTGAGCGTGCTAGTCCAGCAGTAGTCAATATCCGAACCACTGAAAAAGTGATGGTTCAGCAACAAGGTGGCATTCCTGGAATGCCTGAGGATCAAGCGGAATTCTTTCGCCGTTTCTTTGGCGTACCTATTCCAGGAATTCCGAATGGGCCTAAGCAGTCACAACCTAACCCCGGAAAACCGCAAGAAGCGGATCGTGGCGTTGGCTCCGGTTTCATTATTGAATCCAATGGTTTGATTCTGACGAATGCGCACGTGGTTGAAGGCGCTACTACGATTTATGTCACCTTAACGGATAAGCGTGAATTCAAAGCCAAGTTATTGGGTATGGATAAACGTACCGATGTGGCAGTTGTCAAAATTGAAGCGCGTGATTTGCCTAAATTGCCATTGGGTGATTCATCTAAGGTACGTGTTGGCGAGTGGGTGTTAGCAATTGGATCTCCATTTGGTTTGGAAAATACCGTGACTGCAGGGATTGTCTCTGCCAAGAGCCGCGATACAGGCGACTACTTACCATTTATACAAACAGACGTTGCAGTCAATCCAGGCAACTCTGGCGGACCCTTATTAAATACCGCTGGTCAGGTGATTGGCATCAATTCCCAGATCTTTAGTCGTTCTGGCGGCTACATGGGAATCTCCTTTGCCATTCCCATTGATGAGGCAATGCGAGTTGCTGATCAATTGCGTACTAATGGAAAAATGACGCGTGGTCGTATTGGTGTTGCGCTTGGTGAGATGACCAAAGAAGTTGCCGAAAGTTTAGGTTTAGGCAAGCCACGTGGTGCATATGTGCGCAACGTTGAACCAAATGGCCCGGCTGCAACTGGTGGTATTGAATCAGGCGATGTCATCCTCAGTTTTAATGGTCGAGAAATCGCAAAGTCAACCGACTTGCCAAGAATCGTTGGTGACACTAAACCGGGTACTTCCGTGACAGTTCAAGTTTGGCGCAAAGGCGCTACTCGCGATTTAACGGTTACGGTTTCTGATGGCGAGGCCTCTCAGGTTGCTAGCAAAAAATCTGAAACACCATCTAATGGCGCAAGTACAACCACTCTGGGTGTAGCGGTTAGTGATGTATCGGACGTCAAAAAGAGGGATCTCAACATTAAGGGTGGCGTTGAAGTCACTGGTTTGGGAGATGGTCCTTTGGCTAGGGCGGGAGTTCGACCTGGGGATGTCATTATTCGGATTGCGGATACTGATATCACGGGTGCCAAGCAGTTTGAGGCCCTTGTGAAAGGTCTTGACGCCAATAAGGCTGTTCCAGTCTTTATTCGCAGGGCTGATAGTACCCTGGTGATACCCGTAAGGCCAAAATAAGGCATTTTTGCCTAAAAAATGGGCACAGGCGCCATTTGGGCGCCACCCATTACAATCCTTTTAAGACGACTTTTTGCAGCGCATCATCCTGGTGCGTTTTGACAAGGCGTTTTTGGAATTACTAATTAAGATGCTATGGATTTAATCCGCAATTTTTCTATCATCGCCCATATTGATCACGGCAAATCTACGCTCGCGGATCGCATTATTCAACTTTGTGGCGGTCTTTCTGATCGCGAAATGGAAGCCCAGGTGCTCGATTCAATGGATATCGAGCGCGAACGTGGCATCACCATTAAAGCTCAAACCGCGGCACTGAATTACAAGGCCAAAGACGGCAAGACTTACAACATCAATCTGATTGATACCCCTGGGCACGTCGACTTCTCTTATGAGGTCAGTCGATCTTTGTCAGCATGTGAAGGCGCTTTGTTGGTAGTCGACGCTAGTCAAGGTGTTGAGGCTCAAACAGTTGCGAACTGCTACATGGCGCTTGAGTTGGGAGTTGAGGTTGTCCCAGTTCTTAATAAGATTGATTTGCCACAGGCTGATCCAGATCGCGCTAAAAAAGAAATCGAAGATGTGATCGGTATTGACGCATCTGAAGCGGTAACTTGCTCAGCCAAGACTGGTATGGGTGTTGCCGATGTGATCGAAGAAATGATTGCTAAAGTACCACCTCCAAAAGGCGATGCATCGGCACCATTACAAGCATTGATTATTGATTCTTGGTTTGATAACTACGTTGGCGTTGTCATGTTGATACGTGTTGTCAACGGCACCTTAAAGCCAAAAGAAAAGATCACATTGATGGCCAATGGCTCAACCCATTTAGTGGAACATGTTGGTGTATTTAGTCCAAAGTCAGTAGATCGTCCAGAGTTATCCGCAGGCCAAGTGGGCTTTGTAATTGCTGGTATTAAAGAATTAAAAGCCGCAAAAGTCGGCGATACCGTGACTCATGCCCCAGGACAGCAAGGTCGAGTTCCTGCTGCTGAACCGCTGCCTGGTTTTAAAGAAGTAAAGCCACAGGTGTTTGCTGGTTTATATCCAGTAGAGGCCAGTGAATACGATCGGTTACGCGAGTCACTTGAAAAACTCAAGCTCAATGATGCATCACTCTTGTATGAGCCTGAGGTATCTCAAGCATTAGGTTTTGGATTCCGTTGCGGTTTCTTGGGCTTACTCCATATGGAGATTGTGCAAGAGCGCTTAGAGCGACAGTACGGCATGAACTTGATTACAACGGCACCAACAGTGGTGTATCAAGTTCAGCAATCTGATGGCACCACCATCATGGTGGATAACCCATCCAAGATGCCTGAGGTCAGCAAGATCGATACGATTCTTGAGCCAATCGTGACTGTCAATTTGTATATGCCGCAAGAGTATGTGGGTTCAGTGATTACTTTGTGCGTAGGTAAGCGCGGTATTCAGACGGGTATGAACTATCTTGGACGCCAAGTACAGCTCACTTATGAGTTGCCGATGGCTGAGATTGTGTTGGATTTCTTTGATCGCTTGAAGTCGATTTCTCGCGGCTATGCTTCGATGGATTACGAGTTCAAGGAATATCGCCCCGCAGATGTAGTGAAAGTCGATATTTTGATTAATGGTGATCGCGTAGACGCGCTCTCAGTGATCGTTCACCGCAGTAATAGTCAGTCTCGCGGTAGGGAAGTGGTCTCTAAAATGCGTGGCATCATTCCACGTCAAATGTTTGATGTGGCTATTCAGGCAGCTATTGGTAGTAATATCGTTGCTCGTGAAAACGTTAAGGCATTGCGTAAGAACGTTTTAGCAAAGTGCTACGGTGGCGACATCTCACGTAAGCGCAAGCTCTTAGAGAAGCAAAAAGAAGGTAAAAAGCGCATGAAGCAGGTAGGCAATGTGGAGATTCCACAAGAAGCATTCTTGGCAATTTTGCAGGTAGAAGATTAATGAACTTTGCTCTTATCCTCTTCATATTGGTAGTTGTTTCAGGCATTGCTTGGGTTGCTGATCGAGTTTATTTTGCTCCCCAAAGAAAAATGGCTGGAATAGACCGCATGCCACTTTGGCTTGAGTACACCGCAGGATTTTTCCCAGTTATATGCGCTGTATTTGTACTACGTTCATTCATTGTTGAGCCCTTTAAGATTCCATCGGGATCCATGATTCCAACGCTGCAAATTGGCGACTTTATTTTGGTGAATAAATTTACCTACGGTATTCGTTTGCCAGTGATCAATCAAAAGGTGATTGATTTGGGTTCGCCAAAGCGCGGGGATGTCATTGTGTTTCGCTATCCACGTGATGAGTCCGTTGATTACATCAAGCGTGTGGTAGGTTTGCCTGGCGATGTTGTCGCTTACGAAGATAAGCGTTTAACCATTAATGGCCAACCATTGCAATACAGTGGCGGTGAATCTTATCTAGATCCCGAGAATATGCGCTACGCCAAGCGCTTTACAGAAGGTTTCCCTGCTGATTTGGGTGGCAATCGTCATGAGATTTTGAATGATCCAGATCGCCCCGCAACCGTATTTCCGACAGAGCGTTTTCCTGGGGCTGAGTTTTGCCAATATCAACCATCTGGCTTAACTTGCAAAGTTCCCGCAGGCCATTATTTTGCTATGGGAGATAACCGCGATAACAGCGCTGACTCTCGCTACTGGGGATTTGTTCCTGATAAGAACTTAGTGGGTAAAGCCTTCTTTGCATGGCTCAATCTCGGTAATCTTGGCCGTATTGGCGGCTTCCAGTAAAGATCATGAACGCGCGCGCCGTCATTGAAACCGCACCGCTTCAAGAGCGCTTAGGCTACAGTTTTAAGAAGCCGGAGCTTCTTAATCAAGCGCTGACTCATCGTAGCCATAGCAAGAAAAATAATGAGCGCTTAGAGTTCTTGGGCGATTCAGTTTTAAATTGCGTTGTCGCTGAAATGCTTTATGAGCGCTACTCTGATTTGGATGAAGGCGACTTGTCTCGCGTGCGTGCCAATTTGGTAAAACAGCAAGCCTTATATGAAATTGCGCAAACATTATCTCTGTCGGATTATTTGCGTTTAGGTGAAGGCGAGTTGAAGAGTGGCGGTTTTCGTAGGCCATCGATTTTGGCTGATACCTTAGAGGCAGTAACGGGCGCGATCTTTTTAGATGGTGGCTTTGATGCTGCTAAAACTTGCTTACGCAAACTCTACTCCATCATTCTGTCGCAAGTTGATCTAAAAACATTGGGTAAGGATGACAAAACGCTTTTGCAAGAGTGCCTGCAAAGCTATCAATTGCCACTGCCAACCTATAACGTCATCGGCACTAGTGGCGCCGCCCACAATCAGCAGTTTGAGGTTGAATGCTTAATCCCAAGTCTAAAAGTGTCAGTAAAAGGTGAGGGTGCTTCTCGACGTGCCGCAGAACAATCTGCTGCAAAAAGCGCCTTACTTGCTGTTTTGAAAGCATTGCCACAAGATTCTCGCAAGCCAAAGAAAACTCGCTCTGCCAAGAAAAAAGCCGCCAAGAAAGAGGCGACCGAAGAACAATTAAATTTGAAGTTGAAGGGCTAACAGTGTTTAGATGCGGCACCATTGCGATTGTTGGGCGCCCCAATATGGGTAAATCTACCTTGCTCAATGCATTGGTAGGTCAAAAGATCAGCATTACTTCGCGCAAAGCGCAAACTACGCGCCACCGTATTTTGGGTATTCAGAATCGCGAAGAAGCGCAATTTATTTTCATTGATACGCCAGGTTTTCAGACGCGTTTAATGAATACCCTCAATAAGGCTTTGAACCGCACCGTTACTACTGCCTTGCAAGACGTCAACGTAGTCTGCTTTGTTGTCGAGACGGGTTATTTTGGTGAGGACGACAAGAAGGTTCTCAAGCTTTTGCCAAGCGATATACCAGTAGTCTTGGTATTGAATAAGCTAGATCTATTTAATAGCCGTTTTCAGGCGCCATCCGAGCGTAATCAGGCTTTGCTGAATTTCATTAAGGAAATGGCTAAGCCTTGGTCTGAATTAGGTGGCCATGAGGATCAAAAGTCAGAGTTTGCGGAAATTGTGCCGATGAGCGCAAAGAGCCCTGGCGATATTCAACGATTATTGGATGTACTTGAGGGTTATTTACCTGAAGGTGAACCTATTTACGATGGCGATACAGTTACCGATCGTAGCGAGCGCTTCCTAGCCGCTGAAATTCTGCGTGAAAAAGTATTTCGTTTTACAGGCGAAGAGTTGCCGTATACCTCTACCGTGGTCATTGACCAATTTAAGATGGATGGCAAGATGCGCAGAATTTCTGCGACCATTTTGGTTGATCGCGATAGTCATAAAGCGATGATCATTGGTCAAAAGGGTGAGCGCTTAAAGAAAATTTCAACCGATGCTCGTATTGATATGGAAAAACTGTTTGACGGCAAAGTTTTTCTAGAAACATGGGTAAAGGTGAAGCGTGGTTGGGCGGATGATCGCGCTGAGTTACGGGCGCAAGGGCTAGAATAATTTCCTATGGCCTCGATTCGTGTTGCTGACGAACCCGCTTTTGTATTGCACAGCATTCCCTATAAAGAAACTAGTCTCATTTTGGATGTCTTTACGCGACAGCATGGTCGCATGGCGCTCATCGCCAAAGGGGCAAAGCGTCCCCATTCCACGTTAAGACCAGTATTGCAACGCTTTCAGCCGCTCTTGGTTTCATGGAGCGGTAAGTCGGAGTTGCGTACCCTTACCAAATCTGAGTGGGTAGGTGGCATGCCTTCATTAGTGGGCGATGCGCTTCTTTGCGGCTTTTACCTCAATGAATTACTGGTGAAATTCTTGGCGCGCGAAGATGAATATGAAAAACTTTACGATCGCTATGCCGAAACAATTAACTCCTTATCAGCCCTTGAAGAGTCAAAAGGTTTAGAGGAAATTCTGCGCCCATTTGAATTGTCATTACTGCAAGAAACGGGTTATGTGGCAGCTCTTGATCGCTGCGTAGAAACTAATGAAGCGCCGATTCATGATGGCCAATATGTATATCAACCAGAAAAGGGTGTAAGACCGGTTCAAGTTGATGACCCTGGCCATTGGCCTGTTTTGACCGGCAGGTCTTTGTTGGCAATAGTGGTTGGTGATTTTTCTGATCCAGTAACCCTTTCTGAAAGCAAGCAATTGATGCGCTTTGTTTTAGGGTTGCATTTGCAAGATCAAGTGCTGACAACACGCCAAATTCTGATTGATCTCAAGAAAATCTAGTAATCTACCGATATGACTTCAGCACATCCATTAGAACTGGGAATCAATATCGATCACGTGGCAACCTTGCGTAATGCTCGGGGTACTCTTTACCCAGACCCTATTAAAGCGGCGCAATTAGCTGAAGATGCAGGCGCTGATTTGATTACTTTGCACCTTCGTGAGGATCGCCGTCATATTAAAGACGCCGATTTAATCGCTTTGCGACCCTTGATTAAAACGCGCATGAATCTCGAGTGCGCAATTACCCCTGAAATGCTCAACATCGCTTGCAAGGTCAAGCCTCATGATGTTTGTTTGGTCCCAGAGAAGCGCGAAGAGGTCACTACAGAAGGCGGTCTTGATGTTTTGGGGAAATTTGATCTGGTCAAGGCGGCTACTAAACAATTACAAGAAGCTGGCATTCGGGTATCACTCTTTATCGACCCAGAAGAAAAGCAAATTCAGGCTGCTAAAGATGCGGGCGCCACTGTAGTGGAGTTGCATACTGGTCGTTATGCTGATTTATCTGGTGCTCAACAAGAGACTGAGTTGTTGCGCATTAAGAAGGCGGCACAGTTTGGGAAAAGTATTGGTTTGAGAGTCAATGCAGGTTATGGATTGCATGAGGGTAATGTGATACCTATTGCGGCCATTGCCGAGCTATCAGAATTAAACATTGGACATGCCATCGTTGCAGAAGCCTTATTCAAAGGCTGGCAACAAGCGATTAAGGCTATGAAAGCCTTAATGGTTCAGGGCAGAAAAGCCGCTCCATGATCATCGGCATTGGCACCGATATTCTGCAAATTGAGCGCTTACAAGCCGCTTATGACTGCACCAATGGTCGCCTAGCTGAAAAGATACTGGGCCCTGATGAGATGTTGGTATTCAAACATCGTCTTTCCAGAAACCATAAGAGGGGCATCGCCTTTTTAGCAACTCGATTTGCAGCCAAAGAAGCTTTCTCGAAAGCGATTGGCTTAGGTATGAGAATGCCCATGACATGGCGTTCTTTGCAAACCTTGAATGAGGCTAGCGGTAAGCCTGTAACTAGTTATTTAGGCTCTTTAGCCCAATTTATGCAGGATAAAAACTGGGAGGCTCACGTTACAGTGAGTGATGAGCAAGACATGGCGATTGCGCATGTTATCGTGACTCAAAAGCAAACCAAATAATAGTAAAAGCAAAATCACAAGAGGAATCAATGAGTAAATCGATCATGAAGCCAGGCCCCATTACTTTGGATGTTGTGGGTCAGGAATTGAATGCTGAAGATCGTCGACGCATTCTGCATCCACTTACCGGTGGCGTGATTCTATTTGGCAGAAATTTTAAGGATCGCAAACAGCTTACTAAGTTAACTGCGGACATTAAAAAACTTCGCCCTGATGTATTGATTTCTATTGATCATGAAGGCGGCCGAGTTCAGCGTTGTAGAACAGATGGTTTCACTCACTTGCCAGCGATGCGTAAATTGGGCGAGCTTTGGCTTGCTAAAAATAAATCTACCCATGCCGCAGAGTCTGCTGCATTTGCGATGGCAGCAGCGACTGCTTGTGGTTATGTGCTTGCTGCCGAGCTTCGTGCTTGTGGGGTGGATTTCAGCTTTACACCCGTTTTGGATTTAGATTTCGGTCGCAGTGGCGTAATTGGGGATCGTTTATTTAGTCGTGATCCGCAAATTGTGTTTGCTTTAGCAAAGAGCTTGAACGAAGGTCTGCGATTGGCTGGTATGGCTAACTGCGGGAAGCATTTCCCTGGTCATGGCTGGGCTGAGGCGGATTCTCATGTGGCTATTCCGGTGGACGAGCGTTCACTCCAAGAAATTTTGAATGACGATACAAAGCCTTATGAATGGCTTGATCTCAGTTTGGCTGCGGTAATGCCAGCGCATGTAATTTATCCAAAAGTTGATCAAAACCCTGCAGGCTTCTCTAAGATTTGGTTGCACTCTGTATTGCGTCAAGAGCTTGGCTTCGAAGGTGTGATCTTTAGTGATGACCTATCAATGGAAGGTGCGAGCGTTGCAGGATCGGTAGTGAAGGGCGCTGAGATGGCCTTAGATGCTGGATGCGATGCCGTGCTCATCTGCAATCGTCCCGACCTAGCAGATCAGCTACTCAGTAAGCTCAAAGTATCAAAAACAAAGCAAGCTGAATCAGCTGTGCGTTTGAATAAGCTGATGCCAAGTAATCCTGCACCTTCATGGACTGAATTGCAGAATGAAGCTCAGTATCAGCACGCCAAGGGCTTGTTGCAGCAGTTAAAGCTAGTTAGCTGATTGAGCTAACTGCTAGAAAGAAAAAAGCCCGGCATGCCGGGCTTTTTGTCTTTTATAGCTCGCTAATTAGTTAGCGCGGCTACGGTATTCACCAGTGCGAGTATCAATTTCGATTTTGTCGCCAGTGTTGCAGAACAAAGGCACTTGCAATTCATAGCCAGTAGCCAATTTTGCTGTCTTCAATACTTTGCCTGAGCTGGTATCGCCTTTTACTGCAGGCTCTGTGTAAGTGATTTCACGAACGAGTGAATTTGGCATTGCTACAGAAAGAGCTTTACCCTCGTAGAACACTACTTCACAAGGCATGCCTTCTTCGAGGTAGTTCAGTGCATCACCCATGAACTCAGATTCGACTTCGTATTGGTTGTAGTCACCATCCATAAATACATACATTGGATCTGCGAAGTAAGAGTAGGTACACTCTTTCTTATCCAAAATCACAACATCAAACTTGTCATCAGCTTTGTAAACACCCTCGTTTGGTGCGCCAGTTAACAAGTTCTTAAATTTCATTTTGACAACAGAAGAGTTACGGCCAGAGCGGCTGTATTCTGCTTTTAAAACGACCATGGCATCAGTGCCGATCATGACTACGTTACCAACGCGGAGTTCTTGTGCTGTTTTCATCTTGCTATTCCTGGGTGCAGAGTGCTTTTTGCGGTTTTTATCAAAAACAAGATTGTAACCGCCCGCAGGGCTTTATTGCTTGGGTTAGCTGGTAAACCGCAATAGACGGGCTGCCAAGCCACCATCTCCTTGTTTTTTGAGTAGCTGGGTACGCCAGCTTTTGGCATAGACGCTCCATTGGTCGAGTATTCCAAACCCTTCGCTAGGCATTGCCCATGTCATTGCCGCAATGATGGCTAAGCGTAATTCTTGATCCGATTCTTCAAGATAGAGGTCTAAAAACGCCGCTAATTTGACTTCGTAGGCGCGATCTTCTTGTGGATAGATGTGCCAAATAAAGGGTTTACCTGCTAACTGCGCTCTAACAAAAGAATCTTCACCTCGCACGATATTGAAATCGCATTGAGATAACACCCAGTCGTACTCATCCTGAGAAACAAATGGAATAGATGGTAATTGCAGGTTGCTTGGCAATTGAAGTGTTTGCTGGCCATATAGGCTCAATTGTTCGGCATGACCATGCGTTAGTAATACATCAATATCCTCATTGACTGAGCCTAAGTTTTCAAGCCATTTACGCAATGGGGCTCCTGGGTAACAAAACACGCTGATACGTTTTGCATTCGGGCGAAGTTTTGACCAGGCCTCTTGAAGTGCGGGTGGAATATTTTGTTTACTTGCTTCGCCATCGGATGGAACGGGATCAATTAAGATGCCGCCTGCTTCATCCTGAAAGCCTGGAAAGAAAAAGTATTTTGATATGCCGTGAGATTGAGGTGAGGCTTTGCCATGAAAATCTAAAATCCATGGTTCCGCGCTCAAATACTCCAGATTAATGATGATGGGTTTAACAGGTGCGATAAATAGACCTGCTAGATAGCGTTCTGGTAGGTCACACCCAAACGCCTCAATCACCACATTTGGGGTTTGAACGGGATGCCTTGCATTGCTAAAGCTAGCTTCCCAGGGCTGTATATCAATGCGCTCTTTAATGCTTACATCAGTACCTGAGGCGATTAAATTCAGGGTTGGTAGATCGTCACAGAAAATCCGCACCTCTTGATGATGAAGACTTGATAAGCTACGGGCTAGACGCCAGCAAACACCGGCATCACCATAGTTGTCTACGATTTGGCAGAAAATATCCCAACGCATGAGTAATTCGCTTTTCGAAACCCTTCAGCAGGATGTTAAACGGCTACCCGGATTGCCGGGGGTATATCGCTTCTTTGATGAAGCGGGAAATATTCTGTATGTAGGCAAAGCTCGTAACCTTAAAAAACGCGTTTCTAGTTATTTTCAACGCACCCAGCTTTCGCCTCGTATTGAATTGATGGTGGGCAAAATTGCTCGCTATGAAACAACCGTAACGCGTACTGAAACTGAAGCCCTTATTCTAGAGAACAATCTCATTAAAGAGTTGGCTCCGCTCTTTAATATTTTATTTAGGGATGATAAGTCTTACCCTTATGTGATGTTAACGGGCCATGAGTACCCACGCTTGGCTTCGTATCGCGGGAAGGTTGATAAACGTAATCAGTATTTCGGACCATTCCCCAATAGTTGGGCGGTTCGCAATAGCGTACAGATTTTGCAAAAGGTATTCCGTTTACGCACTTGCGAAGACTCCGTATTTAAGAGCCGCAGCCGCCCTTGCTTATTGCATCAAATTCATCGTTGTAGCGCTCCTTGTGTCGGTCGCCTTAGCGTTGAGCAATATGCCCAAGATGTAGCTCAGGCCACGCGATTTTTAGAGGGTGATCATCGCCGCGTTTTCTCTGAGCTTGAAAAAGAAATGCATTCGTATAGCGAAGCAATGGAATTTGAGATGGCAGCGGTTCTGCGAGATCGTATTGCTGATCTTTCCAGTGTCTTGCAACAACAATCTATGGATGTAGTTGCCGATGGTGAGGGCGATGTTGACATCATTGCTGTCGCGCAAATGGAAGGCATGGTTTGCGTGAACTTGGCAATTGTTCGAGGTGGTCGTCATTTAGGTGATAGAGCTTACTTTCCCAAAGGACTGCGTACGGCATCGGGTGACCTTCTGCCGCCATCAGAAATACTGGAAGCATTTATTGCGCAACATTATTTGGAAGATGTAGCGAATGATGGAGCTAGTGCTAATTTAATCCCACCGGTTCTTGTCTTAAATCATCCTTTAAAAACTGCTGGTGATGATGTTCGTCAATCTAGCGGTGATTTGCCTGAGGATTTGCATGATTTATTAAACGCGCAGGCTGGTAAGAAAATTACTTTCTTACATCAGCCTCAAGGTCAACGTCGCCATTGGCTGGCGATGGCCGAGGGTAATGCGAAGATCGCATTAACTAAACGCTTGGTTGAAACAGGCGGGCAGTTGGCTAGAGCAAGAGCTTTGGTAGATATATTGGGATTAGGTTTAGAGGGCTTGGAACATCTGCGAATTGAGTGTTTTGATATTAGCCATACCTCTGGTGAAGCAACGCAAGCATCATGTGTGGTCTATGCCAAGAACGCAATGCAATCTGGCGAGTATCGTCGCTTTAATATCAATGGCATTACTCCAGGCGATGACTATGCAGCGATGCGTCAAGTTCTTCAAAGACGGTATGCTAATTTTCAGGAGCTCCCTCCAGAAAAGATGCCTCAAGTGATTTTGATTGATGGCGGTAAAGGTCAGGTCGAGATGGCAAGGCAAGTGCTGACAGAATTTGGCATAGATGTGAGTTTGATTGTTGGGGTAGCAAAGGGCGAAGGACGCAAGGTGGGTCTAGAAACCCTAATTTTTGCTGACGGTCGCAAACCTTTGGAGTTGGGAATAGACAGCGCAGCTCTTTTATTAGTTGCGCAAATTCGGGATGAGGCTCATCGCTTTGCCATTACTGGAATGCGTGCCAAACGCGCCAAAGCTAGGACGGTCTCACGTCTTGAGGAGATTGAGGGTATTGGTGCAAAGCGCCGTCAAAAGCTCTTGGCTAGATTTGGAGGGCTTAAAGGAGTCGCTAATGCCAGTATTGAAGAGATCGCTAGCGTAGAAGGGGTATCCCTCACACTAGCAGAGCAAATTTATTGTCAGCTGCACTGATTACTAATTTAAGTTTTTCATTGCGCATTTAGTTTATGCTTGTGTCATGCCGTTCAATCTACCTATTGCCCTGACTTGGTTGCGTGTAGCAGCCATTCCTCTATTGGTAGTGGTTTTCTATCTCCCGAATTCTTGGTTCACCCCGTTTGAGAAAAATATCATTGCTGCAGTCATATTTATCTCTGCGGCGATTACAGATTGGCTAGATGGATTTTTGGCACGTCGTTTAAAGCAAGAATCTGCTTTTGGTCAGTTCTTGGATCCCGTTGCCGATAAATTAATTGTGGCTGCTGCCTTATTGGTGTTGCTGAATATGGATCGTGTTCAGGTGTAGGTAGCGCTTGTCATCATCGGTAGAGAAATCACGATATCTGCTTTAAGAGAGTGGATGCTTTATTGGGCGCAGGCAAAAGTGTTGCTGTTCACATGGTTGGCAAACTGAAACCACCGCACAGTTAGTGGCAATTCCTTTTTTATTAATTAATGACACTTTGTTTGGTTGGCTTGATTGCGCAAAGCTCGGTACATGTCTCATTTGGGTTGCTGCCTTTTTAACGCTTTGGTCTATGTTTTATTACCTCAAGAAAGCCCTGCCGCAATTAGTTGGAAAAATCGACTAATTCTCTGATTGTCCGCCCAGTAAGGCTTAGCGGGCTTATTTAAGCTGTCAATATTTCCTTTTCTGCAGGAAAAATGCTTTCTTTTGGATTGTTTGTTAAACTATCGCCCTGTTATGCGGGAATAGCTCAGCTGGTAGAGCGATACCTTGCCAAGGTATAGGTCGGGAGTTCAAACCTCCTTTCCCGCTCCAAGTTCGATGGGAAGCTCTTCAAAGCTTCCCATTTTTGATTCAGGATCTGGCGCGTTGGCCGAGTGGTTAGGCAGGAGCCTGCAAAGCTTCGTACGGGGGTTCGATTCCCTCACGCGCCTCCAGTGATTTCACTTGACGAAAAAGGTGTAGCACCTAAAATACTTTCAGTATGTATAAGAAAGTCGCACACACTCATTGAAGCGAAATTAATGCGAAATAAACAAATGAACACCATGCAATCCTTGAAGCTCAGCACACTTGCGCTATTTCTATCGGCTCTATTGGGCGCTTGCGCAAGCTCTGGTGATTCACCTACTGGAACGCTCCAAGAAGTTCAAGAAATCCAAACTCAGTTACTTGGTGATATGCCATTACCTGCTGCCTCAAAAATTATTGGGGCAGATTCATTAATTATTGGTCGCGGTGATAACTGGGTTGGTCGCGTAGTACTTTCTGGCGTGCAGTCACCAACCGATATTTATGCATTCTTCCAATCTGAGTATTCACGCGCGGGCTGGACAACAGTAAGTGCCGTAAAAACAAAAACCAGCATCTTGGTATTCACTAAAGGTGATCGCACTGCCACTGTGGAATTAAACGAAGGATCAATGACAGGTCCAAAGACATTGATCACTATTACTTCATCCCCTAAGAATGCGAATGTGATTGCGCCAAGCAAGAAGTAATCGGTGAGGGTAAAGGCAAAAGATAGCAATAAAAAAGCCTCCAGGATGGAGGCTTTTTTGTTTCTAATTTCAGTTTGACTAGGCTTATAGACCTTCAGCCCTAATCAGTCCAACAGCTTGACCTTCAATTGCAAAGTTGGGCTGGCGATCGTCCACGAGAATGTTTTTAAAGTCTGGGTTTTCGGCTTGCAACTCAATCACCATGCCGTTCGCAGTTTTCTTTTGTTGCCAGCGTTTTACAGTTACTTCATCATCAAGACGCGCAACTACGATATCGCCGTTACGAACTTCAGTTGTTTTTCTAACTGCTAAATAATCGCCATCCAAAATTCCCGCATCTCGCATACTCATGCTTTTTACTTTTAATAAGTAATCAGCACCTTTGCTAAACAAACTTGGATCAATTGGAACTTGTTTTTCAATATGTTCAACAGCCATGATGGGCGAGCCTGCAGCAACTCGACCAATTAGTGGCAGTGTGAGTTGTTGTAACGCACCAGAAGGCAAAGAGAGTTGACGATATTTATTTGTATGTTGTGTTTGATTAAAGCGTTGCGGAATTCGAATGCCGCGCGAAGTTCCTGGAGTAAGTTCGATGTATCCTTTTTTCGCAAGCGCGCGCAAATGTTCTTCAGCTGCGTTTGCAGAAGCGAATCCCAACTGCGTTGCAATTTCTGCTCGTGTTGGTGGTAAGCCACTCTCATCAATCGCCTTAGTAATGAGATCCAAAATCTCGCTTTGACGAGGTGTTAACTTAGGGAGGGCAGTCAGCTCCTCTGAGTAATCGACTGTGTTTATGTCCATACTGGGATTGTATACAGCACTTTTTCTGAATTCAAGCGATTTAAAGGAGATAATGGCGTAATGAGTCAAATTCACAGCCATTCAGAAAATACTCCCCATATTCTTGTTTTGGGAATGGGCGGCACGATTGCGGGTTTGGCTTCAAATCCAGACAAAGATCCACTCCAATATGCCACAGGTAAGGTGGAAATCGGCTCTTTGCTGGACCATATTGAATCTGCCATTCCTGATGGTATTTGTCTCGTATCAAAGCAGCTTGCCAATATCAATAGCTGCAACCTGACTGAGTCGCTCCTGGCAATTTTGGGTAATGCAGTTAGGGAGGCCATTGAAAACACAATGGTTAAAGGGGTAGTGGTCACTCACGGAACTGACACC
>JBGAIU010000002.1:0-187457 GCA_044225315.1 Polynucleobacter sp.
CTTGATACCAAAGGAATTGCTGCTTATACCGGTCCAGGAAAAATGGGCGCGACTACAGAGTTCTTGCTCAATATTATTCCAAGCACGGCAGTTGACGCATTTGCTAAAGGCGAAATTTTGCAAGTACTCTTCATTGCAGTCTTGTTTGGATTTGCGTTACATCGATTTGGTGGACGCGGAACTTTGGTGTTTGATTTGATCGAAAAGTTCTCGCATGTGTTGTTTGACATCATCGGCATCATCATGAAATTCGCACCTATAGGCGCATTTGGTGCAATGGCTTTCACGATTGGTAAATACGGTGTTGGGTCCTTATTCTCTTTGGGTAAGTTAATGGGATCCTTCTATTTAACTTGCTTGTTATTTGTATTTATTGTTTTAGGAATCATTGCGCGCCTAAATGGTTTCAGCATTTTTAAGTTTGTTCGCTACATTAAAGAAGAGTTATTAATTGTTTTGGGAACATCTTCTTCCGAGTCGGTATTGCCTCGCATGATGGAGAAAATGGAGCTCTTGGGTGCTAAAAAGAGTTGCGTGGGTTTGGTGATTCCAACAGGCTATTCATTTAATTTAGATGGCACTTCTATTTATCTGACCATGGCTGCCGTATTTATTGCTCAGGCAACAGATACCCCCATGACGATCACGCAGCAAATTACTTTATTGTTAGTTTTATTGCTAACCTCCAAAGGTGCTGCAGGCATAACGGGCAGTGGCTTTATTGTCTTAGCAGCCACCCTCTCTGCGGTGGGTAATGTGCCTGTTGCCGGCTTGGCAATTATTCTCGGCATTGATCGCTTTATGTCAGAAGCTCGTGCACTAACTAACTTAGTTGGAAATGGTGTTGCGACTATTGTCGTTGCTAAGTTGACGGGCGAGCTGGATAGTCGGCAGTTAACAGAAGTGCTCAATAAAGATAATTGGGTCGAAGCTCAGGAGCCAGAAATTATCTTGGATCAGAAAGAAGAAAGAATGAAGTGATACAGAGTGCCATCAGAAAGAAGAAAGAATGAAGTGATACAGAGTGCCAATAGAGTCATGAATAAGAAAAGATATTCCTTGAGATATTTATTAGCCCCATTTATTTTTTCTTTTTGGAATGGCGCTTTTGCACAAACTCGCCTTCCTGATATTTCGCCAGAGCAATATACGGTCGAACAACAAAGGGCTGCACAGGAGTTTGAAGTGGCTCGCAAGAAGGCGCCATGGGGCCTCTTTGCGATGTTGATGTATAGCCCACAGCTCATGAATAATGCGCGTGCTATGGGCGACTATTTACGCTATAACTCCGCTTTTGATAGTCATCTTAGTGAGTTCGCCATCTTAATTACAGCGCGTGAATGGTCTCAAGATTACGAATGGTATGTGCACTATCCAATCGCAATCAAAGCTGGCCTAAAGCCTGAAATTGCCCAGGCATTAAAAGAGGGTAGGCGACCAGATGGTATGAGTGAAGACGAGACTATTGTTTACAACTTCACTATGGAGTTGCAAAAGAATAAGCAGGTCTCTGATACAACCTTTGCGAAAACAGAAAATCGGTTTGGTAAAAAAGGCGCTATTGATTTGGCTGGAATAGCCGGCTACTACACCTTTCTAGCCATGGAGATGAATATGGGAAGGCATCCGATTCCGGCGACTGCAGAGCGCCTTCCACGCCTTCCACAATAAAAGTCAAGAGAACTAGGTTCTGACAATATGAACGCTACAAGGAGCCTCTTCGACAATCTTGGTCATTGAGGTTCGCCAAGGTGTTACCTTGTTTGGCAGCTTGTGTGATGCGCCAATCAAGATAAGTGAAGCATCATTGTCTTTTGCGAATTCAACAATGCGCGAAGCCGGATCCATGGCTTCAAGCACGTGATAAGAAATTCGCTCTGGCGGAAGCTTAAGTGGTTTTGCCCATTCCATCAGTTGAACCAAGTGGCCGCGCACAATACCGCTTGCCGTCTCACTTTCATGTTTGCCCTCATAGGTTGGGGTGCTTGCAATCGTGCTGATACAAACAAGGCGACTTTCTGGATAGGCCTGCAATAAATTCTTCGCGGTGCTTTGCATTCTTTCACGCAAATTCTCATCAGACTGACGGGTATCAATTGCCGCAATCATTAAGGGCGCGTCGTAGTTTCCCATGCTGGGCTTTGGGCTCGGCGAAGGTTCATAGCCAGCCGCTCTAAACATCCCTTTTAGGTTTTCCCAAAAGCTTGGCGGCTCTACGCGATCGGCGCGCTCAGTCAGTGTGACACCTTCAGGATCGCGCAGCATTTGGCGTAAGCGAGCGGCGCTTTGATAGCGATCTGCCGCGCGTGGCTCTAGGCAGCGCAGCACAACCTCTTGAAGCCAGCGCGGAATTTCTCTGCGAATGGCACGCGGTGGAAAAGGCTCTGCCCACATTCTTCTTCTGAGTCCCGTCATTGTCTGAGGGTTTCCGAAAGGAAGCCCCCCAGTCAGCAATTCGTACATGATGGCGCCGATGGAACAGATATCGCTACGTGAGTCTGTGCGTATGCCAGCGACCTGTTCTGGAGAAATGTAGGGGGCGGAGCCAACACCCTTGCGCATTTCTTCAGCCAATAAATCTGGAAAACGATCGTGGTGAGAAAGACCAAAATCGATTAGTGTCAACTTACCTTTGTCATCAATCAGAATATTTTCTGGTTTGATATCTAGATGTATTGCGTCCTGAGAGTGTAGTGATTGAACGGCTTGCGCAAGATCGGCGCCAATCTTCACTACTTCATCAATCGTAAATTCCTTGCCTTCTTTAATTAAGTCTTCAAGCGGTCTGCCTTCGACCCTTTCCATTGCAATATAGGGCCTTGTTGCCATATTGCCAGCACCTAAAAATTTAGGTACATAAGGACTTTTTAAAGAGCGCAAAATAGTGAGCTCTGTTTCAAAGCCAATCAGACTTTCTACAGGCTGATCTCTTCCAACCCTTGGAATTTTGAGCAGAATAGGAACATCAATTCCCTCTTTGGTTGCCGAGAATAGGCTTGCCATTCCGCCGCGATGTACTTCTTGCCCGAGAACGAAGCCATCAACAACTTTGCCCTCTTGGAAAATATCGTCTACTGCTTCAATTTCGGTATTAATCGGCATAGCTTATTTGCCGGTGATTAAGCGATTGGCTAAATCTTCGGGCAGTCCTGCGCGTCGTACCTTATCCGCAGCTGTGTAGTGATCATAGGCAGTGCGATGAAATGTTAGCACTTCAGTTTCTGGTTTAAAGATTGCAAAACAGGCTTCAGGATTTCCATCCCTAGGTTGGCCAAGAGAGCCAACGACACCGACCCACTGGCGATGTTGTAGGACTGGAATCTCGTCTCCTGGGTGCGGTGCAAAACGAATGAGTTTGCCAACTGCGCTTTGATAAAAAAGGGCCTGCTCATGAGCATGACCAACAAATGTATAGCTCTTTCCAGAGCTCTGTGCACATCGCCAAGCACTCATGCTGTCAGTGACGTAGTTCCAGTCAGCAGGGTTATGAGCGGAAGCATGTACAAAACAAATTTTTTCTTCATTAACAATTAATGGAAGATCTTTTAGAAATTGCACATGAGCATTGCTAAGTTGACTTTTAGTCCATTCAATCGCAGCATTCGCGCTGGCATTCATGTGATTACGACTATCTTTGAATACTGCTTCATCATGATTGCCGAGAATTGCAACTGCCTTTTTTAAATCTACAAGATCGACAATCCTTTCAATAAGTGCAATCGGATCTGCGTTATAGCCAACAAGATCTCCCAGAAATACCATGCGGGTAACTCCAAGCTCTTCGGCTCGGGTCATGCAAGCTTCAAAAGCTTCTAGATTGCTATGAAGATCAGCGAACAGTCCAATGCGTTCAGTCATCTTCTAATGATAGGACAAAAGTCCTTTAGTTAGAAGGGTTGTAGGGGTTTGCCTCTTGATTTGGACGATTTTTAAAGCGCTTATGAACCCAATAATATTCAGCGGGCCGCAGACGAATTTCATCTTCAAAATGCCTATTTAAGCGCGCCGTGTCTTCTTTATGGTCGCCAGTAGGAAAGTCTTTGAGGGGCTCGCTGATCTTGCAGAGGTATCCTGAGCCATCGTCTTTTAGAGTGGTTGTCATTAAGCAAACTTCAGCGCCAGTAATACTTGCAAGACGAGAAACAGTGGTAATCGTATTTGTCTCAATTCCAAAGGAGGGCACAAACTCAGAGTCTTTAAGTCCCAGATCGATGTCTGGTGCAACAATGATGAGATCGCCATTGCGAATCTTGCGAATAATCGCTTTTGTATTTCCTTGGCGGTCGATAGAGTTGCCCCCAAATCGATTGCGCCACTCAATCATTTTTTGATTAAAGAAAGGATTTTTCATTCTCTGAAAAAATCCAGATGTTCTTGGCCAATTCATGCGCTTGGATAAGGCGCTCAAAATAATGGCGCCCTCAATTCCGGCAAAGTGCATATTCACCAAAATGCGAGGCCTGCGGGTTGAAAGATCAACGGATGATTGCACTTCAATCATCTTAGAAAGTTGTTTTTCACTGCCTAGCCAAATAATGCTCTTCTCTACTAAGCTACGACCTAAGAGTCGCCAATGTTGTTTTCTTAATAGATCGGCTTGTGTTTCGCTAAGTTCAGGAAAGCATAACTTCAAATTGATTTTGATAACGCGATTGCGATCGCTCGGTATTTTTGCGGCAATATATCCAAGCCCATAACCAATAGATACCAAAGTTCTATAAGGAAGCAAGGACAGTAACTTTAAGCATGCGACGCTCGCATGGTTTGTAAAAGTGCTCGACACTAACTCTTATGCTGATTCGTAACGCTTAATTGATTTTGCGTATCGCTCTAGCATTTCTTCCGTTGAGCTGCTTGACATGCCAAGATCATTGACGATGCCAGTATCCAGTCGATAGGCCCAACCGTGAACTGTCAAATCTTGCCCGCGAGACCAAGCGTCTTGAACGATAGTGGTTTCACAAACATTGACAACTTGTTCGATGACATTAAGTTCGCATAAGCGATCTTGTCTCTTGGGTGTTGGCAATACTTCACCAAGATAGCGCTCATGTTTTTGGTGAACGTCTTTAACATGACGTAACCAGTTATCGGCAAGCCCAACCCTTCTGTCGCTCAGGGCTGCATGAACGCCGGCACAACCATAGTGACCAACCACCAAAATGTGTTTGACCTTTAGAAGATCAATAGCAAACTGAATAACAGATAAACAATTCAAATCAGTATGGACCACTACGTTAGCCACATTACGATGAACAAATAGTTCACCAGGCAATAAATCGACGATTTCATTTGCAGGCACTCTGCTATCAGCGCAACCAATCCAAAGATATTCCGGAGCTTGTTGATTTACTAGTCGTTTAAAGAAGTCGGGGTCTTTGGCAATCATGCCGTCAGCCCATTGACGATTGCTAGCGAAGAGGTGATCTAAAGCTTGAGAATTTTTGTATGGCATGGAATTAAGTTTAAAGTACTTTAATGTCACCTATTTGGTTAAAACAAACCCTTTCAGGAATTACGCTTAGCCTGCACTGTCAGCCAGGGGCCAGGCAGACCAAGGTTCCTGGCTTGCATGATGATTGTCTCAAAATCGCCTTACAAGCCCCGCCACTTGAAAACAAAGCGAATGCGCTGCTAGTCGCATGGTTATCTAAACAACTAAAGGTGCCACAAAAACAAATTCAATTTATTTCTGGACAAAACAGTCGCAAAAAGCGGATTGAAATTCAAGGCGATATTGGTGCCGAACAAATTATTCAAACATTAATGCCAGATTAATGTTTGAACTGCGAATTTGTGGCTACCAAAAAATTGCCCACAAGATTCCCAAAATTAATACCCATTTACCAACGTAATAAATTGAGCGGTGTTTCGCTTTTAGTCTTTTGGCTTGGGCGCGAAGATGATAGAAATAAGTGAACAAGATATTGACGAAGCCAACCTTCTCGCCAGGAACGTTTTGAGAAGTGGCAGCGCTCATGACATAACGTCCGAACCAGCGATTCAATAATTGCACTGCTTTTGTGTGAACCGGTCTTTCAACGTCACAGAACAAAACAATGCGCTGATGATCTGTTTCGTTGGCTGCGTAATGAATAAATGTTTCATCAAACATAACGGGCTCGCCATCTACATCGATATAGCATTTGGGGTCGTTTGGCGTCACAAGGCCGATGTGATAACGCAGGGATCCAGCATAGGGATCACGATGTCGTACTAGTGTTGCCCCAGGCGGCAGCGAGGCAAACATGGCAGCCTTAATTGAGGGAATTGATTTAAGTAAGGCGACAGTTTTAGGGCAGCTTGTCTGTGCTGACGGCAAATCTTTGCCATACCAATACAGATGGAAGCGCTTCCAGCCGGTTCTAAAAAAGGAATTGAAACCAATGTCGTTGTAGCCGGTGGCGGCTGCGATTGCGCCGTCTGCGTTTAAAGAAAGTGCTTCTTGGCGAATAATTTCCCAGTTATCTTGCAGGGGCTTCATCTCGGGAAAATCGCTTACTGGAATAAAAGCCGTTGCCTTCACTTTCGAAAATAAATACAAAAGAGCATTTATTGGAGCCAGTAGAACCTGGTAATCCGTCAGTGATCTCACTACGCCAAAACGAACTTTCCCCCTGAAATAGACATAAATTGCTGATGCTACAAAGATGAAAAAAATAATGTGACGAGCTTGCATTGCTTCTGCCGATTAAAGTGATGAATAGATTTTAATTTGGAACGAGTGCTTGGGCTGACTATTTCTTGCTCTTGTAAGCACCTATACTTGACGTAAATCAAGAGGGTTGCCTCAGTTAGGGTTAATGTGGATAAAAATGGGAGAACACCGCATGAATAGCTTTACAAAATGGCTCTTAAGCCTTGTTTTAATTGGCTTAGTGGGGATTTCAGCATATACCTGGTTGATGTTAACTTGGAGCTACGGTAGCGGAGAAAGAGCTGGTTATGTGCAGAAATTCTCTAAACGCGGATATGTTTGCAAGACATGGGGGGGAATTGGCGATGGTTTCCATGCCAGGAACGATGTCTGAAAAATTCCTCTTTACGGTGCGTGATGATGCTGTGGCGCAAAAAATAAACTCGAACTTGGGCAAAAAAGTCGCACTAAAGTATGATCAACATATTGGCCTGCCAACAACATGTTTTGGAGATACGGAATATTTTGTTTCGGGCGTAGAAGTAATAAATGATTAATTTGCAGTAGTTTTAAAATTGTTGTAACTAAGCTTTATTTTTATAATTTTTTGTGGTTAAAATCATGGAAGCGCAATGTGCGCCGACATCAATATCTATAAGGAGCTTCACTTGAACAAAGCCGAACTAATCGCAGCGATTGCTGACGACGCGGAGATCTCTAAAGCTAAAGCTGAATTCGCATTGAATTCTGCTATCGAGAACATTATTAAAGCTGTTACCAAAGGTGATTCAGTACAACTGATCGGTTTTGGTACTTTTGCTTCTGGCAAGCGTGCAGCACGTATGGGCCGTAACCCAAAAACTGGCGAGCCACTTAAAATCGCTGCTGCAAAAACTGTTAAGTTTTCTGCTGGTAAAGCATTTAAAGATTCAGTTAACAAGCGTAAGAAGTAATTCTTAATTGTTAATAAAAAAGCCCGGCATGCCGGGCTTTTTTATTTTTCCAAAAGAATACTTTGCGTTAACTTTGCACTAGACGACGGTGTCGATGAATACTCATCAAGATACCTGCGCCAAATCCTAGTGTTACTAGTGCAGTTCCACCATAGCTAATAAACGGCAAAGGAACGCCAACTACCGGGAGTAGTCCGCTAACCATGCCAATGTTCACAAAAGCATAGGTAAAGAAAATGAGTGTTACTGCAGCACCGAGTAAGCGTGTGAATAAATTTGGTGCGCTCGCTGAGATAGCAAGACCACGTTTGATGAGCGCAAAGAAAAGCGCAATCAATATGAGGTTGCCAAGCAAACCAAACTCTTCAGAGAAAACTGCAAATACAAAGTCTGTATGTTTTTCTGGAATAAATTCTAGATGCGCTTGTGTCCCTTGGAACCAGCCCTTACCGAAAAATCCGCCTGAGCCAATTGCAATCATGGATTGAATGGTATGAAAGCCTTTGCCTAATGGGTCGCTACTGGGGTCTAACAAAGTACAAATGCGATGCTTTTGATAGTTATGGACAAAGGGCCACACAACATCATGCGCGCAAATCGTGCCACCAAAAATAATAATTAATAGAATGCCAACAACGCCAACGCCTACGAACGGTAGTATCCACTTCCAAGGTAAGCCAGCCAAGATAATCACATAGAGGCCTGCTGCGAAAACTAATAAGGCGGTACCAAGATCGGGCTGGCGAGCAATCAGAAAAACAGGAATGGCCAAAATGATTCCGGCAACAGCGTAATCCCATGCCTTTTGGATACCTTCTCTTTTTTGGAAGTGCCAAGCCAGCATTAGTGGCATAGCAATCTTCATAATCTCAGAGGGCTGAATCACAATGCCAATGTTGAGCCAGCGTCGCGCTCCTTTTTTAATTAATCCAAAGGCTGCTACTGCAACCAGTAGAGCAACACCGAGACCATAAATCCAAACAGCGCTTATTTCTAACCACTTTGGTGGAATGCGAGAGACTAACCACATCACCACAAATGACAAAGCTAAATTACGAAGTTCATCTGCAATTTGTACGGGCGTATTTTGACTTGCAGATAAAAATGTAAAAAACCCAACAGCGGCCAAGCCAAGCAAAATAAGGCCTAGCTGGCGATCTAAGCCAGAAAAAAAACTAGAGAAGAGTGACTGAACTTTTTTTATGGGGCTCTTTTCCATTCAGGAACCTCCTTGGGCCACTTGCCTTCAATGTGGTAATCCAAAGCCTTGCGCGCGATCGGCGCGGCATACTGTGCACCAAAGCCGGCATTCTCAACAACCATAGCAATCACAATGGTGGGCTTGTCTGCAGGTGCAAAGGCAATGTATAGGGCATGGTCGCGCAAGAACTCTGCCGTGGCACCATGTTTGTAATCTTTTGAGTTCAAACTAAATACTTGAGCAGTACCAGTTTTACCACCAGCAACATATCCTGCGCCCTTAAATGCTGTTGCAGAAGTGCCAGAAATATTTACTTCAACCATTGCCTTCTTAATCACTTCGATATTCTCTGGACTGAGATCAATACGATAACTTTCTTTTGGTGTTGTGAGCACACGATTACGTGTAAATGGGTCTTCGATTGCTTTAACCAAATGAGGCTTCATCACAACGCCATTGTTAGCCAAGTTTGCCATAGCATGCGCAAGCTGAAGGATGGTAAACGAGTTATATCCTTGACCAATACCAAGCGAAATTGTTTCTCCTTCGTACCACTTTTGCTGCTCTGGTTTTCTGAAGGTATTTTTCTTCCAATCGGTAGATGGCAAGACGCCCCTTGCTTCACCTTGTAAATCAATGCCAGTAATCTGACCAAAGCCAAATGGCTTCATGAAGTCATGCATCATGTTGACGCCCATATCGCGAGCAAGCATGTAGTAATAGGTGTCGCAAGATTCAACGACCGACTTTTGCATGTCTACAATTCCATGCCCACCTTTTTTGTCATCGCGGAAAGTGTGATTGCCAAAGTCAAAGTATCCGGGGTCGGAGATAGTTTGGGATGGCGTGCGCTTTTTATTTTCTAAAGCAGCGAGTGCCATAAATGGCTTATAGGTTGAGCCTGGTGGATAGATACCTTTTAGTGGGCGGTTATATAAAGGTTTTTGTGGTGAGTCGTTTAATTCTTTCCAGGTAACAGAATCAATGCCCTCAACAAAGTCGTTTGGATTGAAGTTTGGCTTAGAAACAAATGCCAATACATCACCAGTTTCTGGTTCAATTGCAACGAATGCGCCGCGAAAGTTTCCATAAAGTTGTTCAACCAAATACTGCAACTTGACATCAACTGACAACACAATATTTTTGCCAGGAACTGATGGCGAGCTAGATAGTGTTCGCACAGGTTTTCCACCTGCGGTAATTTCAACTTGATCATATCCGGGCACGCCACGTAAAACCGTTTCGTAGCTCTGCTCTAAGCCAATTTTTCCAACATACTGAATACCTGGCAAAAAAGAGGCTTGCAATGCATCTGGATCATCGGCTTTAGAGTTCTCTATTTCGGCTTGCATGCGCTCTTTATCGCGCTGCGAAACACGGCCTATATAGCCTACTAAGTGAGAGGCTAATTCGTTATAGGGATATTCGCGGAAGTTTCTTGCCCGAATCTCCACCCCAGGAAAACGGTAGCGGTTGGCCATAAAGCGGGCAGTTTCAGCCTCATTCAGCATAGAGCGCAGGGGTACCGTGCCCATATTGCGGGAGTCTTCTAAAGAGCGCTTGAAGTTACGGCGATCTCTTGGGGAGATATCAATAATTTCAGAAAGCTCGTTGATCAGCCAATCTACATTGCCTTTGACTTCCTCCGCGTTGACATCCAGAGTCAAGGCGGAGTAATTGCGCCCAATCACAATGCCATTGCGATCAATAATTAATCCACGGTTAGCGGGCGCTGGTACTAGTGCAATGCGATTACTTTCAGCAAGAAGCGCATATTTGCCATGGCTAATTAATTGCAGCCATACAAGTCGTGTAACCAAAAGCAAAAAGCAGACGGTAACAAACAAGGTCGCAATGTGAATGCGCTCTTGAAAAGAATCGAGATTAGGTTTTTTAAAAGAAACCATGCAGCTTCTTAAAGCGGGCGATTGTGATCAACGTCTATTGGGCGACGTTGAGGCGCCAATAAAATGCGTGTCGCAAACGGCCAAAGCGCCGCTTCTATAAGAGCCTGGATAGTGCCTGTTAAGGCCCACCAGTAAAGCTCTCCGCTCAATAGCCAGTGGGCTAAAACGGGAAACAGAGAAACCATTAAAAATATCGGTATGAGGTGCACAGCTTGCGATAAAACAGTTAAAGCAACGATGCGTCGATGCCAAGAAATCGCAATGTACGCAACCAAAGAGTAGCTAAATGCATGCAATCCCAGCAAATCGGAATTGTGAACATCCATGAGTAAGCCAAGAATGAACGCCCAAATAACCCCAACGTAACGATGTTGGTGAATATTCCAAAACACGATACAAATGATTAGCCAATCAGGTACCCATCCGTAATTTCCGATGGGCAAAAGATTGAGTAGGAGCGCGCAAAATAAACTGAAATAGATAAACGCCGGATTAACCGGACGCAAGATGTAGCCGCTTTGAAAGTCGATCATTGCATGCCCCTCGCGCGAGTTTGACGACGACCTGGGGTATTGCTTTGAGTTCCAGAGGTGGACTTATTATTGCTAGGCGCCTTGGCGTCAAATTGAGGATCGTACAGAAGTGCCAAAGCTTGGCGATAACGATTAACTGCGGCTACCGGTTCGCAAAATACGTTAGAAGAATTTTTATCCACATTGCGTTCAATTTTGCTAATGACGGCAACTGCAAATCCAGGGGGATAGACCCCATCAATGCCAGAGGTCAGTAAGACATCGCCCACTTCTAGGTCGCTTGCTACGGGGAGGTAACGTAATTCGAGGGGGTTACCACGTCCAGCCCCAAAAACAGCTGCTCTGAGGCCATTTCGGGCCACCTGGACTGGAACCGCAAAGTCTCGATCTTCCAGCAGGGATACTTCTGCAGACCGCTCATAGAGTCTTACCACCTGACCAAGGATGCCAGCATCATTAGCGATTGGGTTACCCAGTTTTAGGCCGTCATTACTACCCCTATTAATCACAATTCTTTGTGAAATAGGATTGGGTGGATTGAACAAAATTTCAACTGGCAAAGTTTTAAATGGAACCTGTTTTTGCAGCGCCATTAACTCGCGCAAATTCTGATTTTCAATTATCAGAAATTCAGATTGATTAGCCAACAATGAAAGCTCGACTTGTCGAACCTTCATTGCTTGATTTTCTTTATCTAAAGTGGAGCGCGTTGTGAAATATTCTGATGTAGCTTCAAACGCATTGCGTGGCGCCATCATGATGTATTCAAGTGGACGCAAAACCCAATTTGCATAATTGCGAATTGGGTCGAGTGCTTTAAAACGAAAATCAATCAGCATCAGAGCGATGCTGATTGACAGACAGACAATCAGTTTGAGTAAGGCCGGAATGCCCTGTCTGAAAAGTGGTGGAGCGCTATGTTGCAATTCCTTGGTCGACGAGTATGTCGTTTATTCGTGTGAGAACACGCCGCCCAATTTATCCATGCGCTCAAGTGCGATACCGCAACCACGAGCAACGCAAGTTAATGGATCTTCAGCCACATGAATTGGTAAGCCAGTCTCTTCTAGCAAGAGGCGATCAAGGTCGCGCAATAAGGCGCCACCGCCTGTGAGCATCATGCCGCGCTCGGCGATGTCAGATGCTAACTCTGGTGGAATTTGCTCTAAAGCCGCTTTCACTGCTGTCACAATTTGATTCAATGGATCGGTTAACGCCTCAAGAATTTCGTTGCTGGTAACAGTGAAGCTACGTGGAATACCTTCTGAAAGATTGCGACCTTTTACTTCCATCTCGCGAACTTCTGCGCCAGGGAATGCAGAGCCAATTGTTTTCTTAATGAGCTCAGCAGTTTGCTCACCAATCAACATTCCATAGTTACGACGGATGTAGTTAGTGATAGTTTCATCAAACTTATCGCCACCCACACGAACAGATCCTTTGTAAACCATGCCGCCCAATGACATCACGCCAACTTCAGTTGTACCACCGCCGATATCAACAACCATCGAACCAGCAGCTTCAGAAACGGGTAGTCCAGAACCAATTGCAGCAGCCATCGGTTCTTCAATCAAGAACACTTGTGATGCGCCAGCGCCTAATGCAGATTCGCGAATCGCGCGACGTTCAACTTGAGTTGATCCACAAGGGACGCAAATGATGATGCGTGGACTTGGTTTTAAAAGTTTGCTTTCATGCACAAGCTTGATAAATTGCTTGAGCATTTGTTCGGTGATGGTGAAGTCAGCAATAACACCATCTTTCATAGGGCGAATTGCCTCAATATTTCCCGGAACACGACCCAACATCGCTTTTGCCTCTTTACCAACGGCCAAAATCGTTTTTTTGCCGTTTGGACCGCCTTCTTGGCGGATGGCTACGACAGATGGCTCATCGAGGACAATTCCCCGCTCACGCATATAAATCAAGGTGTTGGCGGTGCCAAGGTCGATGGCTAGGTCGTTAGAAAAGTAGCTGCGGAAAAAACCAAACATGATGTAGTGGGAAAATAGAAAGTGTTAATGAAAATATATAGGAATGATACTCTAGCGCCCCATGAAACTTGATGATGTTCAGCGCATTGCGCACCTTTCTAGGCTTGAGTTAAGCCAAGCAGAAGCCGAGGCAGTTTTGCCCCAATTACAGGCTGTTTTTTCCCTTGTTGAGGAAATGCAGGCTGTTAATACCGAGGGCCTTGAACCGCTTGCTCACCCCATTTTGTTTTTGCGTGAATTGGCTCAGCCTTTGCGTGCCGACCAGGTAATTGAGCCTGACCAGCGTACCGAAAACATGCAATCCGCACCCGCCCAGCAAGATGGTTATTTCTTGGTTCCAAAGGTGATCGAATGAGCTGGCACAACACTTCCGTTGCCTTAATGGCGAAAGCGCTGGCCGCAAAAGAGGTGTCCAGCAAAGAGCTAACCCAGTACTTTTTAGACCGTATTGAGGCTAAAAAACGGTGGAATGCATTCATTGATGTGAATGCTCACTTAAGCTTAGAGCAAGCAAATAAAGCAGACTCACTCATTTCTGCTGGTAAGGCAGGCAAATTGACTGGCATCCCAGTTGCACATAAAGACGTCTTTGTAACTCGTGGGTGGAAGACTACTGCAGCCTCGAAAATCTTGGCTGGTTACCAAAGTCCTTTCGATGCAACTGTGGTTGCCAACCTGGGAATTCCGGACGCCAACAATCCGAATGGGGCTGGCATGGTTTGCTTGGGCAAAACCAACATGGATGAGTTTGCAATGGGCTCATCGAATGAAAATTCGGCCTATGGACCTGTGCTTAATCCTTGGAATGCATCCTGTGTTGCGGGTGGCTCATCTGGTGGATCGGCTGCCGCTGTTGCTGCAGGCTTGGCTCCGATAGCTACTGGCACAGATACTGGCGGATCAATTCGCCAGCCAGCGGCATTTTGTGGACTCACGGGAATTAAGCCCACTTATGGGCGCGTTTCTCGCTACGGCATGATTGCCTATGCGTCCTCTTTGGACCAGGCTGGCCCGATGGGCAAAACGGCTGAAGATTGCGCATTGTTGCTGACCGCGATGTCTTCGCATGACCCACGTGATTCCACTTCTTTATCTGATTCTGGTGAAGATTACGGTCGCTATCTCAATCAGGCTTGGCAAGAAGGAAGCGCAAACCCTGCAAAACCTTTAGAGGGTTTGAGAGTTGGCTTACCAAAAGAGTTTTTTGCTGAAGGTTTGGCAGCAGATATTGCAAAGTCTGTAAACGAAGCAGCAAAGCTTTTAGAAAACTTGGGCGCTAAATTGGTTGAAGTCAGTTTGCCAAAAACAAAATTATCGATTCCGGTGTATTACGTATTGGCACCAGCGGAAGCATCTAGCAATTTGAGTCGCTTTGATGGTGTTCGTTATGGCCATCGCGCAAGTGAATACAAAGATCTTGGTGACATGTATCAAAAATCTCGCACCGAAGGATTTGGTGCGGAAGTGAGACGTCGCATCATGATTGGAACGTATGTTCTTTGTCATGGATACTACGACGCATATTATTTACAAGCTCAAAAAATCCGACGGATTATTGCTTCAGATTTTCAGGCGGCATTCAAAGAGTGCGATGTCATATTAGGGCCTGTAGCGCCTGATGTGGCTTGGCGTTTAGGTGAGAAGTCAAAAGACCCAGTGCAAATGTATCTGGAAGATATCTATACGCTATCTACCAATCTCGCTGGCTTACCGGCAATGAGTGCGCCTTGTGGATTTAATACAAATAATTTACCAATTGGTATGCAGTTGATCGGCAATTATTTTTCTGAAGCGCGTCTATTACAAATTGCGCACCAATATCAGCAAGCCAGCGATTGGCATTTGCGTCAAGCAAGCGAGGTGGCATGATGCAGTGGGAAGTCGTTATTGGTTTAGAAACACACGCACAGTTACAAACGCAATCCAAAATTTTTAGTGGTGCCAGCACTCGTTTTGGCGCTGCTCCGAATACGCAAGCATGTGCCGTGGATTTAGCTTTGCCAGGTGTATTGCCAGTTCTCAATCGCGAAGCTGTTGAGCATGCTATTCGTTTTGGTTTGGCTGTGGGTGCGAAGATCTCACCAGCAAGTATTTTTGCTCGTAAGAATTATTTTTATCCCGATCTACCTAAGGGCTATCAAATTAGTCAGTTTGAAATTCCTGTTGTGGTTGGTGGGAAGATTGAAATTCTGGTGGGCGATGAAGTTAAGACTGTTGAACTTACTCGTGCTCATATGGAAGAGGACGCTGGTAAATCCGTCCATGAAGAAGGCTTCAACGGCCCTCATGGCGAGCCTTCCAGTGGTATCGACCTCAATCGTGCTGGCATACCTCTGTTAGAGATTGTGACCGAGCCAGTAATGCGTAGTGCTGCAGAGGCAGTGGCATATGCCAAAGCTTTGCATGGTCTTGTGGTTTGGTTGGGTGTTTGCGACGGCAATATGCAGGAAGGGTCTTTCCGTTGTGATGCCAACGTATCCGTGCGCCCAAAAGGACCGGCTGAGTTTGGTACACGTTGCGAGATCAAAAACCTGAACTCATTCCGTTTCTTGGAAGAGGCAATTCAATATGAAGTGCGTCGCCAAATAGAATTGATTGAAGATGGCGGTACCGTTGTTCAGGAAACCCGCCTATACGATCCTGATTGCGGTGAGACTCGCAGCATGCGTAGTAAAGAAGATGCGAACGATTACCGCTATTTCCCGGACCCTGATTTATTGCCAGTGGTGATCGATGACGCATGGATTGCTAAGGTGCGTAGCACAATGCCCGCATTGCCTGCTGATCTGCGTGCGCAATGGCAGGCTGATTACGGGCTGAGCACCTACGATGTGCAGCTATTAAGCCAAGATCGCGATACCGCTAAAGTCTTTGAAGAGTTGTTGGCTATTGTTGGCAAACCATTGGCTAAAGCGGCTGCAAACTTAATTGCTGGCGAATTTGCTTCCTCAATTAATCGCGCGGGAATTGCGATTGCCGATGCGCCATTAAAGGCGGAACATTTGGCGCCCCTATTGACTCGAGTTGCTGATGGCACGATTTCGAACAAGATTGCAAAAGATATTTTTGCAACGCTTTGGGAAGATGCAATTGCGGGTAAACCGATTAGCACGGTTGATCAAATTATTGATGCAAAAGGTTTGAAACAAATCAGCGATAGTGGTGCATTAGAAGCCATCATTGATCAGGTGCTTGCCGCTAATCAAAAGTCAGTTGAAGAATTCCGCTCCGGAAAAGAGAAGGCCTTCAATGCTTTGGTAGGCCAGATTATGAAAGCTTCTCAGGGCAAAGCAAATCCTGGTCAGGTAAATGAATTGCTGCGTAAAAAACTGAGCTAAGTAAGAAATTCAAGAAAGAGATACATGAGTGCGATAGATCCAAAACAGGCTGAGCAAGAAGAGTTGGTTGCTGAGTGGTTGCGCGCAACCCCAGGCTTCTTTGAGCGTTATGCCAATCTATTTAATGAGATTCGGATTAAACATCCTCATGAAGATCGTGCCATCTTATTGCAAGAGCGTCAGATGACAGTTTTGCGTACACAAAATCAAGAGCTCAATCGACGCTTAAGTGAGATGCTGCACTTTGGTAGTCGCAATGACAAAACGCAACAAAGTTTGGTTGCCTGGTTATTGCGCTTAATGAAAGTAAATAATAAGGCTGATGTTGAAGCTGCAATTACATCTGGCTTGGCAGACGTTTTTGAGGTTGAGGCTGCGCAATTGCTGTCGCCTAATTCAGCATTTGGCCCTTGGGTAGATACGCCTTTGTGCGGCTCTGCTAAGGAGCTGGCTGCTGCGAGCGTCGATTTGCTGGCTAGCCAAACCTCGATTGATCCCGAATGGCAAAGCATGGTGGCCATTGGTTTACCGCTGGGCAAAAGTATAGGCGCGAATCAATCGCCAGCAGTTCTTTTATTGGCCAGCAAAGACGAGACTCGATTTACTGCCGATATGGGCGCCTTCTATTTAAGACAAATAGCAGAACTTACTGCGGCAGCTTTGGATCGTATCCAGGCTTATGAAATTAAAGCCAGTTGATCTTCATCCACTCATGCAGGAGTATTTGCATGAGCTTCATGTTTTGCGTCAGCTTTCCGCACATACGCTTAAAGCGTATGGCATGGACTTAAGTGATTTACAAAGTTTTGCGCAAGACGATTCAGTTGATTTGCTAAAAGTAACAAATGCCCATGTGCGTCGTTGGGCAGGGCGGTTGCACTCCAAAGACAAGTCATCTAGAAGTATTGCGCGGGCCTTATCCGCATGGCGTGGATGGTATGACTGGTTTACAGAAAAAAATGCTCGGCGCGATGCGCAGTCGGGCAAAGTTAGTGCGCAGTTAGCGGCCAATCCCGTGGATGATGTGAGGGCGCCTAAGCGCCTTAAGTCCTTGCCTAAAGCCCTCTCAGTCGAGCAAGCCCTTGCCTTGGTGAACCAGGCTGTAAAAGAGGCGGATGAGAAAAAGGATTTAGAGTCGATTAGGGATGCCGCTATTGTTGATTTGTTGTATTCCTCTGGTTTGCGCTTGTCCGAGCTTCTAGGCATTGACGTTATGCAGAGCAAAGATCGTCAGCATGAATCGGCAGGATGGTTAGATTGGGATGCTGCGGAAGTGACTGTTTTAGGCAAGGGCGGCAAAAGACGTTCTGTTCCCGTTGGCGCTCCCGCAATGAAATCTTTGTTGGCATGGCGAATCATTCGGGACTCTGATGCAAATCTAAATACTGAATCGATTGCCCTCTTTTTGTCGGCAAATGGCAAGCGTTTGTCGCCACGTACAGTGCAGGCGCGTTTGCGAACTTTAGCCATTCGCGCAGGTTTGCCCACTCATGTGCACCCGCACATGATGCGCCACAGTTTTGCTAGTCATGTTTTGCAATCCTCGCAGGATTTACGGGCCGTGCAAGAAATGCTGGGACATGCCAGTATTGCTAGCACGCAGATTTATACCTCCCTAGATTTCCAGCATCTAGCGCAGGCATACGATAAAGCGCATTCGCGTGCCAAGGCTGGCAAAGCTTGAGGAACTCGGTAAGATGGTAGGTTTCCCGAATTTGGGAACGCAACATCTCTAGATTTTGATTGGATCATTCATGGCGTTAATTCCTGTAACCATATTGACCGGCTTTTTAGGAAGCGGCAAAACTACTTTGTTAAAACACATTCTGACTGAAGATCACGGTAAAAAAATTGCGGTGATTGAGAATGAGTTTGGCGAAGAAAATATCGATAACGATATTCTGGTTCAAGACCATGAAGAGAATATTGTGCAAATGAGCAACGGTTGCATTTGTTGCACCATTCGTGGCGACTTGGTTGAAGCATTAAATACTTTATGGGAACAGCGAAAAGATAAAAAAATTCATTTCGATCGTGTTGTCATTGAAACCACGGGGGTAGCTAACCCAGGGCCTGTAGCGCAAACCTTCTTTATGGATGATGACGTTGCGGATCACTATGTGCTTGATGCAGTAGTCACTTTGGTAGATGCCAAGCATGGACAGCAACAGCTGACTGAACATGAGGAAGCCCAGCGTCAAGTGGGTTTCGCGGATCAAATATTTATTACGAAAACAGACCTAGTATCGGCGGCTGAAGTTGAAGCTTTGCGTAGTCGTTTAATGCACATGAATCCGAGAGCGCCCATCAGCGCAATTTCTAAAGGAGTGGTTCCATTAAATGCCGTTTTAGATCTCAAGGGCTTTAATTTAAATGCGAAGTTAGATATTGATCCTCATTTCTTGGAGCGGAATAATCACGATCATGCTCACTGCGGTCATGACCACTCCCATGATCACGATCACAGTACTTGCGGACACGATCATAGCCATGACCATCATCATGGTCATGCAGGGCATACAGATCGCATTCAGTCCTTCGTTTTTCGTAGTGATAAACCCTTTGACCATAAAAAATTGGAAGATTTTTTTGGGGGCATTTTGGAGGTCTTTGGCGAGAAGATGTTGCGCTACAAGGGCGTGCTTTATGTCAAAGGAAGTAGCCGGAAAGTGGTGTTTCAGGGGGTGCATCAGATGATGGGCAGCGATTTGGCTGGTCCCTGGGGGTCTGAGCCTAAACAAACCCGTATGGTCTTCATAGGCATTGATTTGCCTAAAGACACGCTACTGGCTGGGCTTGAAGGATGTTTGGTCTAGTCAGATTCGGGTACAATCCGCCGCCACGGCCAAGATTGTGAAAGCTTGAAGAATATTGGCTGGCAGCAACAAAAGTTTGGCAGAATGAGGCAATAATGCTTCAAATCTAAGAAAGAATGAGATGACGGTAAAAACAGCAACAAAACCTGCAAGTGCTGCGAAAGCAAGCAGCAAAGCTACGAGCACTAAAGCAGCGAAGGGCACGCCTTTAACTGAGGCTGAATTGCTCAAGATGTCTGACAAAGACTACATGAATGCTGCCCAGCTGGATTTTTTCCGTCAAAAATTGTTGACCCTTAAAGATGACATTTTGAAAAATGCATCTGAGACAACAGAACATCTCCGTGAAAATATTTTGGTTCCAGATCCGGCTGATCGCGCGACGATTGAAGAAGAGCATGCACTGGAATTACGTACTCGCGATCGTGAGCGGAAGCTATTGAAAAAAGTTGAGCAAGCGCTCGGACGAATTGAGTCTGGTGATTATGGTTGGTGTGAAGAAACAGGTGAGCCAATCGGCTTGAACCGTTTAATTGCAAGGCCTACAGCCAATTTGTCTCTTGAAGCGCAAGAGCGTCGCGAACTCCATCAAAAATTATTTGGCGAATAAATACAATCTGTAATGACTAAGCATTTGACATCTATTAGTGATATCTCGCCTCTATTAAAGGCAGAGATTCTTGCTGAGGCATTGCCTTACATTCGTGCGTATCACGGCAAAACCATCGTTATTAAATACGGTGGAAATGCTATGGTCGAGGAGCGACTCAAGGAAAGTTTTGCGCGCGATGTGATCTTGTTGAAATTGGTTGGCATGAATCCTGTAGTGGTTCATGGCGGCGGCCCACAAATTGATGAGGCCCTCAAAAAGATTGGCAAGACTGGTACTTTTATTCAAGGCATGCGCGTTACTGATGAAGAAACCATGGAAGTAGTTGAGTGGGTTCTCGGTGGCGAGGTGCAGCAAGATATCGTGATGCTGATCAACCATTTTGGCGGTCAAGCCGTTGGCTTAACCGGCAAGGACGGCGGCTTGATTCATGCGAAGAAAATGATGATTCCTAGCGATACAGAGCCAGGCAAGAAGGTAGATATTGGTTTTGTAGGTGAGATTGAGGCAATCAATCCAGCCGTTGTGAAAGCCCTACAGGACGACGCGTTTATTCCAGTAATTTCGCCGATTGGCTTTAGCGCTGAAGGTCAGGCATACAACATTAACGCTGATTTAGTTGCTGGCAAGATGGCAGAGATTTTGCATGCGGAAAAATTGGTCATGATGACGAATATTCCGGGGGTAATGGATAAAGATGGCAAGTTGCTAACAGATTTAACCGCTAGAGAAATTGACAGCTTATTTGCCGATGGCACTATTTCAGGTGGCATGTTGCCAAAAATTTCTTCCGCTTTAGATGCGGCCAAGAGTGGCGTAAATTCAGTGCACATTATTGATGGTCGCATTGAACATTCCTTGCTATTAGAAATTTTGACCGAACAAGCTTTCGGCACGATGATTCGTTCCAGATAAGAAGATGACAATGCGCGAATCTATAGAGTCAGCAGAAATCGACAGCACTGGCGCTGACGCTGGCAAGACACGCAAGCGTCCTCGTCCGGGCGAGCGCCGTTTACAGATTCTGCAAGTGCTAGCGGAGATGTTGCAAAACCCGAAAGGTGAGCACGTTACAACAGCGGCTTTAGCGGCAAAGATTGATGTTTCTGAGGCTGCTTTATATCGACACTTTGCAAGTAAAGCCCAAATGTTTGAAGGCTTGATTTCATTTATTGAGCAAACTGTTTTTGGTTTAATCAATCAAATTAATCAAAAAAAAGAATCAGGCCTAGCGCAAGCCCGCGGCATTCTGCAGATGCTTTTATTCTTCGCGGAAAAAAATCCCGGAATGACACGCGTGTTATTGGGGGATGCTTTATTGCAAGAGGATGATCGTTTGCAAGAGCGCATCACTCAAGTGCTTGATCGAGTTGAGGCCTCTCTTAAGCAGGCTTTGTGTATTGCTCAGACTCAAGGCGGAGCATGGTCTAAGTTAGGGCAAGAAGAGGTAAGCATCCGCGCAGCCATGTTGATGAGCTTTGTATTGGGCCGTTGGCATCGTTTCGCGCGTAGCGGTTTCAAAAAGCTGCCAACAGATGCTTCTGATGTTAGTTTGCGTCTGCTATTGTCAGAATGAGCGAGCTACATCTCTCTAGAAATACCATTCATTTTGCCGAGCCACTGCCTTTGCAAAGTGGCGCCATGTTATCGGGATATGACTTAGTCATTGAAACCTATGGCAAGCTCAACGCAGATAAAAGTAATGCAGTATTAATTTGTCATGCTTTAAATGCTTCCCATCATGTCGCGGGCCCAAGTCCAGATGATCCTCAGGACATTGGTTGGTGGGACAACATGATCGGACCAGGCAAACCAGTGGATACCAATCATTTTTTTGTCATTGGCGTAAATAATTTGGGATCCTGTTTTGGGTCTACAGGCCCAATGAGCTTAAACCCTGCTACGGGCAAGCCATATGGAGCCGATTTCCCAGTGGTCACAGTTGAAGATTGGGTTAATACTCAAGCTCGCCTTGCGGATAAATTAGGCATTCGGAAATTTGCGGCGGTCATGGGCGGAAGTCTGGGCGGTATGCAGGCATTAGCTTGGGCTATTCAGTTTCCAAAGCGTCTTGATCATTGCATTGTTGTTGCTTCGACTCCAAAGTTAAGTGCGCAGAATATTGCGTTTAATGAAGTTGCTCGCAACGCGATTCTGTCCGACCCAGATTTTCATGGTGGTAATTACTATGAGCATGGTGTAGTGCCTAAGCGTGGCTTGCGCTTGGCGCGCATGGTTGGTCATATTACTTATTTGTCTGACGACGATATGGCTGAAAAATTCGGCCGTGAATTACAGCGCCCTAATGGCGAATCAAAGGACTATCGCTTTAGCTTTGACGTGGAGTTTGAAGTTGAAAGCTATTTGCGTCATCAGGGGGATAAGTTCTCAACCTATTTCGATGCCAATACGTATTTGCTTATTACGCGCGCTCTAGATTATTTCGATCCCGCACGCCGTTCTGATGGTAGCCTCAATCGCGCTTTAGCTGAGGTTCAAGCAAAGTTTTTGGTAGTGAGTTTTTCAACAGATTGGCGTTTCCCTTCTAATCGTAGTCGTGAGATTGTTCAATCGCTGCTCAGCAATAAGAGCGAGGTTACTTATGCTGAAATCGATGCGCCACATGGGCATGATGCTTTCCTGCTCGATGATGAGCGTTATCACAATCTCGTGAGAGCGTATTTCAAGCAAATGCGCGAGGTGCAGCCATGAGCAATCTAAATAAACGCGCTGATTTTTCTGCGATTGCTAATTGGATTGTGCCTAACAGCCAGGTCCTTGATTTAGGTTGTGGTGACGGCAGCTTTTTGGAGTTCTTGCAAAAGCAAAAACCGGTACATGCTTACGGTGTTGAGATTGATGACGGGCGAGTTCTGGCTTGTGTGCAAAAAGGCTTAAACGTTATCCAGCAAGACTTAGAGGGTGGCCTCGCCCTATTTGAAGACAATAGTTTTGATACGGTTGTGTTGTCTCAGACCGTACAGACGATTCACCAAACAGAAAAGATTTTGCGTGAGATTGTTCGGGTTAGTAAAGAGTCAATCGTGTCCTTTCCAAACTTTGGTCACTGGTCACACCGTTTAGCGGTTGCACTTGGACGTATGCCTGTCTCAAAGAGCTTGCCTTATCAGTGGTACAACACGCCAAACGTACGCGTATTGACGGTTGCCGATTTTGAAAAATTGGCATCTAGTCTTGGACTTAAAGTCATCGATCAATGCATCTTGCATGATGGTCGACAAGTGACATTGATGCCAAATTTGTTTGGCAGCCTTGCTTTATTTCGCGTTTGTCGCGCATAAGATAAACATCAAGGTGCTGTCCGCCATTCAATCTTGGTTAAAAGACTTTCGGGTGTATCTCGAATGGCCTTGCCTAAGAATGTTATTTCTGGGCTTCTCGGCAGGCTTGCCCCTTTTACTAATCCTGGGAACTCTAAGTTTTTGGTTGCGCGAAGCTGGAATTGATCGGAGCACAATTGGCTACTTAACTTGGGTTGGCTTGATTTATGCATTCAAATGGATGTGGGCACCACTGGTTGATCGTGTACAAATTCCATTCTTAACAGCTCTATTGGGTCGCAGAAGAAGCTGGTTGATATTGGCGCAAGCCTTGATCATTCTAGGCTTGGTAGGCATGTCTACTTTGGATCCTAAGCTTGCCCTGAACCCAATCGTATGGTGCGCCCTACTAGTGGCATTTGGTTCTGCTACACAAGATATTGCCTTAGATGCATTTCGTATTGAATCGGCGAACAGTGATCATCAGGCGGCACTTGCAGCCACATATCAAACGGGTTATCGCTTAGCTCTTATCTGGGCGGGTGCCGGCGTATTGTGGTTGGCCGCAAGAGCTGAGACGGGTAGCGGTTATGACGCCGGTGCTTGGCAATTTGCATATCTATGCATGGCAGCTTCAATAGGTGTTGGCGTGTTGACAACCTTATTTAGTAAAGAGCCTGCTCGTTATGAGTTAGCCAAAGCGCGCAATGCAAAAGCGTGGCTGTATCAAACATTGATTGAGCCATTTGCGGAATTTATTCGTCGCTATCGTTGGCATGCCATATTAATTTTATCTCTCATTGCGATCTATCGTATTAGCGATGTAGTGATGGGCATTATGGCTAACCCATTTTATGTTGATATGGGTTACACAAAAGATGAGGTTGCTGCTGTAAGTAAAGTATTTGGCGTAGTAATGACCCTCGTCGGCGCCTTTGTGGGCGGGGTTCTTACGCTGCGATTCGGCGTTCTCAGAATTCTATTTGTAGGTGCCGTGTTATCGGCTGTAAGTAATCTCTTGTTTGCGTGGCTCGCTAATCAAGGGCATGATTTGCACGGTTTAATTTGGGTGATTTCAGCGGATAACTTGAGTTCAGGAATCGCTAGCTCCGCGTTTATTGCATTCCTTTCATCCTTAACCAATATTCGCTACTCGGCAACGCAGTATGCTTTATTTAGTTCGATGATGCTTTTATTGCCAAAGTGGCTCGCAGGATTTTCCGGCGTTTATGTTGATCATTTTGGATACCCAGCGTTTTTCTATGGCACCGCCATCATTGGCCTTCCAGTGTTGGTATTAATCTGGGCGACCATGCACTTTCAAATTGTGCAGATCAAAAAAGAAGGCGAATAGCTCTCAAAGCTTCCAGTCGTAATCTACTGTTAGGGGTGCGTGATCGGAAAAGCGTTCATCTTTGTATGCGGCAGTTTTCTTGGCTGATGCGGCAATCTCAGGAGTGCTAATTTGGTAATCAATGCGCCACCCAACATTCTTCGCATAAGCTTGACCGCGGTTGCTCCACCAGGTGTAGCAAGCTTCTCCAGCCTTAGGTTCTAGTTTGCGATAAACATCGACATAGCCCACTTGATCAAATAGTTTGGTTAACCAGGCACGCTCTTCAGGCAAAAAGCCAGAGTTCTTGAGATTACCTTTCCAGTTTTTTAAATCGATTTCATGGTGGGCGATATTGACGTCACCACAAAGAACAATTTCACGGCCAGATTTTTTGAGCTTGATGAGATGCGGCATGAAACTATCGAGGTAGCGATATTTAGCTTCTTGTCGCTCAGGAGAGCTTGAGCCTGATGGCATGTAAACCGAAATCACTGAAAGATTTTTAAAGCGCGCTTCAACATAGCGGCCTTCCGCATCAAATTCTTCATTGCCGTAACCATAAAGCACATCATCAGGCTGGTGGCGGGTGTAGATACCGCAGCCGCTATAGCCCTTTTTCTCCGCATGATGAAAGAAGCCATGCAATCCATCTGGATTCAAGATACCGTCTTCTAAATCATCGCGCTGGGCTTTGAGCTCCTGCATGCAGATGAAATCAGCCTTTTGTTTGGTGGCCCACGGCAGAAAGCCTTTTTTAACTGCGGAACGGATACCGTTGAGGTTAGCGGAAATGATGCGTAACATGCAGGTCTATGAGCTCAAATAATTCAAATCAAGATAACTTTATTCGTTTTGCCTTGGAGGCAAAGGTTTTGTCCTTTGGGGAGTTTAAAACCAAAGCTGGCAGGCTCTCTCCATATTTCTTTAATGCTGGCGAATTTAATGATGGCGCTCGTTTGGGTGCGCTCGGGCGTTACTATGCAAAGGCTTTAGTGGAATCCAAAATTCCTTTCGACATGTTGTATGGCCCAGCCTATAAAGGTATTACGCTTGCTGCCGCAACTGCCATTGCCTTAGCTAATGATGGCGTTAATGTTCCTTATGCCTATAACCGCAAAGAAGCCAAAGATCATGGCGAGGGTGGTGTGTTGGTTGGCGCGCCTGTAAAAGGGAAGGTCATCATTGTTGATGATGTGATTTCAGCTGGTACTTCTGTGCGAGAGTCGGTCGATCTCATTCGCAAAGCGGGCGCAGAACCTGTTGCTGTATTAATTGCTTTAGATCGCATGGAAAGATCCGGTAATGCTACAGATATTGGTGACAAGTCGGCAGTGCAGGCTGTTGAGCAAGAGTTTGGTTTGCCAGTAATTTCGATAGCGAACTTAACTGGACTAATGTCTTTTTTGACGGCATCAAGTGACGCTCAGTTAACAGCTTATTTGCCAGCAGTAAAAGCGTATAGAGAAAAATACGGTATCTAAGAAGATCGTTTCTTAGATTTCTGTTTCGCCTTCAAAAACAGTAACGGCTGGACCCGTCATGATCACGGGTTCGGCTACATTGTTGACAATACCGCCCCACGCAATTTGCAGGTCTCCGCCGCGAGTATGTGCTTTTACTGGTGAGTCGAGTAGCCCTCTGCGGATGCCTAAAACTACCGCCGCGCAGGCGCCAGTTCCACAAGCCAAAGTTTCTCCAGCGCCACGCTCATAAACGCGTAATGCAATTTCATTGCGATTCATGATTTGCATGTAGCCGACATTCACCCTTTTAGGAAAGGCGGCATGTTTTTCGATTTCAGGACCCTCTTCTAAAACGGGGGCGCTGGCAACATCAGCTACTACTTGCACCGAATGGGGATTGCCCATTGATAAGACGCCTACAAAACTATCATGCGTTGCAGGATGGCTCAGGGGAAGGGCAAAAAGAGTTTCGTGAAACTCTTGCATGCTAGCCAGGCCGCTCGCATTAAATGGAATCTGGCTATGCTCAAAAATTGGCGCACCCATATTCACTTCCACCTGCCCATCGGGATGAGACTTTAGTGTGAGGACGGTATGCGCTACTTCAACACGCAGAGGATTTTTGTTGGATAAACCTTGATCGAGAACAAAGCGTACAAAGCAACGTGAACCATTGCCGCATTGCTCTACTTCTCCACCATCTGCATTAAAGATGCGATAACGAAAATCGGCATCATCACGAGTGGACTTTTCAACCAAAAGAATTTGATCTGCGCCAATGCCAAATTGACGGTGCGCCAAGGTTTGCCATTGCTCGCGAGTGATATTGCTTAAATCCTGATCGATACCATTGAGCACAATGAAATCGTTGCCTGCACCATGCATTTTGGTGAAGCGTAATTTGCGTCTAAAGTTGCTCGGAGTAGTGCTCAAAATAATCCATTAATCGTAAAGGCTTGGTTCGCCAGGAGGGCGATGCTTAAAGCGTTTATGTACCCAATAGTACTCTGCTGGCCTTTGTCGAACAAGTTCCTCGATATATTGATTGAGGCGAGCAGTATCTTTTTCAACATCATCACTAGGAAAATTTGGCAATGGCTCGCTAATGTGGCAGGTATAGCCTTTGCGATCTTTGTTCAGTGTTGTAGTCATTAAACAAACCTCTGCCCCACTTAGTCTTGCCAAGCGCGATACAGAAGTGATGGTGTTTGCCTGAATTCCGAAGAAGGGGACAAATATTGAATCACGCGGGCCTAGGTCAATATCTGGCGCGATAAAAATAAAATTGCCAGTTTAGATTTCTCGGATCAGGTCGCGCAAACGACTTTGTCTTTCAATCGACTTGCCACCAAAGCGATTTCTCCATTCAATCATCTTTTGATAAAGCCCAGCTCCTTTGGGCCAATCACGTTGACTCGCCAGTACTGATAGCGCCATAAAGCCACCTTCAAGACCAACAAAGTGTGGATTAATGAGAAGGCGAGGCTTTCGGTCTCCAAGTGTGATGGCGGATTTAATCGTCACAATGTCGGTAATTTGTTTGCCACTTCTCAACCAAATTCTGCTTCGTTCTAAAACACTGCGACCAAATAATTTCCAGTGTTCAGGCGCAAGTGCATCAATTTCTTTTTCATTGAGGTTGGGAAAACATAATCGCAAATTGGTTTTGACTACCTTGGCTCTACTGTTTGGTATGTGGGCTGCAAGCTAGCCAAGTCCATAGCCAACATAAACAGTAATGCCGTAGGGAAGAAAAGCAAATAAGCGCAATAGGCTGAGCGCTAAAAAATTAAAAAGGTTTGAGAGCCAATCCATGCTCAAAATGATAATGTTCTTTAATTGTTTGGTGGCAACTCTGCACCCGTTGGATGTTTGTAACGGTTGTATGACCAAATAAATTGTTCTGGAGCAATTAAAACAGCGTTTTCAATCGCGATGTTAAGTTCGGCAGCAGCGATGGTGGCATCCTCATTAAATGGCGAGAGGCGTGTCGCTTGCATTAGCCAACCTCTCCCAATGGATTTACGTTTTGCTGTAAACATCACCACAGGAGTGTTATTGCGATTTGCTAGACGAGCAGGTAACGGTGTTGTGTAAGCAGGTCGCCCGAAGAATGGCACCCATACACCCTCGCCACCACTGGGCACTTGATCGGGTAGGATGCCGATCGCTTCGCCACGAGTAAGCGCCCTAGTCATTTGACGTACGCCATTCAGGTTGGTTGGCACAAAGTGCATATTGGGATATGCGCGCCCTTCTTCAACCACTTCATTAAGCCACTCTTGGCGTGATGGGCGGTACAAAATAGTCGCAGGAAAATGTTTTGCTAATACTCTGGGAATAATTTCAAAGCCACCAAGATGGGGTGTCAACATCACTAGGCCATGACCCTCCTCAATTGCACTTTCTACTACATCCCAGTTTTGGATTTCTACTGGGTTGAGCGCTTTTTGCGGGTTGCGCCAAATCCATAAACTATCTGAAAAAAGCATTCCTGAAGCACGCACTGCTTCCCAAAGCCTAAAAGGTAAATTGCGCGCTTTGACGACAGCTTCATATTGAGGTCTAAATAGTGATCTATATTGCTTTGACCCAATATAAGCAAGTAGTCCCAGGAAATCCCCCAATACCTGCACGACCGCTAGGGGTAGCGCAGCGATGATATTGAGGTCTTTAAAAGGAATTTTTGCACCCCCCCCAATGATATTCAATGCTGCTATGAAGACCAAATTTCATCGCACCTTGATGAATATAGGGGTTTTCGGATAGAATTGGCACATCGCTGAGTTAAGACAACTTGCAGGGCGATTCAAAAATTCTGCTAAAGCGTCGCCATTGTAGTTCCAGGCACGTCGAGTTGTCCCATAGATCGTATTAATTTTTAAAGGAATATGCAATGGCAAATGATTACTTCTTTACCTCAGAATCTGTTTCTGAAGGTCACCCCGATAAAGTAGCAGACCAAATTTCTGATTCGATTCTTGATGCCATCTTGGCGCAAGATCCAACTGCACGTGTTGCGGCTGAAACTTTGTGTAACACTGGCTTAGTAGTATTGGCTGGTGAAATTACAACTAATGCAAACGTAGACTACATTCAAGTTGCTCGTAACACCTTGCGTGAAATCGGCTATGACAATACTGCCTACGGTATCGATTACAAAGGTTGTGCGGTATTAGTTGCTTATGACAAGCAAAGCCCAGACATTGCTCAAGGTGTTGATAAAGCGCACGATGATGGCTTAGACCAAGGCGCTGGTGACCAAGGCTTAATGTTTGGTTACGCTTGTGATGAAACTGCAGAACTCATGCCGCTACCAATTCATTTGTCGCATCGATTGGTGGAGCGTCAATCTCAGTTGCGCCGCGATGGTCGTCTGACATGGTTGCGCCCTGATGCAAAGTCACAGGTCACCTTGCGCTATGTTGATGGCAAACCTGATTCTATTGATACTGTGGTCTTATCTACCCAGCATGACGAAGATATTTCATTGGAAAAATTGCGTGAGGCAGTAGTAGAAGAAATTATTAAGCCAGTATTGCCTAAGCATTTGATCAAAGGCGCAATTAATTTCTTGGTAAACCCAACAGGCCGTTTCGTTATCGGTGGCCCACAAGGGGATTGCGGTTTAACTGGCCGCAAAATTATTGTTGATACATACGGTGGTGCAGCCCCTCACGGTGGCGGCGCATTCTCAGGTAAAGATCCTTCAAAGGTTGACCGTTCAGCTGCATATGCTGGTCGTTATGTTGCGAAGAACGTAGTTGCTGCAGGTTTGGCAAGTAAATGCTTAATCCAAATCTCTTATGCGATTGGAGTTGCAAAACCTACTTCAGTAATGGTGAGCACATTTGGTACCGGCAAGATTTCTGATAAAAAGATTGCGCAACTTGTATCGGAGCATTTTGACTTGCGTCCAAAAGGCATTGTGAAGATGCTTAATCTCTTGCGCCCAATTTATCGTAAGACTGCTGCTTACGGTCACTTTGGCCGCGAAGAGCCAGAATTTACTTGGGAGCAGACAGACAAGGCTGCTGCATTGCGCGCAGCTGCAGGTTTATAAGCTCTATTTAGTGAATTAAGGACTTAAAAAGCATTTTTAAGATGTATTGAGGCGAAATATGGCGAAATTGTTTACAATTTCGCCATACCTTCAAGGAGCGTTGCAAGGATTGCCAGATTGGCACTTCCCCAGGCTTGAAAGGGCAAATTCCCCAAGTAGGATTTGCTAATTGCAACTGCGCTCGCTAACCCATGATTCAACGGCTAGCGAGTTTGCACTCCAGCATTGGATCTTATTTAGCTGGAGCATTAGATGAACGCTGTTTCTGATTTCAATTTAAAAGACTTTGTTGCAACTCGTTGCGCAATTGCAGATATTTCTTTGGCTGACTTTGGTCGCAAAGAAATCGCGATTGCTGAAACCGAGATGCCTGGCTTGATCGCTATTCGCGATGAGTTTGCCGCCCAACAGCCATTACGTGGTGCGCGCATTACAGGCTCTTTGCATATGACCATTCAAACCGCGGTATTGATCGAGACTCTTGAGGCTCTTGGTGCGGAAGTGCAATGGGCCTCATGCAATATTTTCTCGACGCAAGATCACGCTGCTGCAGCGATTGCTGCAAATGGCACACCAGTGTTTGCTATCAAGGGCGAGACACTTGAACAGTACTGGGATTTCACTCATCGTATTTTCGAGTGGGCTGATGGTGGCTATACCAATATGATTTTGGATGACGGTGGCGATGCGACTTTGTTATTGCATCTTGGCGCGCGTGCTGAAAAGGACCAGGCTTGCTTAAATCACCCTACTAGCGAAGAAGAGACCATCCTCTTTGCTGCAATTAAGAAGAAATTGGCTCAAGACCCAACCTGGTACTCCACTCGCCTAGAGAAAGTAAAAGGCGTTACTGAAGAAACTACTACTGGCGTACATCGCTTGTATCAAATGTTCGCCAAGGGCGATCTGAAATTCCCAGCGATTAACGTGAATGACTCTGTAACCAAGAGCAAGTTCGATAACCTTTATGGTTGCCGCGAGTCTTTGGTTGATGCGATCAAGCGCGCTACCGATGTGATGGTTGCAGGCAAAGTTGCTGTAGTTTGTGGTTATGGCGATGTGGGCAAAGGTTCCGCACAAGCTTTACGTGGATTGTCTGCCCAGGTATGGGTAACAGAAGTTGATCCAATTTGTGCACTTCAAGCAGCCATGGAAGGTTATCGCGTCGTCACAATGGATTACGCTGCAGACAAGGCGGATATCTTCGTTTCTGCAACAGGTAACTACCATGTGATTACGCATGACCATATGGTGAAGATGAAGGATCAGGCGATCGTTTGTAACATCGGCCACTTTGATAATGAGATCGATGTTGCTGGCATTGAGAAATACAAGTGGGAAGAAATCAAGCCACAGGTAGACCACGTGATTTTCCCTGCGGCAAATGGTATGTCTGAGAAGCGTTTAATCATTCTGGCTAAAGGTCGTTTGGTGAATTTGGGTTGTGGTACTGGCCACCCTTCTTACGTGATGAGCTCTTCGTTTGCAAACCAAGTGATCGCTCAGATTGAGTTGTGGAATGCAGTTGGTACAAACAAGTATCCAATGCTCAATTGACCGAATTAACTGATCAGCAAGCTGCTTACATTGGCGTTACTAAAGAAGGCCCATATAAGCCTGAGCACTATCGTTATTAATCCGTAGTTAGATACCTAGGCCCCAATCATGGAATTAAGCGTTGAGTTCTTCCCTCCAAAAACACCTGAAGGTGAGAATAAGCTGCACCTAGTACGTGAGCGATTCAGTGAAACGCTGAAGCCCTCGTTTTATTCCGTGACTTTTGGGGCTGGCGGTTCGACTCAGTCAGGCACATTAAAAGTAGTCAGCGATATTTACGCTGCGGGGGCTGCAGTTGCCCCGCATTTATCTTGCGTTGGCAGTTCGCGTGAGAGTGTGCGTGAAATGCTCAAGCAATATCAGGCTTTAGGGGTTAAGCGAATCGTAGCCTTACGTGGCGATTTGCCATCAGGCATGGGCCAGTATGGTGAATTTCATCATGCTAATGAGTTGGTGGAGTTTATCCGCGCAGAAACTGGTGATTGGTTTCATATCGATGTAGCTGCATATCCAGAGACACATCCACAGGCAAAGTCCCCTGCAAGTGATGTCGATTTCTTTGTGCAAAAAATGAAGGCGGGCGCAAACTCTGCTGTTACTCAGTATTTTTATAACAGTGATGCATATTTCCGCTTTGTTGATGAAGCTTATGATTTGGGTGTTACTCAGCCTATCATTGCTGGCATCATGCCGATTACCAATAGCAGTCAACTGTTGCGATTCTCGGATGCATGTGGTGCTGAAATTCCTCGCTGGATTCGTTTGCGACTTCAATCATATGGTGATGACATAGCATCGATTCGCGCATTTGGCGAAGAGGTTGTGACGGACCTATGTGATCAGCTTCTAACTGCTGGTGCACCAGGCTTGCATTTTTATTCTTTAAACCAGGCTGATGCCGTATTGGCAATCGCGGAAAACTTAGAGTTAACGAATTAAGTTAGCGTAGTAAACCAGATTCGGTGAGCAACATGTCTAGAGGCTCATCATGAGTTTGAGCGGACCACTGCGCGTCATCTAGTTTTTGCCAATCAAATCCAATCCCAAGGCAAATTAGCTTGGGATTTTTTTTGCGTAATGCTGATAAAGTGCGATCAAAGTAGCCGCCGCCATAACCCAATCGCCAGTAGTGTATTTTGCCATCCGTAATTGAACTGGACCAGCCTACGCAAGGGATGAAGATGCAATCTGGATCAAGAATGGGTCTGCTCTCATTATTTGGAATTGGTTCAGGAACACCATGCTTGCTAGGAATCAAGCTGTCGCCATCACGCCATTCATAAAAATCTAGGTGCTTATCTGGGCGTGCATAGGGTAAAGCTAAGCGCCGCCCCTTGTCACTGCTAGCCCAGCTAAGTAATGGGGCTCTGATGTCTAGCTCATCATGAATCGGCCAATATAGGGCAATTGAGCTTAGAAGCTTGCCCTCATTACTAAGAAATTCACCAATAGCGGAAACGAGACTCTCTTTTACGTGCGGATAAAAGCTGCCCGCAGCAAATTCCTTGCGTTGTTTTAATAATTCTTGGCGTAGAGTTTTTGGCGAATTACCGTGCATATCAAGCATTATCGGGTGAAAATTAGAAGATATAGTAAATAAGGTTAGATAGTGAAAAAGACGCATCAGATTCTGAGAGGACATTTTGTTCGCTGGGCTGGAATATTGGCTCTGGGGGTGATTTTTGCCATACCAAGCGCATTCGCAGAGAAAACCAAAAAACCAAAGCTACCGAAGTCTTATGAAAGCAAAGTAGCGCCTGCAGAAATAACTGATACAGATCGCATGTTTATTGACTTGCGCGAGGCAGCTAAAAAGAACGATGTGTTTCGTACACAGCAACTATCTTCAGCTTTAGTTAATTATCCATTTGATGATTACGTAGCGTATTTTCGGATCAAGCCACAAATGTTTGATAGTTCAGGCGGCCCTCGGAATGACTATGCCGCTGATTCACAGGTGGTAGCGTTCTTGAACCAATATCAGGGAACCGCATTGGCAGATCGTATGCGTAATGATTGGTTACTGGTGCTTGGCAAACGTAAAGATTGGGCGCGTTTTGATGCGGAGTATGCCAAGTTTGTTCTGGACGATGACACTCAAGTGAAGTGTTATTCCTTGTTGTCTAAATTGTCACAAGGAGAAAATCCTACCAAGTTGGCTATCGATTCACGCGCAGTGTTATTAGATCCCAGTTATTTTGGGCAAGCATGCCAGGAGTTAGTTCCTGCCTTGGTGGCCGCAGGTGGCATGACACCAAGTGAGGCAAAGGCTATTGGCCGTGCTGCAAGCGAAAAGGGCTACGACACGATGGCGAAACGCCTTGGTGGTGATGATCCTATTGGCGATATTGTGAAGGCGGCTAAAACAGATCCCGCAAAAGCCTATCGAGATTTTTCTCAAACAGCATCGCGCTACAGCAAAGAAAACCAAGCGCTTGCTTGGGGCGTAATTGGCCAATTTCTGGCAAAGAAATTAGATCCGAATGCCGATGATGCATACCGCTTGCAACAAGATCTCGGTTACAACGAGTTTTTATCTGTAGAGTCACAAGAGTGGAAAGTGCGCGCTGGCTTGCGCGCAAAAGATTGGGTTTTGGTTAAGAATGCGATTGATGGTATGAATCCTGCGGTGAGAAGTAAAGATCCCGCATGGACTTATTGGTATGGGCGCGCATTAAAGGCAGAAGGTCAAGATGCAAAAGCAAAAGAAAGCTTTGAGCTAATCGCAGACCAATACAACTTTTATGGGCAATTGGCTCGCGAGGAGTTGGGCAAGTCAACTCATGCACCCAGTCGTACCAAAGTTACCGAGCAAGAGATTGATGCTATGGCAAGTCGCAAAGGATTTATTCGTGGCGAGCGTTTATATGCTATGAACTTGCGCTTTGAAGGCAATCGCGAGTGGAATTGGGAATTACGCAATATGACAGATAAGCAGCTGCTAGCCGCTGCTGAATATGCCAAGTGTATCAATTTGTATGATCGCGTTGTCAATACTGCAGATCGTACAAAGCAAGAGCATGATTTTCATTTGCGCTATCCCACACCGTATCGCGATGAGCTCTCCCCAATCGCAAGGCAGATTGATTTAAATCTAGCGTGGGCATATGGACTCATTCGCCAAGAATCGCGTTTCATCATGAATGCATCTTCTTCAGTAGGGGCTTCTGGGTTGATGCAGGTGATGCCTAATACCGCAAAGTATGTCGCCAAAAAGATTGGTATGACCAATTACACCAACGATAAATTAAGCGATACCAATACCAATCTTACATTGGGCAGCAACTATCTCAATATGGTTTTGATTGATTTGGATGGTTCTTGGGTATTAGCTTCCGCGGCCTATAACGCTGGCCCATCTCGTTCTAAAGCATGGCGAGAAAAATTGACGGGCCCAACGGAAGGTGCGATTTTTGCCGAAACCATTCCATTTAATGAAACACGTACTTATGTAAAGAATGTGCTGTCAAACGCAAATTACTATTCCTCGGTATTGAATAGGCAAACACAGTCTTTAAAACAGCGTTTAGGTGTCATCACACCTAAAGCAGCTACACAATCCGAGTTACCTTAAGTTGTTAAAAAGGATTCTATGCAATATGACATTTTGTTAATTGGAGGTAACGGCTTTGTAGGGCGAGTCTTAGCTGCGCAACTGCAGTTAGCTGGTTACTCTGTCTTGATTCCCTCTAGTCATCCATCAACGGGCCGTGAATTACGTCTGTTGCCCAAAGTGCATATTGAAGATGCGGATATTCATGAGTTTGATGCCTTGCAGGACTTGTGTTCGCGTATCAAGCCTACCGGTGCAGTGATTAATTTAGTCGGCGTGCTGCACGATAATCCAGCACAGCCTTATGGCAAGGTGTTTAAATCTGCTCATGTGGATTTGCCCAAAAATATTATTACTGCAATGCAGTTGCACGGTCTTAAGCGCTATCTTCATATGAGTGCTCTTGGTGCTGATTCAATGGGTCCGTCAATGTATCAACGTAGTAAAGGTGATGGTGAGTTAGCAGTGAAAGCTAGCAATCTGGATTGGACTATTTTCAGACCATCAGTAATTTTTGGCGCTCAAGATCAATTTATTAATTTGTTCACCAAGCTCACAAGGCTATTCCCATTAATGCCGCTGGCGAACTATGGAGCAAAATTTCAGCCAGTTAGTGTTGATGATGTAGCAAGCGCTTTTGTAAAAGCGCTAGATATGCCGCAGACAATTCATCAATCTTATGATTTGGTGGGTCCTAAGGTATACACCATGCAAGAGATTGTGGAATTAGCCAAACGAAAAGCAAAAACTTTTTGTTGGATTATTCCTGTGCCAGCTTTCGTGGGCTACATACAGGCATTAGCCTTTGAGTTTTTACCTGGACCCACTTTAATGTCTCGAGACAATATTGCTTCAATGCAATTGCCAAATATTCTTCCTGCAAATGGTACCGATGCATTAACGCAAGTATTTAAACTGAGTCGTCGTCATTTGGAAAGCGGCTCAGAATGAAGGTTTACGCTGTTGGCGGAGCGATACGCGATGCCTTGATGGGATTGCCGGTACACGATATTGATTATGTCGTAGTGGGCTCCAGCGTAGAAGAAATGCTTGCTAGAGGGTTTCGTTTTGTGAGTAAAGATTTTCCAGTTTTTCTGCATCCCGAAACTCAAGCTGAATATGCTTTAGCGCGTACTGAGCGCAAGACTGGTAAAGGCTATAAGGGATTTCATTTTTATGCAGATCCTTCTGTCACGCTTGAGCAAGATTTATTGCGCCGTGATTTGACAATTAATGCAATGGCGCAAGAGGTTGGTGTAGATGGAAGCTTACGCGGGCCAATTTTGGATCCTTATAACGGCCAACAAGATTTAGCGGCAAAAGTGTTTCGACACGTTTCAGATGCATTTGCCGAAGATCCTCTTCGACTATTACGTATTGCTCGTTTTGCTGCGCGCTTTCCTGAGTTTAGTGTTGCCGATGAAACAATGCTGGCCATGAAAGCAATTGTTCAGGCGGATGAGTTGCGCGCTTTATCCGCCGAGCGTATTTGGCAAGAATTGGCTAGGGGTTTGGTTGCTAGCAAGCCTATGCACATGTTCCAGGTTTTACTTAATACAGGCGCTGCAAAAACTTTATTAGCTCCAACACTCGCGAGCCAACTGTCGCAAGAAGAATTTCGTGAAGCGATGCTGGCTCATTTGAGTGCGGCAGGGAATTCGTTAGAGGAGCGCTGTGCAGTGGTTTTAATGAATGTACCCGCTGCGGAGATTCGTTCATGGGCTGATTGTGTTCGCATGCCAATAGAGGTGCGTGACTTTAGCGAAATTTTTAGTGAGCTATTGGTATTGATCAATAAAAATCCACTTCATTATCAGCCAGTAAATGTGTTGATATGGTTTAATCGCGCGGATGTATGGCGTAAACCCGATCGCGGACAGGCCTTGCTCAATCTTGCGCAAAACATTGGATTGGGTGTTGCACCATTAATACCAGCGATGCGCAATGCACATGCGATTAATACCGCAGAGATTATTGCTGGGGTTGCTGCTGAGGATCGCTCTAATGGTGAGCGTATCGGAAGTGCCTTTGAGTCGGCAAGATTAGCCGCAATTACAGCGGCACTTCAGGCCTAATTCTTGCGGTCTATTTAAAGCCGATTTCTACCGCGTAATCCTGGCAAATCTTCTAAAGTATGCCCTGGGAGAAGCTGATCCAAATTTTTGGAAAAGGCAAAAGCTTTAAATAATTCCCCCATCTCAGCTTCGGATAAAAGCTTTTGCAATGAGTTAAAAATTGGAAAAAATGTTTCTGGATTGCTAGGGTCTCCAATTTCCAGGGCGATATCGCCAATACCAGCATCCAAAAGATAAGCGGCCTGATTCGTTAAATAAACATCATCAGTATTTTCTGCTAATGCTGCACGGGCAATCTGAGACCACTCAACGTGCGTAGTTAGATCACACAGCCCAGGTAGATAAAACGGATCTTGAATCGCGTGATGACGATAATGAGCCATCAGTGTTCCTTCAATTCTTTGAGAGTGGTAATACTCGCTCTCTGGAAAACCGTAATCAAATGTGAGGAACAAGCCACTATCTAAATGTTTTGCGACCTGGTGCATCCAGGCGATCGCAGGCGTATGTAGTTCAGTGACATAGCCTTCAGGAAAATTACTGGTCAATAAAGTTTCAGGAAGTAGGCTTTGTTCAACAGGAGAACCGGTTTTCCAAGTGAGCTTATTATTTTCGAAGGCTATGCCATGCGAATACCAAAATCCATTTTGATAAATGATGGTGTCGCAAGGAATCGCATCAATCACTTCGTTTGCCAAGATAACGCCCGAAAAATTTTTCGGTAGTTCACTTAGCCACTCGCACTGAGTTGGTATATCGAGTTCTTTAACAGTCTTTTGAATGCGCTCTTTTTGGCGTTGTGCCAAGTCTGGAGAGATTTCAATAATGCTGTAGGAGTCTAGGGTGAATCCAAGATCTTGAAGCCGAGTCAGTATGGATGTTGCTAACTTGCCAGTACCTGCGCCAAATTCCAGTATTTGGGCGGGCAATCCTTTGCGCTGAAGACCCTCAAGCACCGGGATGAGGGTCGAGCAAATTGCAGCCCCAAATAGGGGGCTAAGTTCTGGGGCTGTTGTGAAATCCCCGCCAGCACCAAGTTTGTGAGCCCCTGCGCTGTAATAGCCCATTCCGGGCTCATAGAGAGCCATCTCCATATAGCGAGAAAAGGGCACCCAGCCGCCGTGGGAGGCGATCTGAGAGGCTATTTTTGCCTTTAGAAGCTCACTATGCTCCGTTTCTAGGCTGGTCAAGGTAATATCCATAGCTCGCTAGTCTAAGAGAATTTAATTGAACCCGAGTTCAGTCCACCCTTCAGAGCAACAAAAAGCAGTTTTAGTGACTGGCGCTGGTAAGCGCCTAGGTCGTGAAATTGCTTTGCAGTTTGCGCGCCAAGGATGGGAAGTAGCGGTTCATTATGGCCGTTCCCAGCAAGAGGCGGAAGAAACCGTAGCCGACATCCAGTGTCTAGGAGTAAGGGCGGCTGCATTTCAGGCTGACTTGACGATTGAGGAATCTGTCAAATCTCTATTTGCTGATGTGGCCCGACAATTTCCCAATTTGCACTGCTTGGTTAATAGCGCTTCAATTTTTGAGTATGACCGCGCAAATTCCAGCACGCCTTTAACTGGTAAATCTTTATTGGAACATGTGCAAGTAAATTTGCTAGCACCTGTTTTGTTGGCGCAATGCATGTGTTTGCATTTCAAAAAGAGAAAAAACAAACTTCAAATGTTATTGCTTCTGTCATTCAGTTGCTTGATCAAAAGTTAATCAATCTCAATCCTGATTACCTGTCATACACATTGTCAAAAGCAGCTCTCGCTTCTTCAGTTGAAACTTTGGCAATGGATTTTGCTCCTTATCTCAGAGTGGTTGGATTGGCGCCAGGCATTTCATTGCCATCAGGGGATCAATCACAATCCGGGTTTGCTCAAGCCCATAAGATGACCCCTTTAGGTCAATTATCTACGCCGGCTGATATCGCAAGTGCAGCTGTATTCTTGGCTAACGCTAATGCCATCACTGGAACAACGCTCTATGTAGATGGTGGCCAACATTTATTGCTTTCATCGCGTGATGTGATGTTTAAAACAAACTAATTATTTATGCATGCCATTCTTTCGCATCCCGCTTTAATTGACTGTCGCCGTTTATTTTTGCGTGACTATGAAATTTATATCAATATCGGCGTTCATGACTTTGAAAAAAAAGCAGAACAACGCGTGATTTTGAATGTAGATCTCATGCGCGAGACCATTAAAGAGATTGCTGCCAAGGGGCATATACAACTTCAAGAAACGTTTTGTGATGAGATTGTTACTGCGATGTTGGCGCACCCCAAAGTATTAGCGGCCCGCGTAAGTACCTCTAAACCGGATGTTTATCCAGATTGCCATTCAGTAGGCGTAGAAGTGTTTCGGATTAAGCGGTCATAAATTTAAATATATTGCAAAAGAACTAAGTGCTTATGGGCGATATACGAAAAATTGTTTTTGAAGAAAATAAATTAGAGAAAAAGCTTTGTCGTCTGGTTGGTCAAGCCATTGGTGATTTTGGCATGATTGAAGATGGTGATAAGGTGATGGTATGCCTGTCTGGGGGTAAAGATAGTTATGCCATGTTGGATATTTTGATGAAGTTGCGCGAACGTGCGCCGATCAATTTTGAAATTGTGGCTGTTAATTTAGATCAGAAGCAGCCCAATTTCCCAGCAGAAATATTGCCAAACTATTTGAAGAGTTTAGGCATTCAGTTTCATATAGAAGAGCAAGATACTTATAGCATCGTCAAGCGTGTTGTTCCGGAAGGTAAAACGACCTGTGGGCTCTGTTCGCGTTTGCGTCGTGGCATCTTGTATCGAGTTGCGGATGAGTTGGGCGCTACAAAAATTGCTCTAGGCCACCATCGTGATGACATTCTTGAAACGCTCATGCTCAATATGTTCTATGCAGGCAAGCTTAAAAGTATGCCACCCAAGTTGCGATCTGATGATGGCAAGCATATTGTGATTAGGCCGCTCGCTTATGTGCCCGAAAAATTATTGGAGCGTTATGCAGGCGATATGAACTTCCCAATTATTCCTTGCGATCTTTGCGGTAGTCAGCCCAATTTACAGCGTCAGGTGATGAAAGAAATGTTGCGCGATTGGGAGAAGAAGCATCCAGGCAGCGTAGAAAATCTGTTCCGCTCAATGCACCACATTGTCCCATCGCATTTGATGGATTCAGAGGCTTTTAACTTCAAAAATCTCGAGATTTCAACTGAGCTATCAGGTATTGCCGCAAGGTCTTCAGGAGACAAGGCAATTGATGAGTCAGAATTAGATGAATTGGCTTGCGGAACCCTTGTACAAGGGACTTATAATCCCCCTTTATGAATATCGTCATATTGGCTGCTGGGCAGGGAAAGCGGATGAAATCCGCGTTACCAAAGGTTTTACAAACGCTGGCAGGCAAACCCCTTTTGCATCATGTCCTCGATACCGCGCTAGCGCTTCAAGGGAAGGCTTCTAAAAAGGGTCCAGTAGTGGTTATTGGACATGGCGCTGCCGATGTTAAAGAATTTTTATCTAGTACCGCTAAAGAAGATCCTAGATTTAGCAAAGTGAGCACTGCGCTCCAAGCGCAGCAAAAAGGTACTGGTCATGCTCTATTGCAAGCATTGCCAAAATTAGATGCGCAAGAGCCAACACTGGTTCTGTATGGAGATGTACCTCTTACAACGCAAAAGACCTTAAATAAGCTGGCTAAATTAGCTGACGGTGTACGCGGCAAAGATTGCGCTTTAGCTTTGCTAACCCAGAATTTGAGTAATCCTATGGGTTATGGTCGTATCGTGCGTGATGCTGATGGCTCTGTAAAAGAAATTGTTGAAAAAAAAGATGCTTCGGCGGCACAGAAAGCCATTCAAGAAATTAATACCGGCATCATAGTGTTGCCAACAAACTCTTTAAAGAAATGGCTCAAAGCATTGCGTGCTAGCAATGCGCAGGGTGAGTATTACTTAACCGATGTGATTGCGATGGCGGTAAAAGATGGTGTGCCTATTCGTACAGCGCAGGCTGACAACGAATATGAAACTATTGGCGTAAACAGCCGCGAGCAATTGGCAAATTTAGAGCGCGTACATCAACTCAATACCGCAAATCAGTTAATGGATTCAGGGGTATCACTTGCTGACCCTGCACGCATTGATGTGCGTGGCACTTTAGAGTGTGGAGCGGATGTATTGATTGATGTTGGTTGTGTGTTTGAGGGTTGCGTTACTTTAGCTGCTGGTACAAAAATTGGACCATATTGCATTATTCGCAATAGCACTGTTGGCAAGAATGTTGTGATTCATGCATACAGTCATCTTGATGGCGCTAAGGTTGGCAATCAGTCCGTCATTGGCCCCTATGCGCGCTTAAGACCTGGTGCTGATTTATCAAACGATGTGCATATTGGTAATTTTGTTGAGGTAAAGAACAGCAAGATTGCGGCAAACAGCAAAGCAAATCATTTAGCTTATGTTGGCGATTCTATTGTTGGCACAAGAGTCAATATTGGTGCAGGCACCATTACTTGTAATTACGATGGCGTTAACAAGCATCAGACCATTATTGAGGATGATGTTTTTATTGGTTCTGATACTCAATTAGTTGCGCCAGTGCGCGTAGGGCGTGGTGCTACTTTGGGTGCAGGAACAACTCTTACCAAAGATGCGCCTGCTAATCAGTTAACCGTTTCAAGAGCAAAGCAAATCTCTTTACAGTGGCAACGTCCTGTGAAAAAAGAAAAATCGCCTACTAAAAAGCCAATTGCTAAAAAGGCAACAACAAAAAAACCAGCTCCTAAAAAGCCTTTAAAAAAAGTGATTAAAGCTAAGGGTAAAAAATAATGTGTGGCATTGTTGGTGCAGCCTCTCATCACAATATCGTTGAAGTATTGGTAGAAGGTTTGCGCCGCCTTGAGTATCGCGGCTATGATTCTTGTGGCTTTGCGGTTATCAATGGCGATGATGTAAAACATCCTATTGAGCGCGCACGCACTACAGCTCGTGTTTCTGAATTAGCCGAGCAGGGTAAAGATTTCAAGGGAACTCTTGGAATTGCGCATACTCGATGGGCGACGCACGGCAAGCCAGACACTCAAAATGCCCACCCCCATATTTCAAATGGACTCGTTGCGGTTGTTCACAACGGCATTATTGAAAACTATGAAATTCTCCGTACAGAGTTAAAAGCGGCTGGTTATATTTTTAGTTCTGAGACCGACACAGAAGTGATTGCTCATTTGATCCATCAGCAATACGTTGCCAGCGGTCAAAAAAGTATTGCAGACGCGGTCAAGGCGGTATTACCAAAGTTGCATGGGGCTTATGCAATCGGTGTGATAGCACAAGATAGTCCAGATACATTAGTGGGCGCACGAGTTGGTTCTCCTTTGGTGATTGCACTTGGCAATCAAGAAAATTTCTTGGCATCAGATGCGCTTGCTTTAGCAGGTCGCGCTCACTCCATGATGTATCTAGAAGAGGGCGATGTAGCTGTTCTGAAGGCTGACAGTGTCGAAGTGTTAGATCAAAGTGGTAAGTTGGTAGAGCGCGAGCGTAAGCCAATGCCAGCACAAGCGGATTCGGTGGATCTTGGCCCCTATCAGCATTACATGCAAAAAGAAATCTTTGAGCAGCCCAGAGCAATTGGCGATACGCTTGCCAACATTGCATCATTTGGACCAGAGTTATTTGGAGCAAAACCAGAGGAGTGGCAGGCATTCGACCAAATTTTGATCTTGGCTTGCGGAACTAGTTATTACTCAGCATGCGTTGCTAAGTACTGGCTAGAAGATGTTGCAGGCATTCCAACGCAAGTGGAAATTGCCAGCGAGTATCGTTATCGCACAACCGTCCCAAATCCAAAAGCATTAGTTGTGGTGGTTTCGCAGTCGGGCGAAACAGCTGATACCTTGGCAGCATTGCGTCACGCTAAGGGGCTGGGACATCGTTACACATTAGCAATCTGTAACGTTGCAAGTAGCGCAATGGTTCGCGAAACCCTTTGGCATTTCTTAACCAAAGCTGGCGCAGAAATTGGTGTTGCATCAACCAAAGCATTTACTACTCAATTACTTGCCTTATATCTGCTAGCCATATCGTTAGCAAAGCGGGCCGGAAAAGTGAGCGCCGAAAAAGAAAAAGAGTTGTTACGCGAGTTGCGTCATTTGCCCAAAGCATTGCATGCAGTGTTAGCGCTTAAACCGCAGATTATGGCTTGGAGTGATGCGTTTTCAAAATGCGAGAATGCGCTCTTCTTGGGCCGTGGTCTCCACTATCCAATTGCCCTTGAGGGCGCCCTGAAGCTAAAAGAGATTTCTTATATTCATGCGGAAGCCTACCCTGCTGGCGAACTTAAGCATGGACCATTGGCGCTGGTAACAGACAAAATGCCAGTAGTGACAGTTGCCCCTAATGATGTGCTTCTTGAAAAGCTGAAGTCCAATATGCAAGAAGTGAAGGCACGCGGTGGCAAGCTTTATGTCTTTGCTGATCAAGACACCGAAATCGTAAATAGCGATGGCATTAATGTGATTCGATTGCCAGAGCACTATGGAAATCTCTCGCCTATTCTGCATGTTGTTCCACTGCAGTTGTTGGCGTATCACACAGCATGTGCTCGGGGCACAGATGTTGATAAGCCACGTAATCTAGCGAAAAGCGTAACAGTCGAATAATTTTTTTGCTTATTTGACTTTCACACAAACTTGTGTACAAATTTCAGTAGATAAATCAGAGTGTTACATAACTCCTGTATCATTTTTTGTGTTCAAATAACTCTTACAAAAGAGAATATTTGTCGCACCCATGTTTTTGTTAAAGTCCCCTTCTTTCTCGTATTCCAAGCTGCTCCCGATTCTGTGCGTGAGTTTGCTTTCAGCATGCGCGGTTGGCCCTGACTTTAAGCAACCCGAAGCTCCTAAGACCTCCTCGTATACAGAAAGCACGGTACCCAAGAAATTAGCAACTGCCCCTGGGGTTCCAGGTGGCACGGATCAGGAGTTTGTTGAGGGCGCAGATATAGAGGCGCAGTGGTGGGAGCTATATAAATCCCCTGAGCTTGATGCTTTGATCAAAAAAGCATTAGAGCAAAATCCAAATTTAGGCGCAGCCGATGCCGCATTGCGCGCATCACAAGAAAATGTAAATGCTCAAATTGGCGGTCAATACTTTCCTGCCATTGGTCTTGGCGCTGGTGCAACTCGCCAACTTCAACCAGCCGGGATTTATGGTTTGCCATATGGCTCAGATATTTACAATCTCTACAACACGTCTGTGAACGTGACTTATAAGTTAGATGTATTTGGTGGGGCTCGTCGAGCAGTAGAGGGTGCTAGGGCGCAGGCGGAAGTTGCTCAGTTTCAGCTTGAGGGCGCATACCTCTCATTAACTGCCAATGTGGTCACTAGCGCAGTAAGAGAGGCAGCCCTGCGTGCGCAGATGAGTGCTACCGAAGAAATCTTGAAAGCACAAACCAATCTTGCTGAAGTGACAGAAAAGCAATTAGTGATCGGTACTGTTTCGAAGGTCGATGTTACTTCTCAAAGAACCTTGGTGTCGAACTCACAAGTTGATTTATTAAATTACGAAAGAAATTTAGCGTTTACACGAAACCAACTTGCGGTCTTAGTGGGTGAGGTGCCTAGTAATGCTGACATTGCACATTTTGATTTAAGCAAATTGCATTTGCCTGAAAAATTGCCGCTCTCAGTTCCCTCAAGTCTTGTGCGCCAACGTCCAGATATTCGCGCTGCCGAAGCTCATTTAAAAGCGCAGAATGCATTTGTTGGAGTTGCAACAGCAAACCTATTGCCGCAATTTAATATCACCGGCTCTATAGGTTCAGCTGCCCTCACTTCGGTAGCATTGTTTGGCCCTAATGCATCCTTGTGGTCTATTGGCGGTGGAATCTTACAACCCTTGTTCCAAGGTGGACAATTATTAGCGCAGCGTCGTGGCGCACTTGCTAATTATGAGCAGGCTGCTTTTCAATATCAGGCCACAGTCTTAAATGCATTTCAGGAAGTTGCTAATGCTCTGCGCGCTTTAGAGACTGGTGCTCAAGCACTTAAAGCAGCATCTGACGCAGAGCGTTATGCCTATGAAACTCTAGACCTTGTACAGCAACAATACAAACTAGGAACAGCAAGTTATTTGGCGGTGCTGTATTACCAAAAACAGTATCAACAAGCCAAAGTGAAATCCGTCGCTGCGCAAGCAACGCGATTCTCAGATACGGCAGCATTATTTGCAGCATTAGGCGGTGGCTGGTGGAACCGAGTTGGTCCAGCTTTCAAACCAAAAGACATAGCGAACAAAGATCAAAATGAAACTTCTGAAAACAATTAAAGGCAAACTGATTGCCGCTGTTCTTGCCATCTGGGGATGGTTAAAGCTGAAGGCAGTGCAATGGCAGTTGCGTGAAAAAGCGATAGCTCTTTGGGAAAAAGCCAAGGCATTTTATGCGCGCATGGGTATGAAGTGGCGTGGCACAAAGGTATATGCCAAGCTGATGGCAATGGAGCCATTGCCGCGTCGCATGACAATCATGCTGTGCGGAGTCTTCTTATTGCTGGGGCTGATTTTTGCGTTTAATCAGTTCAAGTCATTCATGATTAAGCATTTCATATCAGGAATGGGTTTGCCACCTGCTACGGTTTCAACAATGGTGGTTGCAACTTCAGAATGGCAGCCAAAGTTAACTAGTGTTGGTAACGTCCGCGCATTCAGGGGGGTTGATCTCAGCACAGAAATTGGTGGTTTAGTCCAAACTGTACCCGTTAAATCTGGTCAAGACGTTAAAGAAGGCGACTTACTGATTAAATTAAATGATGCTTCTGATGTGGCCCAACTGAACTCCTTAAAAGCGATGGCAGATCTTGCAAAAGTCATTAACGAGCGCGACAAGCAGCAGTTAGCGATTCAGGCCATTAGTAAAAACGTTTTTGATACCAGTAAAGCCGATGCAAAATCAAAGCAAGCTCAGGTCGAAGCGCAAACCGCTTTGGTTGCTAAGAAAAATCTCAAGGCTCCATTTAGTGGGCGCGTTGGCATTGTGTCAATTAATCCTGGTCAGTTTGTGAATCCTGGCGATAAATTAATCACACTGCAAACTTTGGATCCTATATTTGTAGATTTCACCTTACCTCAGGGTAATGCCGAGCAAATTCAAGTGGGGCAAGACGTTGTTGTTACTACTGACGCATTTAAGGATGCCAGCTTTACTGGCAAGATTACTGCAGTTAGTCCGAAAGTGGATACCAATACTCGCAACATTCAAATTGAGGCACAGATTGCCAACCCAGATAAGAAAGTGTTGCCTGGTATGTTTGCCAATGTGAACATCAAGCTTGGCGACGAAGTGAAATTGCTCACCTTGCCACAAACAGCAGTGACTTATAACCCTTATGGATCAACCGTTTTTATCGCTAAGCCTACTGGTAAGAAAGATAAGCAAGGCAAGCCAGCGCTGGAGGCGCAACAAGTATTTGTAACGACTGGTGCGACACGTGGCGATCAAGTGGCCATTCTCAAAGGTATTAATGAGGGCGACACTGTTGTCACTAGCGGTCAACTGAAGCTGAAGAATGGCACACCTCTGATTATTAATAATAAGGTGCAGCCTGCAAACTCTCCTGATCCTAAGCCGCAGGAATAATTAGCTGATGAATTGGACAGATATATTCATCCGCAGACCAGTGCTATCACTGGTGGTCAGTGCGCTGGTGCTCGTTTTTGGTTTGAAGGCGATTGGCTCACTACCAGTTAACCAATATCCACAAACTCAAAATGCCATTGTTACGATCACTACCGCTTACTACAGTGCTGATCCGGAAACAATCGCTGGTTTTATTACGCAGCCTTTAGAGGCTTCAATTGCCCAAGCTCAGGGTATTGATTATCTTTCGTCTACTAGCGTGAGCGGCGTCTCAACCATCATTGCAACACTCAAGCTGAACTATGACTCGAACTCGGCATTAACTCAGATTCAGACGCAGATTAGTGCGGTAAAGAATCAGCTGCCCCCGCAAGCGCAACAGCCTGTTTTGACTGTTCAAGTGGGTCAATCCACTGCTGCAATGTATATGGGTTTTTATAGTGATCAGTTGCCTAATAATGCGATCACAGATTATCTATTGCGTGCTGTAAAGCCTAAGTTAGATTCTGTTGAAGGTGTACAAAACGCGGAGATCATTGGCGGCAGAAAGTTCGCTCTACGCGCATGGTTGGATCGCGAAAAAATGGCAGGCCTGGGTGTCGGCGCGGATGATGTGTATAGCGCCATGTCAGCGAATAACTATCTTTCCGCAGTGGGCAGCACAAAAGGCGACATGGTTTCTGTTGATCTAGTTGCTGGTACTGATCTGCACACACTAGAAGAGTTTCGTAAGTTGGTGGTTAAGAAAGATGGCGTCAATATTGTTTACCTTGATCAGGTAGCAAATGTTTCTTTAGGCTCCGAAGACTACAACACCAATGTAGCTTTCAGCGGTAAACAGTCTGTTTTTATTGGTATTAAGGTGGCGCCACAAGCCAACTTACTTGATGTGGCTCAGCGTGTAAGAGATGTGGTTCCGGATATTCAGAAGCAATTGCCGATTGGTATGAAAGGTCAAATTGTTTACGACTCCACAGAATTCATTACAAGCTCGATTGATGAAGTGGTCTCAACCTTGCTCGAGGCTTTAGTCATCGTAACGGTTGTGATTTACTTGTTCTTAGGAAGTGTTCGTGCGGTTGCAGTGCCTGTAATCGCGATGCCTTTATCTTTAATTGGCACCTTCTTCTTGATGCAAATATTGGGCTACTCCATTAATTTGCTCACACTCCTGGCATTGGTTCTAGCAATTGGCCTAGTAGTGGACGATGCCATCATCGTTGTTGAAAACGTTGATAGGCATATGAAGGAAGGAAAATCCCCTTTAGAGGCCTCACTAATCGCAGCTCGTGAATTGGGTAGTCCAATTTTGGCAATGACGGTTGTATTGATTGCCGTATATATTCCGATTGGTTTTCAGGGCGGCTTAACTGGAGCCCTTTTCACGGAATTTGCGTTTACCTTGGCTAGTGCTGTAGCGGTATCTGGCCTAATTGCATTAACTTTGTCACCAATGATGTGTTCGCGCATCTTTACCGAAGAGCAAGAAGCCTCTTCTTTTGTACAAAAGATTGATCAGATTTTTGATAAGGTACACCATAGCTATCAGTCCACTTTGCGTGATTTATTGAGCACCTGGCAAGTCATTATTGTGATGGGTGTTATTTTGCTTGGCGGAGTTGCTTATCTTTACGCTACTGCGCGCGCTGAATTAGCGCCAACAGAAGACCAAGGTATTGTGTTGATGCAAGCATCTGGGCCACCTAACAGCACCGTTAATCAGATGCAAACGTATGCAGATCAAATCTACGCAATTGCTGCAGCTGAACCAGAATATGAACAGGCGTTTCAAATAACTAGTCCAACATCTAGTTTTGGAGGCATCTTGTTAAAAGATTGGAGCTCACGTAGTCGCAATGCGACCAAGTTCCAAGAAGACATGCAACAAAAGTGGAATACGATTGCGGGCGCGCGTGTAGCGGCATTCCAGTTCCCTGCTTTGCCTGGTGCCCAAGGCTTGCCTGTTCAGGTTGTGATCAATACTACTGAATCGTATGAGCAATTGAATGAGGTATCTCAGGCTGTATTGGATAAAGCGCGTCGCAGTGGCAACTTCTTCTTTGTTGATTCCGACTTGAAGATTGATAAGCCACAGGATGTTCTTGTGATTGATCGTGAAAAGGTGGCTGCCTTAGGTATGACGCAGCAGCAAGTTGGTGCGGCACTCTCTGCGGCTTTGGGTGGTGGTTATGTGAACTATTTTTCTGTCTCAGGCCGTTCATATCAAGTGATCCCGCAAGTGAAGCAGGTGGATCGTTTAAATCCAGATCAGATCTTGGATTACTACATCCGTACTCCAGGTGGCGCAATGATTCAGGCGCGGACGATTGTTAGTATTAAACAGCGCGTTGTACCGCAATCGATCAACCACTTCCAGCAATTAAACTCCGCAACCATTTCTGGAGTGAGCACGCCTTTTATCTCCCAAGCAGATCTGTTGGAATACATGCGTCAGACTCTCAAAGAGGTTGCGCCTAATGGTTACTCCATGGACTATGCAGGACCTTCACGTCAGTTTATGTCTGAGTCGGGCGGCTTTTTGGTAACCATGTTCTTTGCGATTTTGATTGTGTTCCTGGTGCTTGCAGCGCAGTTTGAAAGCTTCCGTGATCCGATTGTCATTTTGGTATCCGTGCCCTTAGCACTTTTTGGCGCTTTGATTTTTATTAATCTTGGCTTTACTACCTTAAACGTTTATACGCAGGTCGGTCTAGTTACCTTAATGGGTTTAATTAGTAAGCACGGCATTTTGATTGTTGAGTTTGCAAATGAGTTGCAAGAAGCTGGCAGAAGCAAATTAGATGCGATTGTTGAAGCGAGTAGCGTTCGTTTAAGACCAATCTTGATGACTACAGCAGCGATGGTGCTTGGCGTTGTGCCCTTAGTAATCGCCTCCGGAGCTGGTGCAGCCGGCCGTCAATCGATGGGGATCGTAATCTTTACGGGCCTATCAATTGGCACTTTATTCACGCTCTTTGTGGTACCAGCGATGTACCTCTATATGGGCGCTGACCACCACCAGAAAAAATTCAAGCAAGAATAATTTGTGAGACTGCTCAATATCACTTGTTGATGATATTGAGCTCTTTCTCCGCGAATTCTTCAAAACGAGTTTCTGATTTGATTCGATTTAACCAGCGATCGATATTCTGCAAATTTGCTCGTGCACCAGTTTCTTTTGCAAATGTGTCGTTGATTAATATCCAGCGGTGCACACATAGGCTGAGTACGATATCGCCAAGATGAAATTTTTCTCCAGAGCAAAATGCTTGCGAAGCTAAAGCTTGATCAAGCACTTCAAATAACTGATTGGTTTCTTGATAAGACTTCAGAATTAGTTTATGGTTTTGCTCTGCGGCTGGAACCCTTGTAAGACCTATGAAGGCAGGCCGCAAAACAGGCCATAGCGTACCTACTTGCCAGTCCATTCACTTTTCCGAGCCGTATTGAGGGGCAATATCCGTTGGAAAGCGATTATTTTGCTTGTACTGCGAAGCTAGGTAACGCATGATGGTATTGGACTCCCACAGCACCAGCCCTTTATCTTCTATCGTAGGAACCAAACCATTTGGATTGAGTTTTAAGAACTCTGGTGTGCGTACTTTTCCAAACTGAAGGCCAGCATCAATACGTTCAAAATCAATACCTTCTTTAAGCCCTAATTCGGCAAGACACCACAATACCTTTTGAACATTAATAGAGCTTTTTCGTCCCCATAAGCGCATCATCTTTTTTCTTATCGAGTGATTTATTGCTTAGCTAGATTTAGCTTCAAAAAAATCTAAGCCAACAAATTTGCTACGTGCAAATATGAGAGGTTCTTTTTCTGGGTAATTTTTTAAATGAACGACTTTGGCAACAATGATGTTGTGATCGCCGCCAATATGAACGGAGACGGTTTCACATTCGTAGTAGGCTACACAGTGCTTGATTTGCGTTAAGCCGCTTTCGGCACGCTGATGATCGATTTCTGTGAATTGATTTACTTTGACTGTTGCGAAGTGCATTGCTAGAGACTCTTGTGAGCGCTTTAATACATGAATCAAATGCTTTTTGCCTACTTCGACCCAGGGCATTAGTCGCGAATGCTTCTTAAGGCTCCACAGAATTAATGGTGGCTCTAAAGAGACAGTGTTAAACGAACTAATCGTAATGCCGTGTGGATTTTGCTCTTCATCGACGCAGGTGATGACGGTGACCCCAGTAGCAAAAGATGCGAATCCTTTGCGTAGCTCCTGCGATGTGAATGGGGCCATCTCTCTTTACTTGCTGTCTGTTTTAGGTGTTGATTCAATCGTAGTGCCTGGAATTGGAATCAATACTTCATTTTCTTCAGCCTTTACGCACTTAAAGCGATACTCTTTGCCGGCTTTGGATAAAAAGCTAGCACCCTGGTAAAAATCGTTTTTACAGGCCTCAGTCGCAAAGTCCATGACATCTTGTGGGCTGGCGCTAGATGTAATGAGGCGCATATTGCCCATCGACATATTGCTGCTGGTTGAATAGCACCCTGCGAGCAGTAAGCCAGAAGTTGCGGTTAATAGTAGAATTTTTTTCATGGAAACCTCCATAATCGACAATGCTCGTTAGGATAAACCTATTACGTAAAAGCTGTGGGGAAAAGCTCCCCATACAGAAAAAGAAACGGGGAAAGAGACATGTTTAAAGCAATCTTGATTAACAAGGATGACCAAGGATATAGAGCTGCGCTCGGCCAGGCTGATGAAGCCAGTCTTCCAGAAGGTGATGTCAGGGTAAAAGTTCTGTATTCCACCCTTAATTACAAGGATGGTTTGGCTATTACCGGTAAGGGCCCTGTTGTGCGCAGCTTCCCTATGGTTCCTGGAATTGACTTTGCGGGCGAGGTCATTGAGAGCGCTAGTCCTGACTTCAAGGCGGGCGATATGGTGCTTTTAAATGGTTGGGGGGTAGGAGAGGGTCATTGGGGTGGTTTAGCCCAGCAGGCTCGAGTTAAATCTGACTGGCTTATTCCATTGCCAAAAGGATTTACCGCAAAACAAGCCCTTGCAATTGGCACTGCTGGATATACCGCCATGCTGTGTGTGATGGCTTTGCAAAAGCATGGACTCAAACCAGGTGATGGTGAAGTTTTGGTCACCGGCGCAGCGGGTGGCGTTGGCAGCTTTGCAATCACCCTGTTAAGTAAGCTCGGGTTTACGGTGGTTGCTAGTACGGGGCGTATGGCTGAAGCGGATTACCTAAAAAAATTAGGTGCCGCAGAAGTGATTGATCGCACAAGCTTGTCAGCCCCAGGTAAATCTCTGGCTAAAGAGCGTTGGGCTGCGGTACTAGATAGTGTTGGTAGTCATACCCTTGCAAATGCCTGCGCACAAACAAAGAGTAATGGCGCAGTAGCTGCTTGCGGGCTTGCTCAGGGCATGGACTTTCCCTCTAGCGTCGCCCCATTTATTTTGCGAGGCGTGACTTTATACGGAATTAATAGCGTTACAGTGCCACGTGAAAAAAGAATTGCTGCTTATGAGCAATTAAGTAGATTGGTTGACTTAAAGACGCTCGATGAAATTTCTCAAGAAATTACTTTGGAAGAGTCCTTAAAGTATGCACAGGAGTTGATGCTTGGGAATGTGCGCGGTCGTTTGATTGTGGATGTGAATCGCTAAAAATAGCTTGAAGAGCTATTTAATCTGCGACTTGCAATTTGCGAGCTGTGATAGCTTCCCAAATCTTGAGTTTTGCTTCATTGGGTAACTCTGACCAATCCGCGATTTCTGAAAGCGTGCGATAACAGCCGCGACAATAGCCATTTTCTGGGTTAATGTCGCACCAATTAATGCAGGGTGATGGAATCGGTGTCAATGCGATCCTTATTGCAATAAATAAGAAATATGAATATGAGTAATCAACAGCAAACCACAAATGAAGCCGCCATTCATTATCCATTAGGCGATCAGCTTCCACCAGTTGGCCAAAGCATTGAGGTCGCTCATGGGGTTCGCTGGTTGCGCATGCGACTTCCCTTTGCTTTAGACCATATCAATCTTTGGTTATTGCGCGATCAGTTCGATGGAGTTGATGGTTGGACAATTGTGGACTGCGGTATTGCTAATGATGAAACAAAAGCATCGTGGGAAGCTATTTTTGCAACTCAGTTAGAGGGTTTACCAATATTGCGTGTGATTGTGACGCATATGCACCCGGATCATGTCGGCCTATCTCAGTGGTTGTGCGAAAAATGGAATGCCCCTTTGTGGATTTCCATGACTGATTATTTGACCGCGCAATGGTTAAGTTGCAAAGAGGGGGGTGCAGCTGTTGGTGCGCGTGCAGGTGGCGGTGGCTCTGCCGACCATTTTCAAAAACATGGTTTAACCGCTCCAGAAGATTTAGAAAAAATTCGGGCGCGTTCGAACTACTACAGCAATATGGTTTCCGGCGTACCCCGTCAATATCGTCGCATCCTTGATGGCGAGATCATTTCAATTGGTGGAAATGATTGGGAAGTCATCATGGGTCATGGGCATGCGCCAGAGCACGCATCACTATTTTGTAAAAGCTTGAAGGTGTTGATTTCGGGGGATATGTTGTTGCCACGGATCTCTACAAACGTCAGCGTTTATGACGCTGATCCAGATGCTGATCCCTTGGGCTTGTATCTATATTCTTTAACAAAGTATTTGCCTTTGCCGGATGACACGCTGGTATTGCCATCCCATGGAAAACCTTTTATTGGCATCAAGCCCAGAATTGCGCAGTTAAATGCTCATCATGACGAGCGCTTGGCAGATGCGCTAGCTGCATGTCAAAAGCCAATTACTGCCCGCGAAATTGTTCCAGTGTTATTTAAACGAGAACTCGATATTCACCAGCTAACTTTTGCAATGGGTGAGGCTATTGCTCATCTGAATTACCTACTTCGTCGAGGTAAGTTGGATCGCCAGCTTTGCGAGGACGGCGTGTTGCGGTTTTCCGCGGTTTAGCTTTAGTTGTCCTGGGGCTTTCACTGGATTCCGATTTGGGGGTGGCTGCAGAGCTTGCTGCAGAGACGGCATCTCCAAACGATTTCAGGGCCATCATCGTCGCATGTTGCACCTCAAGCCCTTGAATTGTGGACTTTAGGATGTTGAGGTTGAGATTCAGCCAGTTTTCAACGCTTTTCAGGTCCTTGATGCGTTTCTCTAGCTCCTCGATGTCCATACCTGGAAAGGCAGCGCCCAAGCCGCCAGCAGCTTTAGAGGCGTCTGTGGTGAAAGGAAACTGTCCAGCTTGGCCTGCGGCGCCTTGTCCCCACATGGTTTTAAACATCTCAAGACTTTGATTGAATTCTGGAATAGTTCCAAACATGGCGGCTCCAAGGTAAATAAAAAGTGGCTTTTCGAATAGAATAGGGGATTCTAGAGATCAATCCTGGTTAAGCAATGCAATTTAATGGTTTGTCCCAGCCTTATACCCGTGGCCAGGCACTTCCTGAGCTTTTAAAACAGCGCATCCTCATATTGGATGGCGCGATGGGGACCATGATTCAACAATACAAGCTAACTGAAGCAGATTATCGTGGGCTGCCGGGAAATACTCGTTTTGCAGAGCACCCTGGTGACCTCAAGGGAAATAATGAATTGTTGGTGCTGACGCAGCCCCAAATCATTAGCGAGATTCACGAGAAGTATTTGGATGCTGGTGCCGACATTATTGAAACAAATACTTTTGGCGCTACCTCGGTAGCCCAAGAAGATTACAAAATGCCTGGCTTGGCGCGAGAGATGAATGAGATCTCAGCAAAACTTGCACGCGCTGCCTGTGATAAGTACAGCACTCCGAACAAGCCACGCTTTGCTGCTGGTGCGATTGGACCAACTCCAAAAACTGCGAGTATTTCTCCTGATGTAAATGATCCAGGCGCTCGCAATATTACTTTTGATGCTTTGCGTGCTTCATATCGCGAACAAATCGAAGGGCTCTTTGCGGGCGGAGTAGATTTATTTTTAGTTGAAACTATTTTCGATACGCTAAATGCAAAAGCAGCATTGTTCGCTCTCGATGAATTCTTTGAAGAGACTGGCGAGCGTTTGCCAGTCATGATTTCGGGAACCGTAACGGATGCCTCCGGAAGAATTCTTTCTGGGCAAACTGTTGAGGCGTTTTGGAATAGCTTGCGCCACATTAAGCCATTGACCTTTGGGCTCAATTGCGCTCTGGGTGCAGCCTTAATGCGCCCTTATATAGCCGAGCTAGCCCGTATTTGCGATGCGGCAGTATCTTGCTATCCAAATGCGGGTTTGCCTAACCCGATGAGTGACACAGGATTTGATGAGACTCCTGATATTACTTCAGGGTTAGTAGATGGTTTTGCAAAAGATGGGTTAGTGAACTTGGTCGGCGGTTGTTGTGGCACAACGCCAGACCATATTCGTGCAATTGCGAATGCTGTCGCAAAACGTAAGCCGAGAGTTTTCTATTGAGAAGAGGCTGAAGAAGCATGAGTAAGGTAGAAAACAAAAATCAGATGCAAGCCATTCCAGCAATGAAACTCTCTGGATTAGAGCCATTCAATGTGACTGCCGATGTTGGCTTCGTCAACATTGGAGAGCGTACCAATGTGACAGGCTCCAAAGCGTTTGCACGAATGATTCTAAATAATCAATTTGATGAAGCGCTCGCGGTAGCGCGCCAGCAAGTTGAAAATGGTGCTCAAGTCATTGACATCAATATGGATGAAGCAATGCTTGATTCTGAAGCGGCAATGACGCGCTTCCTCAATCTTATTGCTTCCGAGCCAGATATTGCGCGCGTACCCATCATGATTGACTCCTCAAAATGGAGTGTGATTGAGGCGGGCTTAAAGTGCATACAAGGCAAGCCGATCGTTAATTCGATTTCTATGAAGGAGGGCGAGGAGCCTTTCCGTAAGCAAGCTGCTCTGATTCGTCGCTATGGCGCCGCAACGGTCGTAATGGCATTTGATGAAGCTGGTCAGGCCGACACATTTCAACGCAAGATTGAAATTTGCCAGCGAAGCTATGACATTCTGGTGAATGAGATTGGTTTTCCTGCTGAAGATATTATTTTTGACCCCAACATCTTTGCGATTGCGACTGGCATTGAAGAGCATGACAACTACGCCGTAGATTTTATTAACGCTACTCGTTGGATTAAAGAGAATCTTCCTGGGGCTAAAGTCAGTGGCGGCGTTTCCAACGTAAGTTTTTCATTCCGCGGAAATGATCGGGTACGGGAAGCAATTCACACGGTATTTCTTTGCCATGCCATTCAAGCTGGCATGGATATGGGCATCGTTAATGCTGGCCAGCTGGGTGTCTATGCAGATCTTGATCCAGAATTGCGTGAGCGTGTCGAAGATGTCGTGCTCAATCGTTTTAAAGTAAAAGACGGTCAAACACCAACTGAGAGACTCTTGGCGATTGCCGACCAATTTAAAGGTGATGGCACTAAGCAGGTTGAGAATTTAGTATGGCGAGAAGCGCCAGTGCGTGAGCGTTTAACCCATGCTTTAGTTCATGGCATCACGACATTCATTGAAGAAGATACTGAAGAGTTGCGCGCAGAAATTATGGGCGCGGGCGGCAGGCCCATTGAAGTCATTGAAGGCCCGCTCATGGATGGCATGAATGTTGTGGGCGATTTGTTTGGCGCCGGCAAAATGTTCTTGCCTCAGGTAGTGAAGAGCGCACGTGTGATGAAGCAGGCTGTAGCAATTTTGATTCCTTACATTGAGGAAGAAAAGCGCCAACACATTGCTGCGGGTGGTGAAGCTAAAGCTAAGGGCAAGATTGTCATGGCCACCGTGAAGGGCGATGTCCACGATATTGGTAAGAATATTGTTACGGTAGTGCTTCAATGTAATAACTTTGAAGTCGCCAACATGGGTGTGATGGTGCCTTGTGCGGAAATTTTGAAGCGCGCAAAAGAAGAGAATGCAGACATTGTTGGTCTTTCAGGATTAATTACGCCATCACTAGAGGAGATGACATACGTTGCTCAAGAGATGCAACGCGATGAGTATTTCCGTTCTCGTCAAATTCCTTTGATGATTGGTGGCGCTACGACTTCACGGGTTCATACCGCTGTAAAGATTGCGCCTCACTACGATGGCCCGGTTGTGTATGTGCCTGATGCATCTCGTTCTGTGTCTGTGGCATCAAGCCTATTGTCTGACGAGAGTGCAAAGAAATTTATTCAAGATTTACGTGATGACTATGCTCGTATTCGTGAGCAGCATGCGAATAAGAAGGCAGCACCAAGTATCTCACTAGAAGAAGCGCGTAAAAATCGCGAGATGATTAATTGGTCTGCATATGTTCCAGAAAAGCCAAAATTTATAGGGCGTCGTGTCTTTAGGAATTTTGCTCTTACTGATATTGCCAAGTACATCGACTGGACGCCATTCTTTCAGACTTGGGATTTAGCAGGAAAATTCCCAGCGATCTTAGATGATGAAGTGGTGGGAGAAGAGGCACGCAAAGTTTATGCCGATGCTCAGAGCATGTTGGATAAGCTGATTAAAGGGCAGTGGCTTCAGGCCGATGGTGTAGTTGCTTTCTATCCTGCTAATACTGTTGGTGACGATATTGTTCTGTATAGCGACGAAGAGCGTAAACATCCTTTGTTTGTTTGGCATAACTTGCGTCAACAATCAGAGCGTCCAGTGATTGATGGTGTTCGCAGGCCGAATCGTTGCTTAGCGGATTATGTTGCGCCAAAAGACACTAGCGTTGCAGATTACGTCGGTTGTTTTGCGGTGACTACTGGTCACGGTGTTGAAAAGAAAGTAGCTGAGTTTCAAGCTAAGCATGATGATTACAGCGCCATTATGTTGAAGGCGCTAGCAGATCGTTTGGCTGAAGCTTTCGCCGAACTAATGCATCATCGCGTTCGCACGGATTTGTGGGGCTATGCAACTGATGAGCTGCTGACTAATGATCAAATGATCAATGAGGAATATCGCGGCATTCGTCCAGCACCTGGGTATCCTGCCTGCCCTGCGCATGAGGTGAAAGAGGATTTACTTCGTGTGATTGGTTCTGAAGATATCGGTATGACCCTTACTGAATCTTTGGCAATGAATCCTGCGTCAAGCGTAAGCGGTTTCTATTTAGCTCATCCTGATGCGCAATATTTCAATGTTGGAAAAATTACATCAGAGCAACTTGAGGATTTAGCAAAACGTCGCGGTCAATCAGTGGATGATGTGCGTCGTCAACTCGCGAGCTTGATTGATTAAACGCCCCACATGACAGGCTCGTTTTTTGCTCGAGCCTGTTTCATGAGTTCTAAAAATGGATACGCCCTTTGACCAAGTCGATCAGCTAACTTGGGTTTCTCAGACTCACTATCTTTGTTTTCACTCGCTTTTTTGCGTTCCTCTAGGTCATTCAAGATGGCTGTCTCTAGGGCGGTAATCAGGGCGGGCAATTGCTCTTGCGTCAAAATTCCTCTGGGCTCAAGTGGGCGACCCAAGATATCGAAGATTCGCTTGGTCAGATCAGCCAGCATGATGACATCTGGACCAGCTTTAGAGCGAAATTGATAGATCATTTCAACAGCTTACCACCTGATAAACTCACTTATCTATGTTGCAGACCAATAAAAACCGTTTAATTGATATGTTGAGCTTGGCTCTAAAAGACCTGGCTCAGGAGCGTGGCTTAGACGATGCCCCAACCCCTCGTTTAGAAAGGCCAAAGGCGGTCGATCATGGGGATGTGGCGTGTAATATCGCCCTCCAGCTTTCAAAGGCATGGAAGCTCAATCCGCGAGATTTGGCTCATGCCTTAGTGGATCGATTGCAAAAAGAGGCTGGCTTCGATCAATTGATTTCATCCCGCGAAATCGCGGGTCCTGGCTTCATTAATTTTCGATTGAGTAACCAAGTCAAAACTGCAGTTGTTAGGGAGATCCTTTCATCTGGTGTTCATTTTGGTGAAGTTACACAGGGCTCTGGACCAGTTAGTAGTGCCATGATTGAGTTTGTTTCAGCAAACCCAACCGGCCCTTTGCATGTTGGTCATGGTAGACAGGCTGCTCTTGGGGATGCTCTAGCGAACTTGTTGGCTACCCAAGGAATCAAAGTGCATCGTGAGTTTTATTACAACGATGCTGGTGTACAAATTGCGAATCTTGCGCTGTCTGTTCAAGCGCGCTTAAAGGGTCTAAAACCTGGAGATGCCAATTGGCCCGAGCAGGCTTATAACGGTGAATACATTGCAGAAATTGCTTCAGCTTTTAAAGCGTCACCCGATTATCAAGATGATCTTGAGGCTATTCGTAAATTTGCAGTGGCCTATTTGCGTAACGAACAAGATATTGATTTGAAGACCTTTGGTGTGAAGTTTGATTGCTACTATTTAGAGTCATCCTTGTACACCGATGGTAGTGTTAACCAGATAGTTGATGATTTGCAGACGATCGGAAAAACCTATGAGGCTGAAGGTGCCCTGTGGCTGAAGACAACCGATGACGGCGATGACAAAGATCGCGTGATGCGAAAGTCAGATGGAAGCTTTACTTATTTTGTTCCAGATGTGGCTTATCACACCAGCAAATGGAAGCGTGGCTTTGAGAAGGTGATTAACGTTCAAGGTAGCGATCACCACGGAACGATTGCACGCGTTCGCTCTGGTTTGCAAGGCGTAGCTCAAAAGCGTGGATGGGATATTCCGAAAACTTATCCAGACTATGTTTTGCATAAGATGGTGACCGTGATGCGTCATGGTGAAGAGGTGAAGATTTCAAAACGCGCTGGTTCTTATGTGACTGTGCGAGATCTGATTGAGTGGTCTGGTGGTGTTACTCCAGAAATGACTCAAGAAGAAAGAGAATTGGCGTTACAGCGTGGGCGCGACGCGGTTCGCTTCTTCTTGATATCTCGTAAAGCCGATACTGAATTTGTATTTGATATTGATTTGGCACTTGCGCAAAATGATGAAAACCCAGTGTTCTATGTGCAGTACGCACATGCGCGTATTAGCTCAATCTTGCAGCAATGGGGCGGCAAGCCTGCTGATTTAACAAATGCCGATTTATCTTTATTGCAAAGTAAAGCATCTGACCATTTATTAAGACGTTTGGCAGAGTATCCAGAGGTATTAACCAATGCGGCAGCAGAGTTGGCTCCACATGCCCTCGCCTTCTACTTGCGTGACTTGGCTGGTGATTTTCATACTTTCTACAACGCAGATCGCGTATTGGTAGATGATGAGCCATTAAAACTTGCGCGACTTGCCTTGTTATCAGCAACACGCCAGGTTCTGCAAAATGGATTAAGAGTCTTAGGGGTATCCGCGCCAGCAAAGATGTAGTGGCAATGAATGAAGTGAATATGTAAGATGAGGATATGATGAAAAAACCGAATCAACTAGTAAGCTTCAAAAAGCAAAACATAGACACCAATATGAATATCTCAAACCGGAACTCTCAGTATGGTGGGACCATTTTGGGTTTCGTGCTTGGATTAGGCGCTGGCCTAGGGATTGCTTTTGTAATTGCCTTCTACCTTTCTAAAAATACTCCACAAGAAAGACCTGGGGTTCGGGCGCCGAATTTGCCAATGACGATTAAGCCTGCAACTCCAGCCGAGGGTGAAGCTGCCGCACCAGTTGAGCAACCGGATTTAAATAAGCCTTTGCAGGGCAAGCTTCCAGCGCCTGCGTCCGCCGACCCAATTGGTGATTTGGTCAGCGGTAAGAAAACAACTGAAGCAGCTAGCTCTGCAGCTGCTCCAAAAGGCGATGCGATTTATTTCTTACAAGTAGGCGCATTTACAAAGCGTGCTGATGCAGATGCTCAAAAGGCGGCCTTGGCGATTCAAGGAATTCAGGCGCAATTGAGCGAAGTCACTAGCGATGGCAATACTTTGTGGCGTGTTCGCACTGGACCTTACGCTAGCGTTGAGGAAAGCAGTCCAGCTCGAGATAAGTTAAATGGTATGGGCATTAAATCTACTCTAATTAAAACAAGTAAATAAACTGCAAACATGATCTCATTTAGCAAACGAATTTTTTTAGCATTTACCTTGGCATTGTTGTGCGGAGCTTCCAACGCACAGAAAATTGAAGAAGGTTTTGATTATCGAGTTCTGCCTGTGCCGCAGCCAGTCGAGACAAAAGGCAAGGTCGAGGTTATTGAGTTTTTTTGGTATGGTTGTCCACACTGCTATGACTTTGAGCCTGAGTTAAGCGCTTGGGTTAAACGTCAACCCAAGGATGTCGTTTTCCGTAGAGTGCCAGTAGCATTTCGGGATGATTTCTTGCCCCATAGCCAGCTGTACTACGCTCTTGAGGCGATGGGCAAAGGTGATGCGCTTAATGAAAAAGTGATGTATGCAATGCATAAAGAGAACAAGCGTCTACTTACCGAAACTGAAATTGCGGATTGGGTTGCTTTACAGGGCGTTGATCGCAATACTTTCCTTGCGACCTATCGTTCCTTTGCTGTTGTTTCAAAAGCGAGAGCCGCAAAACAATTGACCGAGGCTTATCGCATTGATGGTGTGCCAACTATTGTGATGCAAGGTAAGTACGTAACCTCGCCATCGATCGCTGGCACTAAGGCTAAGGCAATTGCAGTGATGGATTATCTTGAAGAAAAAATCCGCAAAGATAAATATCGTCAATAGTCACCAACAATGATTAATCAAGCCTGAGTTTAATCAGACTTCAGATTTTCACGAAGCGTCGCACAATCCAAAAATAGAGCGGATAAGGCAAGATTCTCAGGAACTTCAAAAACCTTGAGAATCGTTTTGGAAAGTGAATATCAAATTCGCCCTTCTGAATGCCTTTTAATATCTCTGAAGCCGCTTCTTCAGCGCTAATCAGGGCGGGCATTTCAAAATCATTCTGTGCAGTTGCCTCTGTTGCCACAAAGCCTGGAGAAATCATGTGCACTCCAATGCCTTTGGGGAGTAAGTCGTAGTAAAGAATTTCACAAAAGTTGATGATGGCCGCTTTACTTGGTCCATAGGCCAGGGCCTTAGGTAAGCCGCTGTATCCCGCAACACTGCCTACTATTGCAATATTTCCACTTTGGGCTTGAAGCATTTTTGGTAGAACTAGCGCTACCGCTTTCATGGGACCAAGCAGATTGGCATCAATAGTTTGTTCGGCAATATGAATATCAAAGTCATCGGCCCTCAATGGGGTGTAGACGCCGGACACAAATTGAAGTAAATCGATCCCGCCCCACGTATTAATAATCTTTTCATAAGCAGTGGCTAGCTGCTCATCATCGGTCACATCAAGCGGCATTACTAATGCTTGATCAACTTTTGCGTCTCGCGCAATCGCATTTAGACGCTCAACTCTTCTACTGGAAAGAATGACTCGCGCATTTTGGCTTATTAGTGATTTGGCGCATGCCTCACCAATACCGCTGGAGGCGCCAATAATCCAAATGCGCTTATCTGAAAAGCTGTCGATTCCTTTTTGCTTCATATGGTCAGAGCATCAGAGGATGCCTTTGATGATGAGTGGCTGAGAGTGAATTGCACAACATCAATGCTACGCTCGGCAAATCCTGCGGCGCAGTACATTAGATAGAAATTCCAGAGCCGAATAAAGGCTTCATCGAAGCCAAGTTTGCGAATTTCTTGAAGTTTGTGGTTAAAGTTATCACGCCAAATGCAGAGTGTTTTGGCGTAATTTACTCCGAATGCAAATTCGTCCTCGATTCTTAACCCTGCATTAGTGGCCGCAGCTTTAAAACTGGCGCGTGACGGAAGCATGCCTCCAGGAAATACATATTGCTGAATAAAGTCCGTGCTATGACGATAGCGCTCGAACAAATGATCAGCGATGACAATCGTTTGAATGCATGCTTTGCCATTAGATTTAAGGCATTTTGCAAGTGTTTGAAAATATTCAGGCCAGTGTTTTTCACCAACGGCCTCGAACATTTCAACCGAAGCGATACCATCAAATTGTTCTTGGCAGTCCCGATAGTCTTGTAGGCGGACCTCGAAATGATTTGGGTTGCTTGAAATCGCCATGAGGTTTTGTAGTCGATTTTCCGCGAATGCTTTTTGTTCAGTAGATAAAGTAAGCCCCGTGATTGATCTGCCGCTGAGTAATGCCTCTTCCATAACTCCACCCCAGCCACAGCCAATTTCTAGAATATGATCACCCTGCTTAGTATTGAGGGAGCTTAAGATGTGTGTGATTTTGGCTCTTTGTGCATCAGCAAGAGTTTGCTTTGCGTCTTCAGAAAACCAAGCGCTAGAGTAACTCATGCTGGGGTCAAGCCATAGGCTGTAGAAAGCATTACCCAAGTCATAGTGCGCATGAATATTTTTTCGACTTCCCGATTTTGTGTTGTCTCTTAGCCAATGCTTCAAACGGTACAGAATGGATCCAAGCCAGCTGCCGTAAATCGCTTTTTCTAGGATGGTGCGGTTGCGAATGGCAAGTTCCAAAATCGTTTTTAAGTCAGCGCTATCCCACTCTCCTCGAATGTAACTTTCTGCAAAACCAATGTCCCTATGCGTCCGGAGATCCTTAAATACTTTCCAATCAAAAATTTGAATGTCAGCTTGCAGCGCATCTGTTTTATTGCCAAATTCTCTTACCTGACCATCTGGCAAAGTCATTTTGAGATAGCCACTATTTAACTGAGATAGCAGGCCGAGAACAAATTGTGTGCTGTAGTCACCTTTAGGTGAATGCGCTATGCCTCTTTTATGATTTGAAAAATTAAGGCGTGAAAGTAAATTTTGTCCTGGGCGATTCATTTGCTAACTTCAAACTCGGGTGGCTTGGGTTTTGAGTGAAAAGGTACACCTTTTAGCCATAATTTCAATGCCTGCCAATGAATGCGAAATATTACCCCGAGACTCATCAAGGGGTAGCGCAATAGAGCTAGATACAGAGCAGATTTAGTAAGGGGGCGACTAATTCCGCTGATGCTAGTGTTAATAAGCGGTAGCCCATCTTCATGGAGTTCAATTCTGGCAAGCGTATTTCGTTTGGATTGGCTATCTTCGGCAAATAAGAACAGAAATTGGTATTCGCCACGAACCTCGCAAAATGGCGATACATGAAATACCTTTTTGCTGCTGAGTGTTTTGCCAGATCGGAGTGCTTCACCAGAATCCTTGTGTAGCAAGTAGCAATGCCGCTCACCAAAAGTATTGTTTACTTCGGCTAAGATAGCTCGGACGGTTTTATTCGCATCAGTGCAAATCTAAAAACTGACGGGATTAAAGACATACCCCAGAACTCTGGGAAAGGTCTGCAACCAAATTTCACCATCAATTTGGCTGACGCCATATTCCTGCAAAATTCCTTCTATCCATGCAAGGCTATCAGCTTCCCCGCGACCGTGATCTTTATCGAAGAAAGAACATAAGCCTAGTCGATTGTCGCTTAAGCCTGAGCCAGCCAAAAGGAGTGGGTCGCGTTTACGCGCCCGCATTGGAATAGAGATAGTGAAAACACCGTATGAGAATGCATTTTTTGCTGGCCTTAAACGGCTATGCTTAACTACACCAAAGTTGATCTTTGCTTGATTCATTTAGCAAGTATCTTGCTTGGGCATTGTGTTTAATGGCGAGTGGAGACTCTCGATTAATGCCTCTGCAACGAGCTCTCCAGAGCGCAATCCATCTTCGTGAAAGCCAAATCCGGTCCAGGCACCGCAATACCAGATTGAGGATGCACCTTGAATGAGTGGCAATGCTTTTTGCGCCTGGATTGCCTTCATATCAAACACGGGATGTGAATACTGAATTTCTTGTTGTACTAATTTTGGATTGGGTTCTGCGGAGGAATTTAAGCTCACAATGATTTGCGTTTCCTTCAGCTCTCTTGGTAGGGGCTGTAGAAGGTTAATGAGGTAATTTACGCTCACATGTTGCTTGGATGATGGTGTAGCGCCTGATTTAGCAGTGTAGTTCCATGCCGCCCAGCAGCGTTTCGTTTCTGGAAGAAAATTTGTATCGGTGTGGAGAATGGCGCGATTCTCTTGGTACGGAATTGCGGACAATATATCTTTAGCTCCTTGTTCAATGCCGTGGAGCAAAGCTAGTGATTGATCGCTATGGCAAGCCATCACTACCTCATCAAACAAAGCTGATCCTGAGGCGCTAATAACTTCTGCAGCGGATCCATCTCGAGCCGCATTAACACGCAAAACACCCTCGCGTCTAATAGTGACATGATTTTGTTCGAGGGCATGCACGATACGCTTTACGTATTCACGTGAACCCCCCTGAACTGTAAGCCACTGCGGTCGATTTTAAATTTGGAGAAAGCCATGGTTGTGACAAAAGCGAATCATGGTTTGAATGGGGAACTCGAGCATCTGCTCAACAGAGCATGACCAAATTGCACCAATCATTGGTAAAAAATAATTTTCCCTAAAGCTTAGGCTAAAGCGATTGCGATCTAAGAAGCTTGCAATGGTTTCATCAGGTTCTGAATAGTGATGTCCAGCCGCAATTTGTTCATGAGCCAATTTAGTTGCAATGCGATTGAAGCGCAGAATGTCATAGGTCATCCGCCAGAAAGAGAGGGATAGCAAGTTGGATCGCTGACCAAAGAGAGAGTTAATATTATTGCCAGCCCACTCAAGCTTAGGGTGAGTTGGATTCTTTTCAGAGGTATCAATGGAAACTGAAAATGACATTTCAGAAGGCGCTATTGGAACCTGAATCTCTTCAAAGAGTCTTACTAAGCGCGGATAAGTTTTGCGATTGAAAACTAGAAAACCAGTATCGACACCATAAGACAATTGCTTGCCAGCGTGCTCATAAGTGAAATCAACAGTATTGCTATGTCCGCCAATGTGGTTTCCGCCCTCATAGACGGTGATCTCTATGTTGGGTTGCTGGCGAAGAGCATATGCGCATCCTAAGCCAGAAATGCCAGCGCCGATAATGGCAATTCTTTTTTTGCTCACTGCGCTTTTTCCTCTAGAAGTTTTTCGATCTGATCAGTAATTGAATTACTTGTTGGTTTTGTAATGCTACCGAAGGAATCTACCACGTTACCTTTGCGATCAATCAAATATTTATAAAAGTTCCACTTCGGTGTAGTGCCAGTTTTTGCAATCAGCATTTTGAAGAGTGGATTTGGATTGTTTCCGGAAACACTGCTTTTTGCAAACATCGGAAATTTGACGTCATAAGTGTTTTTGCAGAAATCAGCAATTTCTTTGTTGCTGCCAGGCTCTTGTTGCCCAAAATCATTTGATGGGAATCCTAGAACGACAAAACCTTTATCTTTATATTTGGCGTAAATTTTTTTTAGCCCTTCATATTGGCTTGTAAATCCACAAAAGCTAGCGGTATTAACCACCAAAATAACCTTGCCTTGATATTGGCAGAGATTTTAAGGGGCCTCATCCTGTAGGCGAGGAAATGTGTGCGACAACAGGGGGCTGCAGCTGGGCGCCGCTTTTGCAGTGCTCAATATGGAGAGGCCAATAAAAAATACAAAGAGCCAAGCGGTTAGGCGTCCAGTTACTTTAGGATTCATAAAGAGTCTCTTTTCTTCTAGTTATGCCTGCCAAGTCTAAGACATTCTGATGAATATCGCAGGGCGAGACTCAAAGCTATTAATATTGCAGTATGAGTACATATCCTTCACTCTCTTTTGAGTCTAAAGTTTGCAACCCAGCGCAGCTTCAAGAGCGTATTTCAAAGCTACCAAGACCCCTTGTTTTTACCAATGGCGTCTTTGATATTTTGCATCGCGGGCATGCCAGTTATCTCGCTCAAGCGCGTGCACTAGGTGCCAGCTTAGTGGTCGGAGTTAACTCAGATGCATCAGTCAAAATGTTGGGCAAAGGCGATGACAGGCCAATCAATTCGGAAGCAGATCGTCAGGCTTTATTGGCGGCCCTGGAGAGCGTTGACTTGGTGGTCGTATTTTCTGAACAAACGCCAGTGAATTTAATTGAGGAAATTCATCCAGATATTTATGTCAAAGGCGGAGATTATGAAATCGATACCTTGGCTGAGACTAAGCTAGTAAAAACCTGGGGAGGCAAGGCCGTTGCTATCCCATTTTTGTATGAGCGCTCAACTACTAGCTTATTGGGAAAAATACGTTCGTAGAAGTTTTTCTGCTTTGTTTGGCTTTTAGATATTTTTCAAAAGCCAGGCCCAAACACCGCGTAATACTAAGCCTTCGCTGACTTCAATTTTCTGGGTGCTTAATAGATTCGCCTGCTGAATTTGATTCATAAGCGTTTTTGCATTGCCCCCATCAAGCCAAATTTTTTCAATTGGCACATTCATTTGCTTGGCTTGATCAAGCGCGTATTGAATTGCGCCGATTTGTGCTGCATCACACCCGCCAATAATGGCTTTGTTTGTAGAGGTTCCAAATCCTTGCGTAGATGTATCGCGAACTGCAAGTGGAAGTTGCGCCGTGTTAGCTTTAAGGCCCTGATGCATCAAGCTTAGGCCCGGTAGAATCCAGCCGCCGTAATGCACTCCATTTGAGCCTAATAAATCGATTGTCGTTGCGGTGCCTGCATTAATAATGAGCGAGTTTGTTTTAGCTAGGGAGCGGGCGCCAATAATGGCGCTCCAGCGATCAGATCCTAATTTACTGGGGTCCTGGTAAAGGGTGCGCATTCCATCAAAGGCGCTATCACCACTAAGTTGTTTCCACTGAATATCTTGCCATTGCGGAAATAAAGATTGGAGTTGATAGATTGCCTCTTTGCCGGCAACACAGCTAAACCCGATTGCATCAGGCTTTGGCAATGTTTTGGAGATGTAATCGGCTAGCTCGGCGCGATGTTCTGGCGACTTTAGTGATTGAGTATTAATCGAGCCAAAGTAATCCCATAATTTTTTTTGTTGATCAGATGGTTGTTTTGTGGACTCTACTGCAGCCCACTTGAGGCGCGTATTACCAACATCAAAAATTAAATATAGACTCATGACTGCATCCTCAACGAAACATCACCTGCATAAATTGGGATCACTTTTTCATTTTGCTCAAGTAGAAGTGCGCCATCTATACCAATGCCTTTTGCTACCCCATATATGGGCTCTTTGCCAGCCCCTGAAAAGCAGACAGCTTGGTTTGCATAGGCATCCCATGTGCCCCATTCTTGCTGGTAAGGATTAAATCCTCGGAGATCAAAGTCTTGAAAGTGTTGCACTAAGGAGTCAAGCAAACTTAACCAAAGATACTCTGCATCAGGGAGTGTTGATCCTTGGGGTAATAAGTCTTCAAGTGCGCTTACTTTGATATTGGTTTGACCAAGATTTTTTTCTATTGAACTTGCATTACGTAAATTAAGGCCAATACCAACAATCATCCAACTGAGATCGGTCGGTTTTGCTTGTCCACCCTCGATCAAAATTCCACCGAGCTTGGCGTTGTTTAGTAGTAGATCATTTGGCCACTTCAGGCGAAGACCGGATTGCAGTAGTAGAGGCTTATTTAGATTGAAAGCTTTTGATATGCTTTCAATTACCGCTAGGCCCACTAATAGACTTAGGCCTGCTAATTGAGAAGGGCTTCTCTTGAAGGGGTAGGCAATAGAAAAGCAGATGGAATCATCTGGGTTCGATAACCAAGCCCGCCCAGCCCTTCCTTTTCCGGCAGTCTGTCTATGGGCAAGTCTGGCTACAGGGTCAATTAGCTGGCCCGAGTGCCAACGCTCCAGCAGATCATCATTGGTGGACTTGGTCTCGGCAACGCGTTCGAGGATGCAATTAGCAGTCATTTCGCCATTGTAGAAAGGTCTGACCTAGAATTGTGGAATGCACCCAAAAGATCACCGTCCCCGTCAGTTGTTATGGCCATTGCAGGCTATGCCACTTGCGCGCGCAATGAGTCTTGTTTATGCCCTTTTGATTGTATATATGAGCTTAAATCCATTTGATTTTAATTTTCACAATGGTATTAGCGCATATGCATGGATTGATGCCCCGTTACCGCGATTTATTACGCTTTTCGATGTTTCAGTAAATATCCCGGCTTACATCCCTTTTGGATTTTTATTGGTTTTCGCTGCATATCCACGTTGGCAAAATTTTGTGGCATTAGGTATAGCGATTGGTTTGAGCGCAGTGTTGGCATTGAGCGTGGAAACTTTACAGTCATGGTTGCCGACGCGTATCCCCGGTCTGATGGATTGGTGGGCAAATGTATTTGGAGGTTTATTAGGTGCTTTGTTGGCCATTCCTTTGGGTCCCCAGTGGTTATCTGGAAGCGCATTATGACGAAGATTTGATCAGTGGTTTGGTTTGAATTGGGCTGTATGCGCACTCTTCCTGCTTTTTCCTTGGTCACAAATTTATCCGCAAAGTTCATGGCTAGGAGTTGGCGTTTGGGGGCATGTCATTTTTGGCTCAATTGATTGGGGAACTCTTGTAGTCAATCAAATTGCGCAAGAGATGTTCATTACCGGTTTTTGTTGGCTTGGTGTGGCCTTGCTTCTTTCTTTGGGAATGCGTGCCAAAGCGCCCCAGTGGCAGATCTTAAACGGATTGCTTTGCTTCACAGTTGTTCTGAAAACCTTATTTACGGCGCTGCAATTTGGCGTTGAGTTCAGTTTTATTTGGCTTACTACGGGCGCATTTTGGGGAATGTTTTTAGCAACGATTGCTTTGCGTTGGGCCTTGGGCTTGCCTCAGCAAAATAAGTGAATTTTAGCAATTTGTTGTTTGATTGGCGTCACTGTCGTGATTAACATAATGCCCGATAATCCTTATTTCATATTGACTTTAAGACATTGGAATCAAGGACGGCTATTGCACTTTAATGAGTTGATGCAGTGGGTATCAGTCATATGGTTACCTATGGCTTTTGTCTGGATGATTCGCAACGCATTTCGCACTCAACCACATTCCCAATACTGAACCTATTTATCTATGGCTTTTTCTCACCATTTATTCTTTTGTTTAAATCAACGTAGCAACGGTGAAGATTGTTGCGATCGGCATAACGCATTTGCTCTCTTTGAATATGCAAAGAATAGAGTTAAAGAATTGGGTCTTGCGGGTCCTGGAAAAATTCGGGTTAATAAAGCGGGTTGCCTTGATCGTTGTGCTGATGGTCCGGTAATGGTTGTGTATCCAGAGGGTATTTGGTATACCTTGGTTGATCAAGAAGATGTGGAAGAGATTATTCAATCTCACTTAATTCAAGGGTCTCCCGTAGTTCGCCTGCAGCTCGCTTAGATTGTTGTAATCGTTTTTATTGTTGAAAGTATTTCGTATGAATAGCCGTACTAAATTAATTCAGATCGATGGAATTGTTGGCCCAATCGAAATGTCGATTGATCTCCCAGACGAACTGAAAAACGACCCTAACTTTGCGGTGCGCGGTCTTGCATTGGTGGCTCATCCTCATCCATTGATGGGTGGAACCATGGATAACAAAGTAGCGCAAACAATGGCTCGCTCATTTAACCAATTGGGCTATGTAAGTGTGCGCCCTAATTTTCGTGGTGTTGGTGGAACCGCCGGTGTGCATGATGATGGCGTTGGAGAATTAGAGGATTTATTGCATGTTACCGAGTGGATGCAAACTCCATCTAGCTGGTCTCAGTTTGAGGCAACCGCCAGTCACCCTTGGGTGAATTCAGCGAACACTTTGCCATTAGTCGTTTCTGGGTTTTCATTTGGAAGCTTTGTAGGCAGCCATCTGGTTCAGCGATTAGCGGAACTGGGTAGGCCGGCTGAGCGTCTGGTGATGGTGGGAAGCGCCGCGGGCAAGTGGACCTTGGCACAAGTGCCTGCAGACACGATTTTGATCCATGGTGAATTGGATGAAACTATTCCTTTAATTGATGTACTGGACTGGGCGCGTCCACAAGAATTAACGGTCCAAGTGGTGCCTGGCGCTGATCATTTTTTCCATCGAAGATTACATTGCATCCGCAACATCATTACTGGCGCTTGGTTAGGTATGCCAGATCATCGTAAGCAATAAGAGAAGAGCATCAATATGTCCGAAGAAAAATCTTTAATCAAATATCCATTTTTATTTCCTATCAAGGTCATGGGAAAAAATATTCCTGAATATTTGCCTGCCATTGTGCATATTGCAAAACAGTTCGACCCCACCTTTGATGAAAGCAAGGTGGAGCAGCGCCCTTCAAAGGACGGAAATTATTTGGGCATTACATTGCCCATTACGGCAACTAGTCGAGAGCAGTTAGATGAGCTCTATCGCACTTTGTCTACTCATCCATTGGTAAGCATTGTTCTTTAAAACCACTCGATGAAGGCTTTAGTTAAACATCTTGGAGTAGCGGATTACGCTAAAACGTATGAAGCAATGCAGACGTTTACTAAAGAGCGTAATGTCAATACTCCAGATGAGATCTGGGTGTTAGAGCATCCTCCGATATTTACTTTGGGTTTGGCCGGAGACGCTAGTAATTTGCATACTCTTAGCAATCAGATTCCGATGGTTCAGGTCGATCGGGGTGGTGAAATTACTTATCATGGCCCAGGTCAGCTTATTGTTTATTTATTACTTGATCTGAAGCGTTTAGGAATTTTTGTTAAAGAACTAGTGTTTCGTATTGAGCAAGCGGTGATAGACGCCCTGTCAGATTTTGGCGTGCGAGCTGAGCGTAAACAGGGGGCTCCGGGAATTTACGTGTCAGAGCAGAGTGGAGTATCCGGTGAATGGGTGGGTGCTAAGGTGGCTGCTCTAGGGCTAAAGGTCTCTAGAAGCTGTTCGTATCATGGGTTGGCCTTAAATGTAGCTACCGATTTAGAGGCATTCGGGCGTATCCACCCCTGTGGTTATGAGGGCTTAAAGACGGTTGATATGCAAACTCTCGGGATCAAGGACAATATAGACAATGTTAGCCAAGTACTTTTGAAGCATTTACAAAAGCAACTAAGCTTAAATGAGTTAGATAACACCAGATGACAATAAATAAATCCGATACCAAGCAGGCGGTTGAAGAACGTCAAGATCTTCAATACGATGCCACTCGCAAACAAAAATCGAGTGAGAAGACTGCTCGAATTCCGATCAAAATTGTTCCCCTTGAAGAGGTATTAAAAAAACCTGACTGGATTCGGGTTAAGGCCGCTTCTGGCAACTCTCGTTTTGCTGAAATCAAAAAGATTCTGCGTGAAAATGAATTAGTAACAGTTTGTGAAGAAGCGAGCTGTCCAAATATTGGCGAATGCTTTGGCAAAGGCACGGCGACATTCATGATCATGGGCGACAAGTGCACAAGGCGCTGCCCATTTTGTGACGTGGGTCATGGTAGGCCTGATCCGCTTGATCAAAAAGAGCCTGCTAACTTAGCTAAAACTATTGCAGTCTTAAAGTTGAACTACGTAGTCATTACTAGCGTGGATCGCGATGACTTGCGTGATGGCGGTGCTATGCATTATGTAGATTGCATCACACAGTCTCGCGCACTTTCCCCTACTACTCGTATTGAAGTCTTGGTGCCGGATTTTCGTGGGCGTTTAGATAAGGCATTGGATATATTTGCCGAGCATGCCCCCAATGGTTTGCCAGATATCATGAATCACAATTTAGAGACAGTTCCGCGTTTGTATAAGCAGGCTCGTCCGGGCGCAGATTATTTACATTCTTTAAAGTTGCTGAAAGACTTCAAAGAACGTTTCCCACACATCCCAACAAAAAGCGGTTTAATGGTTGGGCTTGGCGAAACTGATGAAGAGATTTTGGAAGTGATGCGTGATATGCGCGAGCACAACATTGATATGTTGACGATTGGTCAATATCTAGCTCCTTCAGGTCATCACTTACCAGTAACACGTTATGTGCATCCAGATGTATTCAAAATGTTTGAAGATAAAGCATATGAAATGGGCTTTTCTCATGCTGCTGTAGGTGCAATGGTGCGCTCTAGTTACCATGCGGATCAACAGGCACATGGAGCAGGTGTTGTTTAAAGGCTTTTCTCGGCTCAGCCTATTTGCAGCCGTTTTTCTTTTAGTAGTTGCCTGTAGCCCTAGGTTAAATTGGCGAACAGTTCAATCGCCAGAGCAAAGATACACCGCTCTATTTCCAGGCAAGCCAGATAAATTGGATCGCCAGATTCCATTTGGTGATCAAGAATTTCGACAGACTCTCGAAGCGGTCAAGATTGATGATAATATTTATTCCATCAGTTCAATTGAGATTCCTGCTAAACAAGTTAATGCTGATTTAGTACAAAAAATTACCAAACAGTTACAAAGTAATTTATTGGATAGGGCGAAAGCTTCTGGTGGATCTGTTGTGACTGAGCCGGCCTATTTTCAAAATATTCAGCATCAACGTATTGCAACAGCTGACTATTACATTGTTTTCAAGGGTGCCAGTAAAGCACAGCAAACTATGAGGGTGCGTTGGATTACCAGAGTGGGAGATGGTGGAAACGCCTGGGTTTATCAAGCTTCGGTATTGCACACAAATGCAGATAGCACTGACGCAAAAGCGCTTTTATCTAAAGAAGAATACGCAAACTTTTTTAATGAGTTTTATCCAGAGTAAATACTCTAAGTAATTAAGTTCAACGGAGCAATTACTTTGTTTGCTCTAGAGCAGCAACTTTTGCTTCTAATGCTTCTAATTTTTCTCTAGTCTTAGCAAGAACCTTTGTTTGTAATTCAAATTCTTCGCGAGTAACCAAATCTATTTTTTGGAAACCTTGGTTCATCATGGCTCGAACATTTTTTTCAATTTCTTGAGCAGGAGAATTGCGAATGGCTTCCCCAGCTTTATTTTGCATATCGTTAGCAATGCGCTGAATTTGTTCGAGGATTTCGCCTGGTTTTTGCATGATGGACTCTTCAGTGAGATTAGTAGTTGCGTAAAACACACACATTCGTATTTTAATTTGAGGCACCAAAAATGAGGAAAATAGCCAAAAAAGCCTAAAAATCTAGGAAATTCACAATATGGGTGCAATAAAAAGCACTAAAAAGGTGCATTGGCATTAATAAGGGGAATAGCCGGTAAATCAAAAGTGGTCAGCCCGTCATAATCACTCCATGCAATAAGCATTAATCCCTTTTTTGATTACAAACAGTAAGGAGTAATACATGAAAACTTTACATAAGAGAGCAATTTCTGCGGCAGCAGTTGCATTGCTATCAGGCTTGGCGTGCTCACCTGCATTTGCCGAAGAAGCTGCAAAGGCGCCAGAAGCTAGTCCTGTGACTGCAAACGTCACCGTAGTGAATGACTACCGCTATCGCGGTATTAGCCAATCTAATTTCAAACCAGCGATTCAAGGTGGTTTTGATTACGCTCATGAGAGTGGCTTCTATATCGGCAACTGGAACAGCTCAATTAGCTGGATCAGTGATGCGTATGGTCCAAATGGTGGAGTTTCTGGCAAGAACAACACATTAGGAGCTGTCTCTGCCCCAATTGAGATGGACTTTTATGCCGGCTTTAAAAAGGAGTTAATTGGTGAGGGCTTTGCAACTGATATCGGCTTCTTGCAGTACTACTATCCTAGCTCTGGTATTCCTAACAGCGCAGGCGTTGCCGCAAATCCTAATACAAGCGAAATTTATGCTGCTCAGAATTTCACTTTTGGCCCAGTTACTGGTTTTGCAAAAGTTTCCTATGCAGTATCCACGCTGTTTGGTACTGTCAACTCAACCGGATCTTACTATCCAGACCTGACTCTGAATTACGATACTGGCGTTTGGGGGTTAGCACTTAACGGACACGTAGGCTATCAATATGTAGCTGGCAATCAGCCAAATGCAACTATTAATCCAACAAATTATGTTGGGAAATCAATCGCTAACGTTAGCAACAGCACTTTGTATTCATACACTGATTGGAAGTTAGGTGTAACTAAAGACTTTGGTGGTGGTTTGTCTGCTGCGATTGCTTATGTTGGAACTAACGCAGCTACATACCAAGGCGGTTACTCCTACTCTAGCCCACAAGGTAAAAACTTGGGTAAATCCACAGGCCTAATCTCATTAACAAAAACTTTCTAATTTCCACCTCTGAACGGAGATACACATGAAATTAATTACCGCAATCATCAAGCCTTTCAAGCTTGACGAAGTGCGCGAAGCTCTCTCGGAAGTGGGAGTTTCGGGCATCACCGTCACTGAAGTTAAAGGCTTTGGTCGTCAAAAGGGTCACACTGAGTTGTATCGCGGTGCTGAGTATGTTGTCGATTTTTTACCAAAGGTAAAAATTGAAGCAGCTGTTGAAGATGGCATCTTGGAGCGCGCAATTGAAGCAATTGAAAAATCTGCGCGTACTGGCAAGATTGGTGATGGCAAGATTTTTGTCTCTCCAGTTGAGCACGTCATTCGTATTCGTACCGGTGAAACCGGCGCGTCAGCACTTTAAAGAGAGGTTCAAAATGTTAACTTGGATGAAACGACTTGTTGCTGGCGGTGCGATGGCCTTGGCCATTGGTGCTACTGGCGTAATGGTAACTTCGCCAGCACACGCTGATGAAGTTAAAAAGCCAGCAGTAACTGCGCCTGCCGCAACACCAGCAGCTGCAGAACCTGCGCCTGTTCTTTGCTCTGAGAAGTGCAATAAAGCTGATACAGCATGGATGATGGTATCCACTGCATTGGTGTTGTTGATGACTCTACCGGGCTTGGCTTTGTTCTACGGCGGCTTAACTCGTAGCAAAAATATCTTGTCAATCTGTATGCAATGTTTCATGGTCTTCTCCTTGATTACAGTGCTGTGGTCTATTTATGGCTATAGCTTTGCATTCACGGAAGGCGGAGCATTTCTTGGTGGACTTGATCGTCTGTTCTTGGGTGGTATGAATCCAGATTCTGTTGCGGCAACCTTTAGTAAAGGTGTTGTGATTCCTGAATATGTATTCATGGCTTTCCAAGCAGTATTTGCAACGATTACTTGCTGCTTGATCATCGGTTCTTTTGCTGAGCGCGCTAAGTTCTCTGCAATCTTGGTATTCATGATCATTTGGTTCACATTTAGCTACTTACCTGTTGCTCACATGGTTTGGTTCTGGCCTGGTCCAGATGACATCAAAGATGCTGCATCACTCGAGGCAATTACTGCTCGTGCTGGTTGGTTGTGGCAAAAAGGTGTTCTCGACTTTGCTGGCGGTACTGTTGTTCATATCAATGCTGCGATCGCTGGTTTGGTTGGTTCATTTGTTATCGGCAAGCGCGTTGGTTACGGCAAAGAAGCGATGAAGCCACATAACTTAGTTTATGTAATGACTGGTGCCGCTCTCTTGTGATTCGGTTGGTTTGGTTTCAATGCTGGTTCTGCACTCGAGGCAAACGGTAGTGCTGCATTGGCTTTCGTAAACACATACTTGGCAACCGCTGCTGCTGTATTGGGTTGGTCCGTTGCTGAATGGGTTCTCAAAGGCAAGCCTTCCATGTTGGGCGCTGCATCTGGTTGCGTAGCAGGTTTGGTTGCGATTACTCCTGCCGCTGGTTTTGCTGGCCCAATGGGTTCAATCGTTATTGGCTTGATTGCGGGTGTAGTTTGCTTATGGGGTGTTACAGGCCTCAAGAAAATCTTGGGCTCTGATGACAGCTTGGACGTATTTGGTGTTCACGGCGTAGGCGGTATTACTGGTGCTTTGTTGACCGGTGTATTCGCTGATCCTGCATTAGGTGGTTCAGGCGTATGGGATTACGTAGCAAATGCTGTTGCTCCTGATTACTCAATTGCTAGCCAATTATGGATTCAGGCACAAGGCGTAATTACCACTGTTATTTGGTCTGGCGTTGTTTCTTACATTGCATTCAAATTGATCGATATCGTGATTGGTTTGCGCGTGAAGGAAGAAGAAGAGCGCGAAGGTTTGGATATCACTTCTCATGGTGAGTCTGCTTACGAGTCTTAATCTGCTTTACCCCTTGCCGGATGGCTTTTAAGGGCTGTTCGGCACTTTAAGCGCGGGATCCTAGGATCCCGCGTCTTTCTTTTAAAAATCTTACAATGGTGAAATGGTTCCACATCTCATTACCGCCCTAAGTGGCCCTTTACTCAAACTTGAGTCAAAGGTGCTTGAAGCAACCCCTACAATTGAGCGCTGGTTTAGGCTTGAGTGGCAAGAGCACACGCTGCCATTTTACTGCTCAGTTGATTTACGAAATTCGGGTTTCAAACTGGCCCCAGTTGATACCAATTTGTTTCCTGGTGGGTTTAACAATCTATCTCCGCAAATGTTGCCTTTGGCAGTGCAGGCAGCAATGGCTGCGATTGAGAAGATTTGCCCAGAAGCAAAAAATTTATTGTTGATACCAGAGCGTCATACACGCAATACCTTTTATCTTCAAAATATCGCGCGCTTATCTTCGATCTTGCGTCAAGCTGGACTCAATGTTCGCTTAGGAACTTTTTCTGAAGAAATTAAGAAGCCAACTTGGATTGAATTGCCTGATGGCAATCGACTTCTCATGGAGCCTCTATCGCGACTGGGCTTGAAGAAGCAACGCTTGGGCCTAAAAGATTTTGATCCTTGTTTTATTTTGCTCAACAATGATTTGTCTGCTGGTATCCCTCCAGTTCTAGAGAATATTTACGAACAGTATTTATTGCCAGGATTGCATGCTGGTTGGCATGTGCGTCGTAAGTCCAATCACTTTGCTGCATATGAAGAGGTTGCCAAGAAGTTTGCTAAGGTTGTCGATATCGATCCATGGATGATTAATCCATACTTTACAAGTTGCTCGAATATTAATTTCCATGAACGCAAAGGCGAAGACGAGCTTCAAGCTGCAGTAGAGCAAGTACTCAAGAAGACTGCAAAGAAATATCGTGAATACGGCATTAAAGATAAGCCTTACGTAGTTGTGAAGGCAGATGCTGGCACCTACGGAATGGGTGTTATGGTGGTGAATGATCCGGCCCGGCTTAAAGGCTTGAACCGTAAAGACCGCAACAAAATGAGTGTTGTTAAAGAAGGTCTTGAAGTCAGTGATGTATTGATTCAAGAGGGTGTTTACACCTTTGAGAAAGTCAATGAAGCTGTCGCCGAGCCAGTGGTTTATATGATTGATCGATACGTGATTGGTGGTTTCTATCGCGTTCACACTGATCGTGGCCCCGATGAAAATCTCAATGCACCAGGCATGCATTTTGTTCCGCTAGCATTTGAACAAAACTCGATGCCAGATTTATCTGCTAAGCCTGGTAGTGCAGCGCCAAATCGATTCTATTTGTATGGTGTTGTTGCACGCTTGGCTTTGCTAGCAGCTTCTCTTGAACTTGAGAGAACTGATCCTGATATGGAGGCGGCATAACCCGCCATTAGAGTCACTAACAATATGGATCTTTTATTTATCGCCGACCCTTTAGAGACTTTCAAGATTGAGAAAGACTCCACCTTGGCGATGATGCGCGTTGCTCAAGAAGCAGGGCATCGTCTGTGGTTTTGTCAAAGTCGCAATGTTTTGTGGAAAGACAACTCAGTCGTTGCGGATTGTCAAAGCTTGCTTATCAAACCCGCTTCTACATCTTGGTATGAACTAGGTAAGCTTGAATCGCGATCTCTAAATACATTCTCAGCTATTTTGATGAGGACAGACCCACCATTTGATATTGAGTATCTCAATACAACTTGGCTACTATCTGCGGCGGTAAGACAAGGTGCAAAAGTTTTTAATAATCCAAGCGCTGTTCGTGATCATTCTGAAAAACTTTCTATTGCTGAGTTCCCTGAATTAATTCCACCAACATTAGTAACTCGAGAGTTAAGTGCGGTTGAAGAGTTTCATCGTCAGCATCGCGACATCGTTATTAAGCCCCTTGATGGTATGGGTGGTATGGGGGTGTTTAGAGTTGGCGCCGATGGCTTAAATCTGGCGAGTATTGTTGAAACGCTTGGCGAGAACGGCGCAAGAACATTGATGATCCAACGTTTTCTGCCAGAGATTGCTCAAGGCGATAAGCGTGTCCTTCTCATTGATGGCGAGGTAGTACCGTTCGCTTTGGCTCGTATTCCGCAGGGCGCAGAAATTCGGGGAAATTTAGCCGCTGGAGGCAAAGGTGTTGCAATGCCTTTGACGGATGCTGAAAAGCAGGTTGCAGAGAAGTTGGCTCCTATTCTGAATCAACGAGGTTTATTCTTGGTGGGGTTGGATTTGATTGGTGGCCGTCTTACTGAAATTAACGTGACAAGCCCGACCTGTTTTGTTGAAATAACGGATCAAACCCAATTTGACCTACCCCAATTTTGGTTAAAAGCGCTTGAAAGGGCGGTCTCATAACATGGCAGGAATCGTAATTGTTGCGCACACCCCTGTAGCCAGCGCAATGCTGGGATTTGTTGAGCATACGTTTGGGGCTTTACCTGAGCGTATTCGAGCCGTGGACATTCCACCTCATGAAGATATTAAAGCTAGTTTTGATCGAGTCTTAAAAGCCGCCTATGGAGTGAATTCGGGTAAGGGCGTTTTGATCTTGACTGATGTCATGGGCGCAACACCTGCAAACGTAGCTTCCAAGTTAGAAAGTTTGGGCCCGCTTTCAGGTTTAAATACGCCTGTGGTCGTTTTGGCTGGGCTAAATCTACCAATGCTAATGCGCTGCGTTTCGCATCGCGCTGAAGATCTCGAAGAGTTGGCCCAAAAGGCTTTGGCTGGTGGTCAGAACGGTATTTTGCGCTTAGGTGCAAAAGTAAGCCAAGCGTAAATAGGAGAGAAGCAAAAATGCCGGTTGCTGAAATTGAGATCATTAACAAATTGGGCTTGCATGCAAGAGCCTCTGCCAAGCTATCCCAGTTAGCGGCGCAATTTCCTTGTGAAATATTGTTGTCACGTAATGGTCGTCAAATCAATGCAAAGAGCATTATGGGTGTGATGATGTTGGCAGCTGGTATTGGCAGCACTATTACGCTTGAGACTGTCGGAGAGAGGGCGGATGAGGCCATGGAAGCTCTCATTGCATTAATTAATGATCGCTTTGGAGAAGGCGAGTAGGCATGACATTTGCATTGCACGGAATCCCAGTATCAAAAGGCATTGCCATTGGCAAAGCCGTACTGATTTCGCGTGCAGCATTAGAGGTTAGTCATTATTTAGTTGAGCCTGGCAAAGAAGAAGCTGAGGCTAAAAAATTATTAGACGCTTTTGATCAAGTGCGCTTAGAGCTTGATCAGTTACGCCAAGGATTGCCTAAAGATGCGCCCCAAGAGATGGCGGCATTTTTGGATGTGCATGGCATGATCTTGGCAGATCCCGCCCTTGCAGAAAAGCCGCTTAAATTAATTCGGACGCAACGTCTCAATGCCGCTTGGGCATTGACAACAGAGCTCAACGACCTCTTAGAGCAGTTTGCCGAAATTGAAGATCCTTATTTAAAGGAGCGTGCGAATGATATTCGGCAAGTTGCCGAGCGCGTCATTAAGGCGATTAATTCACAAAAAGATACTCTCGAGACGGAGTTCTTGCCATCTAGCGATGTAGGCATTGAGTCAATTATTGTTGCTCATGATATTGCTCCACATGACATGTTGCGCTTCAAAGACCATGCATTTACTGGCTTCGTAACCGATCTGGGCGGTAAAACTTCGCACACTGCAATCGTTGCACGAAGTATGGAGATACCGGCGGTAGTTGGTGTACGACACGCTAGTGAAATGATCCGCCATGGCGATTGGCTCATTTTGGACGGCGAACAGGGTGTTGTCGTTGTTGCCCCCGATGAGCAATTATTGGCGGAGTATCGCAAGCTACAAAGTCAGGCCGCCAAGGATGCGCGAAAACTCCAACAGCTAAAGCATGCCAAAACAGAAACTTTGGATCGCGTTGATATTGAGCTCTTTGCCAATATTGAATTGCCAGAAGACGCTGTGCAGGCAGTGAAGTTGGGTGCAGTAGGGGTTGGCCTGTTCCGTTCCGAGTTTTTATTTATGGATCGCAAGCAAGCTTTACCGGATGAAGAGCAACAGTATCAAGAATACCGTCGGGTTGTTGATCTCATGCATGGCTTACCAGTCAACATTCGAACGATTGACGTTGGCGCCGATAAGGCACTCGGTATGGGTGGTGCTGATGTGTCTCAAACCGGAACATCACCACTGGGTTTGCGGGCGATTCGTTGGTCTTTAACGGAACCAGAAATTTTTCTTACGCAGCTAAGGGCAATATTGCGTGCCTCTGCTTATGGTCAAGCGCGCATCATGATTCCAATGCTCGCTCATGCAAAAGAAATTGATGAAACATTTCGTTTAATCGAAAAAGCGAAGCAGCAGCTACTGCAACGTGGACAGTCATTTAATCCCAATATTCAAGTGGGCGCCATGATTGAGATTCCAGCGGCTGCATTAGTGCTCCCTTTATTTATTGACCGATTTGATTTTTTATCCATCGGCACTAATGACTTAATTCAGTACACTTTAGCCATTGACCGCGCAGATCATGCAGTGGCGCATTTGTACGACCCATTACATCCTGCAATTCTGAATTTAATTGCCAACATCATTGATCAAGCGAAGCGCGCCGGCGTGCCTGTAGCAGTTTGTGGTGAGATGGCGGGCGATCCCAGCTTGACGAAGTTATTGCTTGCGATGGGATTGACTGACTTCTCTATGCACTTCAGCCAGCTTTTGTTGGTCAAACGAGAAATTCTGCAGGCTAATGCGGGCATCTTAAAGGCTCGTTTCCCGCGGGTTCTCAAGGCCTATGAGCCTGAAGCTCAAGCAAAAGCCTTGGAGCGTTTGTTCTCCTAGTTGGAGTGATTTTTCCCGCAAACTTGGCAGTCAGGGTTGCGGGTAATTTTGATTTGATCTACTTGTGTAGTGCGAGCATTCCAAAGCAACATGCGCCCCACCAGTGACTCCCCGAATCCAATGATGACCTGAAGTGATTGCGCAGCTTGAATGGTGCCGATAATGCCAACTAGTGGAGAGAAGATGCCCATGCTAGAACAACTGACTTCTTCAAAATCTTCCCCTGGGGAGAAGATGCAGACATAACAAGGAGAAGTTTTAGTTCGAGGATCAAAAACGGAAACCTGTCCATCAAAGCGCAATGCTGATCCGGAAACGAGCGGTGTTTGATATTGAATGCAAGCGGCATTGATTAGCTGCCTGGTATTGAAGTTGTCTGTGCAATCCAAAACAACATCAATTGTTGGCAATAGTTTGGCAAGTAGATTGGTTGTAGCCTTCTCCTGAACAATATCGACTTGAATGCCGGAGTTCAGTTGACTTAAGAATTGTTGGCCAGAAGCCACTTTGCTTTTGCCAATCATCTGCTCGGTATGCATGATCTGTCGTTGCAGATTAGTGAGCTCCACAACATCATGATCAACCAGGGTAATTTTTCCTATACCCGCGGCAGCTAAATAGGGCGCAGCTGCACTGCCCAAGCCACCAGCACCAATGATCAGGGCGTGAGCCTGCAGGAGTTTCTCTTGGCCCTCAACATCGATATCCTCAAGCAGTAAATGCCTTGAATAGCGAAGTAACTGCTCATCATTCATATTACCGATTACTCAAGCTTGGATGATGAGCGTTTTACTGGCTGACCATTAATGAATGCGACTGCTTGCGTTAGCATGAAATCATCAGCGCTTCCCAATTCGACGGGCTTCTTATTCTTATTCTTTTCTTTTTCCTCAGGGGTTTTCTTGGCATTTTTATCTTCAATGCGTTGAAGCTCTTGGAGGCGACGCTCTTCGCGATCCTTAATTAATTTATCTTCGGCGGATTGCTTGTTGCGTAAATGTTTTTCGCTATCAATCTCGCGCGTAATCAATACATCATCAGGGTCGCCATCTTTATTTTGATCAACAGGAATATCTGGCTTGATGCCAAAGGCCTGAATAGATTTACCGCTTGGCGTGTAGTAGTAGGCAGTGGTAATTTTTAGAGCCGAATCATTTGTCAGTGGTCGAACGGTTTGTACAGAGCCCTTGCCAAAAGTCGTCTTACCGATAATGGTGGCACGCTTGTAGTCTTGCAATGCTCCGGCAACAATTTCAGATGCTGAAGCTGAATAGGCGTTTACCAAAACGACCATTGGTAATTTTTTAAATATAGGTGGAACACTAGCCAATGGGTCGCCTGGCTCGCTGAGACGATACATAGCTGGAGTCGCATTAAAGACTTGCTTGGAATCCGGTGCTTGACCCTTAGTTGAAACAATTACAGCGTCCGCTGGCAAGAATGCTGCCGCAACCCCAACGGCGCCTTGTAATAGGCCTCCACCGTTATTACGAAGGTCCAAAATCACGCCTTTTAGCTTTGGATTCTGGTTTGCAAGGTCAGTGAGTTTTTTAGCAAGATCCGGAACGGTGCGCTCTTGGAAACTGGTAATGCGAACCCAGGCGATATCGTTATCAACAATTTTTGCTTTAACGGATTGCACTTTGATTTCGGCGCGTGTAATCGTTACAGGAAAGCTACGCTCTTCACTTTTGCGATAAACCGTTAAGGTGATTTTGGTGCCAGGGGTACCACGCATCGTGCGTACGGCTTTATCAAGAGACATGCCACGTACAGGTTTGTCATCTAAGCGAGTGATTAAATCCCCCGCTTGCAAACCAGCGCGTGCGGCTGGGCTATCTTCAATTGGATTAAGAACCTTTACTACGCCATCTTCAGAAGTAATTTCAATTCCGAGTCCTGCAAATTTTCCAGAAGTTTGTTCCTGCATCTCCGCGAAATCTTTTTTATCCAAGAATGTGGAGTGAGGATCAAGACTGCTGACCATGCCTTTAACGGCATCTGTTAAGAGCTGCTTATCTTCAATAGGCTCAACATACTCACGCTTGATTTGAGCAAACACATTTGAGAGTGTGCGTAGCTCGTCCAGCGGAAATTGCCCGCCTTGTTGCGCGGTTGCCGAAAGCTGAATAGTAGCGGCTACACCGGCTATCAAGCCAATTGCGATCAGTGCAAAGTTCTTAAGAAATTGACGCATATTTTTGAATTTAATCCAGGTAGAAGTGTTGTATTGGCTTGAGGTTATCGTCTAATTCATAAACCAGAGGTACACCGTTTGGTACATTGACTTCCATGATGGCTTCATCAGACATTTGGTCAAGGTATTTAATTAAAGAGCGAATGCTGTTGCCGTGCGCAACAAGCAGTACACGTTTATTTGCTTTCAGTGCGGGGGCGATAGACTCATTCCAAAGTGGCAATACGCGTTCAACGTTATCTTTTAGGCACTCACCAAGAGGAATATCAGAAGGATTAAGTTTGGAGTAACGCGAGTCATTTTTTGGATTGCGTTCATCATCCATTTTTAGAAGTGGTGGGCGCACATCGTATGAGCGTCGCCAGATGTGAACTTGTTCATCACCATATTTAGCGGCAGTCTCTGCTTTGTTTAGGCCAGTAAGTGCGCCGTAATGTCGCTCATTTAATCTCCAGCTATGCACTACTGGTATCCACATGAGGTCCATGGTGTCTTGAACGTGCCACAGAGTGCGAATGGCGCGTCTTAAAACGGAGGTGTAGGCTATATCGAATTCATAGCCTGCTTTTCGAAGGTTTTCACCAGCCGCTAGTGCTTGTTCAGCCCCTTTTGGGGTTAAGTCAACATCCGCCCAGCCAGTGAAGCGGTTTTCAAGGTTCCAGGCGGATTCGCCATGACGAATAAGGACAAGTTGTTTCATAGAGCCATTCTATAATCTGATGATGAACTTTCTCACGCAAATTGACAATTTAGCGCTTATAGCCCTGTTGCTAATATCGGGTGCCGCGCTTTTCCTGCCTACATTATCTACGCTTATCAGCGGTAAAGGCTTGTCGCCGACAGAGGCCACTATTTGGATTAATCGTCGCAAGGCATATGTTCTTGATTTGCGCTCTGAAGATGCCTATAAAGCTGGCCATTTGCCAGGCGCAAGATTAGCCAATGCTTCTGGCCTAACTGCCTCGATTGAGGGCATGAAGTTAGATCGCAAGCATCCAGTAGTTTTGGTCTGCGACACCGGCTCTCATTCTCGTAAAGCTATTCCAGAGGTGAAAAGTCTTGGGTTTTCTGAAGTAGGTATTTTGGAAGGTGGAGTCCAAGCTTGGAAGATTGCCGCTCTTCCTTTGGTGAAGCAAGGTAAGTGATATGCCTCAAGTAACAATGTACAGCACACAAGTTTGCCCATATTGCGTTATGGCTGAAAAGCTATTGGTAAAAAAGGGCGTGACGAATTTAGAAAAGATTTTGATTGATCGTGATCCCGCTCAACGTGAAACGATGATGACGAGAACTGGTCGACGAACTGTCCCACAAATCTATATTGGCGACACTCATGTTGGCGGATACGATGATTTAGTAGCCCTGGATCGCGCTGGTAAGCTTGACCCATTATTGGTTTAATAGATAAACATTAAGAAAGTTTGTAATGACTGAACAATCTTCCGCACCTAGTGCTACAAATTCTGAATCCAAAGATCCATCATTTCGCATCCAGAGAATCTATTTGAAAGACTTGTCTCTTGAGCAGCCAAATGCTCCAGAGATTTTCTTGGTAGTAGCAGAGCCACAAGTTCAGGTTGAAATAGACATTGGTGTCAAGAGAATTAATGATGCATTGTTTGAGGTGTCTCTGAGCGCAACCCTGACATCTCGGGTTGAGGGCAAAGTTCTATTCTTGGTTGAAGCTAATCAAGCGGGTATTTTTGAGTTCAATAACATTCCCCCGGAGCAGATAGATCCAATGTTGGGTATTACTTGCCCGACTATTTTGCATCCATACTTACGTTCAAATATTGCGGATGCAATCAGCCGTGCAGGCTTTCAGCCAATACATTTGAATGAAATTAATTTCCACGGTATGTATGAGCACAGATTGATGCAGGCACAGCAGGCCGCATCAAGCTCTGATAATGATGGTGCTGATGAGAGCAAGATCATTCTCCCTAATTAATTTCTCAGGTTGAGTCACGTATCATGAAAGTGACTCTGCTGGGTGCTGGCGCATGGGGGACCGCAATGGCCTCCCAAGCAGCTCATCAGTTGCGTGGAGAAGATGTTTGTTTGTGGTCTCGAAGTGAAGATCAGTTAAAAGCCATTGCCCAGAGTGGCGAAAACCAAGCCTACCTTCCTGGCATCTCTTTGTCGAAGAGCCTTCATCTTGAAAGTGATTTTGATACTGCAGTAAAAAGGCTTGGGGTCGACGATCTGTTGGTGATTGCGACTCCCATGTCAGGTTTATCTGAAACCATTTCACATGTTCTTAAGATAGCCGATCATCCATTGAATATTGTTTGGCTTTGTAAGGGTTTGGAGCCCGCACCCGCATTGTTGCCACACCAAGTCGTTGAGCGTGAAGATCAACTTCATAGTCGCGGCATCCGACATGCCTATGGCGCACTATCTGGCCCCAGTTTTGCCCATGAGGTTGGCTCTGGAATGCCTTGTGCGCTGACAGTTGCCAGTTCATCCGAGCGCCTTTGCAAAATTGTTCAAGCCGCTTTTCATCATGGCAACATGCGCGTTTACTCAAGTGATGATTTGGTTGGCGTTGAGCTGGGTGGCGCTGTTAAGAATGTTTTGGCGATAGCAGCTGGGATTGGAGATGGTTTAGATCTTGGCTTGAATGCCCGCGCAGCGGTATTAACTCGTGGTCTGGCTGAAATGATGCGTCTAGTAAAAGCCGCGGGTGGTAAATCAGAGACCTGCATGGGGCTTACGGGCGTTGGAGATTTAATTTTGACCGCTACGGGAAATCTTTCCCGTAATCGTCGAGTTGGTCTTGAACTGGCATCCGGCAAGCCCTTGAATAAAATTTTGGCAAATTTAGGTCACGTTGCAGAGGGTGTTTTATGCGCTGCTGCAGTGAACGATCTTGCAAAACGATTGAATGTAGAGATGCCTATCACCGCCATGATGGGTGATGTATTGGCGGGCAAACTTCAAGCACAAGACGCTGTTAAAAAATTGATGGGCCGCGACCCCAAAATTGAATCGTAATTCAATCTCTGTTACTTGCCGCCTACAAATTCATTTTGGCGCCAAGCTTCATATACAACGATCGCAACAGTATTAGAAAGATTAAGGCTACGGCTATTGTCTTTCATTGCTAAGCGCAATTGATTTTCAGCTGGAATAGAATTCCGAACTTCATCGCTAATGCCTTTTGTTTCAGAGCCAAAAATAAAATAATCATTCGCTTGAAATTTACCCTCATGAAACTTGCCCCTGCCTTTGGTGGTTAAGGCAAATAAATGTTGTGGCTCAGGAGATTCTTTTTTGAGGAACTCGGCCCAATTTCGGTGAACCGCAATGCTTGCAAACTCGTGATAATCCAATCCAGCACGCCTCAACTTCGCATCCTCCATTGGAAAACCTAGGGGCTCTATGAGATGCAGTGTTGCTCCCGTGTTGGCGCACAAGCGAATGATGTTCCCTGTATTGGGTGGGATTTCTGGTTCAAATAAAACGATATTAAACATACGAATTCATTAATTTATGTAGCTCATGAGCTCAGTTCACAGACTCAGTTTAGTGGTTCTTAATAGAACCCAATTAATTACTCGAGCTACCCCAATCATTTTGAGGGTTCGTGCGATCTCATTTAGAGTCGCCCCGCTGGTCATCACATCATCAAAAACAGCAACGGACTTACCTTTAAGGATTTCAATACCTTTTTTATCAATATAAAACATCTGGCGTATGTCATGCTGTCGCGCAGAATAATTTTTAGCTGCTTGATGTTCTATATGATGGAATCGTTTTAGGACAAAAGGTAACTTCTGTATGTGGTTACCGCACTGAATTCTTTTTGCTATCTCCCAGCTTTGGTTAAAGCCACGAGCAAGTAATTTTTTCTGACTCAGCGGAACGGGAAGCAAATAATCAATTGATCGATCGTCTATTTCATTTGCAAGTAATGCATTCCAAGCTTCGCTCAGTCCATGCGCAAAAGCAAGACGTTTTTGATACTTAAATTGATGGAGCGCTTCTTGAAGGAGGCCGTCATAACAATCAAGACAAATCGTTTGATCAAATGAGGGGGTTTGTGCAAAACAAGTATTGCATTGGCGTTGTTGAAGCTCTGTGGTTTGCAGTGGAATTCCGCATTGATAGCAGCATTCATAATGCAAAAGACTGTCGTGATAAATCATTAGCAGACATTGATTGCAAATGCTTGTAGATTGATATTGTTGGCAAACGATACATGCAGTTGGTAAAATGGATTCACTGATCGATTGAATAAGATTCTCTAGAAATCGCATTGGGCGCTGAGTATACTGAGCTAATGACCCAATCCATCAGATGGTTACAAGACAAAATTGCAGATCGCATGCTGCAAAAACTCGATATTGTCAGATTAGATGTTCGAGATATTTTGGTAATTCCCGACTTTTCGGGAAACCACCATACCTTGCTAGCAAAGCGTTTTCCACATGCTCGCATTCATAGTGTGATTGAGGGCGGATCTTCAAAATTGCAATTGTGGATTGTAAAAGCTTGGGCAAACTGGCGATCGATATTTAGCGGCGCAAAAACAAGTTCACTTACACATCTTCATGTGTCTAATAAATTCGACATTGCTGACAATTCTGTAGATTTGGTATTTAGTAATTTATTGCTGCATGATTTGACGGATCCCAAGTTATTTTTGCATGAGTGTTGGCGTGTTTTGCGTGAAGGTGGTTTGCTCGTATTTAGTTATTTGGGGCCTGACACCGGCAAAGAGTTGCGACCTCTACAGAGCAAAGTCTTACAGGTTAAAAATTTAAGCAGTCCATGGGATATGCATGATTTAGGAGATGCTTTGCTTGCAGGGCGATTTTCAGATCCTGTTATGGACATGGAGTACCTGACCCTTGATTACGAGCAGCCTCAGCTTTTATTGGCTGATGTAGGGGCTTTGAAATTGGGCGATATCAATCCGCATGTAGGAGCTGGAATGAACGAATTGCCTGGAAAATTGACCCTAGAAATGGTTTATGGACATGCTTGGGCCCTTGGAAAACACCTCGCCAAATCACAAGACAGCATAGCCTATATTGATGTAAATCAAATTGGACGCAAGACTAGGAAAGATTCTCATTAAGTGTAAGTGCTTACTATCATTTTAAGCTACACCAAGATTGGGTGTAGGGGGGTTATCCCTGTTTGTTGTTGAGCCTAATTAACCCTATAATCACCGCTGGAAGTATTGGCTTTAGACCGCATTTTGGGCATTTTGTGGCGTTTTTTTGCTGCAGTGCTCGCGACAATAAACAGAGAATAAGATAAATTTATTTGGAAAAGTCACTAGGGCATCGCTCTATTTAGTAGCAGCCTTCGGCACTGCTTTTGCTTATGCAACAGAAAATATGCCCGGCGGCCCAGCTGTAAACCAGCTCAATTTCGCTGCTCCAGCAACCAAAATCATGCAAGAAATCCACTGGCTACATTGGATGATGCTCGCAATTTGCGCGTTGATTTTTGTGGGTGTTTTTGGTGTGATGTTCTATTCGATTTTGAAACATCGCAAATCACTCGGACATAAGTCAGCATCATTCCACGAGAGCACTTTGGTGGAAATCGTATGGACGGTCATTCCGCTTTTAATTGTTATTGGTATGGCATTGCCTGCTACCAAAACAGTGGTGGCGATGAAAGATACAACCAACTCTGATATCACTATTAAGACAACAGGTTATCAGTGGAAGTGGGGTTACGACTACATTAAGGGCGAAGGCGAAGGCATCAGCTTCTTGTCCACTCTCTCTACTTCACGCGAAGCAATTAACAATTTAGCTCCAAAATCAAATACTTATTTGATGGAAGTCGATAACGAAATGGTTGTCCCAGTTGGCAAGAAAATTCGTTTGATCACTACTGCAAATGACGTAATCCATGCATGGACCATTCCAGCATTTGGCGTTAAGCAAGATGCGATCCCTGGATTTGTTCGCGATACATGGTTCAAGGCTGAAACTATCGGCACATTCCGCGGCCAGTGTTCTGAGTTGTGCGGCGCCGAGCATGCGTTTATGCCAATCGTAGTTAAAGTAGTTTCTCAAGATGACTACACCGCTTGGGTTGCTCAGAAGAAAAAAGAAATGGGCGCTGCAGGTGATGATCCATCTAAGGTTTACACATTGGAAGAACAAAAAGAGCGTGGCGCGAAAGTGTACGCTGCTAACTGTGCCGCATGTCACCAGCCAAACGGCAAGGGCGCAGGCACCTTCCCAGCATTGGATGGCAGCAAAGTGGTGAATGGTCCTAAAGCAGGTCAATTCAACATTTTGATTAATGGCAAAGGTGCGATGCCTAAATGGGCTGGTGTGATTTCTGATGGCGATATCGCTGCAGTAATGACCTATACCCGTAACTCATGGGGTAATAAGACGGGTGAAGTAATTCAGACCCAAGAAATTATTACCGCACGTGGCGGCAACTAATTCAGATTAACTAAAACAGATAAAACGAAACCGGAGTAATTCATGAGCACAGTCTCTACTACCCACGATCACGCACACGATCATGCGCATGATGATCACACGCCACATGGTTGGCGTCGTTGGTTGTTCGCAACCAACCATAAAGACATCGGCACGATGTATTTGATCTTCTCATTTGTCAGCTTATTGGCCGGTGGCGTAATGGCTTTGGGAATTCGCTTGGAATTGTTCCAGCCAGGTTTGCAATTCTTACGTCCTGAGTTCTTCAATCAGCTCACTACTATGCATGGTCTCGTGATGGTGTTCGGTGCGATCATGCCAGCGTTTGTGGGTTTCGCAAACTGGATGGTGCCTTTGCAAATTGGTGCATCCGATATGGCGTTTGCTCGTATGAATAACTTCAGCTTCTGGATCCTTCCAGTTGCAGCGACTTTATTGTTGAGCTCATTCCTGGCTCCTGGCGGCGCACCTTCTGGTGGTTGGACAATTTACGCACCTTTGACATCACAGATGGGCCCAGGTTTGGATATGGGTATTTTTGCCCTTCACTTATTGGGTGCTTCTTCCATCATGGGTTCGATCAACATCATCGTAACCATTTTGAATATGCGCGCTCCTGGCATGACATTGATGAAGATGCCAATGTTCTGCTGGACTTGGTTGATTAGTGCTTACTTATTGATTGCTGTGATGCCTGTATTGGCTGGCGCAATCACCATGGTGTTGACTGACCGTCACTTTGGCACATCATTCTTCTCCGCTGTAGGCGGTGGCGACCCAATTATGTTCCAGCATATTTTCTGGTTCTTTGGTCACCCAGAGGTTTACATCATGATTCTGCCTGCGTTTGGCATCATCAGTGAAATCGTGCCTGCTTTCTCCAGAAAGACATTATTTGGTTACAGCTCCATGGTGTATGCAACTGCATCTATCGCGATCTTGTCATTCATCGTTTGGGCTCACCACATGTTCGCAACAGGTATGCCAGTAACTGGTCAACTGTTCTTTATGTACGCAACGATGTTGATTGCTGTTCCAACAGGCGTGAAGATTTTCAACTGGGTAGCAACAATGTGGAAAGGTTCAATGACTTTTGAAACTCCAATGTTGTGGTCTGTTGGTTTTATTTTCGTATTCACGATGGGTGGCTTCACTGGTTTGATTTGTGCGATGGCTCCAATTGATATTGGTATTCAAGATACTTATTACATCGTTGCCCACTTCCACTACGTGTTAGTAGCAGGTTCATTGTTTGCGATGTTTGCAGGTTTCTACTACTGGTGTCCTAAGTGGACAGGTCGTATGGCTAGCGAAACTCGTGGCAAGATCCATTTCTGGGCTTCCATGATTTTCTTTAACATCACCTTCTTCCCTATGCACTTCTTGGGTCTAGCAGGAATGCCACGTCGTTATGCAGACTACCCAACACAGTTTGCTGACTTCAACATGATTGCTTCCATCGGCGCATTGGGCTTTGGTTTAGCGCAGGTTTACTTCTTATTCTGCGTTGCATTGCCTGCTTATCGTGGTTATGGTGAGAAGGCTCCGGCTAAACTATGGGAAGGTGCAAAAGGTCTTGAGTGGACAGTGCCTTCACCGGCGCCACACCATACCTTTGAGACTCCTCCAAACGCTGAGCAGTTGCGTGAAGCAGGAATTTAAATCGTCTTCTAATCAAGCCCTAGCTGCGAATAATCGCCGCTTAGGGCTGATTCTTTTGAGCATTGCCGTAGTGGTTTTCATTGGCATTGTGATGAAGTGGAGCGTTTTAGGTTAAGTGCTTTTTATATGACAACTACTCAGACTGCAAACCGTCAAATCTTACTGAAGCTCTTGATTGCTTCAGTAATGATGTTTGGTTTTGGTTATGCGTTAGTACCAATGTATAAGGCATTGTGCGAAGTCACTGGAATTAATGTGGTGACGAGTAAGAATGATTATGGCATTAGAGCTTTTAGCCCAAATAGGGTTGGCAATACACAAGTTAACTATGCTCGTACTGTAACTATTGAGTTTGATTCGAATAGTCGTGGCCCATTTACCTTTAAGCCTATTAAGAATTTTTTAGAAGTGCACCCAGGTGAAATGACTGAGATTGTTTATGAAGTAACAAATAATCAAAATCGCCCAGTACGTGCGCAGGCTATACCGAGTTATGCGCCTAAAAGCGCAACAGAGTTTTTTACTAAATTAGAGTGTTTTTGTTTTCAGGAACAAACGCTGGCAGCAAATGAAACAAAAAAGATGCCGGTAGTATTTGTGATTGATGCGGGCTTACCAAGCGATGTCAAAACAATTACTCTGTCATATACCTTCTTCGAGTTAGGTTTAGGTGGCACACCACCAGCCCCTAAATCAAAGGTGGTTTCATGAAAAAGAAAAGTACTTTTATGCAGTCTATGAAAGCCGTAATGTGGGGCTTTTTGGGTGTGCGTAAGAAATCTGGTTTGCAGGAAGATGTAGCTACATTAAGTTTTGTGCACATTATCATTGCGGGTGTTGTTGGGGCCTTGATTTTTATGGCCATCCTGCTCTTGATAGTGAAAGCAGTTGTATCCCATTGATTATTTTTTGATTGAATAGAGAGAATACGATGTCATCCAATTCAACCCCTTACTATTTCGTCCCAGGATTGTCTCGCCATCCTGCTATGGCAGCGGCTGGCTTGATCGCCTTCGGCTATGGCATGACTGGTTGGGTAAACCATACCTCTTGGGGTGGTGCTCTAACACTTGTTGGCGTGGCTTGGGTTTTATTTGTTCTATACAACTGGTTTGGCGACACCATTGCAGAATATAACTCTGGCAAGAACGGCGTGAATGTGGATATTTCCTATCGCTGGTCTATGGCATGGTTCATCTTCTCTGAGATCATGTTCTTCGGTGCATTCTTCGCAGCCCTTTTCTATGCTCGCAACATTGCGATGCCTTGGATGGGTGATGTTGAGAGCAAGTTGATATGGCCTGATTTCCAGGCTGTTTGGCCTAATGATGGCCCTGCTGATTTGGTTGAGAAATTTACCACTATGGGTCCATGGCCAATCCCAACGATTAATACTTTATTGTTGTTGAGCTCCGGTGTGACGATCACTATCGCTCACCACGCTTTGGTAGAAAACCACATGAAGAAGGCTGTTAACTTCTTAGCGGCTACTGTTGCTTTGGGCGCGATCTTCTTGGGCTTCCAGGCTTATGAGTACTACCATGCATACCATGCCCTGAATTTGAAATTGACTTCAGGTGTTTATGGCTCAACCTTCTTTATGTTGACTGGTTTTCACGTTTTCCTTGGCGGCACCATGTTGGCAATTGTCTTGCGTCGCATGATTCGTGGCGACTTTACAGCGAAGCATCATTTTGCGTTTGAAGGTGCGGCTTGGTACTGGCACTTCGTTGACGTCGTTTGGCTTGGTTTGTACATCGCTGTTTACTGGATGTAAGAGAAATAAAAATCGGGGCTCTTAAGCCCCAATTCAGTTTTAAGCACCCTTGTTTGTTAGCGGCTTAGTTAGTTCCCACCTTAATTCCAGTTGCCTCAATTAGCCCGAAGTAATGGGCCAGCAAAATTCCCAGGAATAGGGCAATTGATAAGCCAATACGTAGCATGAGTGAATGAACCATTCGAGAGCTATTGCCGCGATCTTTCATCATGAAATACAAGGCTGATCCTAAGCTAAAAACAATCATTAGTAGGACAATGGGAATAAGCCACTTCATCTCAAATCCTTAAATTTAAATCTTTTGAATATTCTTTTTAATGCCCTTATTGCTAAGCGCTTAGTTGCTACTTTATCAGCCTTAATGGTTATTGGTATTGGTTGTAGTGCAGGGGTTTGGCAACTTAGCAGGGCGCAAGGCAAGATTGCTTTAGCTGCCGATTTGTTGGCGCGTCAACAAATGACGATATTGAATGCAAATTCTCATTCGTGGACTTTAGAAGAGGCTAGTGAGCGTCGCATGATTGCTCGCGGTAAATATGTTCCTGAGGCTGCTATTTGGCTAGACAATCGTCCGCAACCAGTTCCTCCGGGGGGTGCTGGAGCAACCGCACAAGCGGGCTTCTATGTGATGATGCCTTTTCGTCTAGAGGGTCGTGATGAGGTGCTTTGGGTAAATCGGGGTTGGGCTCCACGCAATCGTGAAAATCGAGAGATATTGCCAAGCATAGAGACTCCTGCTGGGATACTGAACATTGAAGGCATCGTTTTTGCTCACCCTGGAAAGGTTTATGCATTAGGCTCTGAGGACCAAAATGTGGATATTAATAAACCACGTATTGCGCAAAATTTTGATTTAGAGCGAGAGGGTCAGCTTCATCATTGGCCACAAGCCCCCTTTATTTTGCGTCTAGAGGAGACTAGGGTTGCTGATGGCCTAGTCCGAGAGTGGGCTCCCCTGACAACTGGGGTCGATCGCCATTATGCTTATGCCTTCCAGTGGTTTGGATTGGCATTTGCAGGTTTTGTATTTTGGTTAGTTGGCGGTTTGCGTCAATATTGGCGACAAAGTGCGGTAAACGGGGATTGAGAGTGAGCGATAAAGAGTTATTGATACCAGCATCTCAGACGGATTCTTCCGCAATTAACGCGCAAACACGTCGAGGCCGCATGCAAATGTTGTTTCTGTTGCTTGCGTGCGCAGCACCAGTAATTGCCTCTTATTTTGCCTATTATGTAATTAAGCCAGAGGGAGGAAAAACCAACTTTGGTACTTTGGTGTATCCAGTGCAGGCAGCAAATTCTGAATGGTTTGATGTTCCCTTGCAAGGTAAATGGACTTTGTTGATCGCTCGTCCGGCGGGCGAATGCCGCATTGAAGATAAAAAATGTATTGAAGTTTTTTTTCTGATGCGACAAGCGAAAGTAGCAGTTGGCAGGGAAGGCGGTCGTGTTCAGCTTTTATGGGTCAATACTGACGGTAAGCCAGTAGACCCTGCGGTAGCTCAGGCTTACGATGAAAAAGTGGCTGGCTTCAAGGTGGTTGGCTTGCCAGCCGATCCTAAGGCACGCGCTGAATTTATGAGTTGGCTTAACAAAGAGGGTGCTGGTGATCAAATCCAATTGATTGATCCAAGTCCAGACAAGATGATGCTGATTCCGGTTACTAATTCTCCAAAAGAATTTACAGCAATTAAAAAAGACTTAGAGAAACTATTACGCCTTAATCACAAGGGTGAGAATTTGTAATGCCCAGCTTTGCCTTGTTTTTAGAATTGGCTTTGATCGCGATCGTATTTGCAGGATTGCCGCTCGCCTATCTTTGGACAAGGCCTGGCTATAGCTTTTTTTAGCGACTCAATTGGGTCTTGGTATTTACGACTTTTGACTTGATTGTGTTTGGCGCTTTTACGCGTTTGACCGATTCTGGCTTGGGTTGCCCTGACTGGCCCGGTTGCTATGGCAACTCTAATCCCTTGCATGCCTTAGGAGACATTAAGCAGGCTGAGCATCTTTTGCCGGATGGCCCCGTTACGGTGATGAAGGCGTGGATTGAAATGATTCACCGTTATTTAGCGATGACTGTTGGCGCGCTTATTTTGGTGCAGGTGGGGGTGGCGTTTAGTAAGTTGAAGTCTTTGGGTAAAGGCCCTTTATTGGGTAGTTTGGGCTTATTGTTGCTGGTTTGTATACAAGGCGCCTTTGGTGCTTGGACAGTAACCCTGAAATTACAACCCATCATTGTTAGCCTTCATTTAATCCTAGCCTTGTTTTTATTGGCCGCTTTAACTGCCTATGCCCAACAAGTTTGGGTAGAAAAAAATTCATCAGTACGAGTACTGCGGGTAAGGCCTGTTCCTGGTTTGATGTGGCTATCTGCTTTTGCTATTCTCTTTTGCCAAATCTTTTTAGGCGCTTGGGTAAGTACAAATTACGCGGTGTTGGCTTGCCCCGATTTTCCAACTTGTCTAGGTTCTGCTTGGCCTGAAACTAACTGGCAAGAAGGCTTTACGCTATGGCGTCAGCTTGGCTTAAATGCGCAAGGCGAGTTTATTTCCCCAGTAGCCTTGCAAACCATTCATTGGGCGCATCGTTTATTTGCAAGCTTAGTTTTGCTAGTGCTTTCGGTTTTGGCTTGGAGAATATTGCGACAATCAAACTCAGCAACAGAAGGCTTGAATCGTTTCGTTAAGCTCTTGCTGGGTCTGCTTGCGATACAGATTATTACCGGGATTTCTAATGTGATCTTCCAGTGGCCCTTAGTGGCGGCCTTATTGCATACAGCAGGGTCTGCTGCTTTGGTATTCTGCATGGTCAGAATTGGTTATTGGACTTCTTGGAAGCGCCTATGAGCACAACAAATACAAGCGAGCAACAGGCTATGCCACGTTGGCGTCAGTACTGGGTTTTAACTAAACCCAGAGTGACTCAACTTGCCGTTTTTTGTGCTGTGATCGGGATGTTCTTGGCCACACCAGGAATGGTGCCTTATCCCGTTCTCTTTGGTGAAATCGCTGGTATTTGGTTGTTGGCGGGTGCTGCCTTTGCCATGAATTGCTTAATAGAGCAGGCTGTTGACGCTAAGATGAAGCGCACTTCATGGCGTCCTTCTGCTACTGGTGAAGTAACTCCATTTCATAGTGTTCTTTTTTCGATCATTCTCGGCTCACTTGGAATGATTATTTTGTGGAACTTCTGTAATCCACTGACGATGTGGCTGACATTGGCTACCTTTGTTGGTTATGCAGTGATTTATACCTGGCTACTAAAGCCTGCAACACCGCAGAACATTGTGATCGGCGGGTTATCAGGTGCTATGCCGCCCGCATTGGGTTGGGCAGCAGTGACTAATAGCCTCTCAGCTGAAGCATGGCTCTTAGTATTAATTATTTTCGTTTGGACACCACCGCATTTTTGGGCGCTTGCCTTGTATCGACGCGATGATTATGTACAGTCCGGCTTGCCAATGCTGCCTGTAACTCATGGTGAGCGCTTTACCTTGTTAAATATTTTGCTCTATACCTTGATTCTGATTGCGGCGACCTTGTTGCCTTATATCTACGGGATGAGCGGCATAGTGTATTTGGTCTCAGCCGTGATATTGGGATTGATATTTTTGGCTTATGTGATTGCTCTATTTATTTCATACAGTGATGCATTGGCTAAAAGGACATTTCGTTTTTCTATCACCTACTTATCACTGCTCTTTGCGGCGCTATTAATAGATCACTATTTTCTTTGAGATGATTTGAATGAATATGTTTGCCTTGCGTAGTTTTTTGATTGCCGCCATTGCAATGATTTTGGTCGCGTGTAGCTCAAAGCCAGAGTTTAAGAATATCGATATCACTGGCAGTACCGCATTTGGAAAAGATTTCAGCCTGTTGGATCCCGATGAAAATACCAGAACTTTGGCTGATTTCAAGGGTAAGGTTGTCGTCATGTTCTTTGGCTATACCCAGTGCCCTGATGTTTGCCCTACAACCCTTACTGAGATGCAGCAAGTGATGACTTTGCTAGGCCCACAGTCTGATAAGGTCCAGGTCTTGTTTATTACTGTTGACCCAGAGCGCGATACAGCGGCGATTTTGAAACAGTATGTTCCATCTTTTGATCCTCGCTTTTTGGGATTACGCCCAGCAGATGAGGCAGCCTTAGAAAAGGTGGCGAAAGACTTCAAAATCTATTACAAGAAAGTGCCTGGAAAGACTCCTGGCTCTTACACAATGGATCATACGGCAGGCAGTTATGCCTTTGATCCGCAGGGACGCTTACGTCTCTATATCAAACATGCGCAAGGACCAGAGACCTTGGCACATGATTTGAAAGAATTAATGAAGTAAAGAAAAGGGTTCTGAAAAGAACCCTTTTTATTAGGCCGCTTGAAGCAGGCCGCGCATTTTTTTGAGCGCTGCCGTTTCAATTTGGCGAACGCGCTCTGCAGAAATGCCATATTCCTCGGCAAGATCATGCAAGGTCTTAGTGCCGTTACCATCCGCATCCATTGCTAGCCAGCGAGATTGAACGATATTGCGACTACGCTCATCAAGAGCCATTAGGGCTTGATCAAGCTTAGGGCCTTGTAATGCTTCGGCTTGAGCATTAGCAATGCGCTCAGTCGGCTCTTGGCTATTATCGGCAAGCCATTGGATTGGGGCATAAGCCGCCTCATCATCGCTGTCATCGCCTTCAAGCGCAACGTCGCCACCAGCAAGACGCATTTCCATTTCTTTAACGTCGGAGCCTTTGACATCCAAAGCTTTTGCAAGCGCATCCACTTCGGCTGTTGTCAGCGCATTCAATGTGGGTTTGTTGCTACGTAAGTTGAAAAACAACTTACGCTGTGCTTTGGTTGTTGCTGTTTTTACCAAGCGCCAATTTTTGAGAATGTACTCATGAATTTCCGCTTTGATCCAGTGAATTGCATAAGACACTAAGCGAGCACCATTACTTGGGTCGTAACGCTTCACTGCCTTCATGAGGCCCACATTGCCCTCTTGAATAAGGTCAGCGTGTGGAATGCCATAGCCGAGATATTGACGAGCAACAGAAACTACTAGGCGTAAATGTGAAAGCACTAAAGTTTTTGCAGCGTCTACATTTTCAGTGCGACGAAATTCCTGCGCAAGATGTAACTCTTCCGCAGCGCTGAGCATCGGTACGCGGTTTACGTACGCGATGTAAGAATCGAGTGTGCCAACCCCAAGGGATGGCAGCATTGGAAATGCGGACGCCGCTGCAGCCTGCGCTACAGGCAGCCTTTGCAAATTCGGTTTGTCAGATTTCTTTTGAACCATTTTTCTTTTTATAAATATGAGATGTTAATAGAGTTCTATTTTAGCACTCTTGTCAAGAGAGTGCTAATGGTTTCTATTGCCTGTAAGTTATTGAATTAATTGAATAATTCAGAGGAATATTGCCCTGCCGTGAATGGGGCCAAATCATCAATTCCTTCGCCCTTACCAAGGGCCAAAATGGCCGGTTTGGGGCCATCTTTGAGAGTGTGGGCTAGGGCGCAAATAACGCCTCCTTTGGCAGTTCCATCGAGCTTGGTAACGATGATCGCGGTAAGGCCCAAAGTCGCATGAAACGCCTTTACTTGGCTCAAACCATTTTGTCCTGTGTTGCCATCTAAAACTAATAGTGTGTGATGTGGTGCCCCAGGAAGGGCTTTACCAATAACCCTCTTTACCTTCTTGAGTTCTTTCATGAGGTGGTCTTGTGTGGCAAGACGACCCGCTGTATCGATAATGAGGATGTCGGTTTTACGGGAGATTGCTGAGTGGATTGCATCGTGTGCAACAGCAGCTGCATCCCCACCCTCTTGAGTAATAACATCAACTTGGTTGCGCCCGCCCCATTCTTGTAATTGATTTCGCGCAGCAGCCCTAAAAGTATCACCGGCTGCCAGCAGCACAGATTTGCCTTGAGATTGAAAGAGCTTGCAGAGCTTGCCGATGGTGGTAGTTTTGCCTGCACCATTGACGCCAACCACTAACCACACTTCAGGGATATGGTTTGAAGTGCTTGTAAATAAAGGGTTTGGGCTAGTTTCCAGGCTTTGCAATAAGCTTGTGACCTCTTGAACTAGCAAGGCTTGCAGCTCTTCGGCGCTAGATGCTTTTTCTGACTTAGCGGCTTTGCGTAGCTTAGCCATCAATTGTTCAGTCGTGGGTAAGCCCACATCACTTTGAATAAGTGATTCTTCTAAATGATCAAACCAAGCATCATCTAATTTGCTTGATTTAAATAGAGATCCTAGGGTTTTACGTAATCCAAACATAATCGATACAATTTAATCCTTGCATCTTATCAATTTAATTCTTGGGATATGGTGATTTAGCAGATGCGTTCCAATTTACTCCGAATTTTTTCCCTATTTTTGCTATTTACCCAACTTTCTTGGGCGGCAGAGAACAACCTATCGAATACCCATGAATTTCTATTAAACAATGGCCTCAAGTTGATTGTGCGCGAAGATCATCGGGCGCCAACTGTAGCGCATATGGTTTGGTATCGCGCGGGCTCTATGGATGAGACCAATGGCAGAACAGGCGTAGCCCATGTACTTGAGCACATGATGTTCAAAGGGACTGATAAGGTAAAAGCAGGGGAGTTTTCGCGCTTGGTTGCCGCAGTTGGTGGGCGAGAGAACGCCTTTACCTCACGCGACTACACGGCGTATTTTCAACAAGTAGAAAAATCTAAATTAGAAGAAGTGATTAAGTTAGAGGCTGATCGCATGTCTAACTTGAATTTTGACGATGCTGAATTCTTAAAAGAAATCCAAGTGGTGATGGAGGAGCGTCGCCTAAGAACGGAAGACAATCCGAGTAGTTTGCTAAATGAATCCTTGATGGCAACTGCATTTATGAGTTCGCCTTATCGTCATCCAGTTGTTGGCTGGATGAATGATTTGCAAAACATGACTGCATCAGATGCGCGCGATTGGTATCGTAGTTGGTATAAGCCAAATAATGCGACTGTAGTGATTACTGGTGATGTAAATGCCCAGCAAGTTTTGGCAAGCGTAGAAAAATATTACGGTGCTGTGCCTGCCAAGGAGCTCCCAGTTCGTAAGCCACAAATTGAGCCGCCTCAGAGGGGGGTGAAGCAAGTCCAAGTAAAGGCTCCAGCTGATAGCGCCCAACTGACTATGGCGTGGAAAGCCCCGCGCCTTGAGCCTGGCAAACTTGAAGAGCCAGATCCATATGCGCTCGAGTTATTAACAGCAGTCTTAGATGGTTATGACAATGCAAGGCTTAATCGCAGTCTAGTGAAGCAAGAAAAAGTAGTGAACGATGTTGGCGTTGGGTATGACATGATCTCTCGAGGACCTGCGCTATTTGTTATTAGTGCCACTCTTGCCAAAGGAAAGACGGTTGAGCAAGTTCAGATAAGTATTCGCAAGGCTTTAGATGAGATTAAGCAAAAAGGTATTTTGGAATCCGAACTTAAGCGAATTAAGGTGCGTATTCTTTCTGAACAAATCTATAAGCGTGATTCTATTTTTGGCCAGGCAATGGAAATTGGTGGGACAGAGATGGCTGGATTTTCATGGAGAGACATTGATGCCATGTTGGAAAGAATGCAATCGATTACTCCCGAACAAGTGCAAGCGGTCGCTAAAAAATACTTAGTAGATGATCAGTTGACGAGCGCTGTCTTAGATCCACAGGCTCGCAAGTCGGGCGTGGCAGGGGGTAAGTCATGAAACTTCTCCGACACTTAACAGTTTTCCTGCTTTCCCTATTGAGTTTTCTTAGCAGTGCACAGGCAACATTACCGATAGAGCAACTAGAGTTTTTTAATTGCGCAAAAGCCTACCTTGTCCAAACCAAGTCTCTGCCGATGGTGGATATTGAGGTCAGTATTGACGCTGGTGATCGCTACGATCCCGCTGGTAAGAGTGGTTTAGCGGATTTAACTGCTGACTTAATGACTTATGGCGTTCGTGGTGAAAAAGGTTTATTAAGCGAAGCACAAATCGCCGACGAAATTGCTGATCTGGGTGCGAACATTGGATTATCAGTAAGTGGTGAGCGTGCCACTTTGCGTATTCGTAGTTTGAGTAGAAAAGATTTGCGTGATCGAGCTGTACAGCTCGCTGCTGCTATGTTGAGCGCGCCAACTTACGATGCGAATATCGTCGCCCGTGAAAAACAGCGAACCATTACGAGCTTGCTGGAGGCGGAGACAAAGCCCGAGTATGTTCTTGAGAGACGCTTTAAGTCTATGGTTTACGGTAAGTATCCTTTGGCAGAAAGCCCATCTGTTAAATCAGTCTCCGCAATTACTCCCGCTGATCTGGCGCAATTTCATAAGCGCTTTTATCGTGGCGACCGAATGATCGTGAGCATTGTTGGGGATGTCGATCAGGCACAAGCAAAAGAGATTGTGCAAGGCTTGTTAAAGAGGGTGCCTCAATCTGGCCCAGCTATTCCCGCGCTTCCACAATTGCAGCGTTCTCCTGTAGAGCCATTGGCCGAGCGTCAGGTAGTCATTCCATTTGATTCTCAACAGGCGCACATCGCCATGGGAATGACTGCCGTTACGCGTAACAACCCAGATTACTTCCCTTTATTGGTGGGTAATTACATTTTGGGAGGCGGAGGTTTTGTATCGCGATTAATGGCGGAGGTGCGTGAGAAGCGTGGTTTAGCCTATAGCGTCTTTAGTTATTTTTCTCCTGGAAAAGATGTTGGTATCTTTCAGGCAGGCTTGCAGACCAAGAGTGATCAGGGGTCTATGGCTCTTGAGGTCATGAGCGAAACAATTGCCAATTTCATCGCTAAGGGCCCAACTGATTCTGAGCTCGCCGCTGCTAAAGCAAACTTAGTCAATGGCTATCCATTGCGAATAAATAACAACCGAAAATTATTGGACAACGTTTCTTCAATTGTTTGGAATGATCTTCCCTTGGATACGATGGAAGTTTGGACCAAGCAGGTAGAAACTGTTACCTTAGATCAGGTTACGGCAGCTTTTCAAAAATATCTCGCAATGGATCGTATGAAGATTGTTTTGCTGGGAGCTCAAAATAAATAAGCTCAAGGCCTTGAAGAGCGAGCCGCCAAAGAAAGTTCGGATTATTGGCGGTAACTGGAGAAGTCGTTTGCTCTCGGTCATGGACTTGCCTGGCTTGCGCCCAACAACTGATCGCATCCGTGAAACTTTATTTAATTGGTTGGGTCAAGATTTAACGGACTTGAGATGTTTGGATTTATTTGCGGGTACAGGCGCTCTTGGATTTGAGGCCGCATCGCGTGGCGCAAGTGAGGTTACTCTTTTAGAGAGAGATAAAAAAGCCTGCGAAAATTTATTGAAAAATTTTGACTTGCTGAAATCATCTCCAGCAACAGGCTCAGTAGAAATCTTGCAAGGCGATAGCCTGGAGTTTCTCAAGAGACAGTCTGATCACTCTGCCAACTTGATTTTTATCGACCCACCGTTTCAGGATTCGGACTTATTGAATCGCACTGTGCTCGAGGCTGGCAGAGTATGTGATGACAGTATGGGGGGCGGAATTTATGTGGAATTTCCTGCAAATCGTTCCCGCGAAGAGCTTGAGTCCCTATTGCCCTCGTGGCATTGTGGAAAGTACTTAGAGGCTGGGCAGGTAAAAGCCTGCCTATTTCGGAGTGGAAGAGGCTAAACTCTTGCGTGTAGCCGATAAAGCCTTAGGAGATTTATGACTGTAGCTGTATATCCAGGAACGTTTGATCCCTTAACTCGTGGTCACGAGGATTTGGTGCGTCGCGCATCCAGCATTTTTGATCAGCTTATTGTTGGTGTCGCTTCGAGTCGCAGCAAGCACCCATTCTTTACGCTCGAAGAGCGTATTGATATCGCCCAAGAAGTTCTCGGACATTACCCAAACGTGAAGGTTGTTGGCTTTGATGGTTTGTTAAAAGATTTCGCGCGTGAGCACAATGCACGAGTGATTGTCCGTGGCTTACGCGCAGTATCCGATTTTGAATATGAGTTTCAAATGGCGGGCATGAATCGTTACTTATTGCCTGATGTTGAGACATTATTCTTGACCCCGTCTGACCAGTATCAATTTATCTCAGGCACTTTTGTTCGTGAGATTGCTTCGATGGGTAGTGACGTTAGTAAATTTGTTTTCCCTTCCGTGGAGAAGTGGTTAGTGAAAAAGATTGAGTCTTCACAGCAAAAAACAAAATAAGTCAGATTGGTATAGGTAAGTATGGCTCTAATGATCACTGACGAATGCATCAATTGCGATGTGTGCGAGCCAGAGTGCCCCAATGACGCGATCTACATGGGGTTAGAGATCTACGAGATTGACCCCAATAAGTGCACCGAGTGCGTGGGTCATTACGATGCACCCCAATGCCGTCAAGTCTGCCCAGTAGACTGTATTCCATTTAACCCAGATCACAAAGAAACCCAAGAGCAGTTGATGATGAAATTCAGGCTATTAACGGCCAATAAAAAAGCGAGTCAGAGCTAGTAGCTAGGCTTTAGAGTGAAGTTCCATCATGGCGGTTTGGGGATCGCCTTTCAAAAATAGCGGCAATACTTGTAGACCATTTTCAATGCTCGCATCAATGAGTTTTTGCTCTGCTAATTGAGGCCTGCGTAAAACATAGTCCGCTACATCCATTGGGCGACCATCACCAGCCAAATCTCGTGGATGACCAATGCCAAGACGTAAACGCCAATATTGAGGGGTTCCAAGGTGTGCCTGGATATCTTTGAGGCCATTATGGCCACCAGTGCCCCCGCCTAGCTTCAGGCGAGCAGTACCAGGCTTTAAATCAAGTTCATCTTGAACCACCAAAATATCCTCAGCACTAATCTTATGAAAACGACATAGGGCGCCAACTGCTTGCCCACTTAAATTCATATACGTGGTCGGTTTTAGAAGATAAAGATCTTCCCCTCCCCACTTTGCTTTGGCCACTTTTCCATGAAAGCGTTTTTCGGTTTCAAAACGGGCATTTAATTGCTTAGCTAGGGCGTCTACAAACCAGAAGCCGGCGTTATGCCGATCTTCTTCGTGTTCATCGCCAGGATTGCCAAGGCCAACAATTAATTTGCTCATGGTGGGAGTTTAAAGATATAAAACAGTTTCTACAAAAAAACCAAGAAAAGATTGCTGGAAAAAATAAAGCCCGCTTGCGCGGGCTTTAGATACGTAGGTAAGGCTTAATAAATTAAGCTTTGTCCTTAGCATCGGCAGCGGGCGCGGCGGCTGGAGCTGCGGCAGCTGCTGGAGCAGCTTCTTCAGTCTCAGCGGCTTTAACGGCTGGAATACGTGCGTTTGCGATCACTGGGTTTTCTTGCTCAACGCAATACTAACGAAACACCTTTTGGCAAAGGTCTTTTGCGTGAACAGAGTGACCTACTTCAATCTTGCTTAAGTCCACTTAATGAATTCTGGCAAGTCTGCTGGCAAGCAAGAAACTTCGATGTCATTGAGGATGTGGCCCCACAACAGCGCCTTGCAATTTCACAGCTGCTGAAGTTTCAGCGTTAGTAGCGCAATGAACGCGCATGTGAACTTTCTCAGTCGCGGATACGCGCTGGAAGTCGATGTGCAAAACCAATGGCTTAAATGGATGCATCTGGTAATCACGCAACAACACTTTTTGTGTTTTGCCAGAAATTTCCAAATCCAAAATAGATGAGTGAAATGCTTCTTTGCGGAGAGCATGGAATAAAGCGTTGTGATCTAACTCGATAACCAAGGCTGGTTCTTTGCTTCCGTAAACGATTCCTGGAGTTTTTCCAGAATTGCGCAGACGGCGGCTCGCACCCGTTCCCTGTACGCTTCTTTCAAAGGCGACAACTTTCATATTAAATTCCTTTAAGGTTAATTTTCGTTCGCGACCAAACAGAAAAAGCCTTAGATTATATCGTGGGAACGACGTTTTTACCTATAAATGGCAAAAACACTCGGAAACAGCCAAAAAAAAGGTAAAACAGCGTTTTTTAGCTTATTCAGCGAACATGGACATTACTGAGTTGCCTTTGCTGATGCGAGACAGGGTCTCGGCGAGCAATGGGGCTACAGACAATTGGCGAATTTTGCTGACTTTTGAGGCTTCCGCTGTCAGAGGGATCGTGTCAGTTACAACGAGTTCATCCAACTCAGAGGCGGCGATACGCGCTACCGCACCACCTGATAGAACTGCGTGAGTACAGTAAGCGGTAACGCCCTTAGCGCCACGCTCTTTGAGTGCTTCCGCTGCTTTGCAAAGCGTACCGCCTGTATCGATGATGTCATCCATGATTACGCAGTGACGACCTTCTACTTCACCGATTAAATGCATTACTTCAGAAACGTTTGCTTTAGGACGACGTTTATCAATAATTGCTAAATCAGTACCCAGTTGTTTTGCTATAGCGCGGGCGCGAACAACGCCGCCGATATCTGGAGAGACAACAATCAAATCCTTGTGTGTTTTTTGCGTTTGTAAGTCTGCTAACAAAACAGGTGAGGCATAAATATTGTCTACAGGAATATCGAAGAAGCCCTGAATTTGGTCAGCGTGCAAGTCCATAGTGAGCACGCGCTCAATGCCTGCAACAGACTGAAGCATATTCGCTACGATGCGAGCTGAGATTGCCACGCGTGCCGAGCGAGGGCGGCGGTCTTGGCGAGCATATCCAAAATAGGGAATCACTGCGGTAATACGACTTGCGGATGCGCGCTTGAGCGCGTCAATCATGATCATGAGCTCCATCAAGCTGTCGTTTGTTGGAGCACAGGTTGATTGAATTACAACGACATTTTTGCCGCGTACATTCTCTTGAATCTCAACCTGAATTTCACCGTCAGAAAAACGGCCAACAAAAGCTTTGCCCAGCGGTAACTTTAGTTCTTTGGCTACAGCCTGCGCCAAAATCGGATTTGCGTTGCCTGTAAATAAAGTCAATAAATCTGAGCTGGTGGAGGACATAGTTTTAGAGATTTTGTAGGGTCAAAAAGGTTGTCTTTGTCATTTCTACAGTATTTGGCAGGGGAAGAAGGATTCGAACCTTCGCATGCTGGAATCAAAATCCAGTGCCTTAACCAGCTTGGCGATTCCCCTACAGCTCAATCTGAAGAAATCAAATTGTAAGCGGGATTTTTGTTTAGCCCCCTAACAACCCGACCTTTCCACCCTCTAGGAAGATTTTGAATAAGATTTTCCAGTTTTTCGCGCTCGATCTTAGGGTCTAAGATGGCAAAAACGCTACTTCCAGAGCCTGACATACGAGGTTCGGACCCCGGTATTGCCTGACTAATCCAATCCAAAGCTTGCTTCACTTCAGGACATATCCTCATCGCTACTGCCTGGCAATCATTTGAAAGACTGGACCATGGCGATGCAAGAAAGCCTTCTATTGTAATCTGACCGTGATCTCTGGTCAATTGAGGGTCTTGGAAGATGCGAATAGTCGGGATGCCTTGATTGGGGAAGATCACCAAAAAATCGTGCTGCTCAAGGCTGATTTCTTGCATTTGCTCCCCAATGCCTTCAACAAAAGCATTTTTCCCAAAAATAAAGAAAGGAACATCAGCCCCAAGTTGGAGGCCTAGTTTGCAAAGCGTATTTGTATCGAGGTCAAGGCTCCAGAGTTTGTTTAAGCCAATAAGAGTGGTGGCCGCATCGGATGACCCCCCGCCTAAACCAGCACCCATTGGAATTTCTTTTTTGAGGTCAATTTCTACCCCAGCCTTGATCTGACAAAAATCTTTTAAAAGCGTTGCGGCGCGCACTACAAGATCATGCTTTGGCGGAACACCCGGGATTGGATTTGTATGACGAATTTCATTTTCAGCAATTCGCTTTAGGGTAATCGTGTCACACCAGTTGATTAGCTGAAAAGCTGATTGGAGTAAGTGGTAGCCATTGGATCTGCGACCCACAATATGTAAAAACAAATTGAGCTTGGCAGGGGATTGCAGTATTAGTTTGTCGTGAATGGCTTCACTCATTTGCTTGATCAAAAACAAGACGAATATCAATCGATCTGATGTTTGAACTTCTCGTCATCGTTAACTTATCGAGGCGGTTCTGATCGCTCCAGGTATAACGTAAATTCCATCCATCTTGACGAATTTCGCTTACCTGTCCCTTGTTGTTTCTTTCTACACTTGCTTCGCTACCTGGACGAGTTTCCCCTCTTAGCCAATTCGATAAACCTCTTGCCGGCAATGGTAGTCCTAATGTGTTTTGTACCAGAGTATCTGCGTCAATTGCACTAGTGATTTGACCATCACGCTCTAGGGTGGCCTCTCCTGGTGTAATCGTAATTTTTGCAATTGCACCGCCGACAGGATTGCGAATCTCCAGAGTGTCTTTGAGGTTGTCTTGAACTAAGGTAAAGCCACCAGAACCCCCTTGATTTTGGGTGTCAGTGAGACCAGTAACCTTAACTGCAAAACGCCCATCCCATGAGCCCTTAAGGGCCTGAGTTGGGCTTAACCAGTCAGGCTTTAAGCGTTTTAAAGTTTCTTGAAGTGTGGCGTTATTGGCGTCTAATTTTTGACCCTCTTGCCACATCGCTTCTGCTTCGGTTTTTCGTCCCATAGACCATAAAACTTCACCAGTATGTGCGGCAATATCCGCTTCGGGTTTCATTCGAAATGCTTGTTGCAGTTGCTCCAATGCAAGCTCATTTTTACCAAGACGGAAATTTACCCAACCCAAGCTATCTAAGATAAAAGTATCTTGAGGTAAAAGTTGATGCGCCTTGCTAATAAGTGCGAATGCTTCCGGTAATTTAGTGTTGCGATCGGCAAGAGAATAGCCAAGGGCATTCAGGGCATTCACATCATTGGGATTCTTGCGCAAAATCTCTCGCAAAGTTTTTTCCATTACATCAACCCGACCAACTTTCTCGGCTGACATTGCGTATGTATAAAGCAAGCCTAAATTTTTAGGGCTTAGCTTTGCATTCGATGCAATCTCATAAAAAGCGCGTAATGCTTCGGACTCATCTTTAGCTTTGCTTAATAATGCTTGTAGTTGCAGAAGTGTGTTTTCTTGCTGAGCAGGTGTTTGTTGACGCAGTAAGGAAACTGCTGGTTTCACAGCATCGGACCAGCGATTATTCAGAATCAGAAGAGTGATAAATACTTCTTTGGGTTTGGTGTCGGAAGCAGGCGCTAGACTGTCCCAGACCTTGGCAGCCTGTAGGGCGAGCTCAGGCGAGCCACCTGCAATACCAATTTCCATTGCCCGCTGAGCAAGACGTGGATCTTTATATTGCCGAGCCATCTCCATATAGGTGTTATAGGCTAGGCCCGCCTCATCCCGTTGCAAGGCAATCTCCGAGGCCAAAACTTCAAAGACCGCTTGCCCAGTAGACGTTTCATCCGTTTGAGCTCGGGCTGAGCCCATTAGCAAAGCCCCGCCAGTGAGGATCGCTAGGGAGAAAAGTGACAATTTGCTCATAAGCACATTCTAATCTGCGAATCTACAATTCATTTATGCCAGAACTTCCAGAAGTAGAAGTCACCAGATTGGGAATTGCCCCTCACCTTCAGGGGCAAGCCATTACAGCCGTCCGGATATTGGATGGACGTTTACGCTGGCCAGTCTCTAAAAATCTCTCCAAGTTATTGCTTGGGCAAAGGGTGAAGGATATTCAGCGAAGAGGAAAGTATCTATTAATTGAATTTGCTACCGGTCACCTATTGATTCATTTGGGGATGACTGGAACTCTTCGTGTACTCCCTCTTAATGAGCCTTTGAAATTACATGATCGCGTGATTCTGGAATTTGGGAGCCTGAGCTTACGTCTGCATGACCCAAGAAAATTCGGAGCAGTTTTATGGCATCCCGCATCAAAAGGACCTATAGAGAAAAATCTGTTGTTACAGAAATTAGGTGTTGAGCCTTTTTCTCAGGAGTTTGAAGGTGAGATTGGCGCGGAGTTACTGTACCAATCTTCTCGAAATCGTAGTGTCGCTGTAAAGCAATTTTTATTGGCAGGCCAAGCGGTTGTTGGGGTCGGCAATATTTATTGTTCTGAAAGTTTGTTCAAGGCAGGAATTCATCCAGCAAAACCAGCAGGTAAATTAACGCGTCCACAATGCTCACGCTTAGCCGAGGCAGTGCGATTTATTTTGAAGAAAGCAATTGCCGCAGGTGGCAGTAGCTTAAAAGATTTTGTGAATAGCGATGGCGATCCTGGCCATTTCATGGTGCAAACCAAAGTCTACGATCGCAAAGATCAGCCATGCAAAGTTTGTAAAACACTGATTAAACAAATCGTGCAAGGGCAACGATCCACCTATTTCTGTCCTACATGTCAAAAACGTTAATTGATCTGTTTTCACAAAAGTTAATTACTTGGCATTCTCGTCACGGCCGATCTGGCTTACCTTGGCAGGGCAAGCGAGATCCCTATGCCGTTTGGGTATCGGAAATCATGTTGCAGCAAACACAAGTTGCTACTGTATTGGAGCGTTACCCCCGTTTCATGAAACGTTTTCCAACGGTAAAGAAGTTAGCTACTGCGCATATTGATGAGGTTCTGGCAGAGTGGGCTGGCTTGGGCTATTACTCTCGCGCTCGAAATTTACATGACTGTGCACAGCAAGTGGTGAATGAGTTTGACGGACGCTTTCCGAGTGATCCTGACTCGCTTGAGAAACTAAAAGGGATCGGTCGATCAACAGCTGGAGCTATTGCGGCATTTGCATTTCATGTAAGAGCCCCGATTTTGGATGCAAACGTTAAACGAATATTGGCTCGTTTATTTGCAATAGAGGGCGCATTGCAAAACAAACTTGTAAATGATGATTTGTGGAGTTTGGCCGACAAGTTATTGCCAAAAAAACCTTCAGATATGCCTGTGTATACGCAGGCTTTAATGGACTTTGGTGCTACTTGGTGCAGCTCTCGCAAGCCAGCATGTCTTAGCAATGAGAAAAAATGTCCTTTTAAAAAAGATTGCCAGGCCAATCTCAGCAATCAAGTGCTCTTATTTTCACAAAAGACTGTGAAAGCAAAATCACCTGAGTTTGATTGCGATATGTTGCTTATTCGGTCTGGCAATTTGATCCTCTTACAAAAACGTCCGAGCAAAGCTATTTGGGGTGGCTTATGGTCACTGCCAGAATCGGCTTGGGTGGCAAAGTCTGATAAAAAAAGAAAGCTACCAACGTTCAAAAATATATTTGAAGAGGCTTTGCCAAATGAGAGTACAGGCCCATGGCTAAAAGTTTGTAAAGATGCAGCTGTAGGTCCTCAGATTAAGCATGTATTTACCCATCGACGATTATGGATGCAGATTTGGGAAGTTGCTGCTTCTCGAAATTTGGAACCAAAAGGGGAGGATTTACGATGGGTGCCCATCAGGCAGTTGGGTCGATATGGTTTGCCACAGCCAATTAAGATTTTGCTGCAGGACTTGAATCTAGTTCGCGATGACGATCTAAAAAATTAAGCTGCAAATCAATCAGGTCTTTTTTAGCCCGGAAATGTTCGCTAACACGGTTAACTAAATATACCGAGCGGTGTTGGCCGCCCGTGCAGCCTATAGCTACCGTTAAGTATCTACGCCCATTCGCAATGTAATGGGGCAACCACTTCTCAATAAATTGAGTAATGTCACTTTCCATGCTTACAACCTCAGGAATTTTTTCTAGAAATTCCTTAACAGGTTTGTCGTTGCCTGTAAGTGGTCTGAGCACTTTGTCATAGTGGGGGTTTGGAAGGCAGCGCACATCAAAAACGAGGTCTGCCTCACTTGGTATTCCCTTTTTAAAACCAAAGGATTCAAAAATGACGGTAAGCCCGACCGGCTTGTCTTTTAGAAGATCTTGAATCCAAGAGTGTAAAGCGTGAGCGGGCAGATTGCTGGCGTCGATACTGTGAGCTTGCGCACGTAAGGGCTCAAGTAAATTCCGCTCTTTATCAATTGCCTCAATTAAGGTGGCTGATTGGGATTGTTTGGCATCACTTGATAAGGGATGACGACGTCGTGTTTCTGAGAATCGTTGCACCAAGGTGTTGGTATCAGCATTTAAAAATACTACCCTGACTTGATATTTGCGCTTTAGTGTTTCAAGAATCGAGGGAAGCTCGGCAATGGATTGGCCACGGCGCGCATCGATCGCTACAGCTACTCGCTCGCTGTTTTCTCGCACCAGAGTGTCGATAAGATTTTCCAATAGAGAAACTGGAAGGTTGTCGACGCAATCGTATCCAGCGTCCTCAAATGCCCTCAAGGCAACTGATTTACCTGAGCCTGAGATTCCGGTAATCAGATTGATTTGCATGACTTACAGCAGGCGTCCTTGGGATTTTGTTGAGTCTGCCTCGGCATTCATCTGAATACGCTGACGTTCAATGAACTCTTTAAGGGTATCAATGCCGCGCAGTTGCAAAATGGTATTGCGAACCGCTGCTTCAACAAGAACGGCCAAGTTTCGACCGGCCGCCACCTGAATTTTTACAGTGCGAATCGGTACGCCCAAAACATCAACGTGTTGGGCTTCTAGCGGAAGTCGCTCAAATTCACCATCGGTTCTGCGAACTAGTTGAACAATGAGTCTTAGCTTTAATTTACGGCGTACCGCTGTTTCACCAAAGATAGTGCGGATATCTAGCAAGCCGAGACCACGTACTTCCAGTAGATTTCTAAGAATGACTGGGCATCGGCCCTCAATGTAATCTGGACCAAGTCGCGCAAAATCAACCGCGTCATCAGCAACAAGACCATGGCCACGCGAAATGAGCTCAAGACCTAATTCGCTTTTACCTAAGCCAGATTCACCAGTAAGTAAGACGCCCAACCCAAGGATGTCCATAAAGACTCCATGCATCGTAATTTGTGGGGCACCAATTTTGGTGAGGTAGGTCCGCAAATGGTCAATGACTTCTGCAGCGGAAATTTGCGTTGTAAATAATGGTGTTGAGGATCGCTGGCAGAACAGCTGCAAGTCTGGATCAGCAGTCTTGCCATCAGCCACAATCACACAAGGCGGCGTCTTTGAAATCAGGCTCGCAATTTGCTCTTGTTTTTGTTTAGGCTCTAGGGCTGCGTGGTAATCAACTTCTTGCACACCAAAAATTTGTATACGGCTTGGGTGAATAAGATTTAAGTGACCCACAAGGTCAGAGCTGGCGGCAGCTGCCTTTACAGCTTCGGGTGGAAAGGTTCGGTCGGCACCTTCAAGACCGCCAATCCAAGACAACTTGAGATCGGAAACGTTGTCATCAAAAATCTGCTGAGCAGTTACTCCATCTAGGAGTAATGGCTGCGTCATTTTGTATTACCCCAATGCTGCAAGAGCTCACAAACTTTTGTTGCATCGGTAGAGGTAATTAATGTTTCGCGAACATCCGCATCTGATAACAGTTGCGCAATCGAGGACAGAATTTCTAGGTGTTGCTGTGTTGCCTTCTCTGGCACCAATAAGAAAATGAGAGTCTTGACAGGTTCGCCATCGGGTGCAGCAAATTCAATCGGGTCTTTGAGGCGAATCAATGCAGCTGCCGGTTTCTTTAATCCTTTTACGCGACCGTGCGGTATAGCGACTCCCGCGCCGAGGGCGGTGGAGCCTAATTCTTCACGAGCGTTTAAAAACTCGATAACTGAACTTGCGTCGATACCAACTTGCTTTGCAAATAGTTCTCCAGCGGCTGCAAACGCATCAGCTCTGTTGTTAGCAGGATTGTCTAATGCGATGCAGTCGGGGGTGAAAAGATTGGTCAGGGCATTCATTAGAAATGATTATAGGTGTCCTGACGTCGGAGATCACTCAAAACGCTTTTCGTGATGATGATCCTGGATCTTTTCCTTATGTTTAACAACCTGGCGCTCCAGTTTGTCAACAACGGCGTCCATGGCGTGGTAAAGATCAGCGTTATGGGCCTCGGCAAATAACTCTTTGCCCTTGAGGTGAATGGTGATCTCAGCGCTTTGACGCAGATCTTTTTCTTTGGCGATGTCGACCACCAAAAATGCTGAGGCATCAATAACATGGTCGAAGTGCTTTCGAATTTTCGCTAAGCCGGCCTCTAGGTGCGTACGCATGGCGGGGGTAACTTCAACATGACGGCTATTAATTTTTAAATTCATTAGCAACTCCTTGTATCAAAGCCTGCGCATAGCTATAGCTGGGGTGCGCAGCGTGCCCCTGTGGAATTTGAGCTGTTTTTTTTGAGAAGTAATGCATGAACCTCCAGCGTATCAGCGAATTTGCCGAAATCCAAGAGGGAAAACGAGTTTTTTATTACTTATACGGATAGAGGTCCCGTGCTTTGCACAACGATAGGGAATTACATCCGGAAGTTTTCGCCCAGGTAAACCCGACGAACTGCGTCATTTTGGATGATTTGATCTGGTTGGCCCTCCGCCAAAACACTACCTTCGCTGATGATGTAGGCGTGATCACAAATACCCAGGGTTTCTCGAACATTGTGGTCCGTTATCAAGACACCAATCTGTCGGTCTCTTAAGAAGCGAACGATTCGCTGAATTTCTCCAACAGCAATAGGGTCAACCCCGGCAAATGGTTCATCTAGCAAAATAAATTTAGGCTGTGAAGCTAAAGCTCGAGCAATTTCTACACGTCTACGCTCGCCACCAGAAAGAGAGAGCGCTGGATTATTACGCAGGTGACCGATTTGAAGTTCTCCCAAGAGCTCATCTAATCGATTCGCAATCTCTGTTTTGCTTAATAGTTTGCCACCTTGAACTTGAAGTTCTAGAACGGACTGAATGTTTTCAGCTACATTAAGTTTTCTGAAAACGGATGCCTCTTGAGGTAGATAGGAGAGACCCATGCGAGCGCGCTCGTGAATGGGCAAATGTGTGATGTCTTTGCCATCAAGCACTATTTGGCCACCATCAACAGGTACTAGGCCAACAATCATGTAAAAAGAAGTGGTCTTGCCTGCCCCATTTGGCCCTAGAAGTCCAACAACTTCACCACATTTCACTTCTACGGAAACATCGCGCACTACTGTCCTTGAGCCATAATGTTTTTGCAATTTATGGGCGCTGAGTGTTGCAGTTGAGTTGTCTTGAGCTTGATCCGTTGTCATTTTTCTAATGTAGCTTTTCTTCTTGGTGAAAGGATTGCTCTTGCCAGGGGAAGATCCTCTGGTTTTGCGCTGGAAGGTGGGCTTACACGATAGCGTTCAGTAATGTCATCGTACTCAATTTTCCAGCCTTGTAGTTGATCGAGCATCTGCATATTAAGCAAGCGCTTTAATCTGGCATCACCGGTAATGGTGAGTAATTCTGTTTTTGCATTGTAGGAGACTTGTGTGCCATGCCCTTGCATGAATTCATCAGCCAGCCCTTCTCTTCTTTGTCTAAAGCTAGCGGCAGTATCAGCAGTGCCTTTGACATCAACAAACTCATAGCCTTCAGGATCGACTTGGATGTGGCCATCATCTCCGGTCACAACCATGCTGCCCTTAATTAGCAGAATCTGGCCTTTGAGATCGTAAATCTGCTGCACATCATTTACCGAAACGCTCTCAGCTTCAAGAATGATCGGTTTGTCTTGATCAGCTTTTTCAGCATAAGCAAGGTTAATGCCTAGAAGGAGGCAAAACACAGTCCAGATAGCTGAAAGTCGAATCATGTGAGTATTTTATTGACCATTGCGCGGTGCGCGTTCAATTCGACCTTTTACCTGCCCTGACAAAGTCATGCTTTGTTGAATGTTGTCAAAGGTTCCACCATCGGTAGAGTGCATCACAGACATGCCTTGTTCCAGCGTAATCGGCTTGTCGGTTTGAACCAGGTCATCATTAATTAAGACTTTGAAATAGCTAGATGAAGCCAACATTCTTAGGGTCGCTGGCTCAGTGGCTGTGGCTGGCTGAGGTGGTCTGTAGATCGACGCGTTATCAAATAGCTCCAGAATCGTTAGGTCGCCATCTAGATGTCCAGTATTTGATTTAACGGTAACAGGTGGTTTATCTGGCTGGAAAAGGCGCATGCGAGGCAAATCAATATCGATTGAAGCATCGTCATCATAGTGGGTGACCTTGTTACCCAAAATGCGGTACTTAGTATTTCCCTGTTCGTTTAATGCTGAGAGAGTACCGTTTTGAATAATGTAATCGGGCTCATGCAGGCGCACGCGCTCCAACATAGAGTGTTCGGGCGGAGTATTTTTTCGGACCAACCAAAACGTCACTAAAGTTAGCAAGCCCATCAATATCAATGGCATTAGACGCAATAAAGTGCGACCAATACTAAATTTGATTTGTTGAGAATTGAATTGCATTGCCAGCCTAAATATTCTTAGTTGCGAGCTTTGTTAAGCAACTCTTCATAGCGATTCTGGGATTTCAGAATCAGGTCGCATGCTTCTCTTACTGCGCTATTACCACCAGTACGTAAGGTGACAAAATGTGCAAACTCTTTAACGGCTTCATGCGCTTGGGCTGGCGCAATGCGAAGACCTGCTTGTTTCATCATTCCTAGGTCTGGCCAATCATCGCCCATGACTGCACAATCGCTCGCCTTGAGTCCAAGTGACTTGAGTACTTCTTCTAAGGCAAGCGCTTTATTCTCAACGCCCATATGCACATGCTTAATACCAAGTTCGTCACAACGAGCCAAGACCATTTTTGAGTTTCTGCCAGTAATAATCGCAGTGGCAATACCACATTGCTCTAGCAATTTAATGCCTAGACCGTCCTGAATGTCGAATGCTTTTAAGGATTCTTTCCCTTCAGCGCCAATCCAAACCTGTCCAGTTGTTAATACGCCGTCCACGTCTAAAACCAATAACTTTATTTTGCTGGCACGTTCCCAGGCTTGTGGGTAACTTGCTAGAGGATTTGTATTGTGAGTGTTAAAAGCGCTCGGCATGGAATTAAATGGGTAACTCGTTAAATAACTTTAGCTGCAAAAAGATCGTGTAAGTTCAGTGCGCCAAGTAAAACCCCGGCTTTATCTGTAACCACTAGATGATTAATGCGATGCTTTTCCATCATCTCAATCGCTTCTTCTGCTAGCAGCTCAGGGGGAATGGTTCTGGGGCTGGAAGTCGTGGCGCTTTTAAGTGTGATGTTGGTAAGGTTCGTATTTTTCTCGAGTAAACGGCGCAAATCTCCGTCGGTCAAAATACCAAACACTTTATTGCCTTCATCAAGTATGACGACCATACCCATGCGTTTCGCGGTCATCTCCAATAAAGCATCTTGCAAAGAGGCTTGAATCGAAATTTTTGGCGTGTCATCAAAGCTTCTCATCACTTCACTAACATGCATCAATTGTTTGCGACCTAAGCGACCGCCAGGGTGCGAGCGCTGAAAGTCTTCTGCTTGAAAGCCGCGAGCGTCTAGTAGGGCAACTGCAAGCGCATCACCCATAGCAAGTGCTGCGGTAGTGCTAGTAGTTGGCGCTAGATTGAGCGGGCACGCTTCTTTTTCTACGCTGGTATCTAAATGCGCATCCGCTAATTTTGCAAGTGAAGAATTCGGTGCGCCAGTGAGTGCAATCAGTTTGGCGCCAGTACGCTTGACAATTGGAACGATTGTTAGCAGCTCATCTGTCTCGCCAGAATTGGAGAGGGCCACAAAAACATCTTCACGGGTAACCATGCCCAAATCGCCGTGGCTTGCTTCAGCGGGGTGCACAAAAAATGCAGGAGATCCTGTTGAGGCAAATGTGGCTGCAATTTTGCGGGCAATATGTCCCGACTTGCCAATGCCAGACACTACGATTCTGCCTTTGCATCCATGTAGCAATTCCACTGCATGAATCAGGGCATCTGCGTTTTTGCCCTCAAGGCGATCACGCATTGTTTGCAGTGCAGCAGCCTCAATAGTGAGGGTGTCGCGAGCAAGCTTTAGGGTACGTTCACGAGTCTTAGCTATCATCGAGTAAGTATATGCCGTCAGTCCTTCAATTAACTCTTATTCTCTTAGCCTCTGGTGTGGCTGGAGTGGTTATTTTCCGCTATTTTGGCTTACCCCCTATTTTGGGCTATTTAGCCATTGGGGTGCTGATTGGGCCCAATGCCTTGGGCTTGGCAAGCGATTCCGCTACGGTGAAGTATTTGGCGGAGTTTGGGGTCGTTTTCTTGATGTTCTCAATTGGCCTGGAATTTAATCTGCATAAGCTCAGGTCAATGCGCAATATCGTATTTGGCTTGGGCGGCAGCCAAGTCATTTTGACAATGGTTTTAGCGATGCCCGCCAGCTTATTAATGAATTGGATTTATCCGATCTCATGGCAGGCTGCAATTGCTCTAGGTGGCGCGCTAGCAATGTCATCTACCGCCATTGTGACCAAGCTGATTTCTGATCGCGCTGAGTTGGAGACAGAGCACGGTCGCAATGTCGTTGGCATTTTGCTTTTCCAAGACTTGGCTGTGGTCTTCTTGCTGATCTTGTTGCCATCTTTAGGAAAAAATCCGAAAGACCTTTTTGTCGCGCTGACAGCTGCGTCTATCAAAATCACCGTTGCTCTGACGCTGATTTTCTTTATTGGCCAATCCTTAATGAGCCATTGGTTTAGATTGGTTGCGAAGTTGCGCTCACAAGAATTATTCATGCTCAATCTATTGTTGATTGTGCTTGGGATGGCGGGCCTGACTGAGCATTTCGGTTTATCACTAGCGCTCGGAGCATTCTTGGCCGGCATGTTGATTTCGGAAACACCTTATCGTCATCAGGTTGAGGAAGACGTCAAACCTTTCCGCGATGTTTTGTTGGGACTCTTCTTTATTACGATCGGCATGCTGCTTGACTTCAACGTCATTCGTGAACAGTGGATGCTGGTAGTGGCTTTGTTAATTGGCCCATTGATATTTAAGTTTGGCCTCATTGCTTTACTTTCAAGGGCTTTTGGCTCCAGTACTGGTATCTCAATACGGACCGGACTTTGTCTAGCTCAAGCGGGTGAGTTCGGCTTTGTGCTTCTGACGCAGATTGATGGCTTAGACCTCATTGACCCCAATTTGAGTCAAGCTGTTCTAGCCGCCATGTTGCTGTCGATGTTTTGCGCACCGTTCTTGGTTGAGTACAGCGATCGCATCGCAATGCGTTTCTCAAGCAACGAATGGCTTTTGCAATCTGTTGCGCTAACTCGGGTTGCTGCTAAAAGTGTCCGTAATGAAAATCACGTGATCATTTGTGGCTTTGGTCGCTCTGGTCAAAGCTTGGCTCGCATGCTTGACCAAGAAAAAATTCCATACATTGCTTTGGATTTGGATCCAGATCGCGTGAAGGAGGCCGCTGCTGCTGGCGATAATGTTGTGTACGGGGACGCTAGTCGTGAAAATTATTTAGTAGCAGCTGGTCTTTCAAGGGCAAAGACTGTCGTCATTACATATGCCGACACTGCTGCTAGCTTGAGAGTGTTGCGTCAGGTTGAGCATTTACGCCCTGGTATGACAGTGCTAGTGCGCACTAAAGATGATGCTGATATTGGTAAGCTACAAGCAGCAGGTGCGACTGAGGTGGTGCCTGAATTAATTGAAGGCAGTTTGATGATTGCATCACATGTCTTACTTATTATGGGTGTGCCCATGCGCAAGGTGGTGAGACGCATTACGACCGCGCGCGAGGAGCGTTACAGCTTATTAAGGGGCTATTTCCGGGGCGCGAGTGATGATGATTTCGGTTCGAATGAGTCTTGGCGCTTGCACTCCATCACCTTGCTGCCAAACTCTCAGGCTGTAGGTAAAACGCTCTCCGAGCTTCATCTAGAAAATGAGGGTGTTAGCGTCCAAGCGGTTCGTCGCAAGGGGCGTAATGCTGACTACAGTAAGTTGGCACTTGCACCAGACTTGGTGCTTCAGGCAAACGATATTCTGGTTATCTCTGGCAACCCAGAGGCAATTGATTTAGCTGAAGCTAAATTGCTGTAAATGCCAGGCTATCAGTAGACAGCTAATTTCGCTGTCTATTTTTTCTTTTTGGTAGCGCTGCTCGCACTCACACTCTTTTTGCGGGTTAAGAGAGGCGCTAAATAATGACCAGTGAAGCTCACATCATTCTTGGCAACCTCTTCAGGCGTGCCTGTTGCAATAATTTGTCCACCGCCAGCACCGCCTTTAGGTCCCAAATCAATAATCCAATCGGCAGTCTTAATGACATCTAGGTTGTGTTCGATGATGACGATCGTATTGCCTTGTTTCTTCAACGTTTGGATGACGGTTAACAGCAACTGAATATCATGGAAATGTAAGCCCGTAGTAGGCTCATCCAAGATGTAGAGGGTTCTTCCAGTATCCCGCTTAGAGAGTTCTAGCGAGAGCTTTACGCGTTGCGCTTCACCCCCTGAAAGGGTAGTTGCGCTCTGCCCTAGCTGCACATAACCCAGACCAACATCTAGAAGTGTTTTGAGTTTTCGCTTTACTACTGGAACCGCTTCAAAGAATTCATGGGCTTGCTCAATCGTCATTGAGAGTACTTCGTGAATATTTTTTCCTTTGTAGCGGATATCTAGCGTTTCACGGTTGTAGCGCTTGCCATGACAAACATCACAAGGCACATAAACATCTGGCAAGAAATGCATTTCTACTTTGAGAACACCATCACCTTCACATGCGTCGCAACGCCCACCTTTAACGTTAAAGGAGAAGCGACCAGCTTCGTAACCACGTTCACGCGCAGCAGGAACACCTGCAAACAGTTTACGAATAGGCGTGAAAAGACCGGTATAGGTAGCAGGGTTAGAGCGCGGTGTGCGACCAATCGGTGACTGATCCACGCTAATGACTTTGTCAAAGTGCTCTAAACCCTTAATCGCATCGTGCGCAGCTGGCTCAGCTGTTGAACCATATAAATGTTGCGCGACTGCATGATGAAGGGTGTCATTAATTAGAGTTGATTTACCCGAACCTGAGACACCAGTCACGCATGTTAGTAGTCCTACTGGAATCTTGGCATGTACGGATTGCAAATTGTTTCCGCGTGCGCCAATGATTTCTAAGAAGCGATCATTTACAGGAATGCGTTTTTCTGGAACTTTAATTGCTTCACGCCCAGCAAGGTAAGCGCCAGTGAGAGATTTAGTATCGGCTTCAACTTCCGCAGGTGTACCTTGTGCAACAATTTCGCCGCCATGAACGCCGGCACCGGGACCAATATCGATTACCCAGTCTGATGCGCGGATCATGTCTTCATCATGCTCGACAACTAAAACGCTATTGCCTAAGTCACGCAAATGCTTGAGCGTGCCAATCAGTCGATCGTTATCGCGTTGATGTAATCCAATTGAAGGCTCATCTAATACATACATCACACCCGTTAATCCAGAACCAATCTGGCTTGCAAGACGAATACGTTGTGCTTCGCCGCCTGAGAGCGTGTCTGCACTACGTTCAAGTGAGAGATAGTCGAGACCCACATCGTTTAAGAAGCGTAGACGGGCACTGATTTCTTTAACAATCTTGTCAGCAATTTCTTTTTTGGCGCCCTTAAGCTCAAGAGTCTCGAAATACTCTTTCGCATCCTTTAGTGGGAGTGCGCTGATTTCATAAATGGCGCGTGATTGTTTTTCTCTCCCACTCGAACGAAGCGCGCTTCTTTTCGCAAACGACTGCCACTGCATTCAGGACAAGTTTGGATGTTCTGATAGCGAGCGAGTTCTTCGCGCACGGTGACAGAATCTGTTTCGCGATATCGACGTTCAAAGTTAGCAACAATACCTTCAAACGCGTGCTCACGGATGGTATTTTTTCCACGCTCATTGATGTACTCGAACGGTATGGTGACATCACCAGAGCCTAATAAGATCAGATCCTGCTGTTTCTTAGAGAGGAATTCAAAGGGCTTTTCAACGTCGAAGCCACCATGCTTGGCAAGGGTTTGCAGTAACTTGAAATAAAACTGATTGCGTCGATCCCAGCCTTTAATCGCGCCAGAAGCTAGCGACAAATCTGGGTGCGCAACAATACGTTTTGGATCAAAGAAAGATTCATGCCCAAGTCCGTCGCATGAGGGGCAGGCGCCCATCGGATTGTTGAAAGAAAAAAGACGTGGCTCTAGTTCTTGCAAAGAATATGAGCAAACTGGACAAGCAAATTTGCTCGAGAAAATCATCTCTTTGCCGGTATCCATATCAACAATCATGGCTTTGCCATCCGCTAAACGTAGGGCAGTCTCAAATGACTCAGCAAGGCGTTGTTGAATGTCAGGTCGAACTTTGATTCGATCTACGACAACCTCTATCGAATGCTTGTCATTTTTCTTAAGCGCCGGCAATTGATCTACTTCAAAGATTTCTGCTTTAGCGGCATTAGCAGTACCTCCGCCAGAGCGCACTCGAAAGCGCACAAAGCCTTGTGCTTGGAGATCTTGGAAAAAATCAACAAACTCACCTTTACGCTCACTGACTACAGGAGCAAGAATCATGAGCTTGGTATCTTCTGGCATTGCTAATACCGTATCCACCATTTGAGAAACGCTTTGCGCTTCCAGCGGAAGATCGTGTTCTGGGCAATGCGGTGTTCCTGCGCGTGCAAACAAGAGACGCAGGTAATCATGAATTTCTGTGACGGTACCAACGGTAGAGCGTGGATTGTGGCTAGTCGCTTTTTGCTCAATTGAGATTGCTGGAGATAAACCTTCAATCGTATCTACGTCAGGTTTTTCCATTAACTGCAAAAATTGACGGGCATAGGCCGATAATGACTCTACATAACGTCGTTGACCCTCTGCATAGAGCGTGTCAAAAGCAAGTGAACTTTTCCCGGAACCGGATAGGCCTGTTAAGACGACCAGTTTCTCCCTAGGAATGTCCAGATTGATATTTTTGAGGTTGTGGGTGCGGGCACCGCGGATCTTGATTTCGTTATTCATGATTTTTTAGCGTAACTTGTTAATATAGCTCTTTCCCATGAATCCTTCTGAACTTCGCTCCACTCTCGCTTTAGCAGGCATATTTGGCCTGCGAATGCTGGGCCTTTTCTTGCTATTGCCCGTCTTTAGCATTCACGCACGGGGTTTGCCGGGCGGTGAGCACGCCCTTTGGGTGGGTTTGACCTTGGGTATTTTCAATATCGTTCAAGCCTGTTTTTATATCCCATTGGGACGCCTTTCTGACCGTATTGGACGTAAGCCAGTAGTGCTTTGGGGTCTCTCCTTGTTTGTGGCTGGGGCGTTGATTTGCGCTGCCCAGGATGACTTGCTTTGGATTGCTATTGGTAGAGGCATTATGGGTGCAGGTGCGGTATCTGCTGCCATTTCTGCATGGGTTGCTGATCTTACGCGTGAACAAGTGCGTACTCGAGCAATGGCTCTAGTTGGAGGAAGCATCGCCCTCTCATTTGCTCTGTCTTTGGTGATTGCTGCACCGATATATCGCCTTATTAGTCTGAGTGGAATTTTTATTGTCTTGGCGATCTTGGGTATTGCTGCGATGCTAGTGACGCACTTTGTATTGCCTAGTAACAACCCTGAAGTCAATACCCAGCAAGCCTCATTAAGAGAAGTCTTTTTGCGCCCTGACTTAATGCGTCTTAATCTAGGGGTCTTTGTGCTTCATGCGACACAGGTAGCGATGTTCCTAGTGGTTCCTCGTTTACTGGTGCAAGCGGGACTCCCGCTATCTTCCCATTGGGAAATTTATCTCCCTGTAGTGTTGTTGTCATTCTTTTTCATGGCGCTCATTTTGATTTTTGGTGAGAAGAAACAAAAATTGCGCACCATCCTTTTGCTAGCAATTGTGTTGTTATTGATTGCCGAATTTTTATTCACCAATACATCTTCAGTGATCTCAATTGCGATTGCGCTCTTAATTTATTTTGTAGGCTTCAATTTATTGGAAGCCTTACAGCCTTCCTTAGTGTCGCGTTTTGCGAAAGAATCGAAAGGCACCGCGCTAGGCGTTTACAACACCACGCAGTCTATTGGCTTGTTTTCTGGGGCGGCTGTAGGAGGCTATCTAATGGATAGCCATGGTGATTTATCGGTCTTTGTGATGGGTGCCGTGCTATTGGTTTGCTGGCTTATAATTGCTTGGTCGATGGGCGAAATGCCGCTGAAATCAAAAGATTCCAAGTAATTCGCAACAAAGACACAGCCGTAGCTTTATCGATTTTTATTAAGGCAAATTTTTTAAGTAGCAATAACAGTAGTATTTTCTTCGGGAGACAACATGGCTTCGGTTAATAAGGTCATCATCGTAGGTAACGTAGGGCGCGATCCAGAAACGCGTTATATGCCAAGCGGCGACGCAGTTACCAATATTTCAGTAGCAACATCAGATCGCTACAAAGATAAGCAAACAGGTGAAATGAAAGAAACCACGGAATGGCATCGCGTTGCATTCTTTGGAAAGCTTGCGGAGATCGCAGGTCAATATCTTAAAAAAGGTTCACAGGTTTACGTGGAAGGTCGTTTACGCACGCGTAAATGGACGGATGCGAGTGGTCAAGAAAAATACTCCACAGAAATCGTGGCTGAAACTATGCAAATGCTAGGTGGTAAGCCAGTTGGCGGTGGCGATAGTGGCGAGAGCTATAGTCGTTCTAAGTCTGCTGAGCAGCCTGCTCCAGCTGCATCTAATGCCGCCTCATTGGGCGCCATGGATGACGATATTCCGTTCTAAGTAGTAACTAATAAGCAACCAACAAGCCACTCAAGTGATTGGTGGCTGACAAGAAAAACCCCTCAGAAATTTCTGAGGGGTTTTTTAATTATTGTCGAGCGTGGCGAATATTATCTGGCCAAGGTGAGTTGTGATCTGTTCTAAATGGATTGATATCTAGTCCACCGCGACGTGTGTAGCGTGCGTACACTGATAATTTTTCTGGCTTGCATTGCCGCTTGATATCAGTAAAGATTGTTTCAACGCAGTGCTCATGAAATTCACCCAATTGTCTAAAGCCAATTAGGTAACGCAATAAACCTTCTTCAAGAATGGGGCGACCTTGGTATCGAATTTGGACGCTAGCCCAATCTGGCTGGCCTGTAACAGGGCAGTTCGATTTCAGTAAATGAGAGACCAAACATTGCTCGATTGGGCCAAAAGATTCATTAACACTCAATAAGTTTGGGTCTGCTGGCTTGGACGAATCTACTTCAATATCCAGTCTATCTAACAGAACGCCACCCATTTCTTGCATACCTTTTTTAGCTACCGCTTCAGTTGCTTGAATACGTGTCGTGATTTTGCTTCCTGCGACGGTCGAAAGATCTTTAATGAGTAATTCGCGAAGCTCGCTTTCATCTTCAAAGCGCGCATTGTTTAGGCTGTTGAGATAAAGCTTGAATGACTTAGACTCAATCATGTTAGGGGAATCGGCTGGAATCTGAAATTCAGCGAGCGCGATTTGAGGTTTCCCTTTTTTATTAAGCCAGCTGAGTTCAAAGGCATTCCAAATATCAACACCAACGAATGGGAGTGCTTGCCTCTCTTTTAAACCAAGCTTGGCGCGATTCTCTGCTCTAGGGATAAGAAATAGCAAACTTGGATCATATTGATCTGGATATTGGGTTGTTTGCCCAAGTGAGAGTGTTGCCATAGTTACTGTTGGTTTTTTGGCTGGTTAGAGACGCCAGATACTACGTGACCTGTCGGAGCAACAGATGCGGCTGATTGGCAATGACCTGTTTGATCATCAAAGAAAAAGTCTGGCTCAAATTCTCGAAGAAATTCACTCTTGGTTAAACCACCCAAAAACATGGCTTCATCGACATCAATTCCCCAAGCCATTAAGGTGCGGATAGCCCGTTCATGCGCGGGTGCTGAACGAGCGGTTACCAATGCAGTGCGAATGCGCATGCCATTTTCACTAGTTGAACGTTGCAGTCTATGCAATGCTTCTAACAAAGGCTTGAATGGACCAGGCGGTAAAGGAATGTCCACCTTTTTACTTTCATGATCAACAAAGGCTTCAAGACCTTTCTTCTGGAAAACTTGTTCCGCTTCGTCTGAAAACAGTACTGCGTCTCCGTCGAATGCTATCCGAATTTCATTAGGATGCGACTCGGCAATCTTGCTTGATTCTGGGAACACTCGTGCAGCTGGGAAGCCCGCATCAATGGTTGCTCTCACATCATCTTCATTTGCTGATAAGAAGAGGTTTGCATGCAAAGAGCGTAGGTAATGGTATGGCGGACGTCCTCTTGTAAAAACCCCACGTTCAAGATGAAGACCGTGATGTTCAGCGGAGCGGAAAACTCGCAAGCCGCTTACTGGATCATTGCGAGAAAGAATAACTACCTCAACTCGTTGTTCGCCTGCTTCATTAAAAGCGAGGAGTTTTTTGACAAGCGGAAAGGCCACTCCAGTTTGTGCTGCTGTTGCCAGACGCTCAAGCTGGAGCTTCATGTAAGCACTGTCATCGGTAGATTCGAAGATGCGATTTTCTTCTTCAAAATCGAACAAGGCGCGCGATGAAATCGCGACGACAAGTTTTCCGGTGAGCGTGTACGACATGGTTATTTCAAGAATAAGCGATAAGCAGGATTATTGCTTTCATCCCAGTGTGGATAGCCTAGAGTTGCTAAGAATTTCTGGAGTTTCTTTTGCTCATTTTTTGGCACTTGAATGCCGACCAAAATGCGCCCATAGTCCGCGCCGTGATTGCGGTAGTGGAATAGGCTAATGTTCCAGTTCGGCGCCATGCTAGTTAAGAATTTCATCAGTGCGCCTGGGCGCTCAGGGAATTCAAAGCGATAAAGCAGCTCATCTTTAGCAAGTGCTGAATGACCACCCACCATATGGCGTAAATGAGACTTTGCTAATTCGTCATGAGTGAGATCAATAGTTGCAAATTTCGCTTTACGGAAATGCTTTGCGATTGCATCGCTATCACCCGCTTCTTGAGTGCTAATGCCAACAAAAATGTGCGCTTCTTTTTGATCGCCGATACGATAGTTAAATTCCGTAACATTCCGCTTGCCAAGCAATTCGCAGAAGCATTTAAATGATCCACGCTCTTCTGGAATAGTCACGGCAAATACTGCCTCACGGAATTCGCCCACATCGGCGCGCTCGGCAACAAAGCGCAGGCGGCTGAAGTTCATATTGGCGCCACAAGCTACCGCTACAAGTGTTTTCTTCTTGATCCGTTTTTTCTCGACATACTTTTTCATGCCCGCAATAGCTAAGGCGCCTGCAGGCTCAAGGATGCTGCGGGTGTCGGTAAAGACGTCATTGATCGCTGCGCAGATTTCATCGGTGTCAACCGTAACGATTTCATCGACTACTTTTTTGCAGATGCGGAAAGTTTCTTTACCAACTGATTTGACAGCTGTGCCATCTGAAAACAATCCAACATCTTTCATCTCAATGCGTTTATTGGCTTTGAGGGATTGATTCATTGCATCTGAGTCGGATGCTTGAACGCCGATCACTTTTGTTTTTGGGCTAACGGCTTTAACGTATTCGCCAATGCCTGCGATTAGTCCGCCGCCACCGATCGCGACAAATACTACATCAATTGGATCTGTATGTTGGGCAAAAATTTCTTGAGCGATGGTGCCTTGACCAGCAATAACATCCGGATCATCAAAGGGATGAACGAAAGTCAGCCCACGTTTTTTTGCCACCACTTCCGAATGTTTGAAAGCATCGCTATAGGATTCGCCATGTAGGATGATTTCTACCCAAGATCCACCTCTGGCTTTGACGGCATCGATTTTTACGCTTGGTGTAGTAACCGGCATCACAATGACGGCCTTACACTTCATTTTTGCGGCTGCTAAGGCCACGCCCTGAGCGTGGTTGCCTGCTGAGGCTACAATAACCCCGCGTTTTAAGGCTTCTGGCGCCAAATGCGCCATTTTGTTGTAGGCGCCACGTAGCTTAAATGAGAAAACCGGCTGGTTATCCTCTCTTTTTAGCAAAACTTGGTTCCCCAAACGTTTGCTTAATTCTGGGGCGACCTGAAGCTCAGTTTCTCTTGCTACGTCATAGACGCGAGCCGATAAAATTTTCTTTATATAATTTGTTGCCATCTGATGAGCGTACCACGGATGGGCTCTAAGCCCTTAGTTTTGCAAGGGTTTATGTCCTTTTGAGCAACTTTCTTGGATTCCTGACAGTATCGAGGTAGCTCAATTAAAATACATATTTACCAAATATGTTGATATGAACGCACCATTGGCTTTGAACCAGTTGCAGGATTTTGAGGCGGGCTCTCCCCGACTTCGCGAAATCCCCTACAACTACACCTCCTTTTCTGATCGTGAGATTGTGATTCGCCTATTAGGCGAGGAGTCATGGCGCGTTTTAAATGATTTGCGTGGGGTTCGAAGAACTGGCCGTTCAGCTCGCATGTTGTTTGAAATTCTTGGTGATATTTGGGTAGTGCAACGCAACCCTTTCTTGCAAGATGATTTGCTTGATAACCCAAATCGCCGTCAGCAATTAATTGACGCTTTATGGCATCGCTTGGGCGAGGTCAAGAAGCGTAACAATGGCGACTCTGCTGAGCAAGTAGAAGTTTTATTAAATGCCGCTTATCGTGCCATTGAAAATTTTGAGAACGGCTTCAAAGAGGTTGAGCAAATTCGCAAGCGTGCGCGAAAAGAATTAGGTCGCCACACCGCTAGTGACAATATTTGTTTTGATGGCGTCTCTCGTGCTGCGCATGTTACTGATGCAACAGACTGGCGCGTTGAGTTTCCTCTGGTAGTTCTCAAGCCTGACTATGAATCCGAAATTCCCGGCTTGGTAAAAGCCTGCGTGGAACTAGGCTTGACGATCATTCCACGCGGAGGCGGTACTGGCTATACAGGCGGTGCGATCCCCTTGTATGCCATGTCTGCAGTGATTAATACCGAGAAGTTGCAACAAATTGATGGTGTCAAAAGCAAACGCTTGCCTGGTGTTGAGCACGAAGTTTCAACTATCTTTACAGGCGCTGGTGTTGTAACGCGTCGCGTATCCGATGCTGCTGAGCATGCGGGGCTTGTGTTTGCAGTCGACCCTACTTCAGCTGATGCAAGTTGTATTGGCGGCAACATTGCCATGAATGCGGGCGGCAAGAAAGCTGTTCTGTGGGGTACTGCACTTGATAACTTAGCCAGCTGGCGCATGGTAGATCCACAAGGCAATTGGCTTGATGTAGAGCGCCTTGAACATAACCTTGGCAAGATTCATGATGTTGAGAAGGTTCGCTTTCAACTGACTTGGTCAGATGGAAATAGTGAGCCTGGCCAACGCATTTTGAAGACAGAGATATTAGAGGTCGAAGGTAAGCGTTTCCGCAAAGAAGGTCTTGGCAAAGACGTTACCGATAAGTTTTTAGCTGGCTTACCTGGTGTGCAAAAAGAAGGCTGCGATGGTTTGATTACAAGTGCGACTTGGGTATTGCATCGCATGCCTAAATACATGCGCACTGTTTGCCTGGAGTTTTTTGGTCAGGCTCGTGAAGCGATCCCAAGCATCGTTGAGATTAAGGCTTACCTTGAGACATTAAGTAAGCAAGGTGGTCCGATCTTGGCGGGTCTTGAGCATTTGGACGATCGTTATTTGCGCGCAGTTGGATATTCAACAAAGTCCAAGCGCAATAGCTTGCCAAAAATGGTCTTGATTGGCGATATCGCTGGTGATGATGAAGAGGCGGTAGCTGCTGCAACGAGTGAAGTGGTGCGGATGGCTAACTTGCGGGTTGGCGAAGGTTTTGTCGCAGTTAGCGCAGAGGCTCGCAAGAAGTTTTGGTTAGATCGCGCACGCACAGCAGCGATTGCTCGACATACCAATGCGTTCAAAATTAACGAAGACGTAGTGATTCCATTGCCGCGTATGGGTGAGTACACCGATGGCATTGATCGAATCAATATTGAACTCTCCCTGAAAAATAAGCTGCAAGTTTTAGATGGGCTCGAAGCCTTCTTAAAGAAGAGTGCGTTGCCATTAGGAAGGAGTGAAGAGGATTACGAGATCTTTACGGCAGAGATCTTGGGTGACCGTGTTCAACAGGCTTTGGAGTTAATTGCAAAAGTGCGGATGCGCTGGTCAGAGTGGCTTGCGCAAATGGATACTTATTTTCCGCAACTGCAGAACTACAGCCTGCGCGCTTCTTGGAAAGAAGAAGTTCGTTCAGAGTTGCGCATCATCTTTGGTGGCTTAGCTTTTGAGCCGATTCTGAATGAATTAGAAGCCATTCATAAAAATATTTTGCGCAAAAGAGTATTCGTTGCTTTGCATATGCATGCGGGCGACGGCAATGTGCACACTAATATTCCGGTGAATTCAGATGACTACGAGATGTTGCAAGATGCGCATCGTGCCGTAGATCGCATCATGAAGTTGGCCAGATCTTTAGATGGCGTGATTTCTGGTGAGCATGGAATTGGTATTACCAAATTAGAGTATCTAACTGAAGCGGAACTTAAAGATTTTCGTAGTTATAAGAACCGTGTGGATCCAGAAGGACGCTTTAATAAAGGCAAGCTCATGCCACATGCTGACTTGAGTATGGCCTACACCCCTAGCTTCGGCTTGATGGGCCATGAGTCCATCATCATGCAGCAGAGTGACATTGGCGCAATTGCCGATAGCGTGAAAGATTGTTTGCGCTGTGGAAAGTGCAAACCAGTTTGCTCAACACACGTGCCACGCGCCAACTTGCTTTACAGCCCACGTGACAAAATTTTGGCTACCCCATTATTGATTGAAGCTTTCTTGTATGAAGAACAAACGCGTCGCGGTGTTTCGATTCGACATTGGGAAATGTTTGATGATGTTGCCGCACACTGCACTGTGTGTCATAAGTGCTTGACTCCTTGCCCTGTCAAAATTGACTTCGGTGATGTCACCATGAATATGCGTAACTTGTTACGCAAGATGGGGCAGCAACGTTTTAATCCTGGTACAGCGGCATCGATGTTCTTCCTGAATGCAACGAGCCCTGACACTATTCATCTTGCTCGCAAGATCATGATTAGTTGGGGTTACAAATTGCAGCGCTTTGGTAATGATGTATTGCGCAAGTTCGCTAAACAGCAAACAGCACATCCACCAGCCACTGTTGGTAAGCCAAGTGTCAAAGAGCAAGTCATCTTCTTTGTAAATAAAAAGATGCCGGGTAATTTACCTAAGAAAACTACGCGTGCTTTGTTGGATATCGAAGATGCGAACTATGTGCCCATCATTCGTGATCCGAAGATCACCTCTGCTGATAGTGAGGCTGTGTTCTATTTCCCTGGTTGTGGTTCTGAGCGTCTGTTTTCTCAGGTTGGCTTAGCTACTCAAGCCATGCTTTGGAATGTCGGTGTGCAAACCGTATTGCCTCCAGGTTATCTCTGCTGTGGTTATCCACAACGTGGCAATGGCGATTTTGATAAAGCCGAGAAGATGATTACTGACAATCGCGTGCTGTTTCATCGCGTTGCCAATACTCTGAATTATCTAGATATCAAAACAGTCGTAGTTTCTTGTGGAACTTGTTATGACCAGTTAGCTGGTTATCAGTTTGAGCAGATCTTCCCAGGCTGCCGCATTATTGATATCCATGAGTATCTAATGGAAAAGGGTGTGAAGCTGTCGGGTGTGACTGGTGTGAAGTATATGTATCACGATCCTTGTCATTCACCCATGAAGCTACAGGATCCTTTGAAGACGGTTAACGAGCTGATTCAGTTAGAAGACGGTAAAGCGATTGCCAAGAATGATCGTTGCTGCGGTGAGTCTGGAACGTTGGCGGTCACTCGCCCAGATATTTCTACTCAAGTTCGTTTCCGTAAGCAAATAGAAATGGAAAAAGGCGCAAATGATTTGCGCAAAGGCAATTTCACGGGTGATGTGAAAGTGCTAACTAGCTGCCCATCTTGTTTGCAGGGTCTATCTCGATTTAATGCGGATAGCGATACTACTGCAGATTACATAGTGGTCGAGATGGCGCAAAAATTACTTGGGGATAATTGGATGCAAGATTATGTTGCTAAGGCCAACCAAGGCGGTATTGAAAGGGTATTGGTTTAATGATTCCAAGCAATGTGGTGGTGCATCAACAATCCAAAGTGTTGGAGCTTGCCTATGAAGACGGTCAAACTTATCGCTTGCCATTTGAATTTTTGAGAGTGGTTTCACCTTCGGCTGAAGTACAAGGTCATGGGCCTGGTCAAGAGACCTTGCAAACAGGTAAGCGTGACGTTGTGATTTCTAGTCTTGAGCCTGTTGGTCACTATGCCTTAAAGCCCACCTTTTCTGATGGACACGATTCTGGTTTGTACTCTTGGGAGTACCTGCGTTTCTTATGCGAGAACCAAGATCAAGTATGGAAAGAGCATTTAGATAAATTAGCCACTGCTGGGCTTGATCGGGACGCCCCAATGGCGACAACAGGTCATTCACATGGCCATTCTTGTGGAAGTCACTAATGAGTAAAACCCACTTTGGTTACCAAAGTGTTGATGAGGCAGAAAAAGCTGGCAAGGTAGCAGAGGTATTTCATTCGGTTGCTAATAAATACGATGTCATGAATGACTTGATGTCGTTCGGCTTACATCGAGTCTGGAAAAAAATTACGATTGCACGCGCTAACGTGGGCCCCGGTCAAAAGATATTGGATATCGCTGGTGGTACGGGTGACCTTGCTGCAGCCTTTGCTAAGGCGGCGCAATGGGGTCACAACCCTGAAGCTCAAGTTTGGCTAAGCGATATCAATGCATCGATGCTCGGCGTTGGTCGTGATCATTTATTGGATCGTGGAATTGCGATACCTTGCGTTCAATTTGATGCAGAGAAAATTCCTTTTCCCAATAATCACTTTGATGTGGTGACCGTCGCATTTGGTTTGCGCAATATGACTCATAAGGAAGTCGCCCTTGGTGAAATGTGCCGAGTAATTAAACCAGGCGGATGTGTTTTGGTATTGGAATTTTCTAAGCCAGATGCGTTTTTGCAGCCTGTGTATGACGCATACTCTTTTAAGGTGCTGCCTTGGTTGGGTGAAAAAATTGCACAAGACTCAGAAAGCTATCGTTATTTAGCCGAATCAATTCGGATGCATCCAGATGCGGATACCCTGAAGCAAATGATGTTAGATGTCGGTTTTGATGAGGTAGAAACCCACAGAATGACTGGGGGTATCGTTGCCTTACATATTGGTATTAAATACTAATAATTGTGTATTTTCAGTAAGAAAAATGGCAATCGATCATTAAGAGGGGTAGTCAAAATGAATCAACATTTTTTTAGAGCTGCATTAGTGAGCATTGCTCTGGTTTTTGCAAGCGTTGGACATGTCGATGCAGCTCGACTGGGTGGAGGAAAAAGTTTTGGTCGCGCTCCAAGTGCGCCGATTCAAAAACAAGCCACTCCTGCACAGAAGCCTGCTCAGCAGGCTCAACCAGCAGCACCAGCTCCGGCTGCTGCTCCACAAGCACCTGCACCAAGTCGTTTTGGCGGCATGGGTGGAATCTTGGGCGGTTTAGCCGCTGGCCTTGGTATTGGTTATTTGCTATCGCACTTTGGTTTGGGTGAGGCAGCATCTTCATTGGTTACTGGTTTATTAATTGCCATGTTGGCTGGCTTTGTAATCATGTTCTTGATTCGTAGATTGTTGCCAGTAATGTCGCCATCTGGGGTACAACGTGCCAATCTTGGGCAATCTCCAAGACAAGAGCCAGCATTTGTTCCAGCAGCAAATGCATTTGCGGACGTTGGTACCGATCCTGAAATTTTTCAATCAACTTTGCCGCCCGGCTTTGATGAGCGGACTTTCTTAGAAAACTCCAAACAATTTTTTGTGTCTTTGCAAAAGGCCTGGGATCAAGGAGATTTGCAGTCTTTGCAAGAGTTCACGACTCCAGAGATGTTCGCAAGAATTTCACAGGATCTTGCAGGACGTGTGGACTCTACAAATCAGACTGATGTCATTACGATTAATGCGCGTTTGCTAGGGATTGAAACCAATGAGGCGCATTATTTCTGTAGCGTTCAGTTTAGCGGGGTCATTAGTGAACAGCGAGGAGCCCCGGCTAATGACTTCTCGGAAATTTGGAATTTAAGTAAGCCATTAGAGGGTCCTGGAGGCTGGGTACTGGCGGGTATCTCCCAGTTGGTTTAAGCTTTAGGTACTTTCCGACGGAAAACCCGCACTAGTGCGGGTTTTTTACACTAATGAATAAACCAACATCTTCTACACATACGATTGCCGCTACAGCAGCTTGCCGTGGCATCAATCATGTCTTAGAAAGTGAGCCTTGGGCCTGCGCAGAATTATCAAAGCACACAAGCAAAACCATTTTGCTGCAATTACCTTTTGGTCAGCTTGGCTTTTGTATCGGCAATACTGGTCGTCTTGAAGCTTTGAAAGAAATTGAGAATCCAAGCTTAGCTTTAGAGGTATCGGCTAGCGCTTTTAGTGATTTAGTTTCTAGCTCTGGAAATTTAAAAGAGCAGGCATTCAAAGCGGTGAAAATTACTGGTGATGCAGACTTAGCCCAATTGATCGGTCGTTTGGCTGGCCAGTTACGCTGGGAGTATGAAGAGGATTTGGCTCGCGTCGTGGGTGATGCCCCTGCTCATTTTGCGGTACAAAAAGGAAAGAAATTCATTTCGGCCACTAGGTCAGCGGCTGGCGATTTGCTGGACAATCTAGTGGAATATGTCAGTGAAGAGAGAAAAGTGCTTTTAAATATGCGTGACTTTATGGCTCATAAATCTGAGTTAAGCGATTTACGCGAATCTGTTGATCGTTTGGAAAAACGTATTCAGTATCTCGGGCAGAAGGGTTAACAAATCGTGACCCGAATTGCTCGCCTCTCATTCATTTTCTTTACTGCATGGCGTTATGGTTTATTGCCATTGCTACGTGATGTTCTAAAGCCAGGTATTGGGCGTGGCTGCCTGACTGTCATTTGCTGGACCTCACCAGGAACTAGCCTGTCAAGGGGTGAGCGTATTCGCTTAACGCTTGAGGCGCTTGGCCCAATCTTTGTAAAGTTTGGTCAGGTACTCTCTACACGTCGTGATCTATTGCCGGAAGATATTGCCAATGAGTTAGCAAAACTGCAAGATCAAGTGCCCCCATTTTCAAATGCAGAATCTAGACGTTTAATAGAGGCAGCATTAGGGCAATCTATCGATGAAACATTCACTAGTTTTGATGCCAGCCCAGTAGCTAGCGCCTCTGTTGCCCAAGTTCATCTAGGGGTTTTACGAGGAACGGAAAAACATCCTGAGTGGCAGGGGCTACCTGTTGCGGTGAAGGTACTGCGTCCGGGAATATTGCCAGTGATCGAAGGCGATCTTGCCTTGATGTACGACTTAGCGAAGATTATTGAAAAGAGTTCTGAAGACGGTCGTCGTTTAAAGCCGCGTGAGAATGTGGCTGAGTTTGATACCTATTTGCACAATGAGTTAGATCTCATGCGCGAAGCGGCCAATGCAAGTCAGCTGCGTCGATATTTTGCTGACTCTACGAAGCTGATGATTCCAGAAATGTACTGGGATTTATGTCATACCAATGTCATCGTGATGGAAAAGATGGATGGCATTTCGATTGGTCGAACTGCAGAGTTGCGTGCGGCTGGTGTCGACTTTAAGAAATTGGCAGCAGACGGCGTAGAAATCTTTTTTACACAAGTATTTGAATATGGTTTTTTCCATGCAGATATGCATCCTGGAAATATCATGATCAGTCTTCAGCCGGAAACATTTGGCCGATTTATTTCTTTGGACTTTGGAATAGTTGGAGCGCTTAGCGAGTCGGATAAAAATTACTTAGTGTTGAATTTCTTGGCATTTTTTAATCGCGATTACCGTAGGGTTGCTGAGTTACATATTGAGTCAGGCTGGGTCCCCGCTAATACGCGTGTCGAAGAATTAGAGGGTGCAGTCCGTTCAGTATGTGAGCCATACTTTGATAGACCTTTAAAAGAAATTTCTTTGGGTATTGTGTTGATGCGCTTGTTTCAGACATCACGTCGCTTCAAAGTAGAAATTCAGCCGCAATTAACTTTACTACAAAAGACCTTGCTGAATGTCGAGGGTCTTGCCCGCCAATTGGATCCTGATCTAGATCTTTGGAAAACTGCCAAGCCGATCCTCGAAAAATGGGTGAGCAAGCAATTAGGTTGGCGAGGATTAATTGATGGCTTAAAAGAGGAGGCGCCTACCTGGGCCAAAATTTTGCCAACTTTGCCCCGTTTAATTGCCGATAGCTTGGCTCAAAGCCGACGCCCTGTAAAAGACCAAAATGCTGAATTAGAGGTTTTAAAGGCGCTTTTGCTCCAAGAAAGACGCACTCATCGCCTCCTGGCAGGGTTCTTGCTCTTTGCTGGCGGGTTCTTAGCTGGAATACTGATCATTACCCTAGGCATTTATTAGCCTCTCGCTGATTGGTCTCTAACCCGCTAAAATAGCAGGTTAGGCAAACACCATGAAAAAATACTTTATCGCTGGCATTCTTGTATGGGCTCCCATGGCGGTCACCATTTGGGTGATTACTTGGGGCTTAGGCTTGCTTGACGGCGTTTTTGGCTCTGTCATGCAAGCCATTATTGCTATTTTCCCGCATCAGTTCGCTGCAGATCTACAGCATTTCAGAGAGTTGCCTGGCGTAGGTATTTTGATTGTGGTTGCGGTAATTGTTTTTACAGGTGCTCTCGCGATTAGTTTTGCGGGACAGTGGTGGATTAAGGTTTGGGATAAGTTTGTGAATCGCATTCCGGTAGTGCGTTCAATTTATTCCAGCGTACAGCAGGTTTCCTCAACATTATTTTCTGGCAGCGGTCAGGCCTTTAGTAAAGCTTTACTAATTCGCTACCCACATGCTGACTCTTGGGCGATTGCGTTTCAAACAGGAACTTCCGCTAAAGAAGTGGCTAGTAAGTTAGGCGATGGATACGTCAATGTATTTTTACCAACCACACCAAATCCAACCTCTGGATTTTTCATGATCGTGCCACGTGCGCAAACGATCGAGCTAGAGATGAGCGTAGAGGAAGCATTGAAACATATAGTTTCAATGGGTTCCGTTCCCCCAAATAATTCTAGTGGATTAACTTCACAAGAGTTGCCACACCATTTTTGATTTATAGGAAATTGTTATGTCAATGCGTAGCCATAATTGCGGCCAAGTAACAGATGCGCTGATCGGTCAAGAGGTTACCCTCTCATGCTGGGTCAATCGCCGTCGTGACCATGGAGGCGTGATTTTTATTGACTTGCGTGACCGAGAAGGTTTTGTGCAAGTGGTTTGCGATCCAGATCGCCCAGAAATGTTTGCGCTTGCCGAGCAGGTTCGTAACGAGTATTGCATTCAAATTAAGGGCCTTGTACGCGCGCGTCCTGCCGGCACTGAAAATAATGATTTAGCAACGGGCAAAGTGGAAGTACTTTGTCATGGCTTGGTGATTTTGAATGCTTCGGTAACGCCTCCATTTCAGATTGATGATGAGAACTTATCTGAGGCCACACGTTTGACACATCGCGTGCTGGACTTGCGTCGTCCACAAATGCAAAAGAATTTGCGCTTACGTTACAACGTTGCAATGGAATGCCGTCGTTATTTGGATGATGCAGGCTTTATCGATATTGAAACTCCCATGCTGACTAAGAGCACACCGGAAGGTGCGCGTGACTATTTGGTTCCATCACGTGTGCACGACGGTCAGTTTTTTGCCTTGCCACAATCACCCCAGTTGTTTAAGCAGTTATTGATGGTGGCTGGTTTTGATCGTTACTATCAAATTACTAAGTGTTTCCGAGATGAAGATTTGCGTGCGGATCGTCAACCTGAATTTACTCAGATTGACTGTGAAACTGCCTTCTTAAGTGAATTAGAAATTCGGGATTTATTTGAAAACATGATTCGTCATATTTTCAAGAAGACCATGAATGTCGAATTGCCAAATCCATTCCCAACGATGCCGTACTCAGAGGGTATGGCGCGCTTTGGTTCCGATAAGCCCGATCTTCGTGTGAACTTCGAGTTCACCGAGTTAACAGATTTGATGAAAGATGTTGATTTCAAGGTATTCTCAGGCGCTGCAAATCAAGTTGGTGGTCGCGTAGTTGGTTTATGCGTACCTGGTGGTGCTGAAATTAGCCGTAGTAAAATTGATGACTACACTCAGTTTGTCAGTATTTATGGCGCCGAAGGTTTGGCATGGATTAAGGTGAATTCAGTTGCGGAAGGTCGCAATGGTTTGCAATCACCTATCGTCAAGAATTTGCATGATGCAGCGATTGAAGGCATTTTGAAGCGTACTGGCGCAAAAGATGGCGACATTATTTTCTTTGGTGCTGATAAAGAAAAAATCGTGAACGATGCCATCGGTAATTTGCGTCTACGTATTGGTCATTCCGCTTGGGGTAAAGAGCACGGCCTCTTCACTGAAGGCTGGAAGCCATTATGGGTTGTTGACTTCCCTATGTTTGATTATGACGAAGGCGAAGCACGCTGGGTTGCTTGCCATCACCCATTCACTAGCCCTAAAGATGAACACATGCAGTATCTAGAAACAGATCCTGGCAAGTGCTTGGCTAAAGCGTATGACATGGTTCTGAATGGTAGCGAAATTGGTGGCGGCTCTGTACGTATTCACCAAGAAGCAGTTCAAAGCCAGGTATTCCGCGCACTGAAGATTGGTGCTGAAGAAGCACAGGCAAAGTTTGGTTTCTTATTGGATGCTTTGCAGTACGGCGCTCCTCCGCATGGCGGCATTGCATTTGGCTTGGATCGCATCGTTACGATGATGACTGGTGCTGAATCCATCCGTGATGTAATCGCATTCCCTAAAACACAACGCGCGCAGTGCTTATTAACTCAGGCGCCAAGCCCAGTAGATGAGCGTCAGTTGCGCGAATTACATATTCGCTTGCGTTAAGCTGCGCCTGCAGCATAAAAGTAGAAGCAGTATCGATCTTGAAAATCCCTATTTCGGTTTTAGTTGTTATCTATAAATCGAATAGGGATGTTTTATTGATAGAGCGTGCTGATCGTGAGGGATTCTGGCAGTCCGTCACTGGTAGTCTCGATGAGCCAAACGAAGATTTAGCCTTAGCGGCAAGTCGAGAGGTATTTGAAGAGACCGGTATCGCTATTGATCAATTGCCAACCGGGTCTCTGCGCAATATGCATCATCATATTGAATACGAGATCTATCCTGAATGGCGCTTTCGCTATGCCCCTGGCGTTACTCGCAATACCGAGCATTGGTTTTCACTTGAAGTGCCCGATGGAATTCAAATTCAGTTGGCGCCTCGAGAGCATGTTGCCTATGAATGGTTGCCGTTTGAAGAAGCTGCTAAGAAGTGTTTTTCTCGCAGTAATGGCGAAGCCATCATGAGACTGTTCTCAGCAAACTAAAGCATAAGCGAATAAGATACAACGATGAGACATTCATCGGGACACCATCGGTCTAACGGCGAGTCAAATACGCCTCAACGTGGTGATTGGCGCGTTATTCGCGACCTTCTTCCCTATCTTTTGGAGTATCGCTTTAGGGTAATTCTGGCGCTGACTTGTTTAGTTGCTGCGAAGTTTGCCAATTTAGGGATTCCTATTTTGATGAAAGAGTTAATTGACTCTTTGAATATCAAAGCGAACTCCCCCCAAGCAATATTAATTATTCCCGTCGGCATCATTGTTGCTTATGGCTTATTAAGAATCTCGGCCTCTTTATTTGCCGAGCTACGTGAAGCCTTGTTTGCTCGTGTTACTCAAAATGCAGTGCGCAAAGTAGCGCTTCAAGTTTTTGAGCATTTACATTCGCTAGCTCTTAGCTTTCATCTAGCTCGCCAAACGGGTGGTGTTAGTCGAGATATTGAGCGCGGTACCCGTGGTATTCAGTCACTCATCTCATATTTTCTCTACAGTATTTTGCCGACCTTGATTGAGTTTTGCTTAGTACTTGGCTACTTCGCATACTTATATGACATTTGGTTTGCGGCGATTACTCTTATGGCTTTAGTTTTATACATAGCATTCACGATCGTGGTCACTGAGTGGCGCACACACTATCGTCGCGCTATGAATGAGATGGATTCAAAAGCCAATCAAAAGGCAATTGACTCCTTGTTGAACTTCGAGACCTTTAAATATTTTGGTAACGAAGCTTTCGAGACTGCTCGGTACGATGACAATCTCTTACGTTATCAATCAGCAGCCATTAAATCTCAAAAGACTCTAGCTTTCTTGAATTTAGGCCAACAAATCATTATTGCGATTGGTTTGATGCTGATTTTGTGGCATGCCACCCTTGGAGTCGTGGATGGAACTATGACGTTGGGTGATTTGGTGTTGGTCAACACCTTGATGATCCAGTTATATATCCCTTTAAATTTTCTGGGGGTCATCTATCGTGAGATTAAGCAATCTCTCACGGATATGGATCGCATGTTTTCTTTGCTAAATACAGAAAAGGAAATCGCTGACTCACCAAATGCACATCCTTTGCATATTGATAATCCAAGTCGTGGACCCGATGTGCGCTTTGAGAATGTGTCATTTTATTATGAGAGCAAGCGAGAAATTCTTCGCAACGTTAGTTTTAATATTCCAGCGGGTACGACCACCGCAGTTGTGGGTCAGAGCGGTGCTGGCAAGAGTACTTTGGCGAGATTGTTATTCCGTTTCTACGACGCACAGTCAGGAAAAATCATCATTGACGGTCAAAATATTCAAGATGTGACGCAGTTAAGTTTGCGCAAAGCGATTGGTATCGTTCCCCAAGACACCGTTTTGTTTAATGACACTATCGGTTACAACATTGCTTATGGAGATCCCTCTGCGAGCTTTGGGGAAGTTCAGGAGGCTGCAAGAGCGGCTCAAATTGATGGTTTTATTAAGCGCTTGCCAGATGCTTATCAAACTCAGGTGGGTGAGCGAGGTCTAAAGTTATCGGGCGGAGAAAAGCAGCGTGTTGCCATTGCAAGAACATTATTGAAAAAACCATCAATGCTGATTTTTGATGAAGCTACATCCGCCTTGGATTCCAAAACAGAGCGTGCATTTCAGGAGGAGCTGTTCAATTTGGCAAAAAATCGAACGACCCTCATCATTGCGCATCGTCTTTCAACCATTATTCATGCCGATCAAATTTTGGTGATGGATCATGGTCAGATTGTGGAGCGGGGCACGCATCTAGAGTTATTGGCAGCCAAAGGAAAATATGCGGAAATGTGGCAAATGCAAGAGCGTGCTGCGCTTGATTAGAATAGAACAATGACGCAGCAACATTCTCAGTCAATTAGTACCGAGACTATTCTCAAAAATGCCTTTGTTGCAGCAGTGGCAGTCGCGGATCCGCAGGTTATTGTTCCTCAATATTTGGCAAAGATATTTCCAGCGGGGCAAGAGCCCAAAGGTAAATGCCTAGTAGTGGGTACTGGTAAAGCAAGCGCCTCAATGGCCAGTGCTTTAGAAAAGTACGCTAAAGAGCATTGGCCTCAAGTCAAGATTGAAGGTGTTGTATTAACTCGCTATGGGCATAGCTCACCAACTTCTGACATTAAGATCATCGAAGCAGGCCATCCCGTACCGGACCAAGCAGGTATGGATGGCGCTAAAGCCATATTGGAATTAACTCAAACGCTCAATGAAGACGACGTATTAATTGCTTTGGTTTCTGGGGGCGGATCTAGCTTGTTAACCTTGCCGGTTGAAAGTATTTCTATTGATGACATGCGCAAGACTACTGAGGCTTTGCTTCGTAGTGGCGCCCCAATCGAGGAGATGAATGTTGTGCGCAAACATTTATCAGCCATCTTGGGGGGCAACCTCGCGAGATGTGCGATAGCTCGTGGGGCGCGAGTAGAGGCATTACTAATTTCAGATGTAACAGGTGATGCACCAGCTGATATTGCAAGTGGCCCTTGCGCAGCTGACTACTCAACTTATTTAGATGCACTAAATATTATTGAGTCCTATCGCTTGCAAGAGCTTATTCCCGCATCAGTAATGAATCATCTAAAGCAAGGCGTGGCAGGCCAGAAACCGGAAACTCTAAAAGATATCGACCTAGTAAGCGCAAGAGTATCAAATCATGTCATTGCAACTGCATATAAGAGCCTAGAAGCCGCCGCACATTTTGTCAGAGCTCATGGGTATGAGCCTATTGTGTTGGGCGATACGATTACGGGTGAGGCTCAAGAAGTTGGCGCAGCGCAGGCGCAGTTGGCACGCGAGTATTTGGCAAAGATGGATAAAGCAGATAAGCCACTTGCGCTAATTTCCGGTGGTGAATGTACTGTGACAATCCCTGTGGGAACTAAGGGTCGTGGTGGTCGTTGTAGTGAATACCTGCTTTCATTGCTTGCTGCTAGCGCGGATTTGCCGAAGATGGCTGCATTAGCGGCAGATACGGATGGTATTGATGGTAGCGAGAAGAATGCGGGCGCCTGGTTTGATGCCGGTATTCGGGGGTTAGCTAAGGCTAATGACATAGAGCCAGCTAAGTACCTAAAAGCTCATAACTGCTATGGATTTTTTGCGCAATTAGATGCTTTGGTGGAAACTGGCCCTACACTTACGAATGTCAATGATTTTCGCATTATTTTGCTTGATAAATAATTATGTCGAATTTAAATACGCCTTCAAGAATTGAAATGATCCAGCCAGATGACTGGCATTTACATATTCGTGACGGTGATGTGATGAAGGATGTGTTGGCTGACACGGCCCGTCAATTTGCGCGCGCAATTATCATGCCGAATTTAAAGCCACCAGTAACTACTGTGGATTTAGCAAAGGCGTATCAATCCCGCATTAATGCGAACTTAAAAACATTAGGCATCACTAGCTTTACTCCGCTAATGACCTTGTATCTAACTGATAACACTTCTGCAGATGAGGTTCGTAAGGCAAAGGCAGAAGGTATCGTTGCTTTTAAGTTGTACCCTGCAGGCGCTACAACAAATAGCGATGCTGGTGTTAGTGATATTAAGCGCTGTTACCAAGCTCTTGAGGCTATGCAGGCAGTTGGGATGCCCTTGTTGGTGCATGGTGAAGTAACTACTGCCGATATTGATATCTTTGATCGTGAAGCCGTATTTATTGATTCAGTACTTGAGCCATTACGCAAAGATTTTCCAGAATTAAAGATTGTGTTTGAACATATCACTACAAAGCAAGCTGCTCACTATGTTCGTGATGCATATACCAATGGAAAAAATATATTAGCCGCAACCATTACACCGCAGCATTTACTGATGAATCGCAATGCCATTTTTGCTGGAGGTATTCGTCCTCACAACTACTGCTTGCCGGTATTAAAGCGTGAAGAGCATCGAGTTGCTTTAGTTGAGGCTGCTACTAGTGGTAATTCACGTTTCTTCTTGGGTACGGATAGCGCGCCACATGCTAAGGGAGCAAAAGAGGCTGCTTGTGGTTGTGCAGGTTGCTATAGCGCTTTCAATGCATTGGGTTTGTATGCCGAAGCATTTGAGAATGTTGGCAAATTAGACAAACTAGAGGGTTTTGCTAGTTTCTTTGGCCCCGACTTTTATGCTTTGCCACGCAACACTAAAAAAATTACTTTGTCTAAACAGACTCAAGCCATTCCTGCGGAATTACCACTAGGTGATGCGACGATTGTTCCGCTGCGTGCAGGCGAAACAATTGCTTGGTCGTTGGTTTAATCAATACTTTTATTTTTATCAGCTAATTTGCTCTGACTGCGTTAGACTGCAGGCGCAGAGTCAATTAGGCAATCGCCGCCTCTTTATTGAGGGGGAGGAAAGTCCGGACTCCATAGGGTAGGGTGATGGCTAACGGCCATCCACGGTGACGTGAGGAATAGGGCCACAGAGACGAGCGTATTTAGTTACGGTGAAACGCGGTAACCTCCACCTGGAGCAATCCCAAGTATGCAGACGATGAGGCGTCCCGCTGAGTCTGCGGGTAGGGAGCTTGAGCCGTCAGGTAACTGCCGGCCTAGAGGAATGATTGCCCCTAAATGAAAGTTTAGGCGACAGAATCCGGCTTATCGATTGACTCTGCACTTACTCCGCAATGACTTCAACGCTGTAAGTCAGTTCAGCAGTTTTTGCCAGCATCGTCGTGGCAGAGCAGTACTTTTCATGCGATAGCTTCACGGCGCGGTCTACTTTTGCAGAATCCAAATCTTTGCCTTTAACTTTGAAGTGCAAATTGATTTTGGTAAAAACTTTTGGGTCTTCCGTAGATCTTTCTGCCTGCAGGGCCACTTCGCAGCCACTGACAGCCTGACGGGATCTTTGTAGGATCAATACGACATCGAAGGCAGAGCAGCCGCCAGCGCCAGCTAGAAGGAGCTCCATTGGCCTTGGGGCTAGGTTTCTGCCGCCTGCTTCAGGGGCGCCATCCATATTCACCAGGTGCCCACTGCCAGTTTCTGCAGAAAAAGCCATGCCGCCATTACCCAACCAAGATACTCGACATTCCATATTAGTGATCCCTAACTTACAAAATTAATCAATATTATCAATAGTTTATCAATTTTTAGTTCATTCAAAGTTGTTGCATAGCAACATAAAATAATTGATTTTGGTCAATTTTCTTGCATTGCGATAAGTTCCTTGTGTAGAATAACCATATTGGTAGTCAGTTTTATACAAGACTGCGACTTTCCTCCCAGTGTCTCCTCCACCCAAACATAGGTGGATTCCAACCCAGGACTAGCTCCTGGGTTTTTTTTGGGTTATAATTCAAGGCTTTACTGGATTGTCGTTTAGTCAGCGGCAATCGTTGTACCAGTTAAATCGCTGAATCTGCGAGCTTGCAAGCATAAGCAGGGCCAAGGTGGATGTTGTTTGATTGGAGTATTTTTTGACTATAACAATTTGAGAAATCATGAAAACTTTTTCCGCAAAATCCCATGAGGTAAAGCGTGAATGGTTCGTGATTGACGCAACGGACAAAGTCCTCGGTCGTGTCGCCAGTGAAGTGGCACACCGTCTACGCGGCAAGCACAAGCCTGAATTCACTCCACACGTTGACACTGGCGACTTTATCGTCGTGATCAATTCATCTAAGTTACGTGTTACAGGCACTAAAGGCTTGAACAAAATGTACTACCGTCACAGCGGATACCCAGGTGGTATTTCCGAGACCAACTTTGACAAGATGCAAGACCGTTTCCCAGGTCGCGCCTTGGAGAAGGCTGTGAAAGGTATGTTGCCAAAAGGCCCACTCGGCTACGCCATGATCAAGAAATTGAAAGTCTATGGCGATGCTAATCATCCGCACGCGGCTCAACAGCCAAAAGCGTTAGAGATTTAAGGAAACCAAATGGCTATTAATTACGGAAGTTGGAATTACGGTACAGGTCGCCGCAAGAGTTCTGTTGCGCGCGTTTTCATCAAGTCTGGCAAAGGCGAAATTACTGTTAACGGTAAGCCTATCGATGCTTATTTTGCTCGTGAAACATCACGCATGATTGCTCGTCAGCCTTTGGCTCTCACATCTCACCTCACTACCTTTGATATCAAAGTAAACGTATCTGGTGGTGGCGAGACTGGTCAAGCTGGTGCGGTACGTCACGGTGTAACACGTGCTTTGATCGATTACGACAATGCGTTGAAGCCTACCCTGTCTAAAGCGGGTTTGGTTACTCGCGATGCTCGTGAAGTTGAGCGTAAAAAAGTTGGCCTGCATGGCGCGCGTCGTCGTAAGCAGTTCAGCAAGCGCTAATTTCTTTCAGTCGCTGTTGTTTTATCGAAAGGGTCGCGCAAGCGGCCCTTTTTGTTTCTACAATGAGGTTTATAAAGTTTGAATACCACTTCTCGTTTTGGGCATTTTGGGGAAAGACATGATTAAAGTTGGCATCGTTGGCGGTACTGGATACACCGGAGTGGAATTGTTGCGTTTATTGGCGCAACATCCTGAGGTTAAGATCGCCGCTATTACTTCTCGTACAGAAGCTGGCATGCCAGTAGCTGAGATGTTCCCATCATTGCGCGGCCGCGTTGATCTGAAATTCACTACGCCAGATGAAGCCAAGCTGAATGAATGCGATGTGGTCTTCTTTGCTACACCTCACGGTGTCGCAATGGCTCAAGCGAAAGAGTTACTTGCAAATAACGTCAAGATTTTGGATCTCGCCGCAGACTTCCGTTTAAAGGATGTAAAGGAATTTGCGAAGTGGTACGGCATGGAGCATAGCTGCCCAGAGATTTTGGCTGAAGCAGTTTATGGTTTAGCAGAAATTAATCGCGAAGAAATTAAGAAAGCGCGTGTTGTTGGTTTAGCTGGGTGCTATCCAACTTCAGTACAGCTTGGGCTCGCACCTTTGCTTTCACCTAAGTCAACTGGTGGAAAGCAATTGATTGATGGTGAACATATTATTTCGGATTCGAAGTCGGGTACTTCTGGTGCCGGACGTAAGGCTGAGATTGGTACTTTGCTATCTGAAGCAAGCGATAACTTTAAGGCTTATGGAGTTAAGGGTCACCGCCATCTTCCTGAGATTGTTCAGGGTTTGAAAGCAATTGCTGGGCATGATCAAATTGGTTTGACCTTTGTGCCACACCTTACACCGATGGTGCGGGGAATTCATTCAACCTTATATGTACGTTTGACTGAGGCTGGTAAAGATGTGGATTATCAGAAGCTCTATGAGAACTTTTATAAGGATGAGCCCTTTGTGGATGTGATGCCCGCGGGCAGCCATCCTGAGACGCGTTCTGTGCGGGGTAGCAATGGGATTCGGATTGCAATCCATCGCCCAGGTGGCGGTGATACATTGGTCATTTTGGTCGTAGAGGACAACCTAGTGAAGGGCGCTTCTGGGCAGGGTGTTCAGTGTATGAATTTAATGTTTGGCTTGCCTGAAACCATGAGTTTAACGCAGATTGCGGTATCTCCTTGATAGAGGTGAAATACCCCTTCAGCAAGCTGGGCATTAAAAGCCTAAAATAAGACATTGCCTTTTGAATTAGGAGTAAATCATGACTGAATTGGCTACGCAATCTACACAAGATTTAGCTGAACCACCAACCCCTTTGGTGTTTACAGACGCTGCTGCCGCTAAAGTGGCTGACTTGATTGCTGAAGAAGGTAATCCAGAGTTGAAGTTGCGCGTGTTCGTTCAGGGCGGTGGTTGCTCTGGTTTCCAGTATGGCTTCACATTTGATGATGCGGTAAATGAAGACGACACCCAGTTTGAAAAAAATGGCGTGACACTATTGGTGGACTCAATGAGCTTCCAATATTTAGTTGGCGCAGAGATTGATTACAAAGAAGATATCAATGGATCTCAATTTGTTATCAAGAATCCAAATGCAACAACGACTTGTGGTTGCGGTTCTTCTTTCTCTGCTTAAGACAGCGAAATTGATTTAAGCGGGATAGCAAGCACCTAAAATTCTAGGTCCCTTAGATCCTGTAACGGCCGGCAAATTTGCTGGCCGTTTTTGTTGGTGGGCCCAGGCAAGCCATGCAAAGGCTAAACCCTCAACCAATTGCGGATCAATTCCTTCGATATCACTAGTGGTAATTTTTAAAGGATGTTTAAAGAATTCAGCACTCTTGGATTTGAGTAAGTTCATTAAGGTAGCATTGCGGGCGCCACCGCCACACACAATTAGCTTCTGGGTTTGCGGGGCATAACGCGCAAGAGCCTCTAAAGATGAGTGTGCAGTGAGGTGCAGTAAGGTCGCTTGCACATCTTCTAAGGGGTGATTTTCATTACCGAGTTTTTCTTGCAACCAAGCCAGATGAAAATCATCTCGACCGGTACTTTTGGGCGGAGCTTTCGAGAAAAAAGAATCTGCCAATAAATTGTTTAGTAGGGCTTCATTGAGCTTTCCTTGACTTGCCCAATTTCCATTTTCATCAAAGGCGTTTCCTTGATGCTCATATATCCAAGCATCCATCAACATATTTCCTGGACCACAATCAAATCCTGAAACTTCTCCATTTGCCGGTAGTAGAGTCAAGTTTGCGATGCCGCCAAGGTTGAGAATGGCGATATTTTCTTCTGATGAAAATTGTTGCGCATGAAATGCAGGCACTAAAGGCGCGCCATGACCACCTGCGGCAAGATCTCGACTTCTAAAATCAGCAATCACTGTGATCCCCGTTGCTTCTGCAAGAAGAGCGGGGTTCAACGTTTGGTGTGTGTAGGCAAACTCACCGAGCTGCGGTTGATGGCGGACAGTTTGTCCATGGGCGCCAATCGCCGCAATATCAGAAGCTTCCAGTTTTGATTTTGTGAGTAGCTGTTTGACCGCGTCTGCGTAAGCAAGAGCTAGAGCATTGCCGGCCTGCTTGTCCCTATGAAGTTCATTGGGGCCAGGGCTTTGAAGCTCAAATAAGGCTTTACGCAATTCTGGCTGAAAAGGAAGGCTTACTGAATCCTCGGCAACCGTCTCCCCATTTGGGCCAATTTTGGCAAGTACCGCATCAATCCCATCTAGGCTGGTGCCTGACATGATACCGACGTAGAGGGAATGGGGCTGATTCATGGGGTTCTGGGCTTTGTTCTCAGGAATGCGACAATTATGCTTTAGCAATTTAAATACTAATTTAACTGTATCAGTTATCAGAATCAGCATGACGGATAAATCAGAACAAAAATATCCTTTAACCCCAGAGGTTTTTGCTGCCCTCGAAATCACGAAGCGTGGTTGCGATGAGCTGCTGGTAGAGGCTGACTGGATCCAAAAATTGGCTCGCAGTCAGGCTACTAAGACTCCTTTGCGTATTAAGCTAGGCTTGGATCCAACTGCGCCGGATATTCATTTGGGGCATACCGTTGTCTTGAATAAATTACACCAATTACAAGATTTGGGTCACACAGTGATTTTCTTGATTGGTGACTTCACAAGTATGATCGGCGATCCATCAGGTCGCAATGCTACTCGCCCTCCATTAACTGCGGAAGAGATTGCTGTTAATGCGGAAACCTACTATCGCCAAGCAAGCATGGTTTTGGATCCAGCTAAAACCGAAGTGCGTTACAACAGCGAGTGGTGCGATCCTCTAGGAGCTAGAGGCATGATTCAGCTAGCCGCTAAACATACTGTTGCACGAATGTTAGAGCGTGATGACTTTACAAAGCGTTACCGTAACGGTGTACCCATTTCGATTCATGAGTTTTTGTATCCGCTGATGCAAGGTTATGACTCAGTCGCGCTCAAGAGCGATCTGGAGCTTGGCGGAACCGATCAAAAATTTAATTTACTCGTTGGTCGTGAGCTCCAAAGAGAGTATGGCCAGGAGCCCCAATGTATCTTGACCATGCCTTTATTGGTAGGTCTGGATGGCGTTGAGAAAATGAGTAAGTCCAAAGGGAACTACATTGGCATTAGCGAGAGCCCAAGTGATATGTTCGGAAAGTTGTTGAGCATCTCTGATGATCTCATGTGGGATTACTTCACTCTATTGTCATTCCGTCCTATGTCGGAAATTGATTTGATGAAGCAGGAAGTTGCTGCAGGCCGTAATCCAAAAGATTGCAAAGTACTGCTTGCGCAAGAGATTGTTGCGCGCTTTCATTCGCAGGCTGCTGCGGAAAAGGCTTTAAAAGACTTTAATCATCGCGCTAAGGGCGGTGTTCCAGACGATATTCCGCAGGTGAATTTATCTGGTGCCCCCATGGGTATTGCTACGCTTTTGAAGTCTGCTGGTCTAGCACCGTCAACATCTGAGGCAATGCGCAATATTGAACAGAATGGCGTGAAAGTAGACGGCGCAACCGTATCTGACAAGCAGGTGAAGATTGAAGCAGGAACTTACGTTGTACAAGTGGGCAAACGCAAGTTTGCTAAGGTCACGCTCAGTTAAAAAATCTTTGGCTTAGATATCTAAGCTGCCGCTATCGCTGCCGCTTGGCGGAGTCAGTCCAAAGTGCTCATAGGCTTGCCGAGTAGCTACGCGACCACGCGAAGTTCTTTGTAGGTAACCTTGCTGAATGAGGTAGGGCTCGAGAACATCTTCAATGGTGTCGCGCTCTTCGCCAATTGCGGCCGCCAAATTATTAATTCCCACGGGACCACCATCAAATTTATGCAAGATGGCCTCAAGTAATTTTCTATCCATGACATCAAATCCACTGGGGTCGACATCTAGCATTTTTAGGGCTGCATCCGCTATGGCTTTGGTGATAGTTCCGGTGCCTTTAACCTCTGCATAATCACGCACGCGACGTAAGAGGCGGTTTGCAATACGTGGGGTACCGCGGGCGCGTTTCGCGATTTCTACAGATCCATCAGGATCAATCTTTGCTTTTAATAGATTGGCGGAACGATCGATAATTTTTGTGAGCTCTTCGGTGTTGTAAAACTCTAATCTAGCAACGATGCCGAAGCGATCACGCAAGGGATTGGTCAACATGCCAGCACGGGTTGTTGCGCCAATCAAAGTAAATGGTTTGAGATTAATCTTGACGCTACGGGCCGCTGGACCTTCGCCAATCATGATGTCTAGGCTGTAATCTTCTAGGGCTGGATACAGAATTTCTTCTACAACTGGCGAGAGTCGATGAATCTCGTCAATGAAGAGCACATCATTTGCTTCTAAGTTGGTTAGCAAAGCTGCAAGATCGCCTGGCCTATCTAGAACGGGCCCACTGGTCTGACGCAAATTTACGCCAAGCTCTCTAGCAATAATGTGTGCCAAAGTAGTTTTGCCAAGGCCTGGAGGGCCAAACAATAAAACGTGATCGAGTGCTTCTTGGCGTGCCCTTGTTGCGGTGATAAAGATTTCTAATTGGGCACGCGCCTTGCTTTGGCCGACGTATTCATCTAATTGCTTGGGGCGCAAAGCTTTTTCGAAAATAGCTTCCGAGTTTCCTGCGGCCCCACTGACAAGGCGATCTTTCCCTTCGGGTAAATCTTCAGGGATAGAGCTCAGGTCGTCAGTATGAATTGCCATGCTAAGAGTTTATTCGGTTTGGCGGTTTGGCGATTAGGTCTTAGATAAATACTTTAAGCCCATACGGATGCCATCGGATACCGATGTGTCTGGCGGAATTTGCTTAAGAGCCAAGAGTGCTTCTTTTTCTGAATAACCAAGAGCAAGGAGTGCTTGTAAGACTTCGCTATTGGCATCGGGAGTCAGCGCTTTCTCTGGCGCAATTCCTAAGTCAGGGGCAAGCTTGCCTTTAAGTTCTAGGCAAAGTCGTTCTGCAGTCTTTTTGCCAATGCCGGGAACTTGGGTAAGGCGGTTAGTTTCTTGTAATGCAATAGCTTGAGCAAGCTCGTTCACACTCATGCCAGAAAGAATGGCCAATGCAGTACGTGAACCAACGCCGCTAATCTTAATAAGCTGTCTAAATGCTTCACGCTCTGTTTCTGTTGCGAAACCAAAAAGCTGCTGCGCATCTTCACGTACTTGGAAGTGGGTCAGCAAGGTAATTTTTTGCCCTGCTTGAGGCAATTGATATAGGGTGCTCATCGGAACATCCACCTCATACCCAATACCTTGGCAATCGACCAATAAGCGAGGGGGGTGAACTGAAACGAGAATTCCTTGAATGCGACCAATCATATGAAAATCTTAACCTGTAATGTGCTTTGACATCGCTCAGCGCTTACGTTTTTTAGTTGCCAAAGCTGAAGTGATTGCTTGGGGAATTTGCGCATGGTGAGCCGCGCATATGGCGACACCCAATGCGTCTGATGCGTCGCTACCTGGCGCACGACTTAATCTCAATAAGCGCTTCACCATCTCTTGCACTTGGGGCTTAGCTGCCCGACCTGTGCCAACAATTGCTTGTTTGACTCTTAATGCGCTGAATTCAGATACAGGCAAGTTTTCCGAGACTAAGGCGGCAATCACTGCGCCTCGTGCCTGTCCCAGCATGAGGGTGGAGCGTGGATTGACATTGAGAAAGACTTCTTCAATTGCGGCAGATTCTGGATGGTATATATCCAGAACCTCCTTAACGCCTTGATAAAGAGTTCCTAGTCGATCTGGCAAGCCCTTGGCAGGATATCCGCTTTCGATTGTTCCCGAGGCTACATAAGTCAGCTTTTGGCCTTTGACATCGATTACGCCAAAACCAGTGGTACGTAGACCCGGGTCAATTCCAATCCAACGCATGAATGTTGATCAGCCTTTTCTTCTACTCTGATAGCTTAGTGACGGAAGTGTCGTGTACCAGTAAAGATCATTGCAATACCGTGCTCATCAGCAGCGGCAATGATTTCTTCATCACGCATACTGCCGCCTGGCTGAATTGCGCAACTGGCGCCACCATTAACCACAACATCTAGACCATCACGAAACGGGAAGAAGGCATCACTCGCTACTGCTGAACCTTTTAGGCTCAAGCCGGCGTTTTTAGCCTTGATGCTAGCCATACGAGCAGAGTCTACGCGGCTCATTTGACCTGCACCAATGCCAAGAGTCATGCCATTAGCGCAATACACAATCGCATTGGACTTAACAAATTTAGCAACACGCCATGCAAACATCATGTCATTCATTTCGCTTGGCGTTGGCTGTCTTTTGCTAACTACCCGCATTTCATTTTGTAAAACATTTTTTGCGTCAGGTGATTGGACTAATAACCCACCACCAATACGTTTGAAGTCATAAGTATTGAACGCATTACCCAATGGAATTTCTAGAAGGCGAACATTTTGCTTGGCCGCAAAGATGGCTTTTGCTTTTTCGCTAAAACTAGGTGCAATTAATACCTCAACAAATTGTTTTGAGATCGCTTCAGCAGCTGCACCATCACATGGCACATTGAAAGCGATAATTCCGCCAAAAGCAGAGCTTGGGTCGGTTTTAAATGCTTTTTGATAGGCTTCAAGCGCACTTGCTCCGACTGCAACGCCACAAGGATTTGCATGTTTAATGATGACGCATGCTGCAGCACCGCCGGCATTGCCAGTAAAGCTTTTTACACATTCCCATGCAGAGTCAGCATCGGCAATATTGTTATAAGACAACTCTTTGCCTTGAAGTTGCTTGTAATTGGCAAGAGCGCCAGCAACAGGGTGGATATCTTTATAAAAAGCGGCTGATTGATGTGGGTTCTCACCATAGCGCATCTTTTGTACTTTTTCAAAAGCAAGATGTAAAGTTTCTGGATATGCTGAGCGTGCCTTGTGATCTAAATCATCGCCCAAAACGGACAGGTAGTTGGCAATCGCGCCATCGTATTGAGCTGTGTGAGCAAATACCTTTTTAGCAAGACTCAAGTTTGTTTTATAGGAGACAACATTTTTGTTTGCTTTTATTTCCGCAAGAACGGGTGCGTAATCTTCAGGCGAAATCAGCACAGTAACATCTTGATGGTTTTTTGCTGCTGCGCGCAACATCGCTGGGCCACCAATATCAATATTTTCTACTGCATCTTCAAAAGAGCAATTATTTTTAGCGACGGTTTCATTAAATGGGTAGAGGTTGATCACTAACATGTCGATGGTATCGATGCCGTGCTCTTTGAGGGCTGCCATGTGCTCAGGAAAATTTCTGCGCGCAAGCAGGCCGCCATGCACCATTGGATGAAGGGTTTTGACTCGTCCATTCAGCATTTCTGGAAATTTAGTCAGGGAAGAAACTTCAACCACGGGTAATTGATTTTCTGCCAACAACTTAGCGGTGCCACCAGTGGAAATGAGCTTAATGCCTTGCTCATGAAGGGCTTTGGCAAAAGGCACGATGCCATTTTTATCGGAGACTGATAAAAGTGCTGTACGGATCATATTTATAGATGTGTAAATGAATTAATGGCTAAAGAGCTTGAAAGAAATTAATAAATTATTTGAGTAGTTGATGCTCGACTAATTTTTTATGTAAGGTATTGCGGTTAATGCCTAGATACTGCGCTGCCAAAGATTGATTTTGCTTCGCGTGACGCATTACGAGCTCTAGCATCGGTCTTTCTACTACCGCTAATACCATTTGATAGACATCAGTTGGGGCTGTGCCTTTGAGATCATTTAGGTAACCCTGAAGATGGGTTTCAATACATTCTGTTATTGGATGCTTGTTGCTCATAAAAATCAATTAGTGCTAAAAAATAAATAAAGAAAAAAGAATAGGTAAAAATAAATAAAAATATATAAATTAAGCGGCTTCCAAAAACACAAGACGATCGGAGTGAGCTTTCATCTCATCAAAATAATCGTTCACCATTTGCAGTTGTGTTTTGCAGTCATCGGCAGTATTCATGCGCTGACGAAATGCATGAGAATTTCTCAGTCTTTTGCAGTACCAGCCAATATGTTTGCGAGCTGTTCGCAAGCCAATATGCTCACCATAAAATTCGTAATGATCTAGAAGGTGAGCATTCATAATGCTTTGGATTTCATTGATTTCAGGTATCGGTAATTTTTCACTAGTATTAAGATAGTGATTAATTTCCCTAAAGATCCAAGGCCTGCCTTGCGCAGCACGACCAATCATGATGGCATCGGCACCAGTGGTTTTTAAAACGTACTCAGCCTTTTCGGGGGTATCAATATCACCATTAGCCACCACTGGAATCTTGACGCTATTTTTAACGGCTTGAATGGTGCCATACTCTGCCTCACCGTGATAAAGATCGGTGCGTGTGCGACCATGAACGGTGAGCATGGAGATCCCAGATTGTTCGGCGATGCGAGCGATCTCTAGCGCATTTTTATTTTCACGGTCCCAGCCCGTACGAATCTTCAATGTGACCGGCACAGCATCTGGTCCAATCCCGACGGCATTTACAACAGCTTCCAAAATCGTTTTGACTAATGGCTCGTCGCGCAGGAGTGCAGAGCCAGCGGCAACATTACAAACTTTTTTTGCAGGACACCCCATATTGATATCAATAATCTGCGCTCCATGGTCAACATTGACTTTTGCAGCTGCAGCCATCATCGCAGGATCTGCGCCAGCAATTTGAACTGCGATGGGTTTGAATTCTCCTTGGTGATTTGCGCGACGTTGTGTCTTTTCGCTTTTCCAAAGCAGGGCGTTAGATGCCACCATTTCTGAAACTGCGTAACCGGCCCCCAAGGTTTTGCAAAGCTGCCTAAATGGACGGTCAGTAACCCCAGCCATTGGGGCGACAAAAAGTCGATTTGCGAGGGTGTGGGGACCAATCTTCATTGATTGCGAATTAGGGCTGGGGGGGTGGGTTTATTTGTCTTGCGGAAAGCATGACACTTTAGCACATTTAGCCCTTAATCTGCCTATTTTTTAGGCAGATGCAAGGGTAATATTAAGTTCAGAATTAAAGGTCTTTTAAGGGCTTTAAGAGGCTCTTAGCGCCTACCAAACATCATTTGACGAGCTAAGGCTGTCTTGACTGGTGGAAGCCACTGAAGTGCGGATAAAGCCAATCCACGCGCAAAGACAATCGGCACTAAATTTGAAGTGAAAATCCTGGCCATGAAGTCCGTCAAACCAATAGTTGCAGTCCTGTCTGCCTTTCGGCTTTGCGCATATTCTTCGAGCGCTTGATGTATTTGCGTAGGACTTTGTTCATTAATGGCGCCTGCAAAAACACGACTTAATTTTTCTGCAAGTAAAAACGAATCTCTTAATCCAAGATTGAGCCCTTGGCCCGCAACGGGATGTAGAGTTTGTGCAGCATTCCCGATCCAAACTTCGGTGCCTTTAATAATTTCTTTGCGATAGTTTAAGCCAAGTTCATATAAGCGACGATCTTGCACTTTCAAAAACTTGCCGATACGAGAACCAAATTCATTTTGTAAGGAGGTTAGAAAATCAGCGTCACTCAGTTGCAGGCGATGTTGTGAAGATTCTGGTGAGCCGCACCATACGAGATTCAATATGTTGGCGCCATAGTGACTTGGTAGGATGGCTAGCGGACCCTCGGCGGTAAAGCGTTCCCAAGCTTGGTGAGGCGCCGCTTTTTCTACTTCAACTAGACCTACAAGGGCTGATTGTCCATAGTCTCTTCCAGACTCTACCCAATCTTGTTTCTTAAACAAACCACCCTCAGCATGCACGATGCATTTGGCTTGAGTGGTGGCTTGTGTAGTGTCATCAGTTACATGCAGCCATTGGAAACGAGGACTTTTTTCTTGCATGACTCTTAAAGCTTGGCGTAAAGCAAGATGAATATCGTGATAGCGAACAATATGTCCGAGTGCGCTTTGATTAAGTTCTTCCCGAGTCATTAATGCCCTACCAAAGCGACCTGCTTGTGAGACATGCACTCTATGAATTTCAGCATAATCTTTTGGCCAAGCATTGATCGTATCGAGCAGCAACTTGCTTCCATGAGAAAGCGCAATCCCGCGACTATCACCCGCATTTAAGTCAGCATCATTATTGGGATTTCGATCTACTAGAGTAAGTTTTGCATCTGGAAGTTTTTGTAATATCCAAGAAGCACAAGCGAGCCCAACAGGGCCGCCACCTTGAATCACGATGTCGCAAGACTGAGTATTCATATTTATTGAGACTAGCGCTTCATGAAGGCTTCAATTTCATCCGCTTTGACTGGTACTCCGCGAGAAATAAGTTCGCAACCCGACTCATTGATCACTGCGTCATCTTCTATGCGAATGCCGATATTCCAGAAAGACTCATCAATATCATCAGCGGGTCTAATGTAAAGACCTGGCTCGATGGTGATAACCATTCCGCTCTTCAGGATGCGCCAAGGCTTTTCCGTTTGGGGCTTGGAAATTTCTTCTCTATAAGACCCCACATCATGGACATCCATGCCTAGCCAATGAGAAGTGCGGTGCATATAAAAGCGTCTGTAGGCGCCCGTGTCGATAGCATTCTCTAAAGAGCCCACATCATTTAGCTTAATTAATTTTTCATCCAATAGACCTTGCGTAAGCACTTTTACCGCAGCTTCATGAGGATGCATGAAAGTGTTGCCAGGCTTGGTCATAGAAATTGCTGCTTCTTGGGCCGCAAGAGTAATGTCATATAGAGCGCGTTGCCGACCAGTAAATTTTCCATTTACTGGAAAGGTGCGAGTGATGTCTGAAGCATAACCATCTAATTCACAACCCGCATCTATTAGGCATAGTTCACCACTGCGTAATTCGGTGGAGCCAGCGCGATAGTGAAGAATGCAAGAGTTGGCACCTCCAGCAACAATGCTGTTATACGCCACACTTTGTGCACCACTATTGCGGAATTCATGAAGCAATTCAGCCTCCAATTGATACTCGCGCATACCAGGCTTACAAATTTGCATGGCACGAATGTGGGCATGCGCAGAAATAGCGGCAGCGCGACGCATGATATCGAGCTCATGCACATCTTTAAATAAACGCATTTCATGAATAAGCACTTCAATATCGTGCAATTCTGATGGGGGATTAATGCCGCTACGTGCTTGTGCACGAACTTGTTTCATCCAACGTCTTAGTTGCGCATCCGCTTCTTTGTTTTCAGCCAATCGAATATATATCGCAGTTTGGTCTGCCAGCAACTCACCAAGCTTCTGATCAAGATCATGGTTGCTGTGAGCAAACTCTATGCCTAGTGCCTTGGGTGCTGCCTCAGGCCCCAAACGAATGCCATCCCAGATTTCACGCTCAAGATCTTTTGGTCTGCAAAATAAGTGAGATTCAAGCTTATGTGCACTGCCATCGGCAGAAACCTTCATTACCAAAGTTGCACCTGGCTCTTCAAAGCCAGTTAAATAAAAAAAGTCACTGTCATGGCGATAGGGAAAATCACTATCTCGGTTGCGTGCAAGCTCTGGAGCAGTTGAAATAACAGCAATGCCGCCACCAGTTTTGGCAAAAATGTGTTTAGCTAAAGCGTTTCTGCGAAGTTGATAAATATCGGTTTTATTTATATGCGGCATTGAGCTCTTGTAAGCGTTGTGGCGTACCTACATCGTGCCACGGACCAAGATATTTTTCACCAGACACTTTATTTTGTTCCATTGCAGCCCGTAATAGGGGTGCTAATTTAGCTGGACTGCCTATCTCCAAGTTTTGGAAAAGATCTTTGTGATAGATTCCGATTCCCGAAAAGGTGAGTTTTTCCGAGTCGCTTTCTTCTTGGGTGCTAACACGATTACCTTGAAGGTAAAAATCACCGTTTGGATGTTGAACTGGGTTTGGCACCATTAATAGATGTGCCAATACAGGGCTTGCCTGATTTTTTATTTTGGAAACTTCTTCCAAAATTTGATTTATCGGCAGCTTTGGGCAAAATACATCACCATTGATGACCAAAAAGTAATCATCTGCTTGTAGTAAAGGTAGCGCCTTTACTATTCCGCCGGCTGTTTCAAGCGCGGTTTCTTCTGACGAGTATTGAATTTGCAGACCAAATTCATCTCCAGTCCCAAGTGATTCCTCAATCTTATGACCAAGCCATGCATAATTAATCACTACCTTTTTAATTCCTGCATTTGCTAGTGCTTCTAGGTGCCATGCCAGCAAGGATTTGTTTTGAATAGTGAGTAAAGGTTTCGGCAAATTGTCAGTAAGAGGGCGCATACGTTCTCCTCTGCCAGCGGCAAGCAAAAAGCATGGAAGAGAAGTGCGTTGATTCATTTTGGAAAATCTTATTTCTGAGAAGTTCTAGTGGATTCCAAAATACGCGCCAAAGGCTTTAACTCAATATAGCGATTTGCGGTTGCAATGGCGTACTCCAACACCAATGGAATATCTTTTAAATAACCATCTTTGCCGTCACGATGAAATAGTCTGGCAAAAATACCCAGTACTTTGAGATGACGTTGTAATCCCATCCATTCAAAGTCTCGATAGAACTGTCCAAAGTCATCTGGCATTGGTAGTCCCGCTTTGCGGCCTTGCTCCCAAAACTTAATGACCCAGTCGATCACACGCTCTTCAGGCCAAGAGATGTAGGCATCGCGCCAAAGCGATGCAGCATCGTAAGTGATGGGTCCATACACGGCATCCTGAAAATCTAACACGCCTGGATTATTTTCGGTTGTAACCATCAAGTTGCGCGAATGGTAATCGCGATGTACGTAGACCTTAGCTTGGGCCAAATTATTTTCGATAATTAATGCAAAAGCATCTTTGAGTTGTTGCTTTAGAATATTGGTGAGTTCAATTTGTAGATGTTCCTTGAGATACCAGTCAGGAAATAAATTCAATTCTCGCTGAAGTAATGCTTCATCATAATTAGGCAAGACGTTCGGCTTGCTTGCAAGTTGCATTTGTATTAATGCATGCGTTGCATCTTGATATAGCGCATTTGCAGTTTGATCATTTAATGCTGCGAGATAAGTTTGATTGCCCAGATCGTTTAACAGCAAAAATCCTTCAGATGCATTTTGTTCTAAGATTTTTGGCACATTTAACCCGGCTTCAGAAAGCAATAAATCAACCTGAATGAACGCGTCCAAAGGTTCATGTTGGGGTGGGGCATCCATGATGATTAAGGTCCCAAATTTCGGATTTTGGGACTGAATACGGAAATAGCGTCTAAAGCTAGCGTCCGCAGAGGCTGGAGCCAAAGTGTCAAGATCTAGTTGCCAGTTAGCCTGGAGGGCTTTTAGCCAGTTTTTTAGGGTGTTTAAGCGAGAGTCAGTCATGGTCGATTCGTATAATAAGGCGGTCTGGATCCATGAGTCATTATCGCCGTCGCGCCGGCTTTTGCGCCCCTCTTTTTTTAGCCATAACCCTGCGCGTACTGATGGGGGTGGCATTACTCCCAGTTTCACTTTTGGGACGCGCTCAGGCACCAGCTGCATTGCCTCCAGTTTCTCAAGAGACGCAGAATTTCACGCTCTTACCAGACCGTGGAAATGTCACCGTCCTCAAGTTAGATGATCAACTGCGTGTCGGAAAACCCATCTCTGATGGTGAAGCTCTGACCTTTACTTCTAGTGATGTGATTGATGGGGTGGTTGAGCGAGATATGCACTTAAAAGGTCGCGCTCAAATTCGTCGTAATGGAGCGGCACTAAAAGCTGATGAGATTACCTATAACCCGGATACAGATATTGCTGACTTAATTGGCAACGCTGAACTTTCAAAAGGGAATACAACTTTCAAAGGTCCAAAGGGACAATTTAAGGTAGATGCACGTGAAGGTTTTATGGAGTCGCCTTCTTATGAGCTTAGAGATACACGCAGAAATGGTACGGCCAATAAATTAACAATTGAAAACTCTGACATCTTTGTATTTGATCGTGCTACGTACACCACATGTACACCAGAAAACATGGATTGGTATTTCACGGCAAGTAGCCTTGAGATCGACAATGAACAAAAAGAAATGGTTGGCACTAATAGTGTGATGCGTTTCTTCAATGTTCCAATTGCCTATGTGCCCTATTTCACAGCGCCAATTTCAGGCGAGCGGAGAACTGGTTTACTGGCACCGGTTGTTGGCTATAACTCCAATAATGGCTTAGACATCACGGCACCATACTATGTAAATATCGCTCCAAATCGTGATCTATTATTGTTGCCTCGCGAAATGAATCAGCGTGGTTTTATGCTTGGCGCCTCTTATCGTTTTTTAGAAAAAGACTATTCCGGTGTGGCTACAGGTGAGTACTTGCCATACGACAAGCAAACTGGCACCAATCGTTGGAAGTATGATTGGCAGCAGCGCCAAATTTTCTCTGGGGGCGTTGGGCCTGGTGGTGTCCCGTTGCCTGGGTCATGGAGTGGTTACGCAAATATGGCGCGCGTTTCTGATAGTTTGTATCCAACTAATTTCTCGCAGAGTATTGCTGGTCAAGTTACCAGTCAATTTCGTCAAGAACTTGGCACATCAAAACAATTAACTGGTGAGTTAAGCAACTGGACGGTCGGCGCTAAAGCAGCCACTTTCCAAACATTACAAGCTGACCCTAATAACCCAGTGCAAGCACCATACAACGTATTACCGAATATCACTACTGCCTATAACAGTCAGTTTAGCCCGGTGGTATCAGATCCGAGTGGGCGATATTTAGCTTTGCCAACAGGTCCGAAGGCTACCTTCTCGGCTGACTACACCAGATTTTCTTATGCGTTAGGCAGTAACTTTAATGCCACTCCTCCAGGTGTGTATACCCAGGCAGATCGAACTGTGGTTAAAGGTGCCTTATCTTTACCGCAAGTAACGCCTGGATATTTCTTAACGCCGACTGTGAGCTTTCAGTCAAATACCTACAATGCAACTGCTAACCCATCTGCAGTTGCTTTGATTAATTCATCTCAAGGAACGTTTTCAAATCCAGCGGCAGCACAAGGTTTTGTATTGCCAACATTTACTTTGGACTCTGGCTTATCTTTTGAAAGAGACGCTTCGGAACTTCACGGTTTTTTTGGTCGCGATATGTTGCTTACAATGGAGCTAAGAGCATTTTATGCATACACACCGTACCAAAATCAGGCAAACACACCTTTGTTTGATACTGCTGATGCTGATTTTGGTGTATCGCAAATTTTTACTGCCAATACATTTATTGGTAACGATCGTATTGCAGATACAAACGCTGCGACACTAGGTTTAACCAGTCGCATGATTGAATCAAACACAGGTGCAGGGCGTGCGAATGTGACCTTGGCTCAGAGGCAACAATTTACTGGGCAAAAAGTGGGTCTCAATGGAAACATTGCTAACCCGACAACTTACTCAGATACCTTAGGTTCCGCTTCCGTTCGATTGCTTGGTAACTTTAGTGCAGATATGTTTGGTCAGTACAACACACAGTTAAATCGTTTTGTGCAGACGACAGTTGGTGCGAGTTGGCGTCCTACAGTTGGTAGAAGCTTGAACTTCGGTTACCGCAATGTATGGTCACCACCAATCCAGGCATCACTGCAGAATAACCAGCCATTTCAACCAGCGGCCACTACTACTGATCAATACAATATTTCTGGTCAATGGCCATTGACTCGCGAAGTTTCAGTATTGGGTCGTTGGGGCTACGATGCTTTAACAACTAAAACTTTGAATACTTTGGTCGGCCTGGAGTGGACTAGAGACTGCTGGACTTTCCGGGGTGCTTATTCCCAGGCGGTTAATACATCCCTTATTACGACCACTCAAGTCCTATTTCAAGTCGAATTTAGGGGCTTTGCTAGCGCAGGAAGTAATCCAGTTGATATCATGAAGTTAAATGTACCTGGATATATGCCAACTTCTAAGCCTATCCCTCCATCCATATATGAGAATTACCAATGATGCTTTGTAGGTTAAGTTTGAAAAAAATTGCTTGTCTCGCCATATTCGTAGGCTCATTCGTATTGGCGGGGTTAGCGAGCGCCCAGGACGCAACTAAAGCGCCAACCGCGAGCGATAGCAAAATTCGTAATATCGATGGCGTTGCCGCTGTGGTGAATACAGGATATGTCACTCGCAAAGATATTGATGATCGAATTGCAGCTCTCAGAAAACAGGGTGTAAAACTGCCAGACGATGGATCGCTTCGGAAAGTTATTCTAGAGCGATTAATTATCGAAAAGATTCAGTTGCAAAATGCTGAGCAAGAGGGCATCAAAGTTACTAACAAAGAGTTGGATAAGATTATTGCCGATATTGCGGAAAAAAATAAAATTAGCGTAGCTGAATTTAAGGCAAAAATTGTCGCATCAGGAAGTACATTTGAGCGCTACAAAGAATTACTGCGTGATGACGTCATATTGACTCGTTATCGAGAACGCGAAGTTGAAGCGAAGATCAAGATTTCAGATGCGGAGATTGATAACTTTATTGCCGATAGAACTAGGTCGATTGGTAGTGCCGCACCCCGTTCAGCTCCTGCGGGAAAAGGTGATCCGGAAGAGATTGATGTGGCTCAAATTTTTATCCCTGTAGATACTTCTGCTGGTGTTGGAGCTCAAGCAGAAGCCAAAAGAAAAGCAGACCAAATTTTGCGCGACGCAAAGGGAGATGCTGACTTTATGCAGCTCGGTGCAATGGCCGCCAAAGAAAATCCAAAAATTAAATTTCAAGATTTAGGTTATCGATCCCCCGATCGACTTCCTCAGTTGTTTTATGAGGCAATTCGCAATACAGGCGGCGGACAAGTTGCGAATGCGGTAGTTAAAAGTCCTGCTGGCTACCATGTCCTAAAGGTAATGGATCGTCGTGTCATAGTTGTCGGTCAAGCTCCTCAACAAGCTGAGCCAACTTCAGCAAATTCGAATACACCCCAAAATATTCCCATTACACAGACAATGGCTCGTCATATTTTGTTGCGCAATCGTCCCGGCTTATCCGATCAAGATGCTGAGCGTCGCTTAGCTGGATATCGTGACCAGGTCCGCGCAAAGACTGCGGATTTTGGCGAGCTTGCAAAAAAATATTCCGAAGATGGTTCTGCGCCAAATGGTGGAAATTTAGGCTGGATGGGTCCAGGTGATTTGGTGCCTGAATTTGAGCAAGCCATGAATCGTTTGCAAATTGGTGAAGTGAGCAACCCGGTAAGGACAAAATTTGGTTGGCACTTAATCCAAGTTTTAGAGCGTCGCGAAGCTCAGTTGACAGTGGAAAAGCAACGTCAATTTGCGCGTGCCGCTATTCGGGAAAGAAAGTTTGAGCAAGCCTATCAGGATTGGTTGCGTGAGATACGAGATACCGCGACTGTGAAAATCTTAAATGTTGAAGATGCAGCAACTGGCGCCCCTCGTTAAGCTCGTTATTACTACTGGTGAGCCTGCTGGCGTCGGCCCTGAGGTTTCGATAGCGGCCGCCAAACAATTCCTGCTTGAGCAAGCTAATGCGAGCATTACTTTATTGGGTGACCAGGGCCTTTTAAAGGAAGCAATTCAGGGCTCTAATGCTGAGCGACTGCAATTAGAAGCCATATCACTTATTACCTCCTCTGTTCCCGGAAAACTAAATGCCCAAAATGGTCCGTATGTGATTCAGCTCTTGGATCGGGCCATTGATGGTTGTATGGCAGGGCAGTTTGATGCGATGGTTACATCCCCTATTCAAAAAAGCGTTATTAATCAAGCTGGACTCGCTTTTACTGGACATACTGAATATCTTGCGCAACGTTGCGGTGTGAAACACGTAGTGATGATGTTGAGCGCAACCCTGGAAAAAGGATTTTTAGGTCTGCCCTCAACAAGAGATTTGAGGGTGGCTTTAGTTACAACCCATTTGCCATTGCAAAAAGTTTCTGCCTCTTTAAGCCAAGATCTCATTTTGGAAACAATTCAAATTGTGCAGCGAGATTTTCAGGTCAAGATGGGTATCGCTCATCCTGTGATCCGCGTAGCGGGGCTAAATCCCCATGCTGGTGAATCTGGTTATTTAGGGCGAGAAGAAATCGATACGATTTCTCCGGCAATTGAGTCAGTCAAAAAAATGGGAATTGATGTATCGGGCCCATATCCCGGGGATACCATGTTCGAACCCAAGGCTTTAGAAGGGGTGGATGCTTTTATCGCCATGTATCACGATCAAGGTTTGGCACCTTTTAAGTTTGTTACTTTTGGTGGTGGCGTTAACATCACTTTAGGCTTGCCAATTATTCGAACATCGGTAGATCACGGAACGGCTTTAGATATTGCTGGTAAAGGTACCGCTGATTCTGGATCAATGTTAGAAGCCATTCGTGCGGCATATCAAATGGCGCTTACACAAAAACAATTGGCTGGTTAATGCATCGCGCGCGTAAACGTTTCGGTCAAAATTTCTTGCAAGATCAAGGGATCATTCATGCAATTGTGCGTCTGATTAACCCAAGTTCAGATATGCACGTCATTGAAATCGGGCCTGGTCTTGGCGCCCTAACAAGGCCATTGCTAAGCAATCTTGCCCATCTTGATTTATTAGAAATTGATCGAGATTTAGTGGCTTACTGGAATCATGAAAATCTTCCAGGTTTAACAGTTATTGAAGGTGACGCTCTCAAATTTAATTTTGATGAATGGTCACAGCAACGTAGTGAAAAAACAGGTTTATGCAAGGTAGTTGGTAATCTGCCTTACAACATTTCATCGCCTTTACTCTTTCACTTAGTTTCAGCCGCTTCACACATAGATGAGCAGGTTTTTATGTTGCAAGCTGAGGTGGTGGAACGCATGGTCGCACAAGCTGGAAGCTCTGATTTCAGTAGGCTTTCTGTGATGTTGCAAGCTCGCTACGATATGGAGCTAGTCCTTGAGGTGCCTCCTGAGGCTTTTGAGCCAGCGCCTAAGGTGAACTCAGCAGTAGTGCGAATGATTCCCAGAAGAGACTTCGATTTAAATGAAGCTCAATGGAGTGCTTTGGAGCAGGTAGTCGCAGCTGCTTTTTCACAAAGAAGAAAAATGCTCAGAACAAATCTACAAGCATTTTCTGGGAAGCTAAAGCTCTCTGAAGAGGAGCTAAAAGCCAGAGCTCAAGATATTTCAGTAAATCGTTATATTGAGTGGGCTAAGATCTTAGCTGCTTAACTTTTAATTACTTGTATGCGGTAGGGTCTATTACGCGCATCTCAGCTTCAATCCAGCCCTCAACTTCTTGTTGTAACTCTTCTCCTGATTTTCCTTCGGAAGTAATGGCTGGGCCAATTGAGAAAATCACAGTTCCTGGACGTTTGAGAAAGCTATTTTTTGGCCAGCAAATGCCGGCATTGTGCGCAATCGGAATCACTAAAGCCCCAGTGGCACTCGCGAGTCTTGCGCCGCCTTTTCGGTAGGGCTTGGTTGAGCCCCTCGATGCTCTTGTGCCCTCTGGAAATAGCATGATCCACTTGCCTTCGCTTAAGTGCTTACGACCTTGGCTAGCGACAGATAAGGCTGCCGTTTGTTTATTGGCTCGATTAATGTGGATCATTTTTAATAAAGCAAGCGCCCAACCAAAAAATGGAATCCAAAGTAATTCACGTTTGAAAACAAAACAGAGCTGTTTAGGCAATAAGGCTATGTAAGCAATAGTTTCATAAGCAGATTGATGTTTGCTCAGAATGACTACAGGCTGATTTAAAACGGAGCGCATGTTTTTCATGCCCCGAATTTCATAATGAATGCCGCAAAGGTGCCACAAGAGCCAAATGACTACTTTGTTCCAAAGCCCGATGAAGTTGTAACGATTTTCAGGACTCAGGAAAGGAAAGGCGATCATACATAGCACTGACCAAATTGGCGTGAAGACCAATAAGAAGAGGGCGAATATCGTTGAGCGGATGAGCACCATAAATATCCTAAGCTTTGTTTGCTAGTAAAGATTTTGCGAATGCCATCAGGTCTGCATGAATTTGTGTGCCCTCGGGCAGTTCGCCCTTTGCCAAGGTTTTTTGGCCTTTTCCAGTCAGTACTAAATGTGGTGATGCTCCTAATACTACGCCCGCTTGTAGGTCTCGCAGGGAATCGCCAACAATTGGAACGCCTAATAGAGGGTGTTTTGTATCCGTTCTTTTGTAGCGCAAAGCTATCTCTTTCATGAGTCCCAGAGCGGGTTTTCTGCAATCGCAAGCGTGAGCATCGGTATGGGGGCAGAAAAAGATGCTGTCGATATCGCCGCCTAGGGGCTTGAGAAGCTTCTCCATCTTGCTATGCATAGCATGCAATTCATTGATTGTGAAATAACCTCTTGCTAATCCAGATTGGTTGGTGGCAATAGCAATCTGATAGCCAGCTTGATTGAGTAGTGCTATTGCTTCTAAGCTGCCTGGAAGTGGCACCCATTCATCCACTGATTTCACATAGTCATCGCGATCTTCATTGATCACGCCATCGCGATCCAAAATAATGAGTTTAGAAGAGCTGGTGCTCATGCTAACTTGCCGAGATCGGCAACGAGATTCATTTTTTGATGTAGTTCTTGCAAAAGGGCTAAACGGTTATCACGCAGATCAGTATTGGGGTCCATCACCATGACATCCGTAAAGAACTGATCAATAGGAGCGCTCAGCGCAACTAATGCTTGTAAAAGTTCAACATATTGACGCTTTTCATAAGCGGCATTGAGGGTTGGAACAACAGCATTCAGGGCTTGATGGAGAGAAATTTCAGCGGGAATTTGCAAAAGCTTGCTTGAGCAACTTGCTGGAATAGCTGTAGCTGTCTTCTTCAGAATATTGCTAATGCGTTTGTTTGCAGTAGCCAACTGAGCGGCCTGGGGCAATGCATTGAATTCGCGAAGAGCAGTCAGACGCTCAATTACATCATTGATTTGCTCTGGAGACTGGCTTAGAGCTGCTTCAATTTCAGCGCTGGTAAATGGTTTTCCTGCTACGGACTGGTCACGCAAATAGGCGCGTAAACGATCAATGATGAATTCATAGATATCAGCTGTTTTAGCTTTATTTTGAACATCTTTCTGGGTAAATTGTGCGCGCGCCAGCTCAATTAATTCTGTCAAGCTTAACGAAAGATTCTTTTCTAAAAGCAGACGACAAATACCAAGCGCATGACGACGTAATGCATAAGGGTCTTTATCACCAGTTGGCGCAAGTCCTACACCCCAGATGCCAACTAGCGTCTCGAGTTTGTCTGCGATCGCCAATATTGTTCCGGTCTGAGTTTGGGGCAAACTGTCGCCAGCAAAGCGTGGCATATAGTATTCGCTGCATGCTGATGCTACATCGGCATTCTCACCATCATGCTTCGCATAGTAAGTGCCCATGATTCCTTGTAATTCAGGGAATTCACCAACCATATCAGTGAGCAAGTCTGTCTTGGCAATCTCAGCGGCGCGACTAGCTAATTTTTCATCGGCTTCGAGTTTTTTGGCGATACCAACAGCAATACTTTGTACGCGTTTGGTGCGATTAAGTTGGTTTCCAAGTTGATTGTGATAGACCACTTTTCCGAGGTCTGCCACGCGAGAAGCTAGAGGGCGCTTCTGGTCTTGTTGGAAGAAAAAGCGCGCATCCGATAAGCGGGGACGTACAACTCGCTCATTACCAGAAATAATGGCATCTGGCGTAGTTGTTTCTATGTTTGAAACAATCAAGAATCGATTGCGTAACTTTTCCTGTTTATCAGTTAAAGCAAAGTACTTTTGATTTGTCTGCATTGTCAGAATCAGACATTCTTGTGGCACTTCTAAAAATTTTGGATCAAAATGACATTCATAAATAGCTGGCCATTCAACTAATGAAGTCACCTCGTCTAATAAGCTATCAGGCATCAAGACTAGGTCATCACCTGCTGCTTTAAGTAAAGCGGTTTTAATTTGTTCACGACGCTTAGTAAAGCTGGGAAGAACCTTTGCTTTACTTTGAAGTTCATTCTCGTATTGATCTGCATCACTAATCGTAAATACGCCTGGCGCCAAGAAGCGATGCCCCTCAGTCTGATTACCAGCGTCAATACCAAGACCGTGAATATTGAGAACTTTATTACCGTGCAACGCAATAATGCGATGTGCTGGGCGAGCAAATTGAACATCACTAAGCTCACCATTTTTCTGTTGCACTTGGTAGTGCATCATTTTTGCAATCGGCAGTTTATTGAGTGTTTGTTTTAATGCAGTTTGCGCGGTTTTTTCAAGCGAAGCGCCTTTAGCGATAACATTGAGATAGAGCGCTTCATTTTTACCTTCACCAGATTTTTCTAATGTGGACAGGTCAATGTCAGAAAAACCAAGGGCAGCTAATTTTTTTAATAATGGGGCTGTTGCTTTGCCATCTGCATCATAAGCAATACTCGTTGGCAAGAGCTTTTCTCTTACTGGGTAATCTTGAGCTTGACCTAATACATTGCTTACTTGAACCGCTAAGCGACGTGGAGTAGCAAATCCCGTTGCAATAGAAGACTCGGTGGTTAGATTGGCTGTTTTGAGGGCTGCAAAAATACCTTCGCTAAATGCATCGCCTAAACGACGTAAGGACTTAGGTGGCAACTCTTCGGTAAAGACTTCAATCAACAAACTTGCTGATGGAGTGTTTGAATTAGATGAGCTCATAAGAAAACAATAATTTCATTCAATCAGGCTCTTAAGCCTTGGTTTGGCGTTGACACATAGGAAAGCCGAGCTTTTCTCGGGAATCAAAATACGCTTGTGCAACTGCGCGCGATAGGTTACGAATACGGCCAATATAAGCGGCGCGCTCGGTTACTGAAATAGCGCCTCGAGCATCTAATAAATTAAAAGTGTGTGCTGCTTTCAGAACCATTTCATAAGCGGGTAATGCCAGCGGCACTTCCATTAAGCGCTTTGCTTCACTTTCGTAGTTTCCAAAATTCGCAAATAAGAGATCTGTATTTGAGTGTTCAAAGTTGTAACAGGATTGTTCAACTTCATTTTGGTGATAAACGTCACCATAAAAAATTCCGTCAGCCCAAACAAGATCGAAAACATTCGAGCAGTTTTGGATATACATTGCTAAGCGCTCGATACCGTAAGTGATTTCTCCTAAAACCGGCTTGCAGTCAAGGCTGCCTACTTGTTGGAAATAAGTGAACTGAGTAACTTCCATGCCGTTCAGCCATACTTCCCAGCCTAAGCCCCAGGCGCCAAGGGTTGGGTTTTCCCAGTCGTCTTCAACAAAGCGAATGTCATTTTGTTTGAGATCTAAGCCGAGCGCTGCCAATGAGCCTAAATACAACTCTAGAATATTCTCTGGGGCTGGTTTTAAAACAACCTGATACTGATAGTAGTGTTGTAAGCGATTTGGGTTTTCACCGTAGCGTCCATCTTTAGGTCGACGCGATGGTTGCACATAAGCGGCTTTCCAAGGCTCGGGTCCAATTGCCCTTAAGAAGGTTGCTGTGTGGGAAGTCCCTGCGCCAACCTCTAGGTCGATGGGTTGTAATAGGGCACAACCTTGTTGGTCCCAATAATCTTGAAGTTTGAGAATGATTTGCTGAAAAGTAAGCATGATTAACCTGGCTAAGCCATTGATTTTACATGGCTAGCGCACTATAGAGTTAAAAATGCTTAAAAACGACGACAGCGAATAAAGCCCAAGATTAGCAATCCTGTGGAAAGACTTAGGATCGGTAGGTTGCCCCATCTCACGTAGGGCGTCTGACCGCTATAAGGCTGTATTTTGGTTGTGAGTGTTGCTTGGGTAAATTCTGGAAGGGTTTGAAGTAATTTGCCATCTGGTCCCAGGGCGGCAGTGATACCAGTATTAGTCGCTCTTAGGGCTGGCAGACCTGTTTCAAGAGATCTTAATTGCGAGAGGCGTAATTGCTGAGTAGGGGCTTGCGATTGACCAAACCAGGCTAGGTTAGTCATATTGACTAACAAGTGAACTGATTCTTGATTGTGCTTTATGCGTGCGGCAAGCTCATCCCCAAAGACATCTTCGTAGCAAATTGTGATTGCCGCATTAACACTTGCTTGATTTTTACGTTTAATGCTAAAAGGTTTTTGATCAAAGCTTCCTCGTGCAAAGTCACTAAGGGGAACATTAAATGCTTTGATGAACCAATAAAAGCCTGGAGGGATAAATTCTCCGAACGGTACTAAGTGAACCTTATCGTATTGATAAGGCTGAGCATTGGGTGATAGGCCAATAGCGCGATTGGTGTATTGCATTCCCTGTTCGCTAGGAACCTCGCCAACCAAGCCAAGCAAGAGATTGCTGAGACTTGAGTTGGAATAATTCTGCAAATAGCTTAGTAAGCCAGATGGAAGATTATTTTGTGGCCAAGGAAAAGCAGTCTCAGGAATGATGATGAGATCGGCTGCTTGTTTCTGAATTTCTGAAACATAAAAGTCAATCTGCTGACCAATTGCTTGCGGATTAAATTTGAGACTTTGCTCAAAATTGCCCTGAATGAGGCGCACGCTAATTGGCTCGCCAAAAGCTTTTGTGTAGGAGATTTTTCCGGTAAATTGAATCAATGAGATTGTTGCGAGCAATATAATAATGCGCTTTATGGGGTGCGTTCTCATTTGCAGAATTTCCCACGAAGCCCACACCGCTAAGAATGTGCAGGCAAGACCGCCAAAGACTAGTGCAATGGGTGAGAAAGGCCCGTCGAATTGGTTTTCTGCCAACCCCATCCATGGGAAGCCAGTAAATATATAGCCACGTAAATATTCGCTAATCACCCAGCTAGCGGCAAGCAATAAACCTGCAATCTGACTTTGCTTGAAATGACGAATGGTAAAAGTCGCTGCAGAAAAATACAGCGCCATGTAAAGCGACAGCAATAAAACTGCGATAGCTGAGAGGATGGGGTTCATACCACCAACATTGTGCATGCTGATGTATAGCCACCATAGTCCGATTAAAAAATAACCGAGGCCAAAAATAAGTCCGTAAGCATAGTATTGCTTTGTTGTTTGCGTTGTCTCATTTCGAAGTCGCCACCAGACAATACTCAGAATTGGTATTTGAAGCCAGCCACCAAAGGGCAGTTCAGCAGCGAGAGCAAGAAGTGCACCAAGTCCAAAAAGCACAATTCCTGCCGAGATGCGTTTTGTAAATATCTTGGGAATGAGCAAGTTACGCCCTAGTTAATTTATTGAGGCAATTGCCGCGCTAGCAGCACATGTATTTGTCGTGGATCGGCTCGCTGCACTTCAAATTCAATACCGTCAATAGTGATACGTTCACCTACTTTTGGAACGCGCCCTAAATGCTGAATCACTAAACCAGCAACAGTGTCGATATCTTCAATTGCAAAGTGTGTGCCGATTGTTTCATTAAATTGCTCGAGCTCGGTAATGCCTTTAACTCGAATGTCACCATTATCAAGCGCGATAATATTGTCAGCTTCCTCATCAATATCATGTTCATCTTCGATGTCGCCAACAATCTGTTCGAGAACATCTTCGATGGTAATGATGCCAGCTACACCACCATACTCATCAACAACGATGGCTAAGTGATTGCGGTTATCTTTAAAGTCACGTAATAAAACGCTTAATCGCTTAGATTCTGGAATAAATACAGTGGGACGTAACCAGTCTCGTATCTGAAAATCTTTTTCAGTTCCATGACGCAATAAGTCCTTGGCAAGCAAAATACCAATCACGTTGTCTCGCGTTCCTTCAAAGACCGGAAAGCGAGAGTGCGCTGCCTCAATGGCGTTCTTCATTAGATCTGCAATAGGCTGGTTTATATCAATCCAGTCAATTTGCGCTCGTGGCACCAAGATGTCCCGTGCGCAGAGTTGCCCCACCTGAAAGACGCCTTCAATCATAGAAAGTGCGTCAGCATCAATTAAGCCCTCTGTTTGGGCTTCACGTAGCGTTTCAATCAGTTCTTGACGTCGCTCACTGGCGCTGGTTGGTTGTGGCGATAAGAAATCGGCCAGGCGATCTAAAAGGGATTTGGGGTCGGGCATATAGCAAGAATAGCTTAGAAAGATGACAAATGAAAATTATGAGTTTAGGTAGGGATTGGCAAATCCGAGTGCTTTAAGGAGTTTAATTTCCAGAGCTTCCATCTTTTTCGCATCTCGATCATTTTCATGGTCGTAGCCCTGGGCATGTAGACATCCATGAATAATTAAATGCGCCAAATGGGCTTTTAATGTCTTCACTTGATCCCTAGCTTCTTTTTGAATGATAGGCAAGCAAAAAATAATATCTGCCACAAGACCATTTTTAGAGAGCTCGAAGGGAAAGGTAAGGACGTTGGTTGCGTAATCTTTTTTGCGAAAAGAAGCGTTTAGCTTTTTTCCTTCCGCAGCATTTACAAATCGAAGGGTAATTAAGCCAGAAGATGCACCCGTACTTTTGACCCATTTTTTGATTAGCGCTGCAGAAACAGTCTTTTCAATAGCGCTTTCAAGTGCTGGACTAGCAAACTGGAGATCAATGATTAAATTAGCTGGCATGCGCTTCTACCATCTCACCTCTGAGGGTGTAATTGAGTACTTCGGTAATTTGGATATCGACCATTTGTCCTGTGAGAGATTCGATTTCATCGCTGAGCGCAGTAAAGTGAACTACGCGATTATTCTCAGCTCTGCCTTGTAAGTTAATACCATCCTTTGCTAAGCCTTCAACTAAAACAGTTTCAATATTGCCCAACATTTTTTGGCTAATTTGATTGGCTTGTTCCTCGACAAGAGCAAGTAATGTTTGTAAGCGCTTTAACTTCACTTCATATGGCGTGGTATCACTTAGATTTGCTGCAGGTGTTCCAGGACGGGGGCTAAAGATGAAGCAAAAACTGTTATCAAAATTCAGGTCACGCACCATTTTTAGAAGTTTTTCAAAGTCAGTATCTGTCTCACCAGGGAAGCCAACAATAAAGTCGCTGGATAGTGTGAGGTCAGGGCGCACTGCACGCATTTTTCGAATAATGCTTTTGAACTCAAGTGCTGTATAGCCACGTTTCATCGCTGATAGCATGGCATCTGAGCCATGTTGTACCGGCAAATGCAGGTGACTTACTAATTTGGGAACTTTGGCGTACACATCAATTAAGCGTTGTGTAAATTCTTTAGGGTGGCTGGTAGTAAAACGGATGCGCTCAACCCCTGGTATCTCGGCAATATATTCAATGAGTAAGGCAAAGTCAGCGAGCTCTGCAGTGTCACCCATTTTCCCGCGATAGGCATTTACATTTTGCCCAAGTAAAACAATTTCTTTGACGCCATTGGCGGCAAGTCCAGCAACTTCAGTTAGGACATCATCAAAAGGGCGCGATACCTCTTCACCTCGTGTGTAGGGAACAACGCAATAGCTGCAATATTTGGAGCAACCCTCCATGATTGAGACATATGCAGAGCCACGTGTTTGACGTGATGCTGGAAGTCGATCAAATTTTTCAATCTCTGGAAATGAGATATCAACCTGCGGAACTCCTGTTTTACGGCGTTCAGCAATAAGGTCGGTTAAACGATGGAGAGTTTGGGGGCCAAAAACAACATCGACATAGGGTGCGCGACTAACAATTTGTTGACCTTCTTGGCTGGCGACGCAGCCACCAACTCCGATGAGTAAATTAGGCCTTGTTTTCTTTAGCTCTCTTAGGCGTCCAAGATCTGAGAAAACTTTATCTTCCGCTTTTTCTCGTATGGAGCATGTATTTAGCAGGACGACATCTGCATCTTCTGGAGAGTTAGTCATTTCCATGTCTTCATCTGCATGGAGGAGGTCAGCCATTTTGCCCGAGTCGTACCCGTTCATTTGGCAACCAAAGGTTTTGATATAGAGCTTTTTCATATGCCGTTCTCAGGTGTATAACTGGGGGCGAAGCTCAAATTTTACAGCCTACAGCGCTTGCTAAATCTAAAGTAGTCGATAGGCGGCGATTGCAACTAGTGTGGGTGGTATTGCAGCTACAAGGAGATAAAGTGCAGAGACGGCGCCGCCAGGAAAGTAACTGCGCAATATTGCAATGCCTGCTGGGTTTGGTGCATTTGCGATTACCGTAAGACCACCACCTGCAACTGCGCCACCTACTAAAGCGAGTTTGAATTCAAGAGATGTACCTGTTACCAATGATCCTAAATACGTCAGAGCGGCATTATCGGTAATTGCAGTTAAAGCCAGACTGCCATAGAACACGGCAGTTGGACTCATCATTTCTAGAATGGGCTGTAGCCACCAGCCTTGTAATCCTCCAAGCACAACTAATCCAGCCAAGAAGAAGCCAACCAATAAGGCCTCTTTCAGAATGAGTGGACTTTGATATTTTGGATACGCAGTGGTGTAACCAACAAAGAATAAGAGTAGCCATACAAAAATGATTGGATCATGCGCAAATAGCACCACTCCCAACAAGAAAAGCAGATGTACTGCAATCACGGTCAATGAAATTTTTTCATGCTGGCTTGACGTGGGTGTCTCAACCAGTTGGCGATGAAATAAAAGAGTCGCTATAAGAGCATTGATGAAAATGGCAATGCACGATTCAATTCCAAAATTAGTAAACATGAATGCCGAGCTCCAATCCCATGTGGATGCAACCATGAGTACTGGAGGCGCAGCGAAATTTGTGAGAGTGCCGCCAATAGATATATTCACAAACAGAACGCCCAAAGTGCCAAACAGCAAAGCTTTAGAGCATTGATGTCGATAAACAAGATCACGCAATAAAAACGCTGCCAAAGTCATGGCTGCTGGTTCCGTAATCAATGAGCCGAGGAGCGGTGTTAAGCCGAGAGTTAGAAAATAAAGTACTGGAGCGCCCCTCATGCCTAGCATTCGTTTTAATACCTTGGCTACAGCATGAAGTAGTTGTGTTGAGAAATGCAATATGGGTTTGCTTCCGGCCACGATCATGATGACAAAAACAAATAAAGGTTCTGTGAAGTTTCGTTTGTTTAAGTAAGACTTTGCAGTGTGCAAATCTCCGATTAAAGAAATATATATAACAAGAACGGCCGCCCAAAAGCCAAATACAATTTCTACCTCTCCCAAGAGATGCCAAAGGCCTGCATGTCTTGGCGAGTGTTTTGATAGAGAGTCAAAATAGCCAGTGCAAAAGGTGTGCAAAACGGCAATTGCAAAAATAATGCTTGCACCAAGTTCTATAGGGGTAAAGTTCATAGGAGAATGTTAGCAGGTGACTCAACAAAAAAGAGAATTGTCACTTTAGGAGATTTTGGTGAAATTAAAGATTGGTTATAGAGCGTTAATTGATAGCGCCATGGAGAAAATTGAAACTGTTCCCCTGAAGCGGGCGCAAGAATTGCTCCAGGATTCCAATGTAGTGTTTGTAGATATTCGTGATATTCGAGAGCTTGAGCGCGAAGGAATGATTCCAGGCGCCTTGCATGCTCCTCGGGGAATGTTGGAGTTTTGGATAGACCCAGAAAGCCCATACTACAAACCCATTTTTGGTGAGGGCAAACATTACATTTTGTATTGCGCTTCAGCTTGGCGATCTGCTCTCGCTACAAAAACATTGCAAGACATGGGCCTTCCTCATGTCAGTCATTTAGAGGGTGGATTTGGCGCCTGGAAACAAGCGAATTTGCCAATCGCAGAGAACCCCTCAAAATCACCAAAGAGTTAAGTTTTGCTAATGAATAATTAATCTATTTCGGAGGCAGTATGAGAAGAGTAGTTTCGCAGTTTGGGGATGGACCACTACAGCAGAAGTTGCAGACAGGCGATTTACATTTTTTATCTGATGCATACGCTAGCAATGGCGGTCAGGATACTGGCCCTACACCTCATGAATATTTAGGAGCAGCGTTAGCGGCATGTACCAGCATGACATTAAAAATGTATGCGGGTCGTAAATCGATCAATCTTGAGAATGCAATTGTGACTGTGGATATTGAGCGAGCGAATGATGTTGAGATATTCACGCGTGACATTCAACTGCAAGGCAATCTCACTGAAGATGAAAAGAATCACCTAATTGAAATTGCAAATAAATGCCCAATACATAAGGCATTAGCAGGGGATATCCAAATAAAAACCCAGCTTGTAAGTTAATACAAGCTGGGTAGTTTTTGTAGCAACACTAATGATGCGTTAAGTAAATTTGTAATTAGTTTGGTGCGTTTGCTGGCTTATTGTTTTTTCCAGCGTTATATCCAGCGTTGTATTCAGATGCCTGCTCTTTTTTGTAGGAATCGTAAATATAGCCTGATGCCGCACCAACGGCTGCGCCACCAACCGCACCCCAGATTGGGTTGCCATGGAAAATCGCAGCGCCAACACCACCAGCAACAGCACCAATAGATGCGCCAGAAAGTGTACGTTGTTCAGTGTTGCTCATATTGGAACAGCCGGCAATAGCAAGAGTTGCTGCAGTAATTGCGATAATTTTTTTCATATCAACAGATCCTTTAAATTAAATTGAGTTCAGTAGATTGAGCAGATTATTTTCTGGCGCAAGGGAACTTTGCCGCCAAGAAACCTAAGAAAACACCAGATGCTGGTTTGTCAGCAGTTTGTGGGTTCTCTTGTCCGAACTTCACAAAATCAGCGATGACTTCATCGCGGGATGGAGCGGGTTGTTTTACGCAGATAAATGGTTTTGCACGCTGTGGGTGACGTGTAGCCAAATAAGTGTCGTAAATCGCAGTTGAGTAGCCAATACAAAAGCTACGGGATTCTGGACTTGCAGGTAATTTGCAAACATTTACCAGTTCTTGTGTGCTGAGAACCTTAATGCCCGCATTGCTCTGTGCCTGTGCCAAGCCAGAAAACGCTGTGACAGCGGCTAAAAAAATCAGGACTTTCTTCATGGGTTCTCCCTTAAGTGAATGTAAATTGATCATAAACCATCATTTTAATCAGAGATTGCACTAAAAAGGTGCAATATGCACCTTAATAGGTTTATTTACTCCCCATAATGAAGCAAAAAATAGAAGGGGAAAACAAGTGGAAATTTTGAAATCTGGCAGTGATGCTCTATTTATTTTGTTGGGTGCCATTATGGTGCTCGCGATGCATGCGGGTTTTGCATTTCTAGAGCTGGGTACTGTGCGTAAGAAAAACCAGGTCAATGCTTTGGTAAAAATCTTGGTGAATTTTGCAGTTTCAACGATTGCTTATTTTTTCATTGGTTACAGCATTGCATATGGTGTGAATTTCTTTTCGGGCGCGGAACTGCTAGCCGAAAAAAATGAATATGAGTTGGTGAAGTTTTTCTTTCTCCTGACTTTCGCCGCTGCAATTCCTGCAATTATTTCTGGTGGTATTGCTGAGAGAGCTAAATTCAATCCCTAATTGATCGCTACTTTTGTTTTAGTTGGTTTTGTCTATCCTTTCTTTGAGGGTATTGCATGGAATCAACATTACGGCATTCAGGCATGGATTAAAGGTTTGACTGGTGAAGAGTTCCATGATTTCGCAGGCTCAGTGGTTGTCCATGCTGTTGGTGGTTGGATTGCATTGCCAGCAGTTATCTTGCTTGGCGCGCGTCGTGGTCGTTACACCAAAGAAGGACAAATCTCTGCACACCCGCCATCAAGCATCCCATTCTTGGCATTAGGCGCTTGGATTCTAGCGGTAGGTTGGTTTGGTTTTAATGTGATGAGTGCGCAGACAATCGATAAGATCAGTGGTCTAGTGGCATTAAATTCTTTAATGGCGATGGTTGGCGGAACGCTTGCTGCGTGGGTTATCGGACGTAATGACCCAGGCTTTGCATATAACGGCCCACTTGCTGGATTGGTTGCGGTATGCGCAGGCTCTGATTTGATGCATCCAGTTGGCGCTTTATTTGTTGGTTTGGTTGCTGGCGCTTTATTTGTGTACATGTTTACCTTAGTCCAAAACCGTTGGAGGTTAGACGATGTATTGGGTGTTTGGCCTCTTCATGGGTTGTGTGGACTTTGGGGTGGTTTAGCTGCTGGTATTTTTGGTGCGAAGGCGCTTGGTGGAATCGGCGGCATTACTTTCACGGGCCAACTGATTGGTAGTTTGATGGGGGTGGGCATTGCCCTGGTTGGCGGCTTTGTTGTTTATGGTGCACTTAAGGCAATCATCGGCATTCGGATGTCGCATGAAGAAGAGTTTGAAGGCGCTGATTTAAGTGTTCACCGCATTTCTGCCACACCAGATCGTGAGCCTAACTAGTAAGTAATTTCAAGAGCCATCTGATATAGCCTGATTCATACCTATAATGGGTCATGGCTATATTTGAACTAGATGGAAATGCACCTCAACTCTCTGAGGGTGCTTGGGTTGCCGAAAGCGCGGAAGTCATCGGCAAAGTAGAACTTCATAAAGATGCAAACGTTTGGCCCAAGGTTGTTATCCGCGGTGATAACGATTTAATTCAGATTGGTAAGGGCAGCAATGTGCAGGACGCATCTGTTCTGCATACTGATCCTGGATATCCACTCACCATTGGCAAGAATGTGACTGTGGGACATCAAGTGATGTTGCATGGTTGTCAAATTGGCGATGGTAGTTTGATCGGCATTGGCGCGGTGATTTTGAACGGCGCAAAAATTGGTAAGCACTGCTTAGTAGGTGCTGGTGCTCTTGTTACTGAGGGCAAAGAGTTTCTTGATGGATACATGATCATTGGATCGCCTGCAAAAGCAGTTAAAACACTAACCCCCGAGCAAATTACAGGAATTGGTGAGATAGCAGAGCGCTACGTCAAAAATGCGCAACGCTACCAGAAGACGCTAAAAAAGATTTCTTAATTCTGCCGAAGTGCTCCTTTGCTCTACGTATTTAATGTAGTCCTTCCAGTTTTTGCACTCATACTGATTGGGTATGTTTGTGGGCGCGCTGGGAAACTAGGAGAAAGCGCTTCAGTTGAGCTCAATCGTTTTGTAGTTTGGTTGGCACTTCCTGCGCAGCTATTTAATTTTGCCGCCAATAGCGGTTGGCAAACTCTTTGGCAGCCAGGTTTTATTGCCGCCTTTTTCTTCAGTTGTTTGATCGTCTTTTTACTAGTGCTGAGTATTAGTTATTCCAAGAAAAAAGATTTGGCTGCAGCAAGCTTTAATGGTTTAAGTGCGTCCTATTCAAATACGGGCTACATGGGTATACCACTTTGCGCTCTTGCGCTAGGTCAGAATGGAATAGCTCCAGCAATCATTTCTACTTTTATCGTATTTGTTATGTTTGCATTGGCGAAAGTTTTAATCGAGATCGATATTCTGTCGCATAAAAAACATCATGAGATTGTGTTCAGTGTATTGAAGTCGCTCTGCACCAACCCTTTGTTAGTTGCTCCAGTAGCTGGTTTGGTATGGGCATCTTCTGACCTATCTCTATACGATCCAATTGCTCAAGTCATTGCGTTCTTGGCAGCGGCAGCAACACCATGTGCTTTGGTATCTATCGGCTTATTTCTATTACAAAAAAGCCAAGCCAAAGCAAACGTGGGGTATTAGTGCTGTGAAATTAATTGTTCAGCCAGCAATTGCTTGGTTTATAGCCGGCCCCATTCTGAATTTACCGGCACTTTGGTTAAATGCCATTGTGATTTTGAGTGCGCTTCCAACAGGCACAGGGCCTTTTATGTTGGCCCAATATTACAAAGCCGATGGCAGCGTGATTTCGCGGGTCGTCCTGATTACTACGGTTGGCTCTTTGTTAACTCTGTCATTATTTTTGTGGTGAAATGCTGGGGTTTGAGCCTTCAGCATCTATTTGCTTCTCCCAAGAGGCATTAATAAAGGCGGGCAACTTGAGGCACTCGTGCAGAATCTTGACTAGAGTTGGATAAGGACTCAAATCCATGCCGCTACTCAGGGCGTTAAATAATTGCGGCACTAAACAAGTTTCTACAAGCCCTGGTTGATCACCATAGGTAAATCGCCCCACTCGAGAATCGGTGCCCAATTGTTTCTCAAGGCTATTAAGACCCAATTGAATCCAGTGCTGGTACCAAATATCTTTTGATTCATTACTACAGCCTAAGTTTTTCACTAAATATCGCAGCACACGCAAATTGTTAATGGGGTGAATATCGCTAGCGATGTCCATTGCTAAAGAGCGTACCCAAGCACGATCACTTGGTGATGAGGGTAAGAGGGGCGGGCTAGGACGAGTCTCTTCTAGATACTCAATGATGGCTAATGATTGATGAATGCTTGCTAAACCATCCTCAAATAGCGGCACTAAGTGAGTCGGATTTTTCTCTGAGTAATCTGGATTGAATTGGGCGCCACCATTTTTTGTGAGGTGAACTGGAATGATGTCGTAGGAAATGCCTTTGAGATTGAGGGCAATACGAGCGCGGAAGGCGGCTGAGCTGCGCCAAAAACTATAGAGCCTAGGTTTGGAATTGGATTTCGTGATCATCTTATATTTTAATAAATAGATTGCCCTCAGTATATTCAGAGCTGTGAATTTGGACGAAGTTTATTTAAAGTGATTTAGACTGGTTCCTATGGAACATATTCAGTTTTGGGTCGGCGTTATTGCAACCATGGCGTTTGCGGTTACTGGCGTACTCGCGATAGCAGATCGCGGAGTCGATCTTTTTGGCGTATTGGTGTTGGGCTTAATTACCGCAATTGGTGGTGGAACTATTCGAGATATTATTTTGGAAGCCCCCGTTTTTTGGTCTGAGAATCAAATATATGTATGGCTTGCTTTGGGAGCGAGTGTTCTGACTTTTGTCGCCGAATCATTTTTCACGCAACCCCAAATATATCGTTGGATGCTTTATATCGATGGTTTTGGCGCCGCGCTTTTTGCGATACAGGGTGCCGATAAGGCTTGGAGCATGAATTATGGTTTGCCAGTTGCTCCAGTAATTTTGGGTGTGATTACTGCAATTGGTGGCGGCTTAATTCGAGATGTTTTGGCTGGAAGAAAAACGCTCATCATGTCGCATGAGCTCTACGCTATCCCAGTGACATTTGGGTGTTGCGCTTACGTTTTGATTTTGAACTTTCTTCCTCAATATGCAATCGAGGGTTCAGTTCTTTGTATGCTGGGAATATTTGGATTACGCGCAGCCGCAATTTATTGGGATCTGCGCGTACCCAAACTATTTATTACTAAAACGCGCTAACCGCGCCATCGCTACGAGGATCCCAGCCTCCGCGTAGGGTGCCTGAAGGTTCGCGAATGATGCAGCCTGCATGACCGACTGTCTCATCAAACGCATCGAGCATTTCGATTTCGTGACCTAAGGCATGTAACTCTTTTGCAACCCATGGACTAAAGCGAGACTCTAGTTTTAGGCTGTCACTCGTCTGTCCCCAAGTGCGACCCAGTAACCAGCGAGGACGACTGATAGCATCTTGTGGATCAAGTCCATAAGTAGCAGTGCGTGTGAATACCGCGCATTGCGTTTGTGGTTGACCATCACCACCCATAGTTCCATAAACCATTGAGCGACCATCTTTAAATAAAGCCATTGCTGGATTAAGAGTGTGAAATGGTTTGCGATAGGGCTCAAGGTGGTTGAGTGTTTTTGGATCCAAAGAAAAACTGCAACCGCGGTTTTGCCAATTGATGCCAGACTTCGGCAATACGATGCCTGCGCCAAACTCGTGATAAATGCTTTGGATAAAGGAGACGCAATTACCGTCGCCATCAATCACGCCCATCCAAATCGTATCGGCAGGTCCTTTGCCTTGACCCCAAGGTAAGGCTTTATTGGGATCAATATTCTTGGCGAGTTTTTTCAGAAACGCTGGGGATAAGAATGATTGCGCATTCTTGGTCATATAAGCGGGATCCGTAACAAATTGGTCGCGAATCTTGAATGCCTGCTTGGTTGCCTCAACGCAGTGATGCACATATTCAGCGCTATCTACCTTGAAGCGCTTCAGATTTAATTGGTCCAAGATGCCAACAATCATGAGTGAGACAACACCCTGTGTCGGCGGAATCATGTTGTAAACATTGCCTATGCTGTGCTTGAGCTCTAATGGGTCAATTAGCTTTGCATGATGGCGATGAAGATCAGCTAAGCGAAGAGGGCTTCCAATAGCAGTTAGTTCGTTGCTGATTAACTCTGCAAGTTCGCCGCGATAGTAATCATCCGTTCCTTTTTCGGCGATCTGTCGCAATGTCTTTGCGAGACGTGCTTGTTTAAATATGCTGCCAACAGTTGGCGCCTTGCCATTTACTAAAAATGTTTTAGCAAATCCAGGAATGGACTTCAATTCTTCACGTTTTTTAGCTGTCAGGCTGGATTGACTGTGTGTAACAGGCACGCCAGTTTCGGCATAGTGAATAGCATCAGCAAGTAAACGCGATAAAGGCATTCTTCCGCCCAAGCCTTGCTTGGAAAGTTTGTGGGCCGCACCCCAACCAGAAATAGTTCCCGCAACAGTATTGGCGGCAACCGGACCTCTAAATGGGATCGCTTTCGTAATACCACGTTCTCTGTACCAATCTTTGGTAGCCAAGCCTGCAGCAGCGCCGCATGCATCAATTTCACCCATCGCTTTTCCAGGTGAATGAATGACCCAAAAGGAGTCACCACCAATAGAGTTCATGTGTAGATAGACAACTGCAATGGTTGCTGCAGCAGCGACCATTGCCTCAAGTGCATTGCCACCTTCACGAAGTACTGCTAGAGCAGATTCAGATGCGAGAGAGTGCGGGGCCACCGCCATCCCTCGGATTCCCCATTTTGGTTGCATGCAAAAACTCCTTTATTTGTTTTCTCGTAGCTGTCGCTCGATCTCAGAGCTAGAGTCTACCGTGATCTCATTTTGTTGAACCCCTTCTAAGGGATTAATGGAGATTGCATTCGTATCAATAGTTACGGTTGGTTTATCCACAAAATAAGTCACTGTCTCTGGAATAAAGATAACAATTGCAACCAAAATAAGTTGCAGACCGACCCAAGGAAGGGCGCCATAGTAAATATCGGAGCTCTTGAGGGATTTTGGTGCTACTCCGCGTAGATAAAATAACGCAAACCCAAAAGGTGGATGCATGAATGATGTTTGCATATTGGCGCCAAGGAGTACCCCAAACCAAATCAAATCTATCCCGAGTTTTTCTGCGACAGGGGCTAATAATGGGATGATGATGAAGGCGATCTCAAAATAGTCTAGGAAAAAAGCTAAGAAGAAAACAAATAAATTCACCACAATCAAGAAGCCAACTTGACCACCTGGCAGGCCAGATAAAAGATGTTCAATCCAGAGGTCACCATCAACGCCGCGGAATGCCAAGCCAAAGACAGTCGACCCGATAAGAATAAAGATCACCATGGCATTGATGCGCATAGTAGAAGTCATGGCATCCCAAACCAGGGGTTTCTCGAGTCTTTTATTCATGGCAGCCAAAATTAATGCGCCGACCGAACCCATTGCGCCACCCTCGGTAGGTGTCGCAAGGCCCATCAAGATAGTTCCTAAAACGAGGAAGATGAGTGCAATCGAGGGAACAATTCACCAGAGAATTCTTTTAAAAAGTTTCCAGTCGATTTTGGGGCGTGCCTCAGGGGGCAATGCCGGTACGTCTTGTGGTCTAAAAATGGATAAGAAAAAGATAAACAAGCAAAACAACACCACCTGAATGATGGATGGTCCAATTGCTCCAGCATACATATCGCCAACGGATTTACCTAATTGATCTGCTAGCACGATTAATACAAGTGATGGCGGAATAAGTTGGGTAATGGTTCCGGAGGCGGCTATAACCCCAGTCGCTACACGTGGGTTATATCCGTAGCGCAGCATAATCGGTAGAGATATCAAGCCCATCGCGATCACTGAAGCCGCAACGGTTCCTGTGATTGCTCCAAGAATAGCTCCCACAATAATTACCGCATAAGCTAGGCCACCACGTATAGGACCAAATAATTGGCCCAGCCCTTCAAGCATGTCTTCGGCTAAGCCGCACTTCTCCAAAATTGCACCCATAAAAGTGAAAAATGGAATGGAGAGTAGCAAGTCGTTTGAGAGTATGCCAAATACACGGTCGGGCAGAGCTTGCAAGAAAGTGGGTTGAAAGAATCCGAGCTCAATCCCAATTAGAGAAAAAAATAAACCAACAGCGCCCAATGAAAATGCCGCTGGATACCCAATCAGTAAAAATACAATCAGACCCCCAAACATGATGGGAGCCATCAAATCATGGCTAATCATTGCAGAGGTCTTTCATATTTAGGATCAATTTGAATCATGCCAATAATCGCTGCATAGCGTTTGATGACTTCTGAAATACCTTGTAGTGTTAACAACAAGAAGCCCAGGGTAATGATGCCGCGGACTGGCCATCGAATGAGACCGCCGGGATTGCTGGAGGTCTCGCTTTGAATGATCGAGGTTATAAAAAATTCCCAGGAATACCAACCAATAATGATGGTCATGGGTAGGAAGAAAACAATTCCACCCCAAAAATCTAACCATAAGCGAACTTTATTGGGGTACAGGGCATAGAGCACATCAACGCGTACATGCTCGTTTAGACGAAAGGTAGTAGACGCGCCAAACATCACCATACCCGCAAACAAATACCATTGAGCTTCTAACTAACCGTTTGAGCTGATGTTAAAGCCGTACCGAATCAGCGCATTACCTGTGCTGACTAGTACGGCTATCAGAACCATCCAACTTGCTAAAACTCCAAAACGGTCATTTAAGCGATCAATGAAACTTGCAAAAACTAATAATTGTTTAGGCATTGAAGTTTCTCGCTTAATTTTTATTTGACTGGATTGGTTAGCATGAAGCTCATTAGAGTCTGCTCGGCAACTTTATTCCAAAGCATTTGATCGTTTCGGAATTTTTTCCACGGTTCGTAGATTTTTTTGAACGATGGATTTTTTGAAGCCTCTTCTTCATACATTTCAAAAGCAGCAGTAGAAGCTGCCTTCATGATTTCTGTTGAATATGAATGTAGTTTGACGCCATTCTTAATCAAACTTTGAAGAGCGATTGGGTTTTTGTAGTCATACTCAGCCATCATGTCGATATTGCATTCCGCGCAAGCAGAGGCAAGCGCTTCTTGATATTGCTTAGGCAGTTTCTCCCATTCCTTGATATTGACGTACATGGAGTACATCGAGCAGGCTTCCCACCATCCTGGATAGTAGTAGTTGGGCGCAATTTTATAAAAGCCCAGTTTTTCATCGTCGTATGGGCCAACCCATTCTGCGGCATCAATTACGCCTTTCTCGAGTGCCGGGTAAATATCACCCCCGGCAATTTGTTGCGGAATAGCGCCAAGACGAGACATCACTTCGCCACCAAGACCGGCAATGCGCATCTTGAGCCCCTTCAGATCTGCAACAGTCTTCACGGGCTTTTTAAACCAGCCACCCATTTGCGTGCCGGTATTGCCTGCAGGGAAGGAAATAATGTTGTAGTCACGTAAAAACTCACGCTATAGCTTTAAGCCACCACCCCAATACATCCAAGCATTCTGCTGACGTTGATTCATTCCAAATGGAACGGTGGTATCAAATGCGAATGTCTTGTTTTTGCCAACAAAGTAATAGCCAGCTGTGTGGGTACACTCAACAGTGCCTTGTTGTACTGCATCGACAGTGCCGAAAGCAGGCACAATTTCGCCTGCACCAAAAATACGAATTTGGAATTTTCCATCAGTTAGAGCTGCCACACGTTTAGAAATAAATTCTCCACCGCCATAAATTGTGTCAAGGCTTTTGGGAAAGCTGGATGCGCAGCGCCATTTCACTTCGGGCATTGATTGGGCAATAGCTGGGGCTGCTAGAACTCCCGCAGCAGCGCCAAGAGCGGTCTTACCTAAAAAGTCACGTCTTTTCATTTGAATTGCTTCTTGTGTAGTATTTATGTGATGGCATTTTTGGTAATGCCTTTTTTATTTACTTCAGGGACTATTAAATTGAAGCCCAAATGAACCTGTAATGGACTTTGCGCTTGCTTTAATCAATATGCACCTAGCTAGAGCAAGCTGCCATGAAATAGTGCAAAACCCTTTCAGTAAGAGGGTTTAAGGATGTTGCATTCAATCTACATTTTTCGGGAAAACCCCCACCCTAATTGATGAGGAATTACCCTAACTAGTGGATTTCTTGGATTTTTTTCACAGCATAATCAATCCGTTGTTTTTTATTTCAATAAAAATATAGGAGCTACGGATGTCAACAGCGCACAAAGCAGCCCCAATGACCGCTGAAGAACGCAAAGTTATTTTTGCATCCTCTTTAGGCACGGTTTTTGAGTGGTACGACTTTTATTTATACGGTTCACTTGCGGCAATTATTGCTAAGCAATTCTTCTCAGGCCTTGATGCTGGCTCAGCCTTCATTTTCGCTTTGTTAGCGTTTGCTGCCGGTTTCATCGTGCGTCCATTTGGTGCATTGGTGTTTGGTCGCTTAGGCGATTTGATCGGTCGTAAATACACCTTCTTGGTAACGATCTTGTTGATGGGTGGCGCGACTTTCATCGTGGGCATCCTTCCTAACTACGCAACCATTGGTGTTGCTGCTCCAGTCATCTTGATCGCATTGCGTATGCTCCAAGGTTTGGCTTTGGGTGGTGAGTACGGTGGTGCTGCTACTTATGTGGCAGAGCACGCTCCTCATGGTCGCCGTGGTGCTTACACAGCTTGGATTCAAACAACAGCCACTTTAGGTTTGTTCTTATCCTTGCTCGTGATTTTGTTCACACGTGAATTCACAGGTCCAGACTTTGATGTTTGGGGCTGGCGCGTTCCTTTCATCGTTTCTATCGCATTGTTGGCGATCTCTGTTTGGATTCGTTTGTCCATGAATGAGTCGCCAGCTTTCAAGAAGATGAAAGAAGAGGGCAAACTATCTAAAGCTCCTTTGTCTGAGTCATTCGGCCAATGGAAAAACTTGAAGATTGTTATCTTGGCATTGTTTGGCTTGGTTGCAGGTCAGGCAGTGGTTTGGTACACAGGTCAGTTCTATGCTTTGTTCTACCTCACTCAGGTATTGAAGGTGGATGCAAAAACTGCGAACTTGTTGATTGCCGCTTCATTGGTAATCGGCACACCATTCTTCGTCGTGTTTGGTAGCTTGTCAGACAAGATTGGTCGTAAGATCATCATCATGGGCGGCTTGTTATTGGCTGTTATTACCTACATTCCAAACACCCCAGTTTCTGTCTTTAATGCTTTGACTCACTACGCTAACCCAGCGTTGGAAAAAGCGATGGCAACTGCACCAGCAACAATTACTGCTGATGTGAATGAATGTACATTCCAGTTCAATCCAACAGGTACAGCGAAATTCACCAGTTCTTGCGATATCGCAAAACAGGTGATGGCTTCAAACTCTGCAAGCTATAGCACTATTCCTGGCCCGGCTGGTTCTACAGCGGTTGTGAAGATTGGCGATATTGAGATTCAGGGCTACACAGCTAAAGGCATTGACCCAGCTGAAGCGAAAGCAAAAGATGCTGAATTCAAGAAAGCTATTCGTGAAGCTTTGAACAAAGAGGGTTATCCAGCCAAAGCGGATCCAGCGCAAATGAACTATGTTGCTGTGTTGCTCTTGTTGGTTTACTTGGTGATTTTGGTGACCATGGTTTACGGCCCAATCGCTGCGATGTTGGTTGAGATGTTCCCAACCCGCATTCGTTACACCTCTATGTCATTGCCATACCATATTGGTAACGGCTGGTTCGGTGGCTTATTGCCAACAATCTCCTTTGCCTTGGTTGCGCAAAACGGCAACATTTACTACGGTCTCTGGTATCCAATTATCGTAGCCGCAGTTACTTTGGTAATCGGTACATTGTTTGTGCGTGAGACCAAAGATGTTGATATCTATGCACGTGACTAAATTATTAAGATTCTTTAGTCTGCAGTAAATTAGAAACCCGATCAGAAATGATCGGGTTTTTTACTTCAATCCCAGAGATCTTTTTGATTGCGCTTCATCAACAGGTTCTGATTTTGTTGGGCAATCGAGGTATTTCTAGATCCGGGGATAAGGAGAATTTTTGCTCCTGCGGAAATTGTCCCAGCTTGAACCACTCGCAGGTACCAGCCGCTATAGCCTGATTGCACCATGGCTTTGGCAGCGCCTTTGTAGCCAAGTGCTGCATTAAATT
>JBGAIU010000028.1:0-21843 GCA_044225315.1 Polynucleobacter sp.
CAGTCTTTTGATGTACTGGAATGTGCCTGTAGCCATACAGCAAATCTCACCCTGATCGTTATAAAGCTTGGCTTCACAAAAGGCCATTGTTGCTGTTCTACGAACGGTATCCGCCTTCACGCGCAATATGCCGTTGGCAGCTTGCATGAAGTTATTCTTTAATTCAATGGTGACTACGCTGCGATTACTTGGATCTCCCGAGCGAGCAGCTACTGCCATAGCTACATCCATTAGCGTTAACAAAACGCCGCCATGAGCAACAGCCCAAGTATTTGTATGCTCTGGTTTAAGAGCAAGAAGAATCTCTCCTTTGCCCATTTTAGCACTAAGAAAACGCACCCCTAAAAGTTTTAAGAAGGGAACATTTAATTCCTCTCCCAAATTAGCAAGTTGGGTTTGTGGATTGATTTGGACTTGTTTATTCATAAGAAGATTTTAGGGTCTTTAGCGACAGTTTGTGAAGTCACCTAGAATAGCCTTATGGCTTACACCCTGAGTGGCGATGACACCTGCCAAATTACGCAACCTAGCCCAATACCTAATCCGTATTGGGTGGCATTTTCAGCTTCGGCGGCAAAATTGATTGGTCTAGAGTTGAATCCAAATAGCCTGCCTGCCGATCCAGCTTGGCTTGAGATTTGCGCTGGAAACTCATTAACTACGGCAACCCATCAATTTACAAAACCCCTATCAACTGTTTATAGCGGTCATCAATTTGGGGTTTGGGCAGGTCAATTAGGTGATGGACGCGCCATTCTGCTAGGAGAAATTAACGGCCAGGAGCTGCAACTTAAGGGCGCTGGTAAAACACGCTATTCACGAATGAGAGATGGTCGAGCCGTTCTCCGCTCTTCTATTCGTGAATTTTTGTGTAGCGAAGCAATACATTCATTAGGAATACCAACTACGCGCGCACTAGCCGTTGTTGGCTCTGAAATGCCAGTTCGACGCGAAACCGTAGAAACAGCAGCAGTTTGTGCTCGACTTGCCCCAAGCTTTTTACGCATTGGGCACTTTGAACATTTTGCATCACTACAAGACACTTCACGACTAAAAGAACTTGCAGACTTGTTGATTCGAGATCATTACCGCGAATGTCAAAAAGCTACTAACCCCTATTTGGAATTATTCAAGCAAATATGTGGCCGTAATGCCAAGCTTGTGGCGCAGTGGCAAGCAGTAGGTTTTTGTCATGGCGTCCTTAATAGTGACAACATTAGCGTCATTGGCCTAACTATGGATTACGGGCCATTTGGCTTTATGGATCAATTTCAAATCGACCATATTTGCAATCATAGTGATCAAGGCGGTCGATATGCATATCATCGCCAACCCCAAATCATGCACTGGAATATGGCTTGCCTTGCCAGTGCATTTTTGCCTCTGATTGAGTTAAATCATGATGCCAATGAGGCTCAAACCCGCTTGCGAGAAGCCCTAGAGGAATTCGCAATAAGTTATGCAAAGGCCTGGCAATCCCTTTTTAGACAAAAGCTGGGATTGACAACTGCGCAGGATGAGGACACTCATCTGATTGAGCGCCTTCTCCAGGCAATGCATAACTCAAGGGTAGACTTCACGCATTTCTTTAGACAACTTGGTCTAGTTCGGCAAGAGCAGAAAGTCCAAACAATCGCTCTAAGAGATCATTTTTTGGATCAAGAATTAATTGATCAATGGTTCTCCGATTATTTAAATCGCCTAAAGTCAGAGAATAGTTCTGATGAGGCGAGGCAAATAGCAATGAATCTAGTTAATCCTAAATATGTCTTACGCAACCATCTTGCCCAAGTCGCAATTGATAAAGCCAAGCAACACGACTTTTCAGAAATCCAAACCTTACTCAAAATACTCGCCAACCCTTATGATGAGCAGGTTGAATATGATGCTTATGCCCTGCCCCCTCCTCCCGATTTAGAGAGAGTGGAAGTGAGTTGTTCGTCCTAAACACGGAGATCTATTTATGAAAAAGACTGATTCAGAATACAAAGAGATGTTGAGCGACATTGAATACCGGGTCACACGAGAGGCCGCTACTGAGAGGCCGTTTACTGGCAAGTATTGGGATCACTGGGATAAAGGTGAGTATTCTTGTGTATGTTGCGGTACACCACTATTTCTATCGAATACAAAATTCGATGCGGGTTGTGGCTGGCCAAGCTATAACGCACCCCAGGATGAAGCCGCCATCAAAGAAGTACGCGATACAACGCACGGCATGATACGTACCGAAGTAAGATGCGCTAACTGTGATGCCCATCTTGGACATGTATTTGATGACGGTCCAATGCCAACCGGTCTACGTTACTGCATTAATTCAGCATCACTTAGCTTTGAGCCGAGTGATAATGCACAGGCTACTAAAAAGACTGATTAACCCCAAAGCTCGACACATTAAACCCAACCATCATCCATGAAATTCTTATTTGACCTATTTCCGATCATCCTTTTCTTCATCGCCTTTAAGTTCGGCGATATCTACACGGCGACGATCGTTGCGATGGTGGCTACTATCGGTCAAATCCTCTGGGTTTACTATCGACATCGAAAGATTGATGCTATGCAGTGGGTTAGCCTTGTCATGATTATTGTGTTTGGTAGCTTAACCATCTTTTTGCATGACAAAACTTTCATTCAACTAAAGCCTACTGCCCTTTACTGGCTATTCTCGGGCGCCCTATTAATTAGTGCCCAATTCTTTAACAAGAATTGGATTCAAGTTCTCATGGGTAAGCAAGTGACGATAAAACCGCATCATTCACATTCGGTTTGGCACAAACTCAATCTTGCTTGGGCTGCGTTCATTTTTGTTATGGGCGCATTAAATCTTTATATTGCCTTTGAATTTTCAGAAGATACCTGGGTGAACTTCAAGTTATTTGGTAGTACTGGGCTGCTAGTAATCTTTGTTATTGCTCAAGGTGTCTGGCTATCTAAGCATATGGAGCACCCAGAGTCATGAGCATCAATGAAGATCGCATCAAATTATTCAAGACGGATCTTGAGCAGGCTTTTACTGTACTTCAATTAAGCATTGAGAATGAAAGTCACTTGCACGCAGGTCATGCTGGAGCAGCCGGTGGTGGTGGCCACTTTAAACTCAGAATTGTTGCTCCAGAATTTGACTCCTTGACCACCGTGGCTAGGCATCGCGCTATCTATGCCGCCTTAAATCGCCATATTCCCAAGGAAATTCATGCCTTAACTATTTCTGCCTTAACTCCCAAGGAAGCAGGACTCTAGGCTGCTTTACACTAGGGCTTATTACTTACAACTCACGGTCACCATGTTAAAAAATCGTCACATTCTAGCTATTGGCGCTATCGTCGCCCTCATCTCTACTTCTGTGCTTTCTCAAAACGCCGCAATTGTGAATGGCAAAGCAATTCCTAAAGCACAGCTTGATAAATTGGTACAAAAATCAGGTCAACCAAACAATCCTCAAGTGCGCGATCAAGCGCGTGAAATGTTGGTTACCAAAGAACTCATTCTTCAAGAAGCAGACAAGCGTGGCGTGATTCAAAAGGAATCAGTTCGCGAACAATTAGAGCAGTCTCGAGTTGGCATTTTGGTTGCTGCTGTTTTTGAGGACTATATTGAAAAAGAAGGTGTTACGGAAGCCGAGCTCAAAGCCGCCTATGATTCCGTCAAGAATCAATACACCGGCAAGGAATACTATGTGGAGCACATCCTAGTTGAAAAAGAGGCTGATGCGAAAGCGATCATTGCTCAGATAAAGACTGGCGGAAATTTTGAGGAAATTGCTAAAGCGAAGTCAAAGGACCCAGGTTCAGCACCCAACGGCGGTGATTTAGGTTGGGTTACCGAAAAATCACTTGTGCCTGAGTTTTCTAAATCAATGGTGCAACTTAAAAATGGTCAAGTTACCGATAAGCCAGTCAAATCCCAGTTCGGTTGGCACATTATCAAAATGGTTGACTCTAGAGACATGAAGGCACCAAGCTTTGAAGAACTCAAGGCTGAATTAAAGCAAATGATTGCCCCAGATCAGAATTGGCAAAAGGCTAAATTTGCAGAAATGATGCAAAAACTGCGTTCTAAGGCAAAGATTCAATAAACGCACCAGCAATAGCAGTGACTATGCTTTTCTAGATGGGTATCGGCGAGGTCGAAGTTTCTGAATCGCCATACCCGCTATACCGCAAGCAAGCGCGGACATCACAAAGACATCTCTAGGCTGAAATAAGTCCCATATCCAGCCCGCACACAAACCCCCAATCGTCCCGCCTAAGCCGTAAGATACGGTCGCCATGATGGCCTGTCCCCTTGCTTGTAATGGGCCCGTAAACCAACGTTGCAAAAGTTTAGTTGCAGCACTATGGTGAGCGGCAAATGTTCCAGCATGCATGAGCTGAGCAAGAATAAGCACTACTGTTGTTGGGAAGAATGCAATCAAAATGAATCGAATTACCCCAACACCAAAAGCTCCTTGAAGAATGACTTCTGAGTCAACACGACTAAGTATTTTGTTTTGAAAATAGAAAAAGAGGACTTCTGCCGCAACCCCTAGAGCCCAAAATAATCCGATCTGAAATTTGTCATAACCCAAGTTTGCTAGATAGAGCGAATAAAACACATACAAAGATACATGAGCAAAAATCATAAAGAAGCCTGAAACCAGAAACCAGCGCACATCAGGATTCAGTAGCACTGCAAATAACTCTCCCTTAACCATTTTGCGACGTTCCATTTTGGGCTCGTGAAGGTAAAAAGTAATTCCCGCCAGCGCAAACAGAATTACAGTGCCAACATAGGGATACAGCTCAATTCCTTTACGCTGGAATAGCTCGCCCGCAATCAGAACCATGGCTATAAAGCCAATTGAACCCCAAAGTCTCAGGCGACCATAACGTTTATCAAAAGAGTTATCTTTGTATAACGCATGGATAGTTGCGGTCTCCCCCAAAGGCATTTGGCTACTCAGAATGGTATGCAGAACAAACATCCATATGAAGAATCCAATATAGGTCTGCAAATAAAATATGCACAAGAACACCAATGCAGCTACACAGGCGCGGATTCTAATGATGCCAATGCGATTTGATAGGTAATCTGATAGCCATCCCCAACTAAATGGGCCCACAATTCGGGTGATTTGCAACATAGACATTAGCACTGCAATTTCAATAACGTTGAAACCGCGATCTAAAAAGAAGAGGCTTGCATAGGGAGAAACTAAGCCTACGTAAGCAAAATATAAAAAGAAAAAGGACCCGAAGGCCCAGCGAAGTACAGGCGTCATTTAAGCAATCAATTAATCACGTTTTGCACCTGGCCTCGCAGCAGGAATTGGCTTGAGATCCAATTTGACATCACCGCATTGCGCACGATGACGCAATGCGTGATCCATGATGACTAGCGCAAGCATCGCTTCTGCAATTGGGGTTGCACGAATACCAACGCAAGGATCATGACGACCCTTTGTTTGAACTGTAATAGGTTTACCCTGCAAATCAATTGATTGCTTGGGGCTCATAATGCTAGAAGTTGGTTTGATTGCAATGGAAACTCGTAAATCTTGCCCAGTACTGATTCCGCCTAAAGTCCCACCAGCATTGTTAGAAGCAAAACCGTCAATAAATAATTCATCTCCGTGCTCGCTGCCTTTTTGGGCTACAGACTTGAATCCAGCGCCAATCTCAACCCCTTTGACGGCATTAATACCCATCATGGCATGCGCAATATCAGCATCAAGCTTGTCGAACAAGGGTTCACCTAAGCCCACAGGAACATTGCGTGCCCTCACCTCAATACGGGCGCCACAAGAATCACCTGCCTTGCGAAGCTCATCCATGTATGTCTCTAATTGAGGAATAACTTCATTGTTCGCGGCAAAAAAAGGATTCGACTCTATGTGAGAAGTATCGACAAATGGAATTTCAATTTCATCAAGCTGGCTCATGAAGCCATAAAACTCAGTGCCATATTGTTCACGCAACCATTTTTTTGCAATTGCAGCTGCGGCAACGACTGGCGCAGTCAATCGCGCCGAAGAGCGCCCGCCTCCACGTGGATCTCGTAGGCCATATTTATGGTGATATGCGTAGTCAGCGTGACCAGGGCGAAACGTTTGCAAAATGTCGCCATAATCTTGGCTGCGTTGATCTGTATTGCGAATAAGCAAACCAATTGGCGCACCAGTAGTCTTGCCCTCAAAAACCCCAGAAAGAATCTCTACCTTATCTTCTTCCTTGCGCTGTGTAACGTGACGAGAGGTTCCCGGCTTTCTGCGATCTAGATCAATCTGCAGATCCGCCTCGGATAAAGACATGCCCGGAGGGCAGCCATCAACCACAGCCCCTATTGCAGGTCCGTGTGATTCACCAAAAGTAGTAACAGTAAAGAGGAGGCCTAAAGTATTTCCTGACATACCAATATTATGTCATTTGTCGGAAATCTTGGACTAGAAAGACTTAATTCGTCGTTTTTTCTGCATCTTCAGGCCAGTCGCGAATGTAGGCCTTGAGCATTGTGTTTTCAAAATCCTGAGCTTCTACTACTGACTTAGCTACGTCATAGAAGGAGATGACACCCATTAGCACCTTTTGGTCCATTACAGGCAAATAACGGGCATGATCAACGAGCATCATCCGACGCACTTCATCGATTTCCGTTTCCATATTGCAAGTCAGTGGTTTTTGATTCATAACAGAACGAACTTGCAGTCCATTAAGCTTGCCATGATGTTTAGCTAATGCTGCGATCACTTCGCGGAACATTAAGATGCCGACGAGCTTGTCATATTCCATGACAACTAAGGAGCCAATGTCATGTTCACTCATCACGAGCACTGCGGTTTGCAGTGCGGTATCTGGTGCAACCGTAAATAAGGTGCTCCCTTTAACGCGTAAGATGTCCCGAACTTTCATTTTATCTCCGAATACGTTGGATTTATAGACTCAATATAGACCCAACTATAAGCTGAATCAAGGGTTTAAACCTTTGTTTTAGTAACGAATAACCCTAATGACACCACTTCGTATGCTGGGAAGATTTGCCACCAAGACTGCTCCAGCAAGAGTTATCCACCACGTCAGGTAGATCCAGAGTAAGGCCAATGGGAATATGGCAAAGGCACCATAAACCGTCTTATAAAAGGCGGTGTGCGTTAGAAACAAGGCAAAGCCAAATTTCATGAGCTCAAAACTAATGGCTGCAAAGAACGCTCCAGAGATGGCATCCTTCCACAGAATCTGGGTATAGGGCAAAACTTTATAAACCACCGCGAATACCAGTACCGCCAAAATAATCGGGGCAATTGTTGCTATTAGGCTAAAACCAATTGACAGCGCCTCCGTCCAGCCTTTGGTTGCACTGAACAATGCGCCACTTAGATAAATGCCGGCGCCAAGAAGTATTGGCCCAAGAAATGTAGCTGCTGAATAAATCAACACCTTCTTGAGTATAGGTCGACTACGATGCACTTTGAAAATTTGATTGAAAGCCTTCTCAATAACAGACAAAGTCATGATTGCAGTGACAAATAAACCTGCAATACCCAAAAGCGTTAACCCTCTGGCTTGGGCTGAGAATTGATCCAAATAGATAAATACTTGCTGATTGATGCCACCAGGCATATAGGTATCAAGCAACCACGTTTTAAATGCATTCTTGACCTGAATCACCCTTGGTAAATAACCGATCAAAATCGTTGCAATGGTTATCATGGGAACCAAGGAAAGAATCGTGGAGCGGCAATTTGATTGAGTTTTTGGTCGCGATTGCCCTCCTAGATCTCTTTTGCAAGAGAAAGCCATAATTGGGGGTTACGAATTAGACGCATCGCCGTATCATAAAAGACTATGAATAATTACGACATTTTAGTTTTGTACTACTCACACTATGGGGCCACCAAAGAACTGGCGCGCCTAATTGCAGAGGGGATTGAGTCTGTTCCAGGCGTCAATGCAAGAATAAGAACGGTCCCCTCTGTGTCGACCGTATGTGAAGCATCAGAATCCCCCGTACCCACTGATGGGGCACCTTACGTAGAGTATTCCGATCTACAAGACTGCATAGGCCTAGCTCTTGGCTCCCCTACTCGCTTTGGCAATATGGCCTCTCCCATGAAGTATTTTTGGGATGGCAGCTCTTCAGAATGGATGGGCGGTTCCTTAATTGGTAAACCGGCCTGTGTATTCACCAGCACGGGCAGTATGCATGGTGGTCAAGAAAGCACTTTGCTAACCATGATGATTCCATTGCTTCATCATGGAATGATGATATTAGGTCTTCCCTATAGCGAACCAGACCTCATGTCTTCAACAACGGGAGGCAGCCCTTATGGCGTGACTCATCATGCCCATGCTGATGGACGCGCTCCTATCAGCCCAGAAGAAGCGAGACTTGCCAAGTCTCAAGGTAAGCGCCTCGCCTTAACCGCTTTAAAACTGATCGCTTAGTACGTTTAGTAATGCATAAACTTTTGTACAAAAAAACCCATATCAGTTGCTTGCTGTTGCGGCATTCGTAGATCTTTTTATTTTGTGCGTTGCCTGGGAATGGTTTATTTCCCCACTTCGCCCTGGTGGCTCATGGCTCATATTGAAGGGCATACCCCTGCTCTTTGCAATTCCGGGAATATGGAAAGGCAAGGTTTACACCATGCAATGGGCGTCTATGTTGATATTGCTCTATGTGACCGAGGGATTAGTCAGGATTTTAGAAACTGGCACCAATTTTTGGTTGGCATTATTGGAGACTGTCTTGGCAACCACCGCTTTTGTTTGTCTGCTGATTTACTTAAAACCAATTAAGAAGGAAGCAAAAAGCTTGGCAAAGAAAAATACGGAATCGTCTTCATGATAGATAAATTCCTTGAACAATTAAGGCAAATCATCGATCAGCAATATGTTTTGACAGTTGATCAAGATAAAGAGCCCTACCTAACTGATTGGCGCAAACGTTACACAGGTAAAGCGCTTGCAATCGTTCTTCCTCGTACCTCTTCTGAAATTGCCAAAATTGTTCAACTCTGCGCTAGCAATTACATCTCAATTGTTCCTCAAGGGGGTCATACAGGCTTTTGTGGTGGCGCCACGCCCGATCAAAGTGGTAATCAGATTATCTTGAACTTTAAGCGCATGAATTCCATTTTGGAAATAGATGAAGCGAACCAAACTATTACTTTAGAGGCTGGTTGCATTCTGCAAAATATTCAAGAAGCTGCAGCAGCAAAAGGATTTTTATTTCCCTTAAGCCTAGGTGCTGAAGGAAGTTGCATGATTGGTGGTAACTTGGCTACCAATGCTGGCGGCACAAATGTGTTGCGCTATGGCAATACTCGTGACCTCTGTTTGGGTCTTGAAGTAGTTACCGCGAAAGGTAAAATCTGGAATGGCTTAAAGGGATTGCGCAAGGACAATACGGGTTACGATCTCCGTGATCTGTTTGTCGGCTCAGAAGGCACTCTGGGAATTATTACCGCAGCCGTTATGAAGCTCTATCCATTGCCGATTTCCCAATGGACAACTCTTGTGGCAGCTAATGACGTTCGCTCTACCATCGCCCTGCTCAATTTATTCCAAAAACGCGCTACCTCACTGCTTACCGGTTTTGAGATGATGACCAATGAGTCGCTAGTGCTTACCAAAAAACACTTTCCTCAAATGGCAAACCCACTCAAGGGCACCCCACCGTATACGGTATTAATTGAACTATCTGATCATGAGAGTGAAACCCATGTTCGCCAGCTATTGGAAGATATTTTGCAGGAAGCCTTTGAATCCGAACTAATCTCCGATGCAGTTATCGCTAGCAATTTATCTCAAGCAAATGCGTTTTGGCACATGCGCGAGCACATTACCCTTGCTCAAGCGGAAGAAGGCGCCAACCTCAAGCATGACATCACTATCCCATTATCTGCGCTAGATGAATTCATGAGCGTGACGGATACCTTGGTCAGAGCTCAATATCCAGGGGTGCGGATTATTAACTTTGGACACTTGGGAGATGGGAATCTGCATTACAACATCGCCGCCCCAGAGGGGGTTGATCCAAAAGAATTCAACCGGTTATATGAAAAGCCCATTCATGAGTTAGTCTATGCTCAGGTAGAGCGATTTAGAGGATCCATCTCCGCCGAGCATGGTGTTGGGCAGCTTAAATTAGAGGGTTTACGAGCCCATAAGGGCGAAGTTGCTCATGAGCTCATGAAAAGCGTCAAAAGGGCTCTAGACCCCCAAAATCTCCTCAATCCGCATAAAGTTGTCTCTATTTAGAGGTTTTACCCCCCCCACTTTTTCAGATTTATTTGAAATTCTTGTCATCCTTAGCTCTTTTAGGTGCGTTAAAGAGGCATGGAGGTGGCAAATATGTCAACAAGACTTAAACGTTGGGCCAGTGCTATTCAACAAATCGACCTGTCCAAAAGGACTCCAGAGGTCGCGATTGGCTATTTAGATAGCAAATACCGTGATATCGCTTGGCGCTACATCCGAATTCTGGGTTTTGAGCGCACTATTAGCTTCATGGCTAGCAACAATTTCCATCCAGAATAATCTTCAAATTAATTCTCAATAAAAAACCCTAAATAATTGTTTTATTTATGGTTTTTCTTCAGTAATCTAGATTTACTACTGAAAGAAGGCTTTTGCTTCCTGAATAACGAGTTCAGGAAGTTCTTCTGGGATGTAATGCCCGCATGGAACTGCCCTTCCGGTAACTTCCTCATTTGAAACGGCCTGCCAGTCTGCAACAGGAGTAAAACACTGATTCACCAGCCCATGTTCACCCCATAGGGCTCGAACGGGCATTTCCAGCTTTCTACCTTCCTTACGGTCTGCTTGGTCATGAACAAGGTCAATACTTGCGGCAGCACGATAGTCCTCACACATTGCATGCATACTCTGTGTATTACTTGCGCCAGCAAGATACTCGGACCATCGATCTGGTGAAAAGATTCCTGTTCCCGCATGGCGTCCCATGTGATTCTTCAGCCAATACTCTGGATTTGCCCCAATCATAGTTTCAGGTACTGGCTCAGGCTGAATTAAAAAGAACCAATGCCAATAACCCTTTGCAAATGCCATTGTGGTCTTGTCATACATTGTTAGTGTAGGTGAAATATCCAGGAGCATGAGTTTGAGAACGCTCTGAGGAAAATCCATTGCAAGGCGATGCGACACTCTTGCTCCACGATCGTGTCCCAAAACAAAAAACTGATTGTGGCCTAATGCATTCATTAAGTCATGCTGGTCTTTTGCCATAGACCTTTTTGAATAAGTGGAATGATCAAGTTTACCATGCGGCTTAGAAGACGCACCATATCCACGAAGATCGGCAGCTACCACGGTAAAAGATTTTGCTAGCTTTGGGGCAACCTGATGCCATATTGCTTTTGTCTGCGGAAAGCCGTGCAATAAGAGCAATGCTGGCCCAGAGCCTCCAACTAAACAAGCGATTTCAATAGGGCCGTCATCCGATGTGACGGTAACCTGCTTTTGTTCAAAACCCGGAAAAGTGACAGTCATAAGTTGAGAGAAATTTTCTTAAAATTAAACGACTGATTATTTCGCCGCTGGAGAGGCGTTTGCAGAAACTTCCATCGCAACCCGAACAACCTTTTTTGCCATCTCAATGAACGAATCAACTGAGCCTGAAGCAGTCCTAAAAGAATCGCCCTGCACGGTGACCAATCCTTCGCCTAATAAGTCTTTAGTTTGGCTATCCGTAATTTTGCTTTCCACCAGTAATGCAGGGGTTTTGGAGTTGACGCCACCGGCATAAGTAGCTGCACTTACTGCAAGTCCAATGGGAGTGAAATTCCATGGTTGCAAGCTATCGGTTGAGCTTTTAGCGCCAGTGATGCCTACTGTAAATCGAGCAACGCCAGGACCTGGGCTTGTCACAATTTTTATATTGCCACGGGCATTTACCGCTGCAACCATTGAATCTTGCAATGCAATCTGTGCCTGAGAAATCGCTTCAGGGCTAATTTCTTTTGTAGCATTTTGATTCAGATAAATGGGATCCAGAATCACTGCTGTATAACTTGTTGGGCTAACTCCAGGTTTACGATATCTCCAGATGCGTGTATCAGTATGGCTGATGTTCACTGGCTGCAACAAGGCGTAATTTGGAAGAAAACCAGAACGTGGCATTGGTTCGGATGCAAGCTTTGGAGTATTGCTGCATGCCACCAGCACAGAAATAATGAGTGCAGCAAAAGTAAGTTGATGATTTATGCGCATATATTTCCTGATGCAGATGTGATTAATTGGGGGATGGACATGGCAATATGCCGCCAGTCTTTTTATGCAAGCTTGGCTTGCAGTCAGTTGACATTGGTTGGGTTGCTTGCTTTGGAGCTTGTGGAGTAGCAGATTCAGCAGGTGAAGTTGGTGTGCTTGATGTAACCACTGCAGCACTTAGAGCGGCTGGAGTTGCTTTAGTTGGCTCTAGCCCCACTGATTTATAAAACGCCTTATCGGTTCCAGGACACGGCATAACTGAGCCAGTCTTAGGGTTGATAACCTCCTTGCACTGAGGATTAGCCTCTAACCGGGCCTCTAATTTGGCTGTTGAACAAGCAGTAACGCAAATGCCCAGAGCAGCAATTACACTGAACTTTATGCTCAAAACATTCGTCGAGGATGAGCTTGACACTATCCCGCCAAAATCTTTGACAAGAAATCTTTAGCGCGATCAGAGCGTGCATCTGGATTACCAAAAAACTCTTCTTTAGGGCAATCTTCAATAATGCGGCCTTGATCCATAAATATCACGCGATTACTTACCTTGCGCGCAAAACCCATTTCGTGGGTAACACAGCACATTGTCATACCCTCGTTCGCTAGTTTGACCATCACATCCAAGACTTCGCCAACCATTTCTGGATCAAGAGCTGAAGTGGGCTCATCAAACAACATCACAATTGGATCCATGCTTAATGCGCGGGCAATGGCAACACGTTGCTGCTGTCCACCAGAGAGCTGACCTGGGAATTTGTCCTTATGGGCAATCAAGCCAACGCGCTCTAAGTATTTCAATCCATGTGTTTTGGCAGCATCAGCTGTACGACCCAATACCTTCATTTGCGCCAATGTGAGGTTTTCAGTAATGCTTAAATGTGGGAATAACTCAAAGTGCTGAAACACCATGCCTACCCTAGCCCTCAATTTAGGCAAATTAGTCTTTGGGTCGTGCAACGGTGTGCCATCAACAATAATTTGCCCAGCCTGAAATGGCTCTAAAGCATTGATCGTTTTGATGAGAGTTGATTTGCCAGATCCAGAAGGACCGCAAATAACGACAACCTCACCTTTATTGATTGAGGTGCTGCAATCCGTTAGGACTTGAAAGTCGCCGTACCACTTAGAAACGTTTTGAAGTTCAATCATGATGAATTATTGTGAGGATATTAAAAATTAGCGAATGATTGCCACTTTCGATTGCACCTTGCGAACAATCTTAGAAAGCGAGAAGCAAATAATGAAGTATGTAAAAGCAGCCAAAATATAGGTCTCGATTGGACGACCATAATTTTTACCGGCAATTTCAAAACCTTTTAATAGGTCATAAGCGCCAATGGCGTAAACCAAGGAGGTATCTTGAAACAAAATAATGGTTTGCGTCATAAAGACGGGAATCATGTTTCTAAATGCCTGTGGCAATACAATGAAACGCATGTTTTGGCTATAGGTCATTCCTAACGCTTGTGCTGCGTAGCCCTGCCCTTTAGGAACAGACTGAATACCTGCTCTGACAATCTCCGAGAAGAAGGCGCCTTCGAAGGCAATAAAGGTAATCGTTGCCGATAGATCGGCGCCGATCGGCCGTCCAATTAACATTGGAATCAATAGGAAGAACCAAAGGATCACCATGACTAATGGAATGGATCTCATGGTATTTACGTAGATAGTTGCTGGATAAGCAAATGCAGGCTTTCCAGATAAACGCATCAATGCAAGGAATGTACCAAAGAGAATGCCACCAACGGTAGCAATGACTGTTAACTGAACGCTGAAGAGCAAGCCCTTCAATATGTAATTTGTGAAGAGCTCCCAGTTATAAAAACTTAAGTCTAAGCTCAGCATGTCGACACCATTTGATTAATATAGTGTGCCGCCGCTTCTGAATTAGCAACAATGAAGCCCGGAATGCGAGAGCGTTTCTCAATATACGCCATCACACGGTTTATCGCAAAGGCTGATAAGGCGTACAGCAAAGTTACTGCCAAGTAAATTTCCACTCCATGAGAGGTCTCTTCTTGGGCTTGCATCGCAAAGAGTGTTAACTCAGGCACTGAGACTGCAAATGCAACGGAGGAGTTCTTAATGAGGTTCATGCTCTCGGATGTTAGTGGCGGAATCACAATGCGCAGGGCCATTGGCAAAATGACATAGCGATAGGACTGGAATGTAGTGAGACCCAAGGCGGTAGCAGCAGACTTTTGTCCCGAAGGTAAAGACTGAATACCTGCCCTAACCTGCTCTGCAATACGAGCTGAGGTAAAAAATCCCAAAGCAATGCTTACTAGCAGGTAGGATGGGAAAGATTTCAATACAGGGATGAATGCTGGGACAACGTGGTACCAAAGAAATACCTGAACCAAAATGGGAATATTTCTAAAAAGCTCAACCCATGCCGTAGAAAAGCGCACCAAGAATCTATTTAACTTATTCTCAAGAGGCAAAGTACGCAAGGTACCCATCACCGCCCCAAGAACTAAAGCAAGAAAAAGACCAAGGGCTGCAACCGCTAAGGTCCAGCCCCAAGCCTTCATAAGCCAATCCAAATAACTTGGATCTGGATTTTTGCCAAGGGCAAACAAGGCTGAAAAACAATGTTCAACAGGCTCTTGGTCTAGTGTGCCCTTGCAAAATATTCCTAAATCCATATTTCCAATCGTATCAAGATGAAATGATTTTCAATAAACGCGATTGAAATTACTTCTTGTTGTAATCCTCAGCAGGCTTGTCATTCAAATTAGCCCAAGCGTTTTTAGTGGCTGGTGATAGCTCAAGACCAACAACGATATTTTTTGGAGGAATTGGTGACAAGAACCACTTATTCCAAAGCTTTGGCATATTGCCATTAGCAACAATCTTGGCGATGGCAGCATTCACTGCTGCTTTGAATTCAGGATCATCTTTACGCACCATGATCGCGATAGGTTCAGTACTTAACACTTCACCAACAATCTTGTAATCCTTTGGATTCTTAGAATTAGCAATGTTGCCGGCCAAAATAGAGCCATCCATAACGAAAGCATCTGCACGGCCAGATTCCAATAAGAGGAAGCTGTCTGCGTGATCTTTGCCAAACACCTCATCGAAGTTAACGCCATTGGCTCTCTCGTGTTTACGGAGTAATTGAACTGAAGTGGTGCCGGTGGTAGTAGCCACCTTCTTACCATTTAAGTCGGAAATGGATTTAATTCCAGAATTTGCCTTTACAGCAATGCGCACCTCTTCAACGTAAAGCGTATTCGCAAAGCCAACATCCTTTGCACGAGCTGTGTTGTTAGTTGTAGTACCGCACTCGATATCTACTGTCCCGTTCTGAACCAAAGGAACGCGATTTTGTGAGGTAACAGGCTGATAGTTGATGCGGAGAGTATTAACGCCCAACTTATCTTTAATGTCGCCCAAAATCATGCGGCAAATTTCAACGTGGTAGCCATCAAAACGGCTATCTCCAGTGGTGTATGACATAGGGATGGAGGACTCACGAACACCCATAGTCACAGTCCCTGTGGATTTAATTTTGTCTAATGTTTGGCTCGCTGCTTGAGCATTAATGCTAGATAGCAATAAACCAGCAGCAATGAGACCAGCCTTAACCATTGAAATACGCTTCATAGAATTTCTCCTTTAATTACCGCACTTTATTTATGTAGTGATGTAGACACACCTGCATTTATAGCAAATTTATAGGCTAATACGGGATTTTTGCATGAATTTTGCTGGTTTCTACCAGCGCTAAGTGCAAAAACTGAAATAAGGGAACTTGGCCTGCCCAGCAGGAGTCGAACCTGCGACCTACGGCTTAGAAGGCCGTTGCTCTATCCAGCTGAGCTATGGGCAGATATTGGCTGGGTCTATATCAGAACTAAATAGAGAAAATGGTCGGAGTACAAGGATTCGAACCTTGGACCCCCTGCTCCCAAAGCAGGTGCGCTACCAGGCTGCGCTACACTCCGACGGAATCGATATTCTACACCGACAGGGCTATTTCAGGCAAATCCTGTAATATTCGGCACATGATTGCCCATTTTTCCAGCAAATTGAATAAGCAAATGCAAGCTATGGTTGTAGCGCTATTGCTGGCATTTTGCATGTTGGGAACACACTGGGTAGGTCTTAATCATGATGTCTCTCATTTGGGTCTCGCGAAACAAACTGTTTGCGATAGCGCTGTTGTGGCGAGCATGCCCACTACTGCTCATAGCTCAGATGTCTGCCATCTATATGATGCATTAATGCTGGTGGGTTGCATCCCACCTAGTTTTTCTTCAGCGCCTTTAGCAAACCACAATCAATCCATCGGCCATCAGAGTAAAGCGGCACAAGTAGATGCACCCTCTCTGATTGCCTATCAATCACAAGCACCACCTTCTCTCATCCTTTAAACATTAAGTTCAAACCAGATTATTCATTCTGGTTTTGATTGTTTTTCAATCGTCATTTATTTGACGAATATGGATGAAGTATGCAATTTGAGTATTACCGTTTTTTCTGTATTGCAATCTCGGTCATCATCTCCTGTTTGATGAGTGTTAATGCTTGGTCGCAAAATGATCTCGATGCAGCATTGCAGATTAATGTCAGCGGCACACGCGATGATGGCCAAGGGTTCTTGTCTCCAAATAAAGTGCTTGCTGGGGATGAATTGCAAAATAAGCTCGGCAATACACTGGGATCAACACTAGCAAATGAGCTAGGGGTTTCGGCAACCGGTTATGGATCTGGCGCTTCAAGACCAGTAATTCGGGGGCTTGAGGGTGCGCGCGTGCAAATCTTGCAAAATGGGCTCTCTGTTGGCGACGTATCTAGCGTTTCCCCGGATCATGCTGTAGCCAACCCGATGCAAAACACGCATCAGATCGAAATATTGCGCGGCGCTCCCGCTTTGATGTACGGCTCTGGTTCCAGTGGCGGCTTAGTCAATGTATTAAATGATCGAATCGTAACCACGCTACCCGATGCATTATCTGGTGCGATGAATGCAAGCTATGAAACTGTTAATCAAGGAAAGACTGGCAACATTGAGTTAGATGTACCAGCAGGCCCTCTAGCTTTGCATCTTGATTCAACCATCAGTAACTCGAATAACTATCAAATTCCTGGATATGCAGAGCAAGGCGGGCCTAATGCAAACTGGGAGATCAATCCTGGCAAGCCTGTAAACGTTCCCTATAGCGGAAAGCTGCCATTTTCATTTAGCAATCAAAATAGCTTGGGACTGGGTGCCTCATACATTCGAAATGATGGGTATACCGGGGTTTCATTAGAAAGAATGAACCACAACTACGGCATACCTACCGTTGAAGGTGGATTTATTCAACAGTCCCAAAATCGCTATGACCTAGCCCATCAGACGAATAATCCATTTGATGGCTTTAGCTCCCTAAAGATCAGCGCGGCTAACACGAACTATCAACATACTGAATTCACTAATAATGGCATCGCTTCTACGCAATGGAATAACACTGCTACTGAAGCACGATTGGAATTAGCGCACAAACAGTGGCTTGGATCTAAGGGCGTGATTGGAGCTCAAGTAACTGGCGCGACACTCAATGCGATTGATTTGACTACGAATAACTATGCCATCGTTCCACAAACAAAATCTAACGCAAGCGCCATATTTTTAGTTGAAGAAGGTCAGCTATGGAGACCTGAAAACCGGATTTAGTTTGCCTATAGTTATGCAGCACAAAATCCCAACACAGCAACCCAGTTTCCTAGCCCTAGTTCACAGGGATTTATCCCAAATTCTTATGGGCCACCAAGTATTCAGAATCGACAGTTCAATCTGTTTTCGTATTCGGCGGGAGGAATATACGACCTAGCCAAGGGCTACGGTCTTGGTCTGGCCTATACTGCGTTTCTCCAAGAAGCGCCTACGCCACAGACTATATTCATACGGACCCATGACTCGACGGCGACCTTTGATATTGGTAACTCAAATTTAAAGCAAAACGTCCCATAATATTGAACTCAGCTTTCAAAAACTATAGGTGATATTCGTAGCAAAGTAAGTCTGTATCGTAATCAATTCACAAATTACATATATGGGTTCTACACTGGCTCATACAGCACCACAAACGAAAACTTTTCTGTTGTTCAAGCATCGCAAGCTAATGCGAATATCAGGGGCGCAGAAGGAGAGCTATCTTACAACTGGAACCAAACAGGGGTTGGTAGCCGTATTTTTGGCGATGTCTCACAAGGCAGCTTTAATACTGGCGGCAACTTACCTCTACAACCGGCTCCACGCCTAGGAGCAGAAATGGCTTACCAACGTAATGGATGGCTGAGCAGTGCAACTTATATTTACAGCTTTCAACAAAACCGTTTAGCCAATTGGGAAATCGGACCAACACCAAGTTATAACCTGGTAAATGCAAACCTTTCCTACACTGAACGAATTGGGAAAATCAATTGGACGGGCTATTTGGCGCTGAAGAATTTGTTGAATCAAGATATTCGATATGCCACTTCGCCAATGGCTGTAAGGCTCTATGCCCCGCAACCTGGTAGAAGCTTAATGGTCGGTGTACGCACTGCTTTTTGATATCACTTGCCAGCAATAAGGCGTCGCAGCTTTAAAGCAAAACTAGTATTGTCATCATACCCCTCGAATACATTTGATCCAGGGCCAATGGCCGCTACCGTAATTGGAGCCGGAGTATGGCCGGAGGTACCCCAATAGAAACCTGTTTGGCGGGCTATCGCCATTCCAAGAATATTTGCTGGTAGATAGTTAGAATTTGGATACAACTGGCCCTGGCCAATGATTTTCTCTCGAAGATCATCATCTAAATTTAACCCAGGGAAATTTTCCACAAGCAAAGTATTGAGAAATTCATTCAACTCAGCCTTACTAGCGCCCTGCTTTATCTTAGCCTTAAATTGTGATGAAAATTCATTCAAGGACATCTTGAATTGTTCAATAAGTTTTAATTGCTGCATATCCACATTTAGGTCATTCGCATTACCTGCGGGACCAAGATTTTACGCCCATAAGTAGGCGAGAACCCGCCTGTTTCATGATCACCAGTCACAATAATTAAGGTGCTAGGATTACGCTTCTGAAAATCCAACGCAATCTTGACTGCATCATCAAATGCCCATAGATCACGCATGAGTGAGGCTACATCATTATTGTGACCAGCGGAGTCCGTGTTTTCATTTTCAATAAAAAGCACAAAACCTTTTTGGGGATTTGTCTTTTGTTTAAGAGTATGCAATCCAGCTTCTAGCATTTGCGATAAGCTGGGTGCCTCCTTGGGATTTCGTTCAATTTCGTAGTCAATATCTTCGTTGGCAAACAGCCCTAGCACCTTTGACCTGCTTAGATTGCTCAGTTCATCTGGAGAATCAATGTATTGAAAGCCGCGATCCTGAAAAGCCTGAATGATATTTTTCCCATCCAACCTCTTTCCACCGTTAACGGTGTTAGGAAGGAAATAGTCTGAGCCACCGCCCATTAAGACATCGGGCTCTAGTTGCAAGTACTGGTTAACGATGGATTCACTATCACGCCTAGATTTAGCATGCACACTAAATGCTGCAGGACTGGCGTCATAAACTGGTGCAGTGCTAATAAGACCAATACGCTTACCGCTATCTCTAGCAAACTTCATCAGCGTTACAGGAGATTGGCCATCAGGCGTAACTGAGATTGCGCCGTTATTTACCTTCTGACCAGTCGACATTGCTGATGCAGCAGCCGCAGAATCCGTAACAAAATAATTTGCAGATTCTGTTTTCATCAGCTGGAAATTTCCTTTTGCCATCACAACATCTGTAATGGCAAATGGTTTTTGGCGCAAAAGCTGGCTTGAATAGCGGCCAAATTCATATTGGCTGCTAGTAGTGCCATCCGCAAACAAAATAATGATATTTTCAGGCTGCTGCTTTTGAGTTTGAGCTAGGCCAATCGGCGCGTTCAGTAGCGCTAAGGCGAAAAACAAGCCAACAATAATTCTTAATTTCATTATCGCCAGTCTATGAAGCATCGGTAGATCTTCTATTTATGCAGTAGGAACTAAATTTGCGATGCTTTTGGCTGCGTTCATTGCAACATTAGCATCTTTAGTTTCGACCATGACACGAAGCAGTGGCTCTGTCCCAGAAGCTCTGATTAGCACCCTGCCAATATTCTGAAGCTCTTTTTCAACCAGCTGAATCTGCTTGCTTAAAGCTTCATCTGTTTTCCAGTTATACCCAGTCTTGTATTTCACATTCAAGAGCACTTGAGGAAAGATCTTCACAGCATCTAATAATTGGGACAGACTTTTTTTATTGTGACTCATGGCTGCCAAAACTTGTAACGCAGCTATCGTGCCATCACCAGTAGAGTGCTGATCTAAACAAAGTATGTGTCCAGAGCCTTCGCCACCAATGATCCAACCCTTCTGCTTTAGTAACTCAAGCACATATCGATCGCCTACGTTTGCACACTCAAATCCGATGCCTAAATCTTTAATAGCATTTTCAACCGCTAGGTTAGTCATCAGCGTACCAACTGCACCACCTAATTTCTGCCCGCGATCTAAACGATCTTTGGCAAGTACATATAAAAGCTCATCGCCATTAAATAATCGCCCTGATGCATCAACCATTTGTAAGCGATCAGCATCACCATCCAGGGCAATACCCAGATCTGCCTTGACTTCCTTAACCTTAGCTATCAGAGCTTCAGGTGATGTGGCACCACAGCCATCGTTAATGTTTCGACCGTCAGGATTGACGCCAATCGATATTACTTCCGCTCCAAGCTCATGGAATACATGGGGTGCTGTGTGATATGCAGCGCCATTGGCACAATCAACAACCAGCTTCAATCCCTTTAAATTGAGATCACCAGGAAAAGTAGACTTGCAAAATTCGATATAACGGCCAGCAGCATCATCCAATCGAAATGCTTTACCCAACTCTTTTGAGCTTACGCAGCCGATAGGTTTCTCTAGTTCAGCTTCAATTGCTAATTCAAAGTCATCAGATAACTTATCACCATTTGCCGAGAAAAATTTGATGCCGTTATCTTGATATAGATTATGTGATGCTGAAATCACAATACCGGCTGATAAGCGTAACGCTTTTGTTAGGTATGCAACGCCTGGGGTTGGAATTGGGCCACATATCATCACATCAACGCCTGCCGCTGCGAACCCCGCTTCTAGAGCCGCTTCTAAGAGATAGCCGGATACTCGCGTATCTTTACCGATAAGCACCTTACAGCGCTCACCAGATTTGGCATCCTTGCTTAATACTTTGCCAGCAGCATAGCCGAGACGGGTCATAAACTCCGGAACTATCGGAAATTTGCCCACTTCGCCACGAATGCCGTCAGTTCCAAAGTATTGTTTTTTCATATGAATTAATTATAAAACTTTGGTGGATTCAGTAGAAAGTGAAAATCTAAGTATTTACTGATTCCCAAAGCTTCAAGGCATCGATGGTTTCAGGCACATCATGCACCCGAATGATTCTAGCTCCACGATCAGCACCCAGTATTGCTGCTGCAATACGGGGTGCAAGGCGTTGATCTGCCTCCTTGTTGGTGATCTTGCCAAGCATTGATTTTCGGGAGATTCCAGCAAGTGCTGGATACCCCGATTCGCAGAATTGATCAAACTTGGCAAGCATC